>NZ_JBBCMA010000001.1:1320994-1981491 GCF_037152535.1 Leclercia sp. AS011
CCGGCTCCAGTTTTTTGCCCAGCACGCCGCCTTTGGCGTTGATTTCGTCGATGGTCATCAGCGCCACATCTTTCAGCGGCGTTTCAGAAATCGCCATCGTGCCGGAGAGCGAGTGCATGATGCCGATCTTGATGGTGTCGGCTGCCTGCACGCTGAAACTCATCCCCATGGCCACCACGGAGGCCGATAAAGCAAAGGCTTTTAACAAGGTACGACGATGCATAATTTTCACTCCTGAAAAACAACGCTGTGCGAAATCGTCCGTTACGGCATGGACGCAGAAAAAGCATTCAGGAAAAGACAGAGCAAAAAGGATGCCAGAACGAAAAAGCAGTGGGATCAGGGGCTGGAATGGGTGTTAAACGCAGGGGCGGATCAGAATGGCACAGCGTTGCACTTAATTAATGCAACGCTGTGGAGAAACGGTTACCAGACTTCGCTGGCGATCTGTGTGACCAGGCGAACCTTATCCCACTGCTGGGCTTCGGTCAGGGAATTGCCCTCTTCGGTAGAGGCAAAGCCGCACTGCGGGCTGAGGCAGATCTGCTCTTTCGCTACGTACTTTGCCGCCTCTTCCAGACGCGCTTTCACCCCTTCCGGATTCTCCAGCTCGCCACTTTTGGTGGTGATCAGCCCCAGCACCACCTGCTGCTTGCCGGGACGGACAAAGCGTAACGGGGCAAAGTCACCGCTGCGATCGTTGTCGTATTCGAGGAAGAAAGCATCGACGTTGACGGTACCAAACAGGATTTCGGCCACCGGCTCGTAGCCCCCTTCGGAGATCCAGGTCGAGCGGAAGTTCCCGCGACAGACGTGCAGCCCGATGGTCAGGTCGTCCGGTTTGCCTTCCAGCGCCTTGTTCAGCACGCGGGCATAGATGCGCGCCAGCTGGTCCGGGTCATCACCGCGCTCGCGGATCTGACGACGTTGATCGTCGGAACAGAGGTAGGCCCAGACGGTGTCATCCAGCTGCAGGTTGCGACAGCCTGCGGCGTAGAAGGCGTGGATGGCGTCGCGCCAGGTTTGCGCCAGGTCGTCGAAGTACACATCCAGATCCGGATATACGGTGGCATCGATATCCTTCCGCCCGCCGCGGAAGTGCAGCACGCTCGGGCTCGGGATGGTCATCTTCGGCTGGGCGTTGCCGCTGACGCTCTGGAGGTAGCGGAAGTCATCCAGCATCGGATGGCTGCCGAACCCCAGCTTGCCGGTGACGCGCACGCCGTGGGCTTTGGTCTGGACGCCGTTGAACTGGATCCCCTGGTTCGAGTCATAACGCTCCACGCCCTGCAGACCGTCGAAGAAATCAAAGTGCCACCAGGCGCGGCGGAACTCGCCATCGGTGACCACGTTTAAGCCGCAGGCGCACTGCTGCTCTACCACATGGCGAATCGCCTCGTCTTCTACCGCACGCAGCTGCTGCGCGTCGATCTCACCGCTGGCGAACTTCACCCGCGCCTGTTTGATAGCGTCGGGACGTAAGAAACTGCCTACCACATCGGCACGGTTCGGGGCGTGTTGTCGCTGCATGCTTATCTCCTTTAACTGCCGCCATGTAATTGCCGACAGTGATAATTCATTATTTGAATATTTAGACTTCTGGATGGCTATATGTCCAAAAGATGTCACAGCGCCCGCTTTTCGGCAAACGAGAAAAATTCATGGGTGTTGAAAAAAATTCATGTTGGGCGGAGAGGCAAAAAAATACCGCCAGAGACTGGCGGTAAATGCTTGCATGGATAGATTTGTATTTTGCTGTCTACGGTTCCGGTAATCCATACCGGACTGCGGATCTGAACCAGGTTAGCATGGGGAGGATAAATGGAGGTTAAACGAGGCGTGGGGACAGGTCGGGATGCTTGTTTCACCTATGGTGCTCAAGCATCCTCAATGGGATATTCAGTATTGATTATTGGCGCATATAGGTAGCTGGGTATAACCGGGTTTGTTAGCCATATAAAGCGGCGCACAGGTTGGCTTTTTCTGCTGCACTGGCGTTGGTATTTCTTCTTTAATTTCCGACACCTGCGATGAACGAGGTTTATTAGTTCTACTTGTTTTCTTCACCGCCGGAGCTTTCTTCACTGCATTTGGCTCAAATGAGTCATTGCTTCCACCATAACCTGAACAAATTTTCTGCGATCGACTTAAGCTTCCATCATTGCAGACAAATTGCCCGCTGGTTGTGCAATGTGAAATGCCGCCTTTTGCCCCAGAGCACGGTTTACGACCGCGTGCGGCTTCAGCATGAGAGATTGTCAGCAGTCCAAGCGTAATGACCAATAATATTTTTTTCATTATTCAATTCCCTATGATTTGTGCGCCAATAATATCCATCTTAGGTGCTTGCTCAAGTTTTTCTTTTTAAAGTCATGACGTAGCAAACAACTTTGGGCGCGATGACGAATGAAGGTCAAGAAGGTTGCGTGCGGCGTTATTGATAGCTAGTTAAAGACAACATGGGTGTGGATTATTGATGCATCACTGTGCACGTGACCCTTTATAACGAGCCATCATCCAGACGATAAGGCAGGTCACAACCGGCACCAGCCAGTCGAGCAGGCTCGCCACATTCCATACCTGCCAGTCAAACCCGCCCCACCACGGCATGTTGGCGCGCTTCCCGTGACCAAACTGGGCGATCCAGCGGTATTCCGCCTGAGTCTGTTCCCGGGCGATAAACCAGAGCGAACCCAGCGCACCGCCGATGCCCCATCTGTTCCATCGCAGGCCACAAAGGCACTGGAGCGTCACGGCGGCTAAGGCGTGCAGTAGAGGAGAGAAATCCATTATCGTGCCAATTGTTTATCGTTCATTTATGCATTTTCCAGCTGATCGCCATACCTTCACAATCAGGCGTCACTTTTTTGAAGCCAAACTTTTCATAGAGTGCGGGTACATCAGCTACAAGGGAGATATAGCTTCCGTCCCAGGCGTTTTGGCTCAGCCATTCCATGATATGTTCCATGATGGCTCTTCCCAAGCCCTTACCCTGGAAATTCGGATCGACAGCGATATCCACGATCTCAAAATTCAGTGCGCCATCGCCGACAACTCTTCCCATTCCTACGGGTATGCCCTCGTGAAGGATGTGGACAGCGTAGCAGCTTGAAGGGAGGCCTTTTTTCGCTGCTTCCAGGTTTCGGGGTGAAAGCCCGGCGATAGCGCGCAGACGGCAAAAGTCTTCAGGGGCAGGATGTGTTTCGATGAACTTAAAATCTTCTGTCATGTGTACCACTCAAAAACATAAGGATAACTTTTTAATAACATCACAATTTTTTATCTTCAACACTGTTTTCATTCACACGTTGCTGATTTATGGCAAAAAAACCGGGCACGGTTTACCAGCATCGGTTCAGTCTTAAGAACGAATCTACGCCACTGATGATAACATTATGTAAATTCAATAGTATTTTCTCGCTAAAAATCGCCGCGCGTAATTTCTATCCATTTTCGCGCTTCAGACCGTTCTGAGTCGCTAACCGCTGATTGTCAGTGTCGGCCAGCAACTGCATCCATAAATAATCTTAAAACCTTGTTTATTCCCGTTACGTCTAAGCAGCCCGAAAAATAATGAAACAAAAGATCAGTTACTTCCCTAACAAAAAATGCTGAAATATATAAGTTATCGTTTTTTAAATTAATGTAATTAACAATAGCTAACCAATACACAGGGATAGTTAAATGAATATGATGTATTACTCCATTGTTGGAGTTTTTGCTTTCGCGGCCGTTTTGACTATGTTGGTAATTACCATCATAAAATTAAAGGCAGTAAAAGCGGATTTAGCAGATAAAGCAGTCCAGCTTAAGCGTTACGCGACAATCACTGATGCTGAAGAAGAGGCCGATCGTATCGTAAATATTGCTAAACAAACTGCACAAGAATTAGGCGCTGATTCGCAGAGGATTCTTGATGAGGCAAAAGTTGAAGCAGCCAGCACTATCGTCACGAGTGAAGCCGAAGCAAAATCAATTACATTACGCGCAGAAGATATCCTTTCGGATGCTCGCGTGACAGCTAATAGATTGAAATCACAAGCATTATCCGATGTGGAAACGCAACGCGCTAAGCGTCTTGAAATTGAAAGTCAGATTGATGAGCTACGTCGTTCCTATCGTGAAAAAAAAATCACATTAGATGAACTCGAGGACGCACTTTCAATTTACAAAGATGACATGGAATTCGCCGATATGGGATTTTATGCACCCCACTTCGATTTTGATACATCCAGCCATTTCCAGGATGCCATTAAGGCCTGCCGTGATAAGCAAAAAAATTTGCTACGGGATAAAACCAGATTTGGCGCAATTCACTGTTCAACCGAATGGACAGTCGGTGGTTCTAAAAGTGAAGGTCGCAAGATGACAACACGCGGTATCCAGATGACGGCTCGTGCATTCAATGGAGAATGTGATGCAGCAATCGCAAACTGCACCTTCAAAAACGTCCAGCAGATGGAACAACGCATTTATAAAGCCTTTGAAGCCCTCAATAAAATGAATGAAGTTAACAAGATTTACATTAATCATGCATTCCTGAATATGAAACTCGATGAACTCCATCTAACACATGAATACCGTTTAAAGAAACAAGAAGAACGCGAAGAACAGCGCGAAATTCGCGCCCAGATGGCTGAAGAAAAACGAGCTCAAGCTGAAATCGATCGCGCGCTTCGTGAAGCGGAAGAAGAAGAACGTCGGGCTAAAAAGGCTTTGGACAAAGCCCGTAAGGAAATGGAGTCAAAACTAGCGCAAATGACCGCCGAACAGGCTGCAAAGCATAAGGAAAAAGTGAGCGAACTCGAAAATGCCCTTGAAGAAGCGTTGCTGAAAGGCCAAAAAGCACTATCTATGGCACAGCAGACAAAACGCGGTCATGTTTACGTTATCTCTAACATCGGTTCATTTGGTGAAGATGTTTTCAAAATCGGCATGACGCGTCGCCTTGATCCACAAGATCGAGTGGACGAGTTAGGTAGCGCTTCCGTGCCATTCCTGTTCGATGTCCATGCAATGATATTTAGCGAAGATGCTCCCGCTATGGAAAATATGCTTCACCAGCGTTTCAACGAAATGCGTACTAACCTCGTGAATAAGCGCAAAGAGTTCTTCAATGTTAGCTTGAAGGAAATCAAAAACGCTGTTTTTGATATCGCAGGCGATGATGTGGATTTTATCGAAACCGCGAGTGCTCAGCATTACCACGAAACACAAGCCATTCGTAAACAGCAAGCAGCGGCTAATTCAAAATTGACTAAAGAAGTTAAGCAGCCCAGATTTGCTGACGCTATATAACTTTATTTGAGATTTTTGTAATAACTTTTGAGCCAGATAAACGTTAGCTTTATGACTCGAATCTGGCTTATTGGCTGTAAACTAATTAGTCTGCACTCTTTCCTCGCCAGCGTTTATAGCAATCTGCTATTCGTACTGTATCAATAGACTCGACTTTTCCTTCATCGAATCGAATTGCATTATCTCGCTCAAGAGACTGTCGAGCATATTTTGTACCAACAGGTCTGAGTTTTTCTTTAAATTTCTCAATTCGCAACTTAGCTGCCAGCTGAGCTTTTGCCTCTGTTCTGTTGGCTGGTTTTGATTTTATCAATTCAAGATCAATATGGTATTGCTGGTTTGCACTTAAACGTTTAATTTTCATAACTCACCTGCATTCAACATTTTGCATGAGCATAAACAAAAGGCGTCGCTGGGCTTTGATGTTTCCTGCTAGACCATATGAATGCCACGGTCAGTTGAAAATGTAATATGAGGAAATATTATAAAAAACCGGGCATCACGCCCGGTTCTTTTTCCAGCCTGAAAAGCCCTTACGCACTCAAGCCGCGATTCACCAGCATCGGTTCAATCTGCGGATCGTGCCCGCGCCACTGGCGATAAAGTTCAGCCAAATCAGTACTATTCCCGCGCGACAAAATCGCCTCGCGGAATTTCTGGCCGTTTTCGCGGGTCAGGCCGCCCTCTTCCACGAACCACTGATAGCCGTCGTCGGCCAGCATTTGCGTCCACAGATAGGCGTAATAGCCTGCTGCGTAGCCGCCGCCAAAGATATGGGCGAAGTAGCTACTGCGATAGCGCGGTGGCACGGCGGGAAGATGAAGCTGCTCGCGCTCAAGGGCGGCGGTTTCGAAGGCTTCGACATCCTCGGGTGCCTCGCTGGCGGTCAGGCCGTGCCAGTTCATGTCCAGCAGCGCGGCGCTGAGCAACTCGGTCATGTCATAGCCTTTATTAAACTGGGTAGCGCTGACCATTTTCTCGCGCAGAGCATCCGGCATCGGTTCCCCGGTCTCATAGTGACGGGCGTAGTGGGCAAAAACCTGCGGATGGCTGGCCCAGTGCTCGTTAATTTGCGACGGGAATTCAACAAAATCACGCGGCGTGTTGGTCCCGGAGAGCGTGGCGTATCGCTGGCTGGCAAACAGCCCGTGAAGGGTGTGTCCAAATTCGTGGAACAGGGTGATCGCATCATCCCAGGAGAGCAGCGCCGGCTGGCCTGCCGCCGGTTTTTGATAGTTGCAGACGTTATAGATCACCGGACGCGTACCGAACTCAAAGGACTGCTCGACAAAGTTCCCCATCCACGCCCCGCCGCCTTTCGAGTCGCGGGCAAAGAAATCACCGTAGAACAGCGCCATGCCTTCTCCGTTGTGATCGAAGATCTCCCACACGCGCACGTCAGGATGGTAAACCGGGATATCGCTGCGCTCGACAAAGGTAATGCCGAACAGCTGGGTCGCCGCCCAGAAGACGCCGTCGGTCAGGACTCTGTTCAGGGCAAAATAGGGTTTAACCTGGGATTCATCCAGGGCGTACTTCGCCAGCCGCACGCGCTCGGCGTAAAACGACCAATCCCAGGCCTGCACCTCAAACCCACCCTGTTCGTCATCAATCACCTTCTGAATATCGGCCTGCTCCTGCAATGCGCGCCCGCGCGCCGCCGGGACGATGCCGCGCATAAACTGCAGCGCGGCGTCGGGAGTTTTCGCCATCTGATCGGCAATTTTCCAGCTGGCATAGCTGTCGAAGCCCAGCAGTTCCGCCTGACGCGCCCGCAGCGCCACCAGACGCCGTACCAGATCGCGGGTGTCGTTGGCATCGTTTTTCTGCGTGCGCAGCCAGCCGGCTTTGAACAGATTTTTCCGGGTCTGGCGATCGCGAAGCTGTTGCAGGGCCGGTTGTTGGGTGGTGTTCAGCAGCGGGATCAGCCAGCGATCGCTAAGCCCCTTCTCCGCTGCCGCCTGCGCGGCCGCGGCCTGCTCTGCCGGGCTGAGCCCATCCAGCTGGTGGAGATAATCCACCACCAGTCCGCCCGCTTTATCGGCCGCCAGCAGACGCTGGTTAAACTGGCTGGTAAGGGTGGCTGACTCTGTATTGATCGCTTTCAACTCTTGCTTTTCCGCCTCGCCCAACCGGGCACCGGCCAGGATAAAACGCTGGTGCAGCTCCTCGATCAGGCGCAGGGACTCCGCGTCCGGGGCCATCGTCTGCCGCGCGTTATAGACCGCATCCACCCGGGCAAAAAGCGCGTCATCCAGCCAGATATCGTTGGACAGCGCCGCCAGTTCGCTGGCGATGGCCTCTTCCAGCTGCTGCAGATAATCATTGGTGTGCGCCGAGGTCATGGCAAAGAAGACGTTGCTCACCCGGCCCAGCAGGCCGCCGCTGTGCTCCAGCGCCAGTACGGTATTGGTAAAGTCCGGGGCTGTCGCAGATCCGGCAATCGCGGCGATCTCCTCGCGCTTCTGGCGGATGGCCTCGTCAAAGGCCGGACGATAGTGGCTGTCGTCAATCAGATCAAAATGCGGTGCCTGGTACGGCAGCAGGCTGCTTGCGAAAAAGGGGTTAGTGCCAGACATATCAGACTCCTGAATACGATGAATTTCACCAGAGTAGGCCAGCCCGGCAGTCGCTGCAATCTCTGTCACCTGAAGGGGACGAAAAGTCGCCTTACTCTGCGTCAGATCACATGCTATGGTAGTACAACACAAAAAGCGTTGAGGAACAGTGAGATGATTATATTAGTTACCGGGGCGACAGCGGGTTTTGGTGAAAGCATCACGCGTCGCTTCGTCGCCAACGGGCATAAGGTGATTGCCACCGGCCGTCGTCAGGAGCGTCTGCAGGAGCTGAAGGATGAGCTCGGCGACAGCATTTTGACCGCGCAACTGGACGTGCGTAACCGCGCATCTATTGAAGAGATGATTGCTAACCTGCCGGCTGAGTGGCGCGACATCGACGTGCTGGTCAACAATGCCGGGCTGGCGCTGGGCCTTGAGCCAGCGCACAAAGCCAGCGTGGAAGACTGGGAAACGATGATCGACACCAACAACAAAGGCCTGGTCTATATGACCCGCGCCGTACTGCCGGGCATGGTCGAGCGCAACCGCGGGCATGTGATTAATATCGGCTCCACCGCCGGCAGCTGGCCTTACGCGGGCGGCAACGTCTACGGCGCCACCAAAGCCTTTGTCCGTCAGTTCAGCCTCAATCTGCGCACCGATCTGCACGGCACCGCTATCCGCGTGACGGATATCGAGCCGGGTCTGGTTGGCGGAACCGAGTTCTCCAACGTGCGCTTCAAAGGCGATGATGACAAAGCGGGTAAAACCTACGAGAACACCACCGCCCTGACGCCGGATGATGTCACCGAAGCCGTCTGGTGGGTGGCGACGCTGCCGAAACACGTCAACATCAACACCGTTGAGATGATGCCGGTCAGCCAGAGCTTTGCCGGTCTGAGCGTCCATCGCGGATAATTTGTCCGGACCTGGCCTGCGGGCCAGGTCTGGGATGCCCGGCAAAAGAATGGTAGTATTTACCGGTTACTTTTCTGAGAAATCACATCCAATGGCCGCTGAATCGCAACTTAATCCAACCCAACCCGTTAATCAGCAGATTTACCGTATTTTGCGCAGCGACATTGTGCATTGTCTGATCCCACCGGGAACCCCGCTCTCTGAAAAAGAGGTGTCGGTCCGCTTTGATGTCTCCCGCCAGCCGGTTCGCGAAGCCTTCATTAAGCTGGCGGAAAACGGCCTGATTCAGATCCGCCCCCAGCGCGGCAGCTACGTGAATAAGATCTCCCTCACCCAGGTGCAGAATGGCTGCTTTGTCCGTCAGGCCATCGAGTGCGCCGTGGTGCGTCGCGCGGCAAGCCTGGTGGACGATCATCAGTGCTATCTGCTGGAGCAGAACCTGCATCAGCAGCGCATCGCCATTGAACGTAAGCAGCTGAATGATTTTTTCCTGCTCGACGACGAATTTCACCAGAAGCTGGCGCAGATTGCGGGCTGTCAACTGGCATGGGACACCATTGAGAACATTAAGGCGACCATTGACCGGGTGCGCTACATGAGCCTGGACCACGTCTCGCCCCCGGAGATGTTGCTGCGTCAGCATCACGATATTTTCAACGCACTGGAAAAGCGCGACGCCGATGCGGTGGAAAAAGCGATGACCCTGCATCTGCAGGAAATTGGCGAGTCGGTACAGTTAATCCGTCAGGAAAACAGCGACTGGTTTAGCGAAGAGTAATGATTCCGCATCCCGTCGACTGTCCGGGATGCGGGGATTAATTTAGCGCACCACTAATACCGGAATTTTGGCATAGCGTAATACCGATTCGGCATTCGAGCCCAGCAGATGTGTCGTTACGCCCGGCTTTTTCGAACCGATAACAATTATATCGAACGCCCCTTCAGCGCCCATCGCGATAATTTCATCGCGTACGTTGCCAAAACGCACTGCGGTATGAATAGCGTCAGGCGAAATATCAAAGAGCCGCTTCAACTCATTCATTTTTTTCTTCGACTCTTCGGTCATAAAGGCCTCGAATTTGACAATATCCGAGGAGAAGCCACGCAGCATGGCGCGACTGTTGACCGGGAGTACATGCAATAACGTGATTTCGGCATTATCCGCCCGGGCGAGGAATGCGGCATGACGCACTGCCTTATCACTTAAATCCATTTCAAATACATCGACAGGCATCAAAATTTTCTTATACATACGCCTTTCTCCTTATATCGATAATATGTTTCTTAACGATATTCAGAGTGACAGAGTTTTATCAAACGAAGGTTAAACGGCAGGGTCAGGAAATAGAGGAGTTACGTAAAGAAGTGTGGAGATAAGATCATGCCGCCGTTAACGGCAGCATGAGGACAACGTTAGATCTGTGCCGCGTATTGTGCCACGGTGGCTTTCGCCCCGTTGTTCAGCAAGGCGGAATAGGCGCTCATCACCGCGTCAACAAATACCGCGTCCAGCGGCAGTTCCTGACCGAAAATGGTTTCAATTCCCAGCAGGGCTTTCACGCGGCTTTCGCCTTCCGCGCTGCCCTGCACCGCCGCCTGAATCACCGGCAGCAGCGGATCGCATACTTCAATGGCGTCACCGCGCTCATCCACGCCGCCGACGTAGCGCATCCAGCCAGCAATACCCAGCGCCAGCAGCGGGAACGGCTTCTGATGCACCCGGTGCCAGCGCACGGAGTCCAGCATACGCTGGGGCAGTTTCTGGCTGCCGTCCATGGCAATCTGCCAGGTGCGGTGGCGCAGTGCCGGGTTGCTGTAGCGTTCGATCAGCAGATCGGCGTAACGGCCTAAATCCACTCCGGTGACTTTCAGGGTTGGGGCCTGCTCGTTGAGCATCAGCGCATGGGCGGCGCGCTTGTAGTTCGCGTCTTCCATGCAGTCATTGATGTGCTGGTAGCCCGCCAGATAGCCCAGATAAGCCAGGAACGAGTGGCTGCCGTTGAGCATCCGCAGCTTCATCTCCTCGAACGGGATCACGTCGGCCACCAGCTCGGCCCCCGCTTTCTCCCACGCCGGACGCCCGGCGACAAAGTTATCTTCAATCACCCACTGACGGAACGGCTCGCAGGCCACCCCCGCCGGATCGCGCACGCCGGTGATCTGCTCGATTTTGCTCAGCGTGTCGGCGGTAACGGCAGGCACAATCCGGTCGACCATGGTGGACGGGAAGGTGACGTTGGCTTCGATCCACCCGGCCAGCTCAGGGTTGACCGCCCGCGCATAGGCGCAGGTGACATTGCGCATCACGTGGCCGTTCTCTGGCATATTGTCGCAGGACATCAGGGTAAAGGCCGGCAGACCGGCGTTTTTACGTCGGGCCAGCGCTTCCACCACCACGCCTACGGCGGAGACCGGCTGATGGGGATTTTGCAGATCGGCGACGATCGCTGGGTGATCCAGCATTAACTGGCCGGTCGCAGGCGCGTGGCAGTAGCCTTTCTCGGTGATGGTTAAGGAGACGATCGCCACCTGGGGTTCACACATGGCCGCCAGCACCGCTTCCAGCCCATCCACCTGGGCATGCAGCGCTTTTTTCACCACCCCAACCACCCGCGCCGTCCAGGCATCGGCTGACATTTCAGCGACGGTATAGAGGTTGTCCTGGGCCTTAAGATCCGCGATTTGCTGCTCACCGCCAATCAGGTTGACCTCGCAGTATCCCCAGTCGCTGCCGTGGTCTGCTGCCAGCATATCGGCATACACCGCCTGATGGGCGCGGTGGAAGGCACCAAAACCCAGATGCACGATGCGGGACTGCAGGGCATCGCGGTTGTAGTGAGGAAGCGTGGCTTGCGCATGTAATAACGGATTTTTCATGATAGTACTCGTTAATGTGATTAAGCGATGAATCCGGGCCGGTATTGCCATTCCGCCCGGCTTACTAACCCAACTAGAATGGTAGATGGCATAACAAATTCTCTGCCGTTAACCATACTGATTGTTGATATGTCGATATTGATTTACGTTAACTTTTCACCATCTGGTGTGACATCAATTGCAAGTTGTGTGACAGCATTAAAATGCTGTAAACCACTTACCCGGCAGGGGTAGCGCTCTCACGCGGCTGGGCCATGGCTGGAGTCGATTCAGTCCAGAGCGTGTCATAGTTATGGCCGGTCAGATCCTCCACTATGCGCCGTACGTGCGGTTCAACCGCTACTTTTGACCCATTGGCACGTAGTCGCTCGACCTCTTCCACGAAGATCTGGTGGGTCTGCTTGTTCAGACGGAAGGTCAGCGCCTGCCAGAGGGCGAGAATTAGCAGCCCGGCGGTGCCGATAAACATCAGCATAGCGATGGTGTGAATTGCTTCCGGCGGTTGAACCTGACTCCCCTTCACGAAACCACCGGTTTGCAGCAGAAAGCCGACCACAAAGGTGGCGATGGCAACCGTGGTTTTACGCGAGAAAGTCATCACTGCGGCGAACAGACCTTCCCGACGCTGACGGCTGACCATCTCGTCAATATCCGGAATGAACGGGAAGACGTTCCACGGGGTAAACTCCAGCACGCAGCGGCCCACCTGATACAGTCCGGCCAGCAGGAACAACGTAAACACGGTATTCAGCGCCGGGATCTGGTACACCGCCAGGAAACCGGCCAGGCACAGCATCATCACCAGATAGGCGAAAACGTACAGTCGGGCCGGACCGTACTTGATGATCCCGAATCCGGCAATCAGCGTTACCGGCAGGCCGACGATACTCATCGACAGCAGGCTCCCCGCAAGCGAAGACGAGACATTCAGGCAGTAGACACAGAAGAAGACAAACACGGTGTTGTAAACATCTTTGCCGGTGAATGACAGCAGATAGATAGCCAGATGCTTTCTGAAAGCACGGATTTTCAGCGTCGAGGCGTAGGATTTAAACAACTCGCCAACGGCACAAACTTTGTCAGCCAGGCTGCCGGGAAGCGCGGATTTTTCCAGCTCGACCTGCATTTCCGGGGTGAGCTCTCGCTCCCAGGTCACTTTCCACGAGATAAAGACGCAGACCATGAACAGCACCGCGAAGATCACGCCGTTAATCAGATAGGCATTGGCACTCTGTTCGCCGAAATAGCCGATCAGCAACCCTGGGATAAAGGTCGCCAGAAAGGTGCCGGATGCCGACAGGAACATGCGACAGGTAGACAGTTTGGTGCGGCCGTTAAACTCTTTGGTCATCTCTGACGGCAGGGTTTCCCACGGGATCAATACCATGGCGGCAATAATTTCGAACGCCAGATAGACCGCCAGATAAAACCCATAACTCATCCCATTGAGCCACAGCAAGGCGTACACCAGCATCAGCGGCGCGCCGATCAGCAGGAAAAAGCGCCGGCGGCCAAACTTCTTACCAAAGTAGTTCTTATAAAAGTGGTCGGTTAAGCTGCCCATAAACAAGCTGACTATCGCGTCGACAATACGGGCGATGGCCACAATGGATGCCGCTTCCATCGGCGATAAACCTACAAAGGTGGTGTAGAAAAATAACAGCCAGGCACCAATGACGGTAAAAGCACCGCCGCCCATAATATCGGTCAATCCATATCCAATACTCACCGGAATGGTGATGTTTTTCTTTGCACGAGACATACAGTTTCCTTACCTGAAAAAAATCCAGTTAATTCCCGATGCTTCCCTGAGTGAGTGCGTAATAGCGCTGTTGTTTTGCGAGAGATAAAAAAAGACTCCCCTGCGTTAGCAGGAGAGTCTTCAGGCATCAGGACATTGCGCGATGCTTATTGTTAATCCCCAGCACGGCAGAGTTGTCCTCTGCGGCATCGTCGAGGATGCTCAGGTCGCGATCCCGTACTTCCGGCATTAGCAGGGCTGAGATCAGGCCGATAACGGAGTAGACCACCACCATCACCGCAATAGGCCACCAGGAGCCGGTCATGTTGCAGAAGATCCCCGCCAGTACCGGACCAAAACCTACCGCCACCAGACCGCCCGCCTCTTTCGAAATTGCCATCCGGGTGAAGCGGTTACGTGAACCGAACATCTCGGCCATGGTGATATTTTCCAGGGCAAACAAGCCCAGTACCGCGAAGTTATGGATGACGATAATCGAGGTCATGATCACCCCCGGCGTATTCGATTTATCGACAATAATCGACAACATCGGATAAGCCAGAATAATGGCGGAAATATTCAGCAAAATATAAGGCAGACGACGGCCATATTTATCGGACAACCAGCCCAGCAGCGGAATGGTAATAAAGCCGAGGATGGAGCTGATCATTAAAGCGTCGGTCGGGATGGCTTTATTAAACAGCAGCGTCTGCACCAGATAACCGGCCAGGAAGGTCTGGATCAGACCGGAGTTACCCGCCTGGCCGAAACGCAGCCCGGTTGCCAGCCAGAACGATTTGCTCTTCACCATCGCCCCGACGGTACTTTCCTGCACCGCAGCCTGCGCCGGTGCCTCTTCGGCGTTGACCTGCTCAAAGACCGGACTCTCTTTGAGGTTCATACGCAGCCAGATAGCAAAGATCATCACCACCACGCTGGCGAGGAACGGCACGCGCCACCCCCAGGCCAGCAGCTCTTCACGGTCAAGGGCGAAGAACATTACCGCCCAGATCGCGGTGGCGCTGAGGGTACCGCAGTTGGTGCCCATCGCCACCAGCGAGGAGATGATGCCGCGTTTCCCTTTCGGGGCGTACTCCGCCAGCATGGTGCCCGCGCCGGAGATTTCCGCGCCAGCGCCCAGGCCCTGAATGATACGCAGCGTCACCAGCAGCACCGGAGCGAAGATACCGATCTGCGCATAGGTCGGCAGCACGCCGATCAGAGTGGTACAGATCCCCATCATGGTGATGGTGATAAACAGCACCTTTTTACGCCCGACGCGGTCGCCCATTTTGCCGAAGATAAAGGCCCCGACGATACGGGCGATATAGCCCGCGCCATAGGTTCCCATCGCCAGAATCAGCGCCATCGCCGCCGACTGTTCCGGGAAGAAGATCTCGTGAAAGACTAATGCTGCGCCCAGCGAATAAAGCTGGAAGTCCATAAATTCTAACGCGGTGCCCAGCCAGCCGGACACGGCGGCTTTGATCAGGTCAGATGTGGATCTTTCATGTTGTACTTGAGTCATATTGGCTATCTCAACAGGGTAAGATGCGTACCGCTAAACCGCATTCATCGTTATTAGAACGTCAGCAATACCTTGCAGCACTGCCGCTGGTCTTTCTCAAACAGTTCAATGGCGTCTTTAACGCATTGATACTCAAAGGCGTGAGTAATCAGCTTGTCGGGATCGATCAGCCCTTTTTCCAGCCAGTCGATCACCACCGGGAACTTGTTGGCATTCAGACGGGAGGAGAAAATCGACAGCTCTTTGCCGGTGATCCCCTGCTGCACGATCTGGCTCGCATCGCTGGAGAAGCCCATCAGCACGATGCGCGCCGCGGGTGAGGCCAGAGTAATGGCTTCCTGCAGAATAGAGGGATGGCAGGCGGCATCGATAATCAGCGTCGGCTTGATGCCCTTCTCTTCAAGCAGTGCCGGTAGCGACTGGTTGCCATTGTTGATGACCCAGTCCGCCCCGCTGCGCTGGGCCATCGCCAGGCGCTCGTCGATGCGGTCGACCACAATTACCTGCTTCACCTTATAGACGCCTTTCAGCGCCTGGACGGTGACCAGCCCCATCGGTCCGGCACCATAGATCAGCGCCACATCCTGCTCCGTCGGGCTGGCATGGCCGGTGACGTTGGCCGCGATGGTGAACGGCTCGACCATCACCGCGTGCTTATCGCTGATGCTGTCCGGGATTACCCAGGCATTTTTGGCCGGGACCACGGCGTACTCACTGAAGCCGCCGTCGCGATGGACGCCCAGTACCACCAGCGAGGTGCAGACGTTCGGTTTGCCGACCGAGCACGGGTAGCAGTGGCCGCAGCTGATCACCGGGTCCACCGAGACGCGCTGCCCCAGACGGGCGGTATCGACACCGTCACCTACGGCATCAATCACGCCAAAGAACTCATGGCCGATAACGCGCGGATATTTAGCGAAGGGATTATGGCCGCGATAGATATGGCTGTCGGAACCGCAGATCCCGGCCAGCTTCACCTTTACGCGCACCTCGCCCGCGGCGGGTGTCGGTAACGGACGCTCTTCGATCACCAGCGTATTCGGTTGTTGAATAACGATACTTTTCATCTTCTGCTCCTTTACCAGTTCCACAACGTGCCGTCTTCCAGACGGGCAACCGGCAGATAGGCGGGATCGTAGGGATATTTGGCGGCCAGCTTTTCATCAAATTCGATGCCCAGGCCCGACTTATCGCCAGGATGCATATAGCCGTCTTCGAAGGTCCAGTTGGTGTTGAAGACCTCTAGCATCTGCTCGGAATAGCCCATGTACTCCTGCACGCCAAAGTTCGGCACCCACAGGTCAAAGTGCAGCGCCGCCGCGTGGCAAATCGGGGAGAGATCCGACGGACCGTGCGAGCCGGTACGCACCTGGTAGAGCGAGGCGAAATCGGCAATCCGCCGCATCCCGGTAATGCCACCCGCGTGGGTGATGGTGGTGCGGATATAGTCGATCAGCTGCTCTTCGATCAGCTGTTTGCAATCCCAGATGCTGTTGAACACTTCGCCCACGGCAATCGGCGTAACCGTGTGCTGGCGGATCAGGCGGAAACACTCCTGGTTCTCTGCCGGGGTCGGGTCTTCCATCCAGAACATGCGGTACTGCTCGATACTCTTACCGAAGCGTGCGGCTTCGATCGGCGTTAAGCGGTGGTGCATGTCGTGCAGCAGGTGTTCATTAAAGCCATACTTGCTGCGCACGGCGTCAAACAATTTCGGGGTAAAATCGAGGTACTTTTCGGTTGACCACAGCTGTTCGTCTGGCCAGTTGCCTTTGGTGGCGGGTTCATACGCCAGCCCCTTCCCTTTAGACATGCCATAGGTGGTTTTCATTCCCGGCACACCGCACTGCACGCGGATAGCCTTGAATCCCATCTCTTTATGGCGGGCGTAATCTTCCAGCACATCGTCAATGGTGTGGCCGGTGGTGTGGCAGTAAACCATCACCCCTTCACGGGAGGCTCCGCCGAGCAGCTGGTACAGCGGCATATTGGCGGCTTTGGCTTTGATGTCCCACAGCGCCATATCGATGGCCGAAATGGCTGACATGGTGACCGGGCCGCGACGCCAGTAGGCGCCTTTGTAGAAGAACTGCCAGATATCTTCGATACGGTGGGCATCACGGCCAATTAACTGCGGGCAGAGATGGTCTTTCAGGTACGAGGCCACGGAGAGTTCGCGGCCGTTTAAGGTGGCATCACCCAGGCCGACAATCCCTTCATCGGTGGTGATTTTTAGCGTGACAAAGTTGCGCCCTGGACAGGTGACAAAAACTTCAGCCCCTACAATCTTCATTTTTTGATTCCTTACATCTGGTTTTGTGATGCAGGAAATTTACGCAACAACCCTACTACCATACAAGTATGAAGATCAAAAAACCCTCGCTCGATCACAGAATGGCGCGCTTAAGCGCGCCCCCAGCCTGCCACGATGATCAGCATTCCGCACAGCGCCACCGCCGCGCCAGCCCAGTCATACGGGCTTAACTTCACGCCATCCACCACTCTTAACCACAGCAGCGCGGCGCAGACGTACACGCCACCATAGGCGGCATAGACCCGTCCGCTGGCCGCGGGATGCAGCGTTAACAGCCAGACGAAAAGCGCCAGAGCAATGCCTGCGGGAATCAACAGCAGCACCGACGCGCCTTTTTTCAGCCACAGCCAGGGCAGAAAGCAGCCAAGGATTTCGCACAGCGCGGTGGCAAAAAAGAGCAGAGTTGTTTTAAACATATTTAACGTTGTCCGAAGAGTGATGCGGTATCATACCCGAATGTGAAAGGATCCTTTCCACATGCCTGATGTGGGTTTGCCCGTATAATGGACAGTTACAGAATCTGCGGTGGGATGTCGAATTTCCACCCTTCATAAGGAAATCGCTATGCGTAAAATGAGCACACGCCTCTGTCTGGTCGCCCTGCTGGCCGCGGTCTTCGTCGCGCCAGTCTCCGCCAACACCAGCAAACTGATTATTGAATCCGGCGACAGCGCCCAGAGCCGTCAAAATGCCGCCATGGATAAAGAGCAATGGAACGACACCCGCAACCTGCGCCATAAGGTGAATACCCGCGCGGAAAAAGAGTGGGATAAAGAGGATGTGGCCTTTGATGCGCGGGATAAGTGCCAGCAGAGCGCCAACGTGAACGCCTACTGGGAGCCGAACACCCTGCGCTGTCTGGATCGTCGTACTGGCCGCACGGTAGCCCCATAATGTCGACGCCCTGTGACGTAAAACTCCGTCCGCTGGAGCGTGAAGACCTGCGCTTTGTCCACCAGCTCGACAACAATGCCAGCGTAATGCGCTACTGGTTTGAAGAGCCTTACGAGGCTTTTGTCGAGCTGTCCGATCTCTACGATAAGCATATTCACGATCAGAGTGAACGTCGTTTTGTGGTGGAGTGTGAAGGCAAAAAAGCCGGTCTTGTGGAGCTGGTTGAAATCAACCATGTTCACCGTCGGGCGGAGTTTCAGATCATCATCTCCCCTGAGCATCAGGGAAAAGGCCTCGCCTCACGCGCGGCGAAGCTGGCAATGGATTACGGATTCAACGTTCTGAATCTCTACAAGCTTTACCTGATTGTGGACAAAGAGAACGAGAAAGCGATCCATATTTACCGCAAGCTGGGCTTTATGGTGGAAGGTGAGCTGATTCACGAGTTCTTTATCAACGGTGAATACCGCAATACCATTCGCATGTGCATCTTCCAGCATCAGCACCTGGCCGGACACAAACCATCTAGCGCCAGCCTGCTGAAACCGACCGCGCAGTAACCTGCGCGGCTTTACTCTCAGTAATATTCAATCGTGTTTTTGATGGTGTACTTGCGCTCAACGGCAGGTTTGACGCTATCGTCCGTGATGGTCAGCTCGCAGCTCACCGGATTATTGTGTCGATCGTAGTCGCAGCTTTGCGTCACGTTGCCGAGCGGCTTGTCGTTCAGCATGCTGACTGCCGAGTAATCCATTCGTTTGCGAACATCTTTAGACGGCGTCGACTGGATGGAAAGATGCTGATCCCCGGCCACGGTGGTTTTCCCCAGCGGGTAGCCGTCGGTGTCGTAGCGATACTTCACGTCCATATCTTTTCCGTGAGCGCTGACGATAAACCCGTTGTCATCGGTTTCCCATGAAATGCCCGACGCAGGCATCTCTGCCAGCTGGCATTTGCCCTGTAGCCGCAGTTTTTTCTGCTGGGTCTGGGCATCGAGATAGTAGTTGGCATCCAGCACCAGAGCGATGCCGGAGTTCGACTCGAGATCCTGCAGTTCCAGACTGTCAAAGCAACCTTCTGCAGACAGCTTACCGCTGACGCGCTTCGCCACTTCCCCTTTTTCATTGAAAAGCGTCTGGCTAAAGTCCTTCACCGGCCCGCGGAGCGGATCAAAATCAAACTCATTAGAGAAGCTGGCCATCTCAGGCGTAAACGACAGCGGCGCGGTGGTGTTGTCACACCCTGCCAACAGACCCGCCAGGAGAAGCACAAGCGCGTGTTTATTCACATGACCTACCGATAGATGAAGATAATTCCCAGTCATATTAGCAAATACAACCGTTTACATTAGCTATTATTATAGTCACACACAGTCGTAAGGAGGCAGATATGAAACGGTTACCCTGGATTACTGCACTTTTGCTGGCGGGCGTTGCCCCGGCCGCGCTGGCGGCACCCGATAACTGCGAGCGAATCAAAAGCGATATTCAGCAGCGCATCATCAATAACGGCGTACCGGAAAGCGGCTTTATGCTGAACATCGTGCCGAACGATCAGGCCGATAAACCCGATGCCGAAGTGGTCGGGCACTGCGCCAATGACACCCTAAAAATCCTCTACACCCGCACCAGCAGCGGAAACTATCCGGTGAGCGGCGGCGGCAATCAGGCCCCGGCACCGCGCGAACCGCAGTAAACGCGCTCCCCCGCTTCGGCGGGGGAATCCCCTCTGTTTTGATATACATTAATATTATCTCCCCCTTAATAGGTAACACTCCCACTCCGTTAGCCTGATCCTAATCACGGCTAAAACGTTCCTCGAAAAGAACAGAATGGAGTGAGCCATGTCAGATAATGCGCAAAGCGGCGGGATCAGCCGCCGCACCCTCGTCAAATCTACCGCCATCGGATCGCTTGCGCTGGCCGCCGGTGGCCTGTCATTACCCTTCGGTTTACGTCCCGCCGCTGCGGCACTTAACCATTCCCTACAGTCCGGCCCGGATAAAGTGGTGTGGGGTGCCTGCTCGGTAAACTGCGGCAGCCGTTGCGCGCTACGGCTGCACGTGCGGGACGATGAGGTCTACTGGGTCGAAACGGACAATACCGGCGACGATATTTACGGCAACCATCAGGTGCGCGCCTGCCTGCGCGGGCGCTCGATCCGTCGACGCATTAACCATCCCGACCGGCTGAATTACCCCATGAAGCGCGTCGGCAAACGCGGCGAAGGCAAGTTCGAGCGCATCAGCTGGGACGAGGCGCTGGATCTGCTCAGCACCAGCCTGCGTGACGTGGTGGCTAAATACGGCAACGAAGCGGTCTACATTAATTACAGTTCCGGAATTGTCGGCGGCAACATCACCCGCTCCTCGCCTTACGCCTCTCTGGTGGCGCGTCTGATGAACTGTTACGGCGGGTTCCTCAGCCATTACGGCACGTACAGCACGGCGCAAATCGCCTGCGCCATGCCCTACACCTACGGCAGTAACGACGGCAACAGCACCTCCGATATCGAAAACAGCAAGCTGGTGGTGATGTTCGGCAATAACCCGGCGGAAACGCGCATGAGCGGCGGTGGGATTACGTATTACTTGGAACAGGCGCGCGAACGCTCGAATGCGCGCATGATCGTCATCGATCCTCGCTATACCGATACCGCTGCCGGGCGCGAAGATGAGTGGATCCCCATCCGTCCGGGCACCGATGCGGCGCTGGTAGCCGGTATTGCCTGGGTCCTGATTAACGAAAACCTCGTCGACCAGCCGTTCCTCGACAAATACTGCGTCGGTTACGACGAGAAAACGCTGCCGGAAGGCGCCCCCGCCAACGGCCATTACAAGGCGTACATTCTGGGCCACGGCGAGGACGCCACGGCTAAAACCCCGGACTGGGCCGCGGCCATCACCGGCATCCCCGCCGACCGCATCATCAAGCTGGCCCGGGAGATCGGCACGGCTAAACCGGCGTATATCTGCCAGGGCTGGGGACCGCAGCGTCAGGCCAACGGCGAGCTGACCTCCCGCGCCATCGCCATGCTACCGATCCTTACCGGCAACGTCGGGATCCACGGCGGCAACAGCGGCGCGCGCGAGTCGACCTACACCATCACCATCGAGCGGATGCCGCTGCCGGATAACCCGGTCAAAACTCAGATCTCCTGCTTCAGCTGGACCGACGCCATCGCCCGCGGGCCAGAGATGACCGCCACCCGCGACGGGGTACGCGGCAAAGAGAAGCTCGACGTGCCGATCAAGTTCATCTGGAACTACGCGGGCAATACCATCATCAACCAGCATTCGGACATCAACAAAACCCACGACATTTTGCAGGACGAGAGTAAGTGCGAAATGATTGTGGTGATCGACAACTTTATGACCTCGTCGGCGAAATATGCCGACCTGCTGCTGCCCGACCTGATGACCGTCGAACAGGAGGACATCATTCCCAACGATTACGCCGGGAATATGGGCTACCTGATCTTCCTCCAGCCGGTGACCGCGCCGAAATTCGAACGTAAACCCATCTACTGGATCATGAGCGAAGTGGCGAAACGCCTCGGGCCGGATATCCATCAGCGCTTTACCGAGGGCCGCACCCAGGCGGAGTGGTTGCAGTATCTTTACGCCAAAATGGTGGCGAAAGATCCGCAGCTCCCCTCTTACGAAGCGCTCAAAGAGATGGGCATCTATAAGCGGAAAGATCCCAATGGTCACTTCGTGGCCTACAAAAAATTCCGTGACGATCCCGAGGCCAATCCGCTGAAAACCCCGTCGGGCAAAATCGAGATCTACTCCAGCCGGCTGGCTGAGATCGCCCGCACCTGGGAGCTGCAGGAGGATGAGACCATCAGCCCGCTGCCGGTGTATGCCTCCACCTTCGAAGGCTGGGACTCGGACGATCGCGGCCAGTTCCCGCTGCAGCTGTTCGGTTTTCACTACAAAGCCCGCACCCACTCCAGCTACGGCAACGTGGACGTGTTACAGGCCGCCTGCCGCCAGGAGGTGTGGCTCAACCCGGTGGATGCCCGGGCACGCGGCATCAAAAACGGCGATATGGTGCGGGTCTTCAACACCCGCGGCGAAGTGCGGATTGCGGCCAAAGTGACACCGCGCATCATGCCCGGCGTCAGCGCCATGGGCCAGGGGGCGTGGCATCAGGCGAATATGCAGGGCGACCGCGTTGACCACGGGGCCTGCATGAACACCCTGACCACCCACCGTCCGTCGCCGCTGGCGAAGGGCAACCCACAGCACACCAATCTGGTGCAAATCGAGAAGGCATAAGGATTAACCGATGACCACTCAGTATGGATTTTTTATTGATTCCAGCCGCTGCACCGGGTGCAAAACCTGCGAGCTGGCGTGCAAGGATTACAAGGACCTGACTCCGGACGTCAGCTTCCGCCGCATCTACGAGTACGCGGGCGGCGACTGGCAGGAGGACAACGGCGTCTGGCAGCAGAACGTGTTTGCCTACTATCTGTCGATTGCCTGCAACCACTGCGAGGACCCGGCCTGCACCAAAGTCTGCCCCAGCGGGGCGATGCACAAGCGTGAGGACGGCTTTGTGGTGGTGAATGAAGAGGTCTGCATCGGCTGTCGCTACTGCCACATGGCCTGCCCGTACGGGGCACCGCAGTACAACGCCGCCAAAGGGCATATGACCAAGTGCGACGGCTGCCACGAGCGCGTGGCAGAGGGCCACAAGCCAATCTGCGTTGAATCCTGCCCGCTGCGGGCGCTGGACTTCGGCCCGATTGAGGAGCTGCGTAAGAAACACGGCAAGCTGGCCGCCGTCGCCCCGCTGCCCTCGGCGCACTTCACAAAGCCGAGTATCGTGATAAAACCCAATGCCAACAGCCGACCCACGGGTGATACCACCGGCTATCTGGCCAATCCGCAGGAGGTGTGAGATGGGAAATGGATGGCATGAATGGCCGCTGGTTATTTTTACGGTCTTTGGTCAGTGCGTCGCCGGGGCGCTGATTGTGGCGGGCGGCGCCTGGCTGCGCGAGCACGATCCGATGGCGCGCAACCGCCTGGTGCGTAGCATGTTCTTTTTGTGGCTGGTGATGGGGGTGGGTTTTGTCGCCTCGGTGCTGCACCTCGGCTCGCCCCTGCGCGCCTTTAACTCGCTCAATCGGGTCGGTGCCTCCGGCCTGAGCAACGAGATTGCCAGCGGAGCGCTGTTCTTCGCCGTCGGCGGCTTCTGGTGGCTGGTCGCCGTGCTCGGCAAAATGCCCGCAGCGCTGGGCAAGATCTGGCTGGTGCTGAGCATGGTACTGGGGCTGGTGTTTGTCTGGGCGATGACCCGCGTCTATCAGATTGATACGGTTCCCACCTGGCATAACGGCTACACCACCCTGAATTTCTTCCTGACGATGCTGCTCGGCGGCCCGCTGTTTGCCGCCCTGCTGATGCGGCTGGCGAAGGCGCATTTTAATGCCCATGTGGCGGCGGGGATTTCCGTGGTGGCGCTGCTGGCCAGCGCGGCGACGGTGGTTCTGCAAAGTCAGGATCTCGGGACGATCCACAGTTCCGTTCAGCAGGCCAACGCCCTGGTACCGGATTATGGTTCCCTGCAGGTGTGGCGTATCATACTGCTGGCAGCCGGGCTGGGCTGCTGGCTGTGCGCGCTGGTGCGTCGTAAGGTTCCCACCTTACCGGGGCTCACGCTGGGCCTGCTGCTGGTGGTAGCCGGAGAACTTATTGGCCGCGGCGTCTTTTACGGCCTGCATATGACCGTAGGTATGGCGATTGCCGGATAATTTGTCAGCGCGGGGCAACCCGCGCCGTTCAAGGAATGCAGTAATGAATGAAGGTTTTGCATTTACCGCCCGGGTACTGGGCGCACTCTTTTATTTCGCACCGGACAGCGAACAGGCTGCTCCGCTGGTGACGGCCCTGACCCAGGGCGACTGGCAGCAGGACTGGCCGCTGCCGCCCGGGCAGTTAGCTCTCCTCGCCGACGCCCTGCGCCAGCAGGCTGACGAACCGCTCCCCGATGCCTGGCAGCGGCTGTTTATCGGCCCCTGGGCACTGCCTGCACCGCCATGGGGTTCGGTCTGGCTGGATCGTGAGTCTGTCCTGTTCGGCGACTCCACCCTGGCGCTGCGCCAGTGGATGCGCGACAACGGCATCGTCTTTGAGATGGCGCAGAACGAACCGGAAGATCACTTTGGCACCCTGCTGCTGCTGGCCGCATGGCTGGCGGAAAACGGTCGGAACGCGGAGCGGGATCAGCTCCTGGCCTGGCATTTGCTGCCGTGGAGCAGCCGTTTTCTCACGGTGTTCGTCGATAACGCGGGTCACCCGTTCTACCAGACGCTGGGACAGCTGGCGCAGCTGACGCTGGCGGACTGGCAGTCCACGTTGCTGATCCCGGTGGCGGAGAAGCCGCTTTACCGTTAACGGCAGGCAGCCAGTGCGACCCACTGGCTGCGCTCATGTTCAGTCGAACTAAGACTTCTGAAAAGATTTCCGTATAGCGATTGCTATACGAAGGGTATAGAATATGTATATCATTTGCTATACAGGAGCACATTATGAAATCTGACGTTCAGCTCAACATCCGGGCAAAAGAAGCGCAGCGCGCGCTGATCGATACAGCAGCCGGTATTCTCCATAAAACCCGTACAGATTTTATACTGGAAATGGCCTGTCAGGCTGCTGAAAACGTTATTCTTGACCAGCGTATGTTCAACCTCAATGATGCGCAATACGCTGAATTTATCGATATGCTGGATGCACCCCTGACGGCGAATCCTGCTTTAGATGCACTTCTGGCGAGAAAACCGCAGTGGGAAAAATAACAGCGCCGACGCCACTCAATGCAACCCATATTCTTTCTGAGTTCTACTGTGGAGAGGCTGTCCTGGATGAATGGATTAGAAACCGGGGATTAAAAAATCAGTCTCTCGGTGCAGCCAGGACTTTTGTGGTATGCAGGGAGCACTCTTCACAAGTCGTAGGTTTTTACTCGCTTGCTACCGGTAGCGTAACGCATGCCATCGCAACCGGTAGCCTGAAACGCAATATGCCCGATCCTGTCCCGGTGATTATTCTGGCGCGACTGGCTGTTGATACCCGTTTTCACGGCAAAGGCCTTGGCGCAGATTTACTGCATGATGCAGTATTGCGCATCTGCCGTGTCGCTGAGAATATTGGCGTTCGGGCGGTGATGGTTCATGCCCTTTCAAACCCGGCAAAACAGTTTTATCTGCACCATGGCTTTACCCCCTCTGTAACGCAGGAAAATACGCTTTTTCTTCGTTTACCTGTTCACCTGTAGCAAACGGGCAAAACTCCCCAGAAAATGCTCAGGAGAGATGACAGTTTTGCGTTATTGATCAGGCGATCCATGCCCGCCAGCCGCCATACGATGTGATATCACGAGCCCCCTGCAACCCATACTCCTCGCAGATAAACCCCGTTAACCAGCGCCCGTCCTCCAGCTCAACTTTGCCCAGCCCCAGCGGTGCCGGGATCCCGGCGAGAAACGATCCCACTTCGGTGTGGGGCAACTCCCACACCTCAACGGCGATGGCCGCCCCCTGTTCGCGGTCGCGCACCATGCCGGGGCGTTTCCCGTCGGCCAGAGCATAGAGCCGGTAGTGCGGC
This sequence comes from Leclercia sp. AS011, assembly GCF_037152535.1. Taxonomy (NCBI): domain Bacteria; kingdom Pseudomonadati; phylum Pseudomonadota; class Gammaproteobacteria; order Enterobacterales; family Enterobacteriaceae; genus Leclercia; species Leclercia sp. AS011. The sequence continues at coordinate 1,346,744 of NZ_JBBCMA010000001.1, forward strand.
GCGCTGCGGGTGGTCTCGCGGAGGGTGGCCCCGCGCTGGCGCAGCTGGTGGTTCAGCGCCAGGCCGTCGAGATGCGCCCCGCAGACCACCACCGACAGGCGATCGTGCGTGGCGACGGCGGCGGGCTCATCGGTCTGAATCTGCCGACCGCCCGGCAGGGCTAGCTGCTGGTGACGTTGTAACGCCCCGGCAAGGCTGAGCAGATACTGATCGGTGAAGGCCCGGCCAAACAGCGTCACCCCTGACGGCAGGCCATTGGCCATGAAGCCCGCAGGCACCGCCACGGCGGCATAGTCCAGCAGGTTCATAAAGTTGGTATAAACGCCCAGCTCGGAATTGCGCTTTACCGGCTCCTCCGCCAGCTCGGCCAGGGTCACCGGGCGCGGATAGGTCGGGGTTAACACGCAGTCCAGATCGGCCATGATCCCGTCGCACAGGGTTTTGAAATGCTGGAGTTTGTACTGGGCATCAAAGGCCGCCACCGCGTCGAAGCCGGGGGCTTTGCGCAGCACGTCGCGGATCACCGGCAGCACCGCCTCCGGCTGCTGCTCGATCAGTTTCCCGGCAAGGTGATAACGCTCCGCCACCCAGGGGCCGTCGTACAGCAGCGTCGCCGCCGCGAAAAACGGGGCGAAGTCGAGGGGCACCGGGATGCCGCCGAGGGCTATTAAGCGGTTTTTCGCAGCGTGATAAAGCGCCTCGATCTCCTCGCAGCCAAGAAACTCCAGCCGGTCCGGCACGCCAAAACGAAAACCTTTTTCTGGAACGCCGAACGCCTGTGCCCCGTTCCAGGCCGGATTGGCGCGGCTGTAGTCGTCGCGCGGATCTTTCACCGCCGTCAGGGCCAGCAGCTGGCTGGCCTCGGCGGCGGTGGCGGTAAAGAAGGTCACGCAGTCAAGGGTACGACAGGCCGGTACCACCCCGCCGGTGGAAATAAGCCCTTTGGTCGCTTTCAGCCCGACCAGGTTATTGAGCGATGCCGGTACCCGCCCGCTTCCGGCGGTGTCGGTGCCGAGGGCAAAGCTGGCGAGCCCCAGCGCCACGGCCAGGGACGAGCCGGAGCTGGATCCCCCTGCCGGGTAGTCGGCGTTAACGCTGTTGCGGCAAATACCCCAGGGCGAGCGGGTGCCGTTCAGGCCGGTGGCGAACTGGTCAAGATTGGTTTTCCCGAGCGGGATCGCCCCCAGCGCAATCAGCTGGGCCACAATCGTCGCGTCCTGCTCCGCCAGGTAAGCAAACGCCGGACAGGCGGCGGTGGTGACAATCCCCGCCAGATCGATGTTGTCCTTAATGGCGAAAGGCACACCGTAGAGCGGCAGGGTCTGCGGCGACGCGTTGTCCAGCGAAGCAAGGTACGGCTCAAGCTCCTCTGGGGTGAGGAGATGAATAAAGGCATTGAACTCAGGGTTCAGCGCCAGCGCCCGCTCGCGCAGGGTAGCAATCACCTCCCGCGGCGTGAAGCGGCCCTCGCGGTAGGCCTGTGCCAGTACGTCGAGACGTAAATCAAAAGGATGCATCATGCTGTTTTCTCCAGAACCACCACACACTGACCCGCCCGTACCGGGGAGCCCGGCTGGACGCGCACCTGGCTGACCACCCCGTCCTGCGAGGCCACCAGCGGGATCTCCATCTTCATCGACTCCAGCACCACCAGCACATCGCCCTCGCGGACTTGCTGACCGGGCTCAACGCTCACCTGCCACAGATTGCCGGAGACCGGGCTGTCGATGCCTGCCTGTCCCGGCTGGAGCGGAGCGTCTTCGCCCTCCTCCGCCAGCACGTCGCTGCTGTCGAAATGCGCCTGACCGTTGGCGATCCAGCGCTCACGCTCGGCGTTAAACGCCCCCTGCTGATGGGTGCGAAACGCTTCAATGCCCTGGGCTTCGTCAGCCAGAAACTGCTGATACTCTGCCAGCTTCAGGGTGGTGTGCTCGATGCGCAGCGGATAACGCCCCAGCGGGAAATCGCGACGGATGGTGATCAGCTCCCCGGCAGAGACCGGATAGAAGCGGATCTGGTCGAAAAAGCGCAGCAGCCACGGCTTACCGCCGAAATCCTCTACCGCGTGATAGCGGCTCCACATCTGCAATGTGCGCCCGACAAACTGATATCCGCCCGGCCCCTCCATGCCGTAGACGCACAGATAGGCCCCGCCGATCCCCACCGAGTTCTCTGCCGTCCAGGTACGCGCCGGGTTGTACTTGGTAGTGACCAGCCGGTGGCGCGGATCCAGCGGCGTCGCCACCGGCGCGCCGAGATAAACATCCCCGAGCCCCATCACCAGATAGCTGGCGTCGAATACCGTTTTGTAGACCTCGTCGACGTTCGCCAGGTCGTTAATGCGGCGGATAAATTCAAGGTTGCTCGGACACCAGGGGGCGTCCCGACGCACGGTGGTCATGTATTTGTCGATGGCTTTCTGGCAGGCCGGATCGTCCCAGGAGAGCGGCAGCCAGACCACGCGCGACGGGACCTCCAGCGAATCCTGCTCGCAAACGCTCTGCCACAGCCCGGCGATGACCTCCAGCAGCGCGGTCAGGTTCAGCGCCTCCGGCTGGTAGTGAATTTGCAGGGAGCGGATCCCCGGGGTCAGGTCAATCACGCCGCTTAACGCCTTTGCTTCCAGCGTCTGCATCAGGGCGTGAGCGCGAAAACGCAGGACCAGATCCAGCTCCGGATCGCCAATCTCCAGCAGCAGGTGGGTATCGCCGGAGAGACGCGCCACCAGCCGTTTATCGGCCTGCCCCTGCTCCAGCACCACCGGCGAGGCGATCTCGGCTGGCTGCCAGTCCAGGTTCTGCGGATGCAGGCTGTGGATCTGCGCCTCCTGCGCCTGGGCCAGACGGCGGGCGGTGGCAATGTCGACAGGCACAAAGCGCACTTTATCCCCGGCTTTCAGCTGCCCGACCGCGTGCAGATCGGCTTCGATGATAGTGACCGGACAGACGAACCCGCCCAGGCTGGGGCCATCCGGGCCGAGGATCACCGGCATGTCGCCGGTAAAATCCACCGCGCCAATGGCATAGGGGTTGTCATGGATGTTTGACGGGTGCAGCCCCGCCTCGCCGCCGCTGTCGCGCACCCACTCGGGTTTGGGCCCGATCAGGCGCACGCCGGTGCGGCTGGAGTTGAAATGCACTTCCCAGGCGGTGGCAAAAAAGGTCTGCATGTATTCCGGGGTGAAATACTCCGGCGCGCCGTGCGGGCCGTAGATCACCCGCAGCTCGCGCACCGCCGCCAGCGTGGTACGCAAGGCCTGGGGCAGCGCCTGCTCCGGGCTGGGCGCGGTTAATGGCGAGATGTGCAGCACGTCGCCGGTACGCAGGGCGCGTCCGGCGTGGCCACCAAACTGCCCGAGGGTAAAGGTGCTTTTGCTGCCGAGGTAATCCGGGACGTTAAATCCGCCCTTCAGGCACAGATAGCTGCGCACGCCGTCGCCGGTGATATCTCCCATCCGCAGCGTCATGCCGCTGTAGACCCTAAAGACCCGATTGTTCTCCAGCGGCTCGCCGTCCAGGGTCAGGGCGATCTCCGCCCCGGTCACCACCAGCTGGGCATCGCAGTTGAATTTCAGCGTCGGCCCGATGAGGGTGATCTCCAGCGCGGCGGCGCGGTCGTCGTTGCCCAACAGGCGGTTGCCGAGACGCAGCGCCCGGCTGTCCATCGGCCCGGATGGCGGCACCCCCACGGCCCAGTAGCCGGTGCGCCCTGGGTAGTCCTGCACCGTGGTTTGCGTGCCGGGGCTGAGCACCTCCAGGGTATGAGCCTGGTAGCGCAGCCCTTCCAGACAGCGGGTCCAGGGCTCGCCGCTGGCGAACGGGGTAAAGGTTAAAATCTGCTGTAAATAGCTGCGGTTGGTCTCCACGCCGTACAGGCGGGTATCACCCAGGGCGCTATGCAGGGCGGCAATGGCCGCGTCCCGGGTGGGCTGCCAGGCGATGATTTTTGCCAGCATGGGATCGAAAAATGGCGGCACGTCGCAGCCGGACTCGACCCAGGTGTCGATGCGCAGGTTGCGGCGGTCATCCGCCGGGAACACCACCTCGGTGAGCAGGCCGGGCGAAGGCTGGAACTGACGGCCCGGATCTTCCGCATACACCCGCGCCTGAATGGCGTGCCCGTCCGGTTTCAGGCCAGCGTGCAGCTCAGCCAGCGGAGGCAGGGTTGCGGCCGCCAGCGCGATCATCCAGCGCACCAGGTCCACGCCCCACACCTGCTCGGTGACGCCGTGCTCCACCTGCAGACGGGTATTTACCTCGAGGAAGTAGAACCGGGCGGCGTCGCTGTCGTAGACAAACTCCACGGTGCCTGCGCTGCGGTAGTTGACCGCTTTACCCAGTTTAATTGCCGCCGCACAGAGCGCGTCCGCCATCCCGTCCGGCAGGTTCGGCGCGGGGGTCTCTTCCAGCACCTTCTGGTTACGGCGCTGCACCGAGCAGTCACGCACGCCGAGGGCAATTACCTCTCCTTTGCCGTCGCCAAACAGCTGGACTTCGAGATGACGCGCCCGCTCGATGTACTTCTCAATAAACACGCCCGCATCGCTGAAATTGTTTTTCCCCAGCCGCACCACCGCGTCGAAGGCATCATCGAGTTCCGCTGCGGTATAACAGACGCGCATACCGATCCCACCCCCGCCCGCGGTGCTTTTCAGCATCACCGGGTAGCCGACCTGTTCCGCCGCCTTGAGTGCCTCGTTCACGTCCGCCAGCAGGTCGGTGCCCTCCAGCATCGGCACGCCGTGCGCTTTCGCCAGTGCCCGGGCGGTGTGCTTCAGGCCAAACAGACGCAGCTGCTCCGGCGTGGGGCCGACGAAGGCGATCCCCGCGGCCTCGCAGGCTTCGGCAAAGGCGGCGTTCTCCGAGAGAAAACCGTAGCCGGGGTGGATGGCCTGAGCGCCGCTGGCTTTGGCGGCGGCGATGATTTTGTCGCTGACCAGATAGGTGTTCGCCGCCGGGCCGTCGCCCAGGCTCAGGGCCTCGTCGGCCTCGCGCAGATGCAGGCTGCTGATATCCGCCTCGGAATAGACCGCCACGCCGCTAATGTTCATGGCGCGCAGCGTGCGCAGGATGCGGCAGGCAATCGCCCCGCGGTTGGCAATCAGGAGTTTCGTCAACATAGTTCAGACTCAATCGTGGCGGGTCGTCCCGCCGAAAATTGGCTCACCGCATGGTCGTCCACGGGGAAAAAACGTTTACGGCAGGATCCGTCCGGCGCGCACTTCAAACAGGCGATAGAGCATCTGGCGCAGGCGCTGCCAGCGGTTTGGCGTCAGTTCCATACCAGCACCTCCGCAGGGGTCGGGTTCCAGCCGTTGCAGGGGTTGTTCAGCTGCGGGCAGTTGGAGATCAGCACGATGACGTTGCACTCGGCGCGCAGTTCGACGTATTTGCCCGGCGCGGAGATGCCGTCGGCAAAGGTCAGCCCGCCCTCTGGCGTTACCGGCACGTTCATAAAGAAGTTGATGTTGGCCCCGATATCGCGCTTTTGCAGACGACCGTCGTGCAGACAGGCGCAGAGGAAGTTGTCCCGGCAGCTGTGCATATGGCGTTTGTCCAGGGCGTAGCGCACGGTGTTGCTCTCCTGGGCGCAGGCCCCACCGAGCGTGTCGTGCCGCCCGCAGGTGTCGGCCACGATGGTCAGCAGCGGGTTGCCGAGGTTGGAATACAGCACGCTGCCGCTGGTGAGATACGCCTTGTTCTGCCGGCGCAGGGTACGCTGGGCGTCGTAGCGCTCGCGCGGGTTATCGGCGCTGTAAAACAGCGTATCCACCGCCTGGTTGCCCTCCAGATCCAGCAGGCGCAGGGTCTGGCCCTTTTTCACTTCAAACAGATAAGGCTCGCCAGCCGGGATCACGTGGCGGAAGGTCGCCTCCTGGGGCTGTTTTTCGCGGACATTAGTCATCTTGCGGCTCCTTACAGGGCGAAAAGTTGGGTGTTGGTCATGGCGCGGTCGTTTTCCGGGCGCGTGAGGAGTGCGTTAATGGCCCCCTTCTCGTCCTCCGCCTGCCGCCAGCTCAGCTGCACCGGGCGCGGGGCATACTCGGTGGAAGGATCCATCGGATGTTGCAGAGCGGTCATCACCATCAGCACATCCATCGGGGCGTACAGCTCCACGTAGCTGCCGGGCCGGGAGTGGTCGCGGTGGAAGCTGAACTGGCCCTGGTCATCCACGGTCACTTTGCTGAAGAAGTTGACCACCATCAGCAGGTCTTCAAGGTTGAGATCCCATTTGCCCATCTCCACCAACAGGTTGTCGGTGCCGTTGCGGAAGAAGCCGTTGCGCAGCTCCTGATAGCGCCCCTGGCCGTATTTCTCCGTCACTTCGGCGGCGTTGAGCACGCCGCCAAAAGGATCGTGCCAGCCGCTGGTATCGGCGGTAATGCCCGCCAGCACCCGGCCCATATCGGAGTAAAAGCAGTGTCCGGCGGTGAGGCGCGCGGTGTGCTGGCCCTTGAGGGTGTCCGGCAGGTTCAGGCGCTCGCTCTTCTGGTGCGGGTTGAGCATCATCAGGCTGACGTTCGCCCCGCCCTCAAGGTCGGTCATGCGCAGGATCTGCCCGCGCTTGAGCACAAAGGAGAGGTGGCCGCCGCCCGGCAGGATCTCGTCACGTAAAGTCGTCGTCATAGTGTTAACCCCTTAAGGCATAAACGTTGTCGGGAGCCAAACCGCTCAACGCCGAGAGCCGTGTCTCGTTGAGCGGAATGTCGTAGGTGATGCGCGCCCCGTAGGCGTTCGGGGCCTGCGGATCGAGGCGCACCTTGTCGAACACCAGCAGGCGGGTGCCGAGGTTGAAGCCTTCGGAGAGATCGTGGGTGACCATAAACACCGTCATGCGGGTTTCGCCCCACAGCTGTAAGAGCAACGCGTGCATGTCTTTGCGGATACCAGGATCCAGCGCGCCAAAGGGTTCGTCCAGCAGCAGCACGCGGGGCTGCATGATAAAGGCCTGGGCGATGGCGAGGCGCTGCTGCATGCCGCCGGAGAGCTGGGCGGGATATTTGTTCAACGCGTGGCCGAGACCGACCTTCTCCAGCATCTGTGCGGCCTGCTCACGGGCGGCGCGTTTTTTTGCCCCAAACAGGCGACCGAACAGCGGGGATTGCGGCAGTTCAAGGCCGATGGCCACGTTATCCAGCACGCTGAGGTGCGGAAAGACCGAGTAGCGCTGGAACACCACGCCCCGACGGCTGTCCGGCTCGGCGGTGAGCGGTTTACCGTCGAGCGTGATGGAGCCGCGGCTCGGCGTCTCCTGCCCGAGCAGCAGGCGCAGAAAGGTCGATTTCCCGCAGCCGGACGCCCCGACCATCGAGCAGAACTCCCCCTCGTTGATCTGCAGATTCAGGCGCTCCAGCACCACATGGTCGCCGTACTCCTGCCAGATATTGTTGATGGTGATAAAACTCATCCTTTCCCTCCTTCTGCCCACGGGAAACAGGTTTTGTGCAGCTGGCGCAGGGCGAGATCCATCAGCCACGCCAGCAGGGTGATCCACAGGACATAGGGGATAATCACGTCCATCGCCATATAGCGGCGCACGAGGAAGATGCGGTAGCCCAGCCCGGCGGTCGAGGAGATGGCCTCCGCCGAGATGAGGAATAACCAGGCGGAACCCAGCAGCAGGCGCAGGGAGGTGAGCAGGCGCGACAGGAGCTGCGGCAGCACCACCCGCAGCACCAGCGTCCAGCTGTTGGCCCCCAGGGTCTGGGCCTTGATCAGGATCTCCGGCGGGATTTCGCAGGCGCGATGCTCCAGATCCCGGGCCAGCATCGGGGTGATGCCGATGACAATCAGCATGATTTTTGACAGTTCATCCAGCCCGAAGACGATAAACAGCACCGGTAAAATCGCCAGCGGCGGCACCATCGACAGCACCGTCATCAGCGGTGACAGCGATGCCCGCCACAGGGGGAACACCCCGGCGGTGACGCCGATGCACAGGCCGATCAGTGAGGCGATCCCCAGCCCCACCAGCAGACGAGCCAGGCTCACCAGGGTATCGACCCAGAACAGGTACTCGCCGCTGCGTTTATCCGGGGTAAAGGCCATCCGCGAGATCGCATCCAGCATCTGTTGCAGGCCGGGCAGCAGCTTGTCCTGAGGGTTGGCCTCAAGGCGCACCGCCGAGCCAAAAAAGTAGGTGGCCAGCAGCAGGACAAACGGCAGCATGACCAGCATCAGCCGCATGCCTGGGGTGGGATGGCGATTAATTTGGCGCATGGAGACTCCGTCACTCATCACAGCTGGCCCGCGGCGGCCATTTTCACGAAGCTGTCGTCAAAGCGCAGTTTGACGTTGTTGGCATCGCCCCGGGTCAGGTTGCCCGGGAAGCTCATGCCGATAAAATCGGCGCTCTGGGCACCGTCGCCCAGCAGCCCCTTGTCGAAAGAGAAGGCCGCTACACGCTGCATGGTTTTCGCCAGATCCGCCGAGGTGACAAAGGCGATGTTGTCCTGCGGGGTGTAGAACAGGTGGGTGGTTTTCAGCTGCGCCTGATAGCCGGCGAGATCGGTCCCGGAGGCCGCCGCCATCGCATTCAGGGCGTTCGCATCCTGGGCTTTCATCAGCCCCATCATCTCGTACCACGCCCCGGTCAGCGCTTTGCCCAGCGCCGGGTTGTCCTTCAGGGTTTCGCTGTTGACCACCATCATGTCGATCAGCTCACCCGGCACCTGCGAGGAGCTGAACACCTCAGTGGTTTTCGGCGTGCCCTTGATGACCGACAGCTGCGGGTTCCAGGCCACGGCGGCCTGCACGTTTTGGGTGGCGAAGGCCGAGACGATATCCGCATCGGAGGTGTTGACCACGGTGACGTCTTTCTCCGCCAGCCCGGCTTTCTCCAGCCCGCGCACCAGCAGATAGTGGGAGACGGACAGCTCCGGCAGATAGATCTTCATGCCTTTGAGGTCGGTCAGGGTTTTGCCCTCACCTTTCATCACCACGCCGTCGTTGCCCTCTGAGTAGCTGCCGAGGATCAGCGCCGTGGAGTCCACCCCGCCCGCCGCCGGAATGGTCAGCGCGTCCATGTTGGTCATGGTGCAGCCGTCGAACTGGCCGGCGGTGTACTGGTTGATGGATTCGATGTAGTCGTTGAGCTGGAGAACGTTGATTTTGATGCCGTACTTATCGGCCCATTTATCGATGATTTTGCTGGTGCTGATGGTGCCCCAGGGCATCCAGCCTGCGTAGATGGTCCAGCAGACGTTGAACTCTTTTTTGACGGCCGCAACGCCAGGAAGACTGACCAGCATCGCCAGCGACAGGATAAGAGAGCGGAGTAATGGCGTTTTCTTCATGCTTGACCTCTGAGTGGCACAAAATAAGGGGGCAGCGCGACACCGTCTGGTGCTGCTGTCTCCCGGGCTTTTGTCCCGCCGTGTAACCTCTCAGAGGTCGCCAGCTCTTGGACCAGTCGTTCACCAAAGTGAACCGGAACCCTAGCCAGCTATTTTCATGTTGTGTGGTGCTGCCCTTCGCTTGTGGTGGTTGCAAAGGGTGTGCCAGGATATTTTAATGAGGTTTATTAGGGGGTTGTAGAATGGCGAGGGTTGGGTTTCACCGTTTTGGTGAAGAGGTGCGGGATGGGTGCACTGTAGTGGTGCTCTGGAAGGAACAGGATAAGCATGCCTTATTTATTTAAGAAAGACTCAACCGCGCTGGAGAACCGTTCTGGCTGATCAAGCATGATAAAATGAAAACTGTCATCAATTCGCGTGAAATGGATATCTGGCGCAGCGATATAGGCTCGACGGTACATTTCATCCACATTGGATGCAGGCACGCCGAATAAGGCGTCATACGCATAAACGACTTCAATCGGTGCTCTGATACGGCCAAGCTCGGGGCGCAAATCGGTAACCATCAATTCATATACAGCATCTGCAATGGTTTTACGATCGGAACTGAGCCCGGCAGCCACCAGCGCAGGCCTCACCGCCTCGGTCTTAGCTAAGCGGGCTATGGATGTTTTCTGAAAGGCGATAAATTCTTCCGGCGATTGCGCCAGCATCCAGTCCCTTGTGGCACCGGCATGGCGGGACGCTGTTTCGCTGGTTGCCGCAGGGTCAAGCATTAACGTATAGAACGGCAAAGCATCGACAATCATTAAGCGACCGACCAGGTCAGGATGCCGTGCCCCCAGCATCAGGGCAATCTCCCCGCCAAGAGAATGGCCAACGATCGCCGGCGCTTTGAGGTGTTGGGTGCGGATGTACTCAGCGATAGCGTCAACTACCGGCGCGATGACCTTCCCGTCCCGGTTGGACATAGCAGGTGTATTTGCAAAGCCCGCGAGTTCTAAAATGTGAACGCGATGGCTCAACTGTAGATCTGATGCTAAATCGGCCCAGATTGCGCGAGATGACGCCAGCCCTGGGATCAATATGACATCCGTTCCTGAGCCTTGCGTCTCAACGGACATAGACTGCAAATTCGGATGTTCTGATGATATGGACAGAGATTGAGCGCTGGATATTGGGATTAAGACAGACATCAATAAAAAAGCGCCTCCGAGCATTGCACGAATATTTGGGGTATGCATTAAATCGTCCTGTTTAAGCCAGCTCATTTTAAAAGAGCTTTGTTTTTGTGATCCTGTTGACGCAGTCAGACTAACGCGATGAAGGTAGGGTGCACCACCACCATATTTAGGGTTGACTCTGGTTGCTGAGGTAACGTACCGAGTGAATGTCAATATGCGCAGAAACAGATTTCAGGTTGGGTCAGAAGAAAAAGTTAACTGGATGTGGGCCGATAATGGTATCGGCTACTTTCACAGATCTGCGGAAGGACTCTGGCAGTTTTCATGTCAGTTTTACTAGAGGTGCTCAATGTCATCACACAGCGCCTGTAATTCGTTGATCAACCTTGCCACATGGAACCCATCGCACACGGAGTGATGGACCTGAACGGCGAGCGGCAACAATACTTTCCCATCCTGGTGGTAATATTTCCCCAGCGTGAACATCGGGGAGAAAAAGTTCTTCATATTAGCCACGTTGATATCAAAACTGGTAAAGCTTACCCAGGGAATACCTGACACAAAAAAGATATTTTCTGGAGACTCACCCTTGGGCCAGTAAGCAAGGTTATTACCATAGCGCGCAGTATCTTCTGAATAAACGTTCTGGAAGTGATGGATATTGCCGTCGTACTGACTCCATATGCAGGAAAAGGTCTCCGTTTCATTATGGAAAACGGTATAGCTTGGATAAACTTCATCCCAAATGACCAGCTCATCGTTCTTCATCGCCATCCGGAATTCGGAATGACTATTTACGATCTTAGAAATAAGGAAAATGATTGTCGGATAAAATTTCCAGCCCACCTGCTTAATATGTTTTAGCAGCGCGGTAATATCTAATTGCACAGTCTGGTTAAATGTTGATTGAGCAAAAGACTGAAATACCTCGAAATGCTCTTTCCTTGCCCAGCGAGATAAATCAACAGGGGTGTAGTCTGGCGTTATTTTTTTCATTTTTAACCTTAGGGTGGCAAACGCATTGTGAGAGTAGCGCATCCTTATACAGGAGGAAAGAAAATGCCGTCGAGTTTCCCCTGTTCGCTCGGTTAAGGCCTTCCTGCCCGCCCCCAGAAAACCCCATCAAAATCATGCCATTATGGAAATATTTTTTTAGCAATACCTGTTTACATTTTAATGATAATTCATATCATCTTGACAATCATTATCACCTGCGAAGGTGATGTTCTTGCGGTACGGGGCTTCAACGCCACGACTACCTCGAAAAATCAGGATGATCACAATAATGAAAGCGCGTCACCTCTGGGCTTTAAACCCTTGTTTGTTAATGATGTTAGCCGCTAATGCCTCGGCTGAAGGCCAAAAAGAAGAGTCGCTGGTGGTCTCCGCCAGCCGAACCAACCACAGCATTACTGACATGGCCCAGACCACCTGGGTTATTGAACAGGCTGACATTGAACAGCAGGTTCAGGGGGGCAAAGAGCTCAAAGAGGTGCTGGCGCAGTTGATCCCCGGTATGGACGTCAGCGGCCAGGGGCGTACCAACTACGGCATGAATATGCGCGGTCGTTCAATGATGGTGATGGTTGACGGCGTGCGGTTAAACTCTTCACGCAGCGACAGCCGCCAGCTGGACTCTATCGATCCCTTTAATATCTCGCGCATTGAAGTGATCTCCGGCGCAACCTCCCTGTATGGCGGCGGCAGTACCGGCGGCTTAATCAATATCGTCACCAAAAAGGGGCAGCCGGAAACGGAAGTCGAGTTCCAGACCGGTCTGAAAACCGGGTTCAACAGCCATAACGATAATGACGAGAACGTCGCGGCGGCGGTCAGCGGCGGCAACGATAACGCCTCCGGACGACTGTCGGTGGCCTATCAGCGCTTTGGCGGCTGGTACGACGGCAACGGCGACGAAGTGATCATTGATAACACCCAGACCGGGTTGCAATACTCTGACCGTCTGGACGTGATGGGCACCGGCACGCTGAATATCGACGATCACCAGCAGCTGCAGCTCACCACGCAGTACTACAAAAGCGAATCCGACGGTAAGCACGGCCTCTACCTTGGCGAGAACTTCTCGGCAGTGACGGGTTCCGGCAACGCTTACAACAAAAATAATCTCGACTCCGACCGTATCCCTGGCACCGAACGTCACCTGATCAACCTGCAATATGCCAATACCGATTTCTGGGGCCAGGATCTGCTCGCCCAGATTTATTATCGCGATGAGAGCCTGACGTTTTATCCCTTCCCTACCCTTTCCGGTGGCCGGGTCACCAGCATTGGCGCATCGCAGCAAAAAACTGACTTCTACGGCGGCAAGCTCACCCTCAACAGCAAACCGCTGGATGATTTGACGCTGACGTGGGGTGTCGATGCGGAGCATGAAACCTTCGACGCCAATCAGCAATTTTTCGACCTCAGCAAAGCGGCGGCCAGCGGCGGCATGAAGCTGGATAACGCCTATAACATCGGACGCTATCCGGGCTACAGCATCACCAACCTCGCCCCGTTCCTGCAATCCAGCTACGACTTCTCCGCCATCACCCTGAGCGGCGGCGTGCGCTATCAGTACACCGAAAACAAGGTCGACGACTTTATTGGCTACGCCCAACAGCAGGGTATTGCCACCGGCAAAGCCACCTCGGCGGACGCGGTACCGGGCGGAAAGACTGACTACAACAACCTGCTGTTCAATGCCGGTATTCTGGGTCATCTGACTGAACGCCAGCAGCTGTGGTTTAACTTCTCCCAGGGCTTTGAGATCCCGGATCTGGCGAAATATTACGGTTCCGGCACCTACCAGCTGGTAAACGGCCATTACCGTCTGGTCAACAGCGTTAACGTCAACGACTCGAAACTCGACGGGATCAAAGTTGATGCTTACGAGCTGGGCTGGCGTTACACCGGAGATAACCTGCGCACGCAGATCGCCGGGTACTACTCTCTCTCCGACAAGACCATCAACATCAACAAAAGCGACATGACCATCAACGTCGAAGACGATGAGCGTCGTATCTATGGCGTTGAAGGCCAGGTGGATTATTTCTTCACCGACAGCGCATGGAGCACGGGTACCAACTTCAACATCATCAAATCGGAAACCCGCGTCGACGGGAAATGGGAGAAGCTGACGGTCGACAGCGCCAGCCCGTCCAAGATGAGCGCATGGGTCACCTGGGCACCGGGCGACTGGACCTTGCGCCTGCAAAGTACGCAGACGTTTGATGTGTCTGACGAAGCCGGTAAGCACATTGATGGCTATAACACCGCGGACTTCATCGGCAGTTACCTGCTGCCGGTGGGCAAGCTGAGCTTTAGCGTCGAAAACCTGCTGGATGAAGACTACACCACCGCATGGGGACAGCGCGCACCGGGTCTCTACAGCCCAACCTATGGGGCTGAGAACCTTTATACCTATAAAGGTCGCGGTCGTACCTTCGGCCTGAACTACTCGGTTCTGTTCTGATAACCACTCCCTGCCGCCTGCAAAGCGGGCGGCAGTTGACAGATCTCATTCCCCCGGTAAGAATGCTGTACATTAAAACAGTATCTAAAGGTGTGTGTGATGTTCGTTGAACTGGTTTACGACAAAAGAAATGTGGCGGGACTCCCGGGCGCCAGGGAGATCATCCTGGCCGAACTGACCACTCGCGTGCACCGGATCTTTCCGGACGCCGAGGTGAGGGTTAAGCCGATGCAGGCGAACGGCCTGAACAGCGATGCCAGCAAAAGCGATCGGGAGAAGCTGAACCGCATGCTGGAAGAGATGTTTGACGAGGCCGACATGTGGCTGGTAGCGGAGTGAGGTTTCCCACATGACCCCTTTTCATCAGCTGACGGCCACCAGCCTGCGTGGCGAGCACATCTCAATGGCCGACTATGCGGGTAAGGTGGTTCTGGTGGTGAATACCGCCAGCCATTGTGGCTTCACGCCCCAGTACGCAGGCCTTGAAATGCTCTACAAAAAGTACGCCGCTCAGGGGCTGGTGGTGCTGGGTTTCCCCTGCAACCAGTTCGGTAAGCAGGAACCGGGCAGTGCCGACGACATTGCCCAGACCTGTCAGATTAACTACGGCGTGAGCTTCCCGATGTTCGGGAAAGTGGAGGTCAACGGCCCCAACGCGCACCCGGTGTTTCGCTACCTGAAACAGGAGCTGCCCGGCGTGCTGGGCGGGCGGATCAAGTGGAACTTCACTAAGTTCCTGATTGGCCGCGACGGTAAACCCCTCAAGCGTTTTGCACCGCTCTCTACCCCGGAGAAAATAGAAGCCTCTATCGTTGCTGCGCTTGAACTTTAGTAGCCGGGCAGTGACTCTCCAGCCATTGCCCGACAACGGGCCATAGTTTCTCCGCGCATCGCGCACGGAAAAAACCCATATGGCCAATGGCCGGCAGGCCATAATCGGCGCGCCGTATCTCACGGCGTTCAATTCTGGCATTTTGCACGGGCTCCATCAGTCGCGCGATGGCCTCAGGGTTAGCCCAGGGGTCGTCATCAAAACCCATTACCAGCACCGGTAACGTTATCTCACTTGCCCGCTGGCGGGCGTTCCAGTCTGGATCGTCGTAGAAATAACCCGGCAATGCGCTCCAGCGCCCCCACTGACGCATCACCGGCGCGGGTAAATCTTCGCCCAGGCCGAGGCGTCGTGCGGGCATGTAGCCGAAGATTTGGCAGAGAGCCGGGGCCAGAACACGCAATAAGCACCAGACGCGCACCTTCTCTGCCGTTTGTTTGATGGTGCTCGTCACACCGGCATGGGAGGCCACAATGACCGCGGCCTGCAGGGCGTGAGTGGCTGACGAAAGCAGAACGGCATGCCCGCCGACGCTGTGGCCAACCGCCAGCAGACGACGTCCGGGGAAATGCGTCTGAGCCCAGGCGGTTATGCATCCGACGTCCTGCTCGATCCAGTCTGACATTGAGACGCGGGAGTGACGCATATTTCCTGACTTTGAACGCCCCGTTCCCCGGTAATCGTAAGTGAGAACGCTGAATCCCTGGTTAAAAAGGTACTCGGCAAATCCCTTATAAAATGCCTGCACCACCGCCGTTGCCGGGTGAAGGATTACCACCGCTTTGGCATCGCTTCTTTCCCATATCGTGGCAGCCAGAAACCCGCCTTCATTGACGGGTATTATTATTGCATTCATTCTTGAGCCTTATTGATGTGGTCATACCAGTTGTGTATGAGTTCAATCTAGCCTGTACTTGCATATTTGGCGATTTTTTCTTCTCTGTTGTTATCAGGAAGCGATTGCAATTAGACCAGGTTTGCTTATGAATAAAGGCGGTCTGATTAACAGGATTAAGTGAATGACATTACACATGCGGCAAGCAACCCTGGCGGATGCCAGGTTACTGAGTGAACTGGGTAACAGCATCTATCGCGCCCACTTTAAACATCTGTGGGTATCAGAACCGGAACTGAACCAGTTTTTAACTGCTGAATATTCTCTGCCCGTGCTTGAGAAGAGCCTGCAAGACCGCAGTGTGTGCTGGTATGTGGCAGAGACCGATCGCCCGATTGGTTTTGCAAAAGTGACCGCTGAAAGCCGCATCCCCGATACGGATATTTCAGGGGTGCTGCTTAACAAGCTGTACTTTGATTCGGCTGAGACAAGTCGAGGCTATGGCCAGATTATGTTTGAGGCGATCAAAACGCGTGCCCGGGAAAATGGCGCCACATTTTTATGGCTGGAGGTGCTTGAACAGAATCAACGCGCTTGTCACTTCTACAATAAACAGGGCATGGCGCACATCAAAAACACCCTTTTCACTACGGCTTCGCAGCAGAGCGTGCTCAGGATCATGGGAATCTCTTTATAGCCTGGTCGCGTGAGTCCGGCGACGGCCCACGCGCCAGGTAGGCGGACCGCGCCGCCGGGGGTGCTGCGCTTGCCCGGTCTGCAAGTAACTTCAGATTTTCAGGGTATCAATCACCGCGCGCAGAGCGGGTGATACGTTGCGATGAGGGTAGTAGAGGAACAGCCCGTCCATCCGCAGGCTGAAGTTCTGCAATACCCGGATCAGCGTCCCGCGCGCCAGATCCTCCGCCACCAGCTCGACCGGCACATAGGCCAGCCCCAGACCCAGCCGGGCGGCTTCCGCTTCCATATAGCTGTCCGACAGCGCCCACTGCCCCTCGGGGCGATGGGTGATGCTTTTGCCATCCTGAACCAGCTCCCAGTGGTAGAGACTGCCGTCGGCAAACTGGTAGGCAATGCAGGGATGGGCCGCTAAATCCGCTGGCGTCTGGGGAAAACCGTAACGGCGTAAATGGTCGGGCGTGCCGACCACCGCCATCTCCATATCGGGCGTAATGCGCACCGCGACCATCCCCTGACCGACTTCCGGCCCCAGCCGGATACCGGCATCGAACCGCTCGGCGATGATGTCGACGAAGCGGCTCTCGTTCATCAGCTCCAGCCGGATATCGGGGTAGCGCTGCTTAAATACCGCCAGCTTTGGCAGGAGACATTTATCGATGGCGTGCTGGCTGGCATTAATGCGCACCGTGCCGGAGGGGGTATCGCGGTAATGCGCCAGGGTGGCGAGCCCGGTATCCAGGGCGGCAAACCCGGACTGGGTAGTCTGGTAGAGCTGCTCACCGGCCTGAGTCAATGAGAGCCTGCGGGTAGTGCGCACCAGCAGCTGCACGCCCAGCCGCTCTTCAAGGTCGCGCACCGAGCGGCTGATCCCTGACTGGGCCAGCCCGAGCCGCTGCGCGGCAGCCGTGAAGCTGCCCTCCCGCGCCACCTGCATAAACAGGTACAGCTCGTTATAGTTTTCCCGCTTCGCCATCACCGTCCCCCTCACCCATTCATAACAATATGGTATGAATCTTAGCAGCTTTCACCCTCTAATCAGCATTATTTCTGCTAACTATACTGGGCTCCACACAACAACACAGCCCGGTGCCTCTTATGAAAACACTTGCCCGAAAAATGACAGTCGCGATGCTGCTGTGCGCATCCTTAAGTGGAGTGACGACAATGAGTTACGCAGATACCACCAATCCGAACGCGCCCGTTTCGATGATCGCGAAATGGGACAAAACCTTCGCCGAGAGCGACAAAGTGGATCACCGCAAGGTCTCCTTCCCGAACCGCTACGGGATCACCTTAGTGGCCGATCTTTACCTGCCGAAAGACCGGGGCGATCGCAAGCTGGCGGCGATTGCGGTCAGCGGGCCGTTTGGCGCGGTGAAAGAGCAATCCAGCGGCCTGTATGCTCAGACCCTGGCTGAACAGGGCTTTGTGACCCTGGCCTTCGACCCCTCTTACACCGGCGAAAGTGGCGGCCAGCCGCGTAACGTCGCTTCGCCAGACATCAACACCGAGGACTTTAGCGCGGCGGTAGATTTCCTGGGCTTACAGAAAGAGGTGGATCGCAACCGCATCGGCATCCTTGGCATCTGCGGCTGGGGCGGGATGGCGCTGAACGCAGCATCCATGGACACCCGCGTCAAAGCGGTCGCCACCAGCGTGATGTACGACATGAGCCGGGCGATGGGTCACGGCGTGGGCGATGGCAAAGACCGCTACTCTGCGGCCGATCGCCATGCGGTCCTGCAATACCTGAACGAACAGCGCTGGAAGGATGCTGAAAACGGCACCTTCGCCCACGGCGGCCACGATATTAATGTCGACCAGAACGGCAACGTGAGCGCGGCGAAACGTATTCTGCCGGAGGCATTGCCAGCCGATCCGCATCCGGTGCTGAAAGAGTTCTTTGACTACTACCGGATGCCGCGCGGCTTCCATGAGCGTTCCGTGAACTCCACCGGGGCATGGACCGCGACGATGCCGCTGTCGTTTATGAATATGCCGCTGCTGAGCTACGCCAACGAGATCAGCATCCCGACGCTGATCGTGACCGGTGAAAAGGCGCATTCACGCTACTTTGCTGAAGATGCGTACAACGCCGTCGGCAGCAAACAGAAAGAGCTGGTGATCGTCCCGGGCGCTAACCATGTCGATCTGTACGACAACGTCGCCGGTAAGATCCCCTTTGCGCAGTTCGGGCAGTTCTTCAAAACCAGCCTGAAGTAACCTCTCAGCCACCTGTCCCGGCAGGTGGCGCTGTTTTCCCCTCGTGAAATCTGACTATGTCCACACTGAGCCAAACATCACAACATAACCAACGCGCGTACTGGGGCGGCATTTTCGCCATGACCCTGTGCGTATTTGTCCTGATTGCATCGGAGTTTATGCCGGTCAGCCTGCTGACCCCCATTGCCGGCGATCTGGGCGTGACGGAGGGTCTCGCAGGCCAGGGGATTGCCATCTCCGGCGCGCTGGCGGTCCTGACCAGCCTGAGCCTGTCGCATCTTGCCGGGAATATGAACCGTAAAACTCTCCTGCTGGGCATGACGCTGTTGATGACGATATCGAGCCTGATTATCGCCTTTGCCTCCAGCTACCTGGTCTATATGGCCGGGCGCGCCCTGATTGGGATCGCCATCGGTGGCTTCTGGTCGATGTCTGCGGCGACGGCCATGCGCCTGGTGCCGCAGCATCAGGTCTCCCGGGCGCTGGCAATTTTCAACGGCGGTAACGCCCTGGCGACGGTGGTCGCCGCTCCGCTCGGTAGCTATCTCGGGGCCACCATCGGCTGGCGCGGAGCCTTCCTGTGCCTGGTCCCGGTGGCGATCGCGGCGTTTATCTGGCAGTGGTTTAGCCTGCCCGACATGCAAGGGAACAAGAGCCGGACCTCACGCGGCACCCTCTTCCGCCTGTTCCGTCTGCCGGTCGTTTCCATCGGCCTGCTGGCCTGCGGCCTGTTCTTTATGGGCCAGTTTGCGCTGTTTACCTACGTGCGGCCCTTTCTCGAGACCGTTACCCACGTCAGCGCCTCCGGCTTATCGCTGATCCTGCTCACCATCGGTATCGCGGGGTTTGTTGGCACGCTAATCGTTGCCTTCTTCCTGAACGCCCGGTTTTACCTGACGTTAATGGCGATTCCGCTCCTGATGGCCGCCATCGCCGGGCTGTTAACCCTCACCGGCCAGAGCCTCTGGATCGTCGCCCTGCTGTTGGGATTCTGGGGTCTGCTGGCAACTGCAGCACCCACGGGATGGTGGACATGGCTCGCCCGTACTCTGCCCGATGATGCAGAAGCCGGCGGCGGGCTGATGGTGGCGGTGATCCAGCTCTCGATTGCGCTGGGCTCAACGGTTGGGGGGATGGTCTTTGATAACCTGGGCTGGCAAAGCACCTTTGCGCTGAGCGGGATTTTGCTGCTGAGCGCGGTGCTGTTGACCTGGTTAACTTCAGGCAAAAGCGCGATTAAGGATTAACCTGACATTGACTCTCAAGCCATTGCCCGAGGATGGGCCACAATTTCTCCGCGCATCGCGCTCACTTTACTCCCTGACTCCCGCTCCGTTATCGACTACTGAATGCCAGTTTGGCGGCAAAGCAGAGAAAGAGTCCTCCGGTTGCACGATCCATGGCGCTGATGACGCGGCGTTTTCTCAGGATACCGGATGCGAAGTGCGTGGACAGAATAAGCGTGACGGACCACAGGGTGCCGATCAAAACATGAATGCCGACAAGGATAAATGTCCAGAGCACGGGTGAATGCCCGGCGGGGATAAACTGCGGTAAAAACGACACATAAAAAATGCCCATTTTGGGATTGAGTACGTTGCCGAGCATGCCTTTAACAAACCAGTTCCCGTGAGCCGTGGTATTGCCCGCCCCCTGACTGAAAGACGATCGGGGGCGCATCAGGAGTTGCAGGCCCAGCCAGCAAAGGTAAGCCGCACCGCAGATTTTCAGGACGGTATAGGCGAGCGCTGAAACCGCCATCAGTGCGCCCAGACCGAGCGCGACAAGCGCTCCCCAGATAAAACAGCCCGCATCAATGCCAAGAGCGGCCTGAAAAGCTTTTTTACCCCCTTCAGCGCAGGCGGTTCGAAGAATGAGTGCCGTATCCAGGCCAGGCGTGAGGGTAAGCAAGAGTGCAGCAAAGGAGAAAGCGAGAAGTGAATCGGTAACAGACATTTTCTTTATCCGAAAGAGCGGATGTTATCGGGTTGCCTCCGTTCAAACAATCCCTTACGGGCATTTTGTTAAAAAATTGCTACAAAAACCTGTTCTACAGAGTATCGCTTGCGACGTAAAATCAAAGGGTAACAGGTTCATCACTGACGGCTTCAGAAATGAGGCTCGGCCAGGGTTCATGTAAACCATTCAGGATAGGGAATGTCAGATGCCATCTCAGTACACACTCATTGACCTGCTCGGGCTACTGGTTTTCTCACGGAAATATCCCTTTCTCCACGACGATCTGGACCGTCTGATCGTTGCATGGGCTGAAGATCAACTCACCCAGGGAAGTGAGTCGGAGACGCTATTAATCCTCGCGTCACTGGGGTTTGATGAGCGCCCTGAACGGGACGAGGTTGAACTCTATTTGTCACGATATATGGCAGAGCGGCAGATAGACCTGCCGCCGCTAAAAGATGCGGCCCTGATCTGGATAAGGCTCTTTATGCGTCAACTTTCTCAGTGCACGTCCATTCAGGATGCCGAACAGAAAATGAATTTTCTGGTGTGTCACTGGCTCGAACCTGACGTAAAGATTTTCGTGGCGGTGGTCGATACTCTGAAATCGCTTTACTGGCATCTCTTTGATGAATGGGAGGGGCCTGGCACAAGCGAAGCAGTAAGGATGCAGGAGTCAGAGTTCTTCGAGCTGATTGATCGTGCGATGCTGCCCTATTCCCGAAAAATTAATAATCCAGACTGGCGGGATCTGCTTGTGCGGTAATGATTAACGTCCGGGCTTCGTTTTTAACTGCCGTTTATATGACCAACAATAAGGGTCGTTGGGCATGGTACTACGTCGTCTCATTTAAATAGTGAAGATATTCGTCCCAGACTTTTTCAGGGTTGAAATCTTTATACCCTCTTTCCTCTGCCAAACTGCGGGCGCTGTCCGCTGGAAGTGCAATGCATGTCCCCGAATCCCTGATGGATTCCACCTCTTCACGGGTAAGCTGGCTTCCTTTTTTATCATGAGCACTGATGATCAACTGAACCAGCGGGGGAATGAAACAGAGATAAAGATCTTCACTCATTTTGCGCCTTTTACCTTTTATGCTGTTAACGCTGTTCAGTTTAACGGGGAGTAGAGTCTTGATGAATTGCCCATCCTGCAGAAATCGTCGTGGATGGGCAATCCGCCAGATTACCGGAGAACTGTTCTCAGGTTTTCGTAGATATCCAGCGCTTTTGTCACGCTAGCTTCATCCATCGACATTTCGGAAAAGTCGGTGAACAGGGCATCAGAACTGTGTTTGTTGATGATAAAAAGCTTTTTGCCCTGAACAACTCGATATTCAATATCGTACTCTTTGCGCGTCAGCGATCCTGTATCCGGAACCGTGAATCTGGTTTTCGCTCCCGTATCTTTGGGGTCCCACTTCAGGAATCCGGAATAGTAGTTAATCCAGTTTTCAAGGGTGTATTTGGTGACATAACCGAACTGGGTTACGGCATTGCCGCCGTTATAGACCACGATCTGGGCATACTCGCCATCATCGTCCTGACGTAACGTCCCGTGAAAGGAATCAATATATTTAGGCTCTTTGGGGAGGTTGATATCAATGCCCGTACGGTATTGAGTCCAGGGATAATAGAATGCGGGTTTACCGGGGGTGGAACAGCCTGCCAACAGTAATACACATAATAATCCCAACACTTTTTTCATTGTTACTCCTTTCTGAATACTTCCATTGTTTTGTCACTATTACATAAACCATTACTTACCGCACGCCACCCCCTCCCCACCAGAATTTGCCCTAAACTCCTTACACAACTGCTGTATTGTTCTTAAACATTCATAAAAAGGACACCTGCACCATGCTAAAAATCCTCGGCAAAACCACCTCCATCAACGTGCGCAAAGTGCTCTGGACCTGCGAAGAAGCGGGTCTGGACTATCTGCAGGAAGATTACGGCAGCGGCTTTGCCTCAACGGAGACCGACGCCTTCCGCGCGCTGAACCCGAACGCCATGGTGCCGGTGCTGATCGACGGCGACTTTGTGCTGTGGGAATCCAACGCTATCTGCCGCTATCTGGTGCGCAAAGCCGGGCGCGACGACCTGCTTCCTGCGGATCCGCGGGCGTGCGCCAATATTGAGCGCTGGATGGACTGGCAGGCGACCGAATTCAACAACGCCTGGCGCTACGTCTTTCCGGCGCTGGGACGCAAAAACCCGGACTTTAACGATCCTGAGCGAATTGCAGCGGGGATTACGGAGTGGAACCACCACATCATGATCCTTGAACAGCAGCTGCAACGCACCGGGGCCTGGGTGGCGGGCGAGACTTTTACCCTGGCCGACGTGGTGCTGGGGCTGTCGGTGAACCGCTGGAAGATGACGCCCTTTGAGCACCCGCAGGTGCCCGCCATCGAGGCCTGGTTTGAACGTTTAAATCAGCGTGAAGCATTTTTACGCCACGGGAATAATGGCATGTTGTGAGCATGGCGCGCCTGATGCTTAATAATCACTTTCTTATCAAGGTTATTTTAATTAATTACGAAATCTACACAGGCCTCCGGTGCCGTAATAATTAAGCACTATCCTGGACAACCCAGGAATTCGCTTTGCTAGCCTGATGATTCAGGCAAAGCTCAAACCGGAGGTATTCTTTGCTGATTAAACTCAAGAAAGAACGAACGCATCAGGAGGATCGCCGGCTTGCCCTCTGGCTGGCGACTTCCGCAGGATTGCTGAATGCTATTGCATTGGGGGCCTTCGGCTTTTTTCCTTCCCATATGACCGGCAACACCTCACAGTTATCCAGCGAAGTCTCCTCAACGGATCTGAACGATATTATTTTCTTTGCCACCCTTATTTTGTCGTTTGTGTCGGGGGCAATTATTGCGCGGATTATTGTTTTATGGGGCCTCATTCACAATGTGCGGCTCATTTTTTGTCAGGTTCTGTTTATTGAAGGGTTATTGCTGGCTGGTGTCTCCCTGTACGAAATGTATTTCCATACTCTCACCACCAATCGGGAAATTATTGTTTTTCTCTGCGGCCTGATGGGGATCCATAATTCCACCTCCACCCAACTTTCCGGCGGCCGGGTAAGATCCACTCACATTACCGGCACCTTAACCGACGCAGGCATTGCGCTGGCCTCCGTGGTGGTGGCAATGCTACGCCGGGATTTCTCCAAAGATACGACCGCACAACGAAGCCAGTTGACAACCCATCTCACCACCCTTTTCTCGTTTATTACCGGGGGTATTGTCGGGCTGATCCTGTTCAGAAATTTTGGCTTTCAGGCGATGCTGGCGCTGGGGCTGATGCTGACCCTGGTGGCCGCTTTCTGCATTATCAGCACCTCGCTGCGGGTGCGGAAGGTTCGCGCTGCACTCAGCAAATAGTTTATGCCGTTCACTCGTTAAGTGACGGTGTCACTTAACGAAACTCTCTTTAGGAGTATTCTGCCTGCCCCCCGATCGCCCCTTATCCCATAAGGCTTAACCCATGATTTCCCCTGTTTTCATCGGGTTACTTATCTCACCGCTTCGCTGGAACCCTTCCCAAACGCTTGCTATAGCTCAATGACCCCTGCCGAATCATGGCATAACAACAGGCAACCGGTGGTTGCTATAACGAACGCATGCGCACAGGGAGATACATCGCAATGCATCCATTATTCAAACGCTCGCTGCTTTTTATCGGCGCGATTATTGTGGTCGTCGCCCTCCTCGTCTGGGGAATTGGGCTGGAGACGATCAAAGCGCGCCAGGTTGACCTGGTCTATCTCGGGCAACAGCATCTGATTTTAGTCTTCTCATCCATGTTCTTTGCCCTGCTGATCGGTATTCCCAGCGGTATTCTGCTGAGCCGTCCGGCGGCCCGGGGTATCGCCGAGTACGTGATGCAGATCTTTAACGTCGGCAACACTCTGCCCCCGCTGGCGGTGCTGGCCCTGGCGATGGTGGTGATTGGCATTGGCGATACCCCGGCCATTATCGCCCTGTTCCTCGCCTCGCTGCTGCCGATTGTACGTAACACCTACGCCGGGCTGTGCTCGGTGCCGGGCTCGCTGCTGGAAGCGGCGAACGGCATCGGGATGACCAAAGGGCAGCGTCTGTGGCAGGTGGAAATCCCTAACGCCTGGCCGGTCATGCTCTCCGGGATCCGCATCGCCACCGCCATTAACGTCGGTACCGCGCCGCTGGCTTTCCTCATCGGTGCCAGCAGCTACGGCGAGCTGATTTTCCCGGGTATTTACCTGAACGACTTCCCGACGCTGATCCTGGGTGCCGCGGCCACCGCCCTGTTCGCCCTGATTCTGGACACGCTGCTCGCGGCGCTGGGTCGTCTGATGAGCCCGCATCTCGCGCGATAATTATAACAAGGAGCTTCTATGAGACTGTTTACCGGCCTGACGGCGCTGTGCGCCGCCGCGCTCTTCTCCAGCCAGGCGCTCGCCGCGCCGCTGATCCTGGCGACCAAGAGCTTTACCGAGCAGCACATTCTTTCGGCCATGACCGTGCAGTACCTGCAAAAGAAAGGTTTTCAGGTCCAGCCGCAGACCAACATTGCGACGGTGATCTCCCGCAACGCGATGATCAACAAGCAGATCGACATGACCTGGGAGTATACCGGCACGTCGCTGATCATTTTTAACCACATCAACAAACGCATGTCGCCAGAAGAGTCGTACGAGACGGTGAAACGCCTGGATGCGAAGCACGGCCTGGTGTGGCTCAAACCCGCCGATATGAACAACACCTACGCATTCGCCATGCAGCGTAAGCGCGCGGAAGCGGAACATATCAACACCATGTCAGAGCTGGTGGCGAAAGTTGAGCAGGTGCGTAAAACCGATCCGGATAACAACTGGATGCTGGGCCTGGACCTGGAATTTTCCGGGCGCAGTGACGGCATGAAGCCGCTGCAGGCCGCCTATAACCTGGAGCTGGACCGTCCGCAGATCCGTCAGATGGACCCCGGTCTGGTCTATAACGCGGTGCGCGACGGCTTTGTCGATGCCGGGCTGATCTACACCACCGACGGGCGCGTGAAGGGCTTCGACCTGAAGGTGCTGGAAGATGACAAAGGCTTCTTCCCGAGCTATGCCGTCACCCCGGTGGTGCGTAAGGACACGCTGGAGGCCAACCCGGGTCTGGAGGAGGCGCTGAACACCCTCTCCGCCCAGCTCAACAACGACGTTATCACCGAGCTGAACAAGAAGGTGGATATCGATCATCAGTCACCGCAGCAGGTCGCCCGTGATTTCCTGCGTAGCAAGCAGCTGCTGTAAGGAGGCGCTATGGATACGGTTCACTACATTATTGATAACTGGGGCTACCTGTTAACCCTGACGCTGCAACATCTCTGGCTGGTGGCGCTGGCCGTGGGCCTGGCCATCATCATCGGTGTGCCGCTGGGCATTCTGATCGTGCGCCACAAATGGCTGGCAACGCCGGTGCTGGGGATTGCCACCATCGTGCTGACCATCCCGTCCATTGCGCTGTTCGGCCTGATGATCCCGCTCTTTTCCATGATCGGTCAGGGTATTGGTGCCCTGCCCGCCATTACCGCGGTGTTTCTCTACTCGCTGCTGCCGATTGTGCGTAACACCCACACCGCCCTCGACAGCCTGCCACCCGGCCTGCGCGAAGCCGGGCGCGGGATCGGCATGACCTTCTGGCAGCGTCTGCGCTGGGTTGAAATCCCAATGGCGCTGCCGGTGATTTTCGGTGGCATCCGTACCGCCGTGGTGATGAACATTGGGGTGATGGCGATTGCCGCCGTCATCGGCGCGGGCGGGCTGGGCCTGCTGCTGCTTAACGGCATTGGCGGGAGCGATATTCGTATGCTGATTGCCGGTGCACTGATGATTTGTCTTTTAGCGATTGTGCTCGACTGGTTACTGCACCGTCTGCAGATCGTTCTGACTCCAAAGGGGATTCGATAATGATAAAACTGGAAAACCTCACCAAACAATTTTCACAGAAAAATGGTCAGGCCATGAAGGCCGTGGACAACGTCAATCTCAACGTGCCTGAAGGGGAGATGTGCGTGCTGCTCGGCCCGTCCGGCTGCGGCAAGACCACCACCCTGAAGATGATTAACCGTCTGATTACCCCGAGCAGCGGCAAGATCCTCATCAATGGTCAGGACACCAGCGACATGGATACCGTCACCCTGCGCCGCAACATTGGCTACGTGATCCAGCAGATTGGTCTGTTCCCGAACATGACCATCGAAGAGAACATCACCGTTGTGCCGCGGATGCTGGGCTGGGACAAAGCCCGCTGTAAAACCCGCGCCGAAGAGCTGATGGATATGGTGGCGATGGATCCGCATAAATTCCTCAACCGCTATCCGCGCGAAATGTCCGGCGGCCAGCAGCAGCGTATCGGCGTGATCCGCGCCCTGGCGGCGGATCCGCCGGTACTGCTGATGGATGAGCCGTTCGGCGCGGTCGACCCGATTAACCGCGAGGTGATCCAGAACCAGTTCCTCGAGATGCAGCGCAAGCTGAAAAAGACCGTGATGCTGGTGAGTCACGATATCGACGAGGCTCTGAAGCTTGGCGACCGCATCGCCGTCTTCCGCCAGGGGAAAATTGTCCAGTGCGCCAGCCCGGACGAACTGCTGGCCAAACCGGCGAACGAGTTTGTCGGCTCGTTTGTCGGCCAGGACCGGACCCTGAAGCGCCTGCTGCTGGTATCGGCCGGGGATGTGACCGACCAACAGCCGACCATCACGGTGCGCCCGGCCACGCCGCTGCCGGAGGCCTTCGCCACGATGGACGATAACGATATTCGTGCCGTGACCGTGGTGGATGAAAATGGCAAACCGCTGGGCTTTGTAAAGCGCCGGGAAGCGCGCCATGCCAGCGGCACCTGCGCCGATCTGATCCACCCGTTCCGCATGACCGGCAAGGCAGAAGACAACCTGCGCGTGGTGCTTTCCCGTCTGTACGAGAGCAACACCAGCTGGATGCCGATTGTCGATGAGGACGGGCGCTATAACGGGGAGATTTCCCAGGACTATATTGCGGAGTATCTCAGCTCTGGCCGTACCCGCCGGGCGCTGAATATTCATAGCGAGAGCTAATACTGTAAGCCGGGCCCTGCCCGGCTCTTTACGTTGCTAACCCCACGATTTCCCCGCACAATATTGTATCTTTCCTGTTTGTGCGTATCTCCATGCATCGACTTCATGCTTACCCTGACATCCGCGCGATGTTTCGCAGGCTGCTGATTGCCACCGTGACCGGCGTACTGGCTGCGCTGGCCGTGGCACTGTTCCGTCACGCCATGACTCTGCTGGAGTGGCTGTTCCTGAGTAACGAAAGCGGCAGCCTGGTGAATGCCGCCAGTACGCTTGCGCCCTGGCGACGCGCGCTGACGCCCGTGCTGGGTGGGCTGGCGGCGGGGTTGCTGCTGTGGGGCTGGCAGCGGATGACCGCTCAGCGCCCGCATGCCCCCACCGACTATATGGAGGCGCTGGAGACGGACGACGGACAGTTTGACTACGGTGCAAGCCTGGTGAAATCCCTCGCATCGTTACTGGTGGTCGCCAGCGGAAGCGCCATTGGTCGTGAAGGGGCGATGATCCTGCTGGCCGCCCTCGCCGCCTCGTTTTTCGCCCGGCGGTTTACGCCAAAATCAGAATGGAAACTGTGGATCGCCTGCGGAGCCGCCGCCGGGATGGCCAGCGCCTACCACGCCCCGTTAGCCGGTAGCCTGTTTATTGCCGAGATCTTATTTGGCACCCTGATGCTGGCCTCGCTCGGCCCGGTGGTGATTGCCGCGGTGGTGGCGCTGCTCACCACCCGCCTGCTCAGTCCCGGGGCCACCACGCTGTATGAGGTGCATCTGAGCGAAGCGCTGACCGGGGTGGATTACGCCCTGATGGTCGGCATGGGCCTGCTGGCGGGCATCTGCGGCCCGGCGCTGATGTGGCTGATGGACGTCAGTCACACCCTGTTTCTGCGCCTTAAACTCTCGCCGCCGTGGCAGCTGGCGCTGGGCGGGCTGATCGTCGGACTGCTGTCGCTGCTGACGCCCAAAGTGTGGGGCAACGGCTACAGCGTGGTGCAGGCGTTTCTGATCGCGCCGCCGCTGCTGTCGGTGATTGCTGGGGTATTCATCTGTAAGCTGCTGGCCGTCCTCGCCAGCAGCGGCTCGGGGGCACCGGGCGGGGTATTCACGCCGACGCTGTTTGTCGGCATGGCGACCGGGATGCTGTTTGCCCAGCTCTTTATGCTGTGGTTGCCCGGCGCTGACACTGCGGTTTTACTGGGACTGGCGGGGATGGCGACGTTGCTTGCCGCCACGACGCACGCACCGATCATGTCGGCGCTGATGGTCTGTGAAATGACCGGGCAGTATCTGCTGCTGCCCGGCTTGCTGATTGCCTGCGTGGTGGCGTCGGTCCTGTCGCGGACGTTACGCCATAACTCGATCTACGGACAACACACTGCCGAGAGTCGAGAGGTCGATATAGTGCGCTAGGTCGCGCTGCTCTGCCCGGGGCAGATACGGCAGCTCGCCCACCAGCGGACCGGGCAGTTTTTTACTCAGCACGTCAATGATTTCGGCATAGTGGGCAAGGCCCGGGTTGATGCGGTTTGCCACCCAGCCAACCAGCGGCAGGCCGTCATTGGCGATGGCCTGCGCCGTCAGCAGGGCATGGTTAATACAGCCTTCCTGAATGCCCACCACCATCAGTACCGGGAGTTGCTCCTGCACCACCCACTCTGATAACGGGCGCAAATCATTCATCAGGCTGCGCCAGCCGCCGGTCCCTTCCACCACCACGTGATCGACCTGCTCGCTCAGGCTGGCGAGCCCGTCCGACAACAGGGTGTAATTGACCCGCCCGCTGTGCGCCACGCTGCTCTCATCTTCACTGAGGGCAATCGGGTTGACGGCGTGATAAGGCAGTTCAATCGAGGAGACGCCTTGTAATACCAGCGCATCTTTATTGCGCAATCCCTCTGGCGTCTCTTTACTCCCTTTTGCTACCGGTTTGTACCCTGCAACGCGCTTACCGCTGGCCATCAGGGCTTGCAGTAAGGCGCGGGACACCACCGTCTTCCCGACAGAAGTATCAGTACCCGTTACAAAGAAACGCTTAAGCATCACTCACTCCACCGTTATGCTCTGGAAATATAAATCAAGGAAATAATTCAGTGGAGGAAGTCTAAGGCATGCGCTATCCGCTCAGTTTGAGATAGCGCAATTTTTGGTAAGACTACAGGGATCTGTTAACCCTGTAGCAGACGGATCAGCAGGGAGCCGTTGTACATTGCGTCTTTCACCAGCGCCGCACCGGCCATCGTCCCCTGATTGGTAAACTGGGTGCTCTCCACCACGATATGTTTACTGTAGGCCGGAAGGGACTGCTGGCGGATGGAGTCGGCAATCGCCGGGAAGAGGACATCCGCTGCCTGGCTCAGGGGCGAGCCAATCAGGATCTTTTGCGGATTAAAGAGGTTAACCATGATGGCAAGGATCCGCCCGACGTTGGTGCCGACGCCGGTAATGATATCTTTTGCCAGCAGATCGCCCTGCTGGGCGGCCGCACAGAGCGACTCCAGCGTCAGGGGCTGCCCGTGGAGCGTGGAGCTCATCGACTGGCTGAGACGGAGTTGGGCCAACTCCAGCACGCTATCCACGCTGGCGATGGTCTCCAGACAGCCGTGGTTGCCGCAGTAACAACGCTTGCCGTAGGGATCGACCTGCGTGTGACCAATCTCCACCAGGCTGCTGCTCCCGGCGTGTAACAGGCGACCATCGGTGATCACCCCGGCCCCCACGTTGTGGTCAATCACCACCTGAATCACGTCCCGCGCCCCGCGTGACGCCCCAAACAGCGCCTCGGCC
The DNA here is from genome assembly GCF_037152535.1 of Leclercia sp. AS011. Taxonomy (NCBI): domain Bacteria; kingdom Pseudomonadati; phylum Pseudomonadota; class Gammaproteobacteria; order Enterobacterales; family Enterobacteriaceae; genus Leclercia; species Leclercia sp. AS011. The sequence goes on from NZ_JBBCMA010000001.1 coordinate 1,377,118, forward strand.
ATGGTCCAGGCGCTGATGTCATGCTGAATATAGACCGGCACGCCGGTGTGGTTCTTCAGCACCTCGCCCAGCGGCATCTCTTTGACGTCGTCATAGAAGGGCATCCGGTGGACAATGCCGTTTTCGGTATCGATGATGCCGGGCATGGTGATGGCGATGGCGGTGAGACGCTCCAGCTTCTGCTGGTGGTGAATAAAGAATTGATCGATAAGCGCGGTGATCCGCACCTCAAGGGGCTGTTCGGCCTTCAGCGCCAGCGGGAGTTTATCCTCCACCACCAGCTTGCTGCTGAGGTCGCGCAGCGCCAGGTAGATCTCCCCCCGGCTGATGCGCAACGAGAGGTAGTGCCAGGCTTCGGTTTCCACCACCAGCCCCACCGCCGGACGGCCACGGCTGCCCGGCTCCTGAATTTCCGTCTCCTGCACCAGATGCGCTTCGAGCATTTCTCGCACAATCTTGGTGATACTGGCAGGTGCCAGTTGCGCAAGGCGGGAAAGATCGATGCGCGAGACCGGCCCAAGCTGATCAATCAGGCGATATACCGCACCCGCATTGGTCTGCTTAATCTGATCGATATGCCCAGGCTGACTATCAGCAACCACCACGTACTCCCTTATTTTCGAGCTTCGAAATAAACTGTGGGCTATGGTGAAGCACTTCTACAGTAATCGTCAAATTTTTACTTAGCCTTGTGATTTACAGCACATTTTTACCCGCTTTTTTTGCGGCTTAGCCGCCTGATGCAGCGTTAAGTAAAAGGTTTTTGAAACGTTGTGCCGCGGCGCTGAGCTCGTGGTGCTTCGACCATACCAGCCACATCTCGGAGATCGCGTCCGGTTCGGCTATCGCCACCCAGCGCATTTCGTTCAGCTGCAGGCGCTTGAACGACGCTGGCAGGATCGACACCCCCAGCCCCGCCGCCACCAGCCCGATAATGGTCATCGCCTCGCCCACCTCCTGGGTGATGATCGGCGTGACTCCGTAGCGGCGCAGCAGCCCCAGGATATCGTCATACAGGCCGGTGCCGACATGGGGGTCGAAAAAGACAAACGGCTCATGGGCCAGCTCCGCCAGCGAAACTGCAGGCTTAGCCGCCAGGGGGTGGTCCCGGTGGATCATCGCCAGCAGCGGCTCGCGCAGCACCCGCTGCCAGGCCAGGGTGTCCGGCAGTTGGGTATTCCGCATCAGACCAAGGTCGAGGGAGCCTTCGCTCAGGGGGACGATCTGCTCCCGGGTGTTGATCTCCCGGGTCTGAATATGCACATCCGGCGAGAGGCGGCGAAACGACGACAGGGTTTGCGAGATGGCGCGGATAAAGGGCGCGGAGGAGGTAAACCCAAGGCGCAGCTCCCCGGTTTCGCCATGGTGCAGGCGTTCTGCCCGGGCGGCCGCCTCGTCCACCTGGCTCAGGATCTGGCGACTGTCGGCCAGAAACTGGCGTCCTGCCGCCGTCAGCGCCACGCTACGGTTGGTGCGCGCCAGCAGACGCGCCCCAACCTGCTGCTCCAGAGCCTGAATCTGCTGGCTCAGCGGCGGTTGCGAGATATTCAGCCGCGCCGCCGCGCGTCCAAAATGCAGCTCCTCAGCGACGGCGACAAAGTAACGCAGATGACGAAGTTCGATATTCATACTTTCAACATATCATTTGAGATTATTAATATATTAGACAGAATATTTACATTTTCCTACTCTGATCCCTGTGGTCATACCCGTCACCAGAAATCACGGGGATGTTGAAGCAAGGAACTTACGTGAGTCGTACAACAACGGCTGATATCGCCCCGACAGATGATATCGATCGCTTACCGGCCAAATCCCGGCCGGTGCAGTTAATCAAACGCGGCACCCCGCAGTTTATGCGCGTCACTCTGGCGCTCTTCTCCGCCGGACTCGCGACCTTTGCCCTGCTCTACTGCGTGCAGCCCATCCTGCCGGTATTATCCCAGGAGTTTGGCGTTACGCCCGCCAGCAGCAGTATCTCGCTCTCGATTTCCACCGGAATGCTGGCGGTGGGCTTACTCTTTACCGGCCCGCTGTCGGACGCCATCGGGCGTAAGCCGGTGATGGTTACCGCCCTGCTGCTGGCCTCGGTCTGTACCTTACTGTCAACCATGATGACCAGCTGGCACGGCATACTGATTATGCGTGCGCTGATCGGCCTCTCTCTTAGCGGCGTGGCGGCGGTGGGCATGACCTATCTCAGCGAGGAGATCCACCCCAGCTTTGTCGCCTTCTCGATGGGGCTCTATATCAGCGGGAACTCTATTGGCGGGATGAGCGGACGGCTGCTGAGCGGGGTCTTTACCGACTTCTTCAGCTGGCGGATAGCGCTGGCGGCGATCGGCTGTTTTGCGCTGGCATCGGCGCTGATGTTCTGGAAAATCCTGCCGGAATCACGCCACTTTCGCCCTACCGCGCTGCGGCCCAAAACGCTGCTGATTAACTTCCGCCTGCACTGGCGCGATCGGGGCCTGCCCCTGCTGTTCCTGACCGGATTCCTGCTGATGGGCTCGTTTGTCACCCTCTTCAACTACATTGGCTACCGGCTGATGCTCGCCCCCTGGCACCTGAACCAGGCGCTGGTCGGCCTGCTGTCCGTGGCCTATCTGACCGGCACCTGGAGTTCACCGAAAGCCGGGGCCATGACCACCCGCTTCGGACGCGGCCCGGTGATGCTGGCCTCAACGGCCATTATGCTGGCCGGGGTATTGTTGACCCTGTTGGGCAACCTGTGGGTGATTTTTGCCGGGATGCTGCTCTTCTCCGCCGGTTTTTTCGCTGCCCACTCGGTCGCCAGCAGCTGGATCGGCCCGCGCGCGCGTCGCGCCAAAGGCCAGGCGTCGTCGCTGTATCTGTTCAGCTACTATCTGGGCTCCAGCATCGCCGGGACGCTCGGCGGGGTATTCTGGCACCAGTATGGCTGGAACGGCGTGGGGGCGTTTATTGCGTTGATGCTGTGCGGGGCGTTGCTGGTGGGCAGGAGTCTTCATTGCCGTTTGAAATGAGATCATGGTCTGGTGAGCACCCTTTCCCTGGCTTAAATTACGACTCCGTGCTGGTGCCTAACGAGTCAGGGGTTTATCGTTTTTAATCTTACCAAACTATTTATCAAGCATTATTAAACAATGGCTTAATGCACATTGTTCATTTACTCATTATGGCTTACAGGTTAGGCTTTAAATGGATTCTCCACATTAAACCCAAGGGAAAGAGAATATGGCAATTCCGTCTTATCCCGGGCGACAAGATGATGACCGATGAAGATGTGATTACCTGGTACTGCGAACGCTTCAATAAGCCTGCCCTGATAACCAGGAAGACATGGCCCGTCTCCCTTGAAACAAGCCTCTCCACGGGTAATTACGTCTGGGCAAGTGAGACAGGGGCAGACATCATGAGTGAATATTTTAAACGCTTTGAAGTGGACCCTTCTAACTTCGACTTTTACAAATATTGGCCTGAGGAGACATTTATCCTTTACGCCTTATTTACTAGCGGAAAGGATGATGAAGCAGAACCCCTGACACTTGGCATGCTAGTTGAGTCTGCAAAAGCAGGCCGATGGTTGTATGACTGAAAAGGGGCATTTTTGCCCCTTTTTTATATTCGTGCTCTGGTTGTAGTCAGGTCCGTCATTCTCCTTGTCTAAGAAGAGCTGGCTCTTATGCAATTAAGCGTGTCATAGATGGTGCAATTAATCGTAATCTTGCTGAGACATCTCACATTCTTGAAGACATTGGATTAAAAGACCAAATCTGGAGCAAGGTAGAAGATTTTGCTAATGAACATGGTGGTGAATTACCATCAAAAGAACAGCTTAAATCTATTGTTCACGATGAAATTGATTCCTTCTTTGAAAATGAAGCTCGTACTACTGGTCAGAAAATACAGGATTCTATTAAGGCAAGTGGTAATGTTGCCAAGAAATACAGTAATGCTGTAGCGGCCTACTTCAGTAGCAATCAGAGTCAAAATTAAAACATTCATCAGAGTAATATTAGCCTCCTATCTACTTGGAGGCTATATGATTTGTTTAAATAATGATTTTGTTGTTAATAAGGTGTTAGGACTATGAGCGAATTGTTCCTGTCTGTATTTGGTGTTGCTGCTGCAATAGCTTTCATCTTCTATCGTATGGGCTACACACAGGGTCACAGAGGTGCTCATTGTGGTAATGCCACACGTTCTATGGCTGAGCTTGAAAAAGCTGTTAACAGTGCTTCTATGGTGCTTAAATCAGAACGTGAAACTGCTGATTTCTATAGAACTAGATGTAAGAACTTTGATGAAATAAATGACTTGTTTAATGAGAATATGGAAATCATTGAGAAGAGCCTCAATAATATTAGAGGTGATGTAATTGAAGCTGATACTTTCAATAGAGAGTTATTGGAAAGTATGCATAAAGTTCAGCATTTCATTAAAAGTGTAGTTCTTATGAATGGTGAACAACTTGAACAGGCTGACTTTAGAATCTCCAGAGAAGAATACCAAAGACTCTCTGAAAGTTATCGTTCACACGATAAAGAAGAGATAGAAGGTGATATTCAATCTGCTGAAAGTAGAGGTAAACGTAACCGTGATAGTTTCATGAATGCTTTAGAATAGCATCAATGATGCCTAGAATCGATTTAAATAGTTTCCAATGACTTGCTTGGGTAGTATAGAGAAAACCCCGTAGAGAGCGTTCTGGGTGCCTTAAAATCGATTCTAGAGCATGTTTACTGGCTATTATGAATATATGTCCTCTGAATAGTGCTCGGAAGAATTATATCGGAACTGGTGTACATACCAAGCGTAAGGGTTTCTTATTAAATACTCCCAGAAACAATAAATAAATATATATTTACTATAATACTCTTACTGTATAGGGGAAGGTATACGTTAGTATGCCTCTCCCCGTATAAGTCCTCTCAATTACACAATTCAATTCTTCCAATTTATCGCTGAACTGTTCATGTTCAAGCAATCTAACAAACAATTTAGCAAATCTTTCTCTGTACATATTAAATAAGCTCCAATGCTTTTTTCATTTGTAATAATGGCTTTCTAGTGGCATATACCCTATCAGTGGTCACTGTATTGGCGTGGCCTAATATTGCATATCTCACACTATCTTGTACTTCCAAATCATGTAGACGGTTACTCAGCGACATACGGAAATCATGTGTTGAATGGTCATATCCTAATTGCTTAAATGCGTTAGCTACACGGCTTGCTGCTGCATTATTCTTATTCCAACCCAATACAGCCTTCCCTTCTGGAAGTGCTCTCAGAACGTCGTATAGCTCGTTTAAATGGCTATTAATAGGGATAGCTCGTACACTACTAGCACATTTAACTGTTTTACCATTCTCAGTGTTAATGGAAATACATCTAACACCATCAATCTCTCTGAAGTCTTCAGGACGTAATTGAATAGCCTCCCCTATCCTCATTCCTGTATTCCAGAGAATCATTAGCATCTCCTTCAATCTTCCTTGATAGTTCTGAACGTACAAGCTATTCAGTGCTTCTGTATAAATCTCTGGTTTAATCTCAGTCTTGGTGTTAACAGTTTCAATCTTATTAAACAACATACCCCTCACTGGATTTTTCGCTTCGCTTAGATAGTCACGTTATTAATGCAGAATCCAAACAATGCTTGTAGCTTAATCAATGCATCCTGACGGCTTCTAGGAGCTTCATAGCGTGTCATTGACCATTCTTTATAATCAGCTACCACTTGTTTATTAACGTCCTCTACGTGGCGTATATGCTGCTTATTAGCCCACTCCATAAACAATTCAATACCTTTACGGTTAAGCTTCTCAGTACGTGGTTTCCATTCTGTTCTCATGTCTCCCACCCATTCTTCCAGAACGTCAGAAAGCAGGTGCTTAGGTGAACAAATTTGTTCATCTATTTCTGATTCTCGAATCTGAGCATCAGACTCAATATTTTGACTTTGGGAAACAGTCCCCAAAAGTGGGGAGTGAGACATAGAAACAAGGAACGCTGTATCAACAATCTGATCACGATAAGCCTTTAATGTCCCCTGTATTGCATCCTTACTCAGAGCAAGATGTTTCAATTGAATGAAACGTACTGTCAATGCTGTAGCTCTTGTCAGGGCTATCCCTTTGTATTGTGTTCTCAGTCCTACCCACAATGTCTGTTTACCGTGTCTCTTTCTCCATACATACCCATCCCTTTTGGTGAAGGAAATGTGCAGGATTTGTGCTGCTTCTTTGTTACTATCCACTAATGCTCCTTAGAACATTCCCAACTAGACAGAGAATAAAGAATGGAAAAATCACCCGCCTATCAGTCACTTGTGACGACCTTCCAGCGTCTCTCCCGCTTCTCTCACCTCTCCGCCATCGCCAGCTGGGACATGCTCACCATGATGCCCGCTGGCGGCAGTGCCGCACGTGGCGAAGCGCTGGCGGAGCTGAGCGTCCTGCAACATCAGATCCTGACCGACGTAAAGGTGGCCGAGTGGCTACGGAATGCGGAAAGCGAAGATCTTAACGACGTCGAACAGGCCAACCTGCGGGAAATGACCCGCCACTATCAACAGGCCGCGCTGCTGCCGGAGTCGCTGGTGGAAGCCAAATCGCTGGCGGGCAGTAAATGCGAGCACGCCTGGCGCACCCAGCGTCCCGCGAATGACTGGCAGGGCTTTGCCGCCAACCTGAAAGAGGTCGTGAAGCTGAGCCGGGAAGAGGCCCGCCTGCGCGCCGAGGCCAAAGGCTGTACGCCATACGATGCGCTGCTCGATATCTTCGAGCCGGACATGACCAGCGCCCGGCTTGACGACCTGTTTGGCGATCTCAAATCCTGGCTGCCGGACCTGCTGAATCAGGTTGTCGAGAAGCAGGCGCAGCAGTCCTTCGTGCCGCCGCAGGGTCCGTTCCCGACGGCGATCCAGCGCGAGCTGGGGCTTGAGGCGATGAAGACCTTCGGGTTTGACTTTAACGCCGGTCGGCTGGACGTCAGCGCCCACCCGTTCTGTGGCGGCGTGCCGGAGGACGTGCGCATTACCACCCGTTACGATGAAGACGAGTTGCTCAGCGCCCTGTTCGGCGTGATCCACGAAACCGGCCACGCCCGCTACGAGCAGAACCTGCCGCGCAACTGGCTCGGCCAGCCCATGGCCCTGGCGCGATCCACCGCCATTCACGAATCCCAGAGTCTGTTCTTTGAGATGCAGCTCGGGCGCAGCCAGGCGTTCCTCAACCATCTGCTCCCGGCGGTGCAGGAGCGCTTCGGTAGCCAGGCGGCCTTCACCCCGGAGAACTTTGTCGCCTGGAACCAGCGCGTCAAGCCCGGCTACATCCGCGTGGATGCCGACGAAGTGAGCTATCCGGCGCACGTGGTGCTGCGCTACGAAATCGAGCGGGCGCTGATTAACGGCGAGATCGAGGTGGATGACATCCCGGCGCTGTGGGATGAAAAAATGCAGGCGTGGCTGGGCCTGTCGACCAAAGATAACTACCGCAACGGCTGTATGCAGGATATCCACTGGACGGACGGCGGCTTTGGTTACTTCCCGTCGTACACCCTGGGGGCGATGTATGCCGCTCAGCTATTCGCTGCGGCCAAAAAAGCCCTGCCGGGGCTGGACGATGCCATTGCCGTCGGGGATTTCAGCGCCCTGTTCGACTGGCTGCGCCAGAACATCTGGCAGCACGGCAGCCGCTTCACCACCGCCCAGCTGATCGAGCAGGCGACCGGGGAAGATCTCAACAGCCGCTACTTCCGCGACCATCTCACCTCCCGTTATCTGTAATACCTTACGCCGGAGCCTGATCCGGCGTTCTCTTTTCCCTTTATGCATTAAGAAGATGATTTTGCTCATATCTTCGTGTCGTAACGCGTCAGTCCGCGCTGGCAGACAGGCTGGGCATCAAGGTTACGCCGGTTATGGTGGTGGTCGAGCCCGAAACACGCTCGATTGTAGGCAGTCAGCCACCTGAAGCCATCCTCATAGCGCTGAAGAAATAACGATAACGCGTACGAGCGGGCTTGTTCGTGCGCGTTACGCTCGCCTTTGTACATTGCGTTACACGTCGTCACCAATCACTCACGGAAGCCCCGCAATTTCAGGGATATAGTTCTTTCAACGGCCCCGCAGTGGGGTTAAATGAAAAACCAAATTCGAGGGTAGGATGATGAATAAAGTATTAGCTCTGGTTGTTGCCGCTGCAATGGGTCTCTCTTCTGCTGCATTCGCTGCTGACACCGCGACCACCACCGCTGCACCAGCTGCAACTGCGACCACCACCACCGCAGCACCGGCTGCGAAAACCGTGCACCACAAAAAACACAAAAAAGCGGCCGTACAGAAAGCGCAGGCTGCTAAAAAACACCACAAAAAAGCGGTGAAGAAAGAAGAAGCTGCCCCGGTTGAGCAGAAAGCTCAGGCAGCCAAAAAGGTTCACAAGAAAGAAGTGAAAAAAGCTGAAGCCGCTCCGGTTGCCCAGAAAGCCCAGGCTGCTAAAAAACACCATAAAAAACCAGTGAAACACGACGCTGCAGCCCCGGCAGCGAAACCGGCTGCCTGAGCCGCCTTACCTTAACGTGCCCTGATGGGCACGTTGGTCCCCGGCGCTGAACCGGCATGGTTGCAGCGCCGTTTTTTTATCCGGAGGGCGTTATGTTTCAGCGCTATCGGTTTGAGTTCATTCTCATCACGCTTATTTTGTGCGCACTTGTCGCCAGTGTGTTTTATATTTCCTGAGTGTAGCACGCTGATTTTACTCCCACTTTCGCGCTGTCCCGTCTATAGTTAATAACCAGGGTTCATATTTAATAATCATAATTATCCCCCTTCAGAGTGTGATATGCGTAAATCTGTTGTGGCTGTACTGGGAACGTTTTTTCTCTTTTCTGGGCTGAGTCATGCGGACGATGGCAGCGCCGACGCTGCGACCGTCAAAAAAGAGGTACAAACGCTGTTTTTTGGTCATGACGACCGTACGCGTGTTACCGATCCTGCCCGCTCACCGTGGGATGCCATTGGCCAGCTGGAAACCGCCAGCGGGAATCTGTGTACTGCGACCCTCATCACCCCTCAGCTGGCCCTGACCGCCGGCCACTGCCTGCTGGTACCGCCGAACGGGAAACCGGATACCGCCGTTGCCCTGCGCTTTGTGTCGCAGAAAGGCAGCTGGCGCTATGAGATCCACGGCATTGAGGGGCGCGTCCCGGCGTCGCTGGGCCGACGGCTGAAAGCCGACGGCGATGGCTGGATCGTGCCGCCGTCTGCCGCCTCGTGGGATTTTGGTCTGGTGGTGCTGCGTAATCCGCCGTCGGGGATCACCCCGCTGCCGCTGTTTACCGGCGATAAAGATGCCCTGACCGCCGCCCTGAAAGAGGCCGACCGTAAGGTGAATCAGGCGGGCTACCCGGAAGATCACCTTGACGTGCTCTATACCCATCAGGACTGCATTGTCACCGGGTGGGCGCAAACCGGCGTCCTGTCGCATCAATGCGATACGCTGCCCGGCGACAGCGGCTCGCCGCTGATGCTGAAAACGGCCGAAGGCTGGCAGGTTATCGGCGTGCAAAGCTCCGCTCCGGCGGCGAAAGATCGCTGGCGGGCTGATAACCGCGCCCTGTCGATCACCGGCTTCCGTGACAAACTGGAAGAGCTGGCTCAGCAGTGATTTAACACTGGCGCTGCTGACGTAGCGCCATAATCGCCTCGATCGGCATCGGCTGGCTGTACCAGAAGCCCTGCAATTGATCGCAGCCCGCCAGCCGCAGCAGCTTCATCTGCTTTTCGTTCTCTACCCCTTCGGCCACCACGGTCATCCCAAGGGCGCTGGCGATGCGCACCGTGCCGCTGACCAGAGCCGATGCCTGGGCATCATGATCCACCAGCCCGGCCAGGGACTTGTCGATCTTGATAGTGTCGAAGTTAAAGCGCCTGAGATAGCCGATGCTTGAGTAGCCGGTCCCAAAATCGTCCAGCGCCACCGCGATCCCCTGCGCTCTGAGGTTATTGATGGCCGAGCGCGCCCGCTCCGGATTTTCCAGCACGTAGGTTTCCGTCACCTCCAGCTGCAGGCGCGTGGCCGGGAAGCGGCTGACCTCGAGGGCGCCCTCCACTTTGGCCTCAAACTCCGGGTCGCGGAACTGTGCGGGCGAGATATTCACCGACAGCTTGAGATCCGCGTAGGGCTCCAGATCCTGACAGGCCCGGCGCAGAACAAACTGCCCCAGGCCATAAATCAATCCGCTGGTCTCCGCGACGGTGATAAACAGATCCGGCGGTAGCGGCCCCTCCGGGCGGCGCGGCCAGCGCACCAGCGCCTCCACGCCGACCATCTTCTGGCTGCGCGCATCGATGATCGGCTGATACCAGACATCAAACTCGTCGCGCTCAAGGCCGCTGCGGATCTGGCTCTCAATCGCCATCTTGCGCTCACGCTCGCTGTTCAGCTCCGTGTCGTAGTGCGTCACCCGCCCCTTGCCGGTGATTTTCGAGTGGTACATGGCGATATCGGCGCGACGGAACAGCTCCGAGCTGGGGCACTCCACCAGGGTGCCGCTGGCGATCCCAATGCTGGCACCAATATGGATGGTGCGCTCCCCGACGCGGATTGCATTGTGGAGATAATCGAGCACAAAGCCCGCAAAGGCCGAGGCCAGCGCTTCGCCGTTCTCTCCGCCGATGGTCATGGCAAATTCATCCCCACCCATGCGGGCCAGCATGCCATCTTTGGGCACGTTGTCGCGTAACGCGCCAGCGATGATGACGATCAGCTCATCCCCCACCTCGTGGCCGTAGATGTCGTTAACGTCTTTAAAGCCGTCGAGGTCGATAAACACCACGCTTTTGCGATCGGTATCGCCGCGCAGGCTCACCCGCTCCAGCTCTTCAATCAGCGCCCGCCGGTTCGGTAAATGGCTCAGCCAGTCGGTACGCGCGACCTTGCGTGCCAGGTTTTCACCGCGCGCCAGTTTGTACAGCCCCACGCAGCTGAAGAGGATGAACAGCAAAATCAGCGCCGCGGTGAACAGCACGATCTGGGTGATATCCAGCGAGGCGGCTTTCGCCGCGGCGACGCCCGGCAGGCGCGGCGACCACGACAGATAGCCCAGCACCTCCCCCGAAGCGCTTTTCAGCGGCACGCTAACGTCGCCGATCTTCTCCGGCGTAAAGGTCAAATCGTCGATCTGAAAGGTATTTCCCAGATCGCGTAAAATTTGTGGATTGATATGGCGGGTGATGACCAGAAAGCGCCGGGCGCTGTCCCCCGGCGGCAGGTTGCCAATCGTCGGGCGGATCAGACCAACGCCCACGAAGGCAATCCCCGCGCGGGTGCGGGTGATCCCGGCGTAGATGTTTTTTTCCGACCTGAGAGCGCTGCCGTGCAGCTGGATCAGCGACGTTAAGCCCTCGCCAAAGAAGTCGAGGCTTTTTTCTGCAAAAGGCTGGCTTTTGAATGACCCCCACAGCACCTGAAAACGTTCGTCGAGCACAAAGGTGCCGTCATAGAGATTATTGACCTTATAGCCCGCCCCCCAGGTGTTGTAGAGCCAGTCCACGTCCAGCGCCGGACGATAGGCTTCGCGCACCGCGTCATCCCAGACGGCATTGTCGATGACCAGCGACCAGACCCGGTTTATGGAGGTCTGAACGGCACCCTGCACCGAGAGGGCCGTGCGCTGCTCGTCGATTTCATTGGCTTTACTGCTGATGAGGTTCAGGGAGAGGTACAGCAGGGTGACAACAGAGAAAATTAAGCCGATCCCTGCCATAAAAATCATGACAAACAGGGTCTTAGCAGAAGGGATTTTACGCCAGCTTAAAGGGGTATGCATTCATTCCTCATCTTTTTTAATACCTTCAGTCTAAGCGTAATACAGGAGATGAATTTCGCTGCCTGGAATGGCAGGCAGCGACGTTATCAGGCCAGTTTTATCATAATCATCCCGGCGAGGAGCAGCAGCAGGCCGATCCAGCCCTTGCGGTTCAGCCGCTGACCGAACAGGATCCAGCCCGCCGCCAGCGTTGCCGCAATCCCGAATCCGCCCCACAGAGCATAGGCCACCGACAGCTCAATGCCTTTTACCGCCTGCGACAGGGCGCTGAACGCGCCGAGTACCGCGGCAATCGACAGCAGACCATAGGTTTTGCGGCGAAAACCGTCAGAAAACTTCAGCAGCACGTTGGCCGCAATCTCAAGGACGATCGCCAGCGTCAGCCAGGCACCATGAACCCACTCAAACTGTTGCATGGGTCACCTCCTTGCGCGGCTTCGCCGGTTTGCGGGTACCGGATTTGATAAATATTATTCCCGCAACCAGCGTGGTCAGTCCGGCCATTTTCATCAATGACAGGGACTCATCAAACAGTAACACGCTAAAAAGAGTGATTAAGAAAATACCTATCCCTTCCCATAATGCATAGGCTACGCCCAGCGCGATTTTTTTAACCGCAAATGACAAGAAAATATAGGACAGGGCAATCATCGACAGCATTAAAATATAGCCGGTGTGGCCGCCGCTGACGCTGGCCCATTTCATTGAGAGGGTACCGGTTATTTCAGCAACGATAGCCAGGGCTAAGAGGATCCAGTAAAACATGTTTTTCTCCTGCTTGAGAATATAATCCTTCGCGGCTCGCCAGGGTTGGCAGCCGGGTAAAAACGAATGAAAAATCAGCCGGGCGCAAGGCGCCAGCTCAGGCAGAGAGAGGGTCTACAGCGCGTTGCGCCAGTGCTGCTCGCCAGACGGCAGGCAAAAAGAGGAGAGTGAAACAGAGAGGTTTGAAAAATAGGTCCTGAACAGATTGTCCATAAAATTACAATTATCTGCGGTGTTGCTTCTCGTCAGTGCAGATGAACATTGTCTCCGGTAGTTAAACACAGCTGATTTTTACCATACGCCAGGATTTTACTCAAAGCCTTTTCATTTCTTTACCCTTCCCGTTTGCGTTTGGTTAATTTATTCAACGCGCAGCGCCGTTAGAATATATAAAACGGACGATATCAGGAGCCAGCGTGGCCAAACCCATTATTACCCTTAACGGATTAAAAATAGTCATCATGCTCGGCATGCTGGTGATTGTGCTGACGGGGATCCGCATTGCGGCGGATATTATTGTGCCCTTTATTCTGGCGCTGTTTATCGCCGTGGTGCTGCACCCGCTGGTGCGCTGGCTGGTGCGCCTGCGTCTTCCCCGGGTGCTGGCGATCGTCCTGCCGATCCTGCTTATCGTGGTCTTTATGGCGCTGCTGGTGGCTTATCTGGGTACCTCGCTGAATGAGCTGGCGCGCACCCTGCCGCACTACCGCTCCTCGCTGGCCGTGCCGCTGCTGCATCTTGAACCCTGGCTGCAGCGGGCCGGGATTGAAGTGTCGATGGAGGAGCTGCTGAAGTACATCGACCCCAATGCCGCCATGACGCTGGTGACCGCCCTGCTGGCCCAGCTCTCCAGCGCCATGACCGCCATCTTTTTACTGCTGCTGACGGTGGTGTTTATGCTGCTGGAAGTGCCGCAGCTGCCGGCCAAGATCCGGCCCCTGATGTCCCGCCCGGAGGAAGGCATGGCCGCCATTCAGCGTGCCCTCGACAGCGTCTCGCACTATCTGGTGCTGAAGACCGCCATCAGCCTGGTGACCGGGCTGGTGGTCTGGGGAATGCTGGCGGCGCTGGAGGTACGGTTCGCCTTCGTCTGGGCGCTGCTGGCCTTTGCCCTGAACTATATCCCCAACATCGGCTCGGTGCTGGCGGCTATTCCGCCGATTGCCCAGGTGCTGGTGTTCAGCGGCTTTTACCCGGCGCTGGTGCTGCTGGCCGGATATCTGGTCATCAACCTGATCTTCGGCAACATCCTCGAACCCCGGTTAATGGGGCGCGGGCTGGGCCTCTCTACGCTGGTGGTCTTCCTGTCGCTGATCTTCTGGGGCTGGCTGCTCGGGCCGGTGGGGATGCTGCTGTCGGTGCCCCTGACCATTATCGTCAAGATTGCCCTCGAGCAGACCGCGGGCGGCAAAAGCATTGCCCTGTTGCTGAGCGATATGAGCCGGGCGAGCTAAGGATTGTCCCGGGTTAAGTCCAGTAGCGGCTTATGGGTTCGCCCCGCCTGGCGGTAGTCGGCCAGGGCCGACAGCCAGGCGCTAAAGGGTAACTGCCGGGCGCTGCTGTACTGGCTCTCCATCAGCAAAGGCCAGATGTCGTGAAACGCCGCATGCCACGCCTGTGGGGTAAGCGAATCGAAATGGTTACGAATATGGAACCAGTGCATCGGCGGAAAGTGACGTTGTAACGCGAAAGGTTGACCGGAAAGCAGCCCGTAGCAGATAAAGCGGGCGCTGCTGCGCATTGCGCTGAGGATAGCCTGCGCCAGTTCTCCCCCGGTGGCGTCGTAGACGATATCGCTCGCCGCAGCGGCCGCGCGCACGCTATCGCTGTCCTGCTGCGCAACCGGGACGATCCCCATCCCCCGCAGCCTGTCGGCATGGATGGCCGAGCGGTGAATGCCCACCACCTCCGTTGCCCCCCGCCGCAGCGCCCACTGCCCGAGCAGAATGGCGCAGTCCGATCCGGCGGCGGTAAGAAGCACCCGTTTTCCCTGCACAGGCCAGAGGTTGAGCATCAGCCAGGCCGCCAGCGGATTGATAAATGCCCGCGCCGCCAGGGTAGTCTCAATGGCATCCGGAACCGGGATCGCCATCGCCGCCGGGCAATCAACGTATTGCTGCCAGGTTCCTTCCCCGCGCAGGGGCAAAACCCGCCTATCCAGCAGATGGGCGGCGTCTTTCGGGGCGGCAATCACCCGCCCCACGCCCTCATACCCGGCGATGGCAGGCAAGGTGATGCGGTGGCGATAGGCACCGGTAATGGGGATCAGATCCGAGGCGTTGACCGGGGAAAGCAGCATCTGCACCCGCAGCATTCCCGGCTGCAGGGCTGCTTTTACGGCGGTTTCCCGGTGCAGAACAGACTCGGGTTCACCAAACTGGCGGTAGCATAAGGCGGTGTTGTCCATGTTCAACGGCTGCGTTTGGCCAACCGCTCGCGGGTTTCGAGCTTCGCCTCGCTGGACTTGCGCAGCGCCACATAACAGGCCCCGCTGCCGCCGTGGTGCGGTTGGGCCGCGCAAAACGCCTGCACCGCCTCGAATTCTGTCAGCCAGCGCGCCAGATAGCTGCGCACAATGTTGGCGTGAGACTTATCGTCGCGCCCCTTACCATGGATGATGATCAGGTTACGCAAGCCGTCGCGTTCCGCCTGATTGATGAAACTGAACAGCTGCTGGCGACACTGCTCCACGGGCTGGCGCAACAAGGTCAGGCTCGCCTGGCGGGGATATTTACCCGAGCGCAGCTTGTCGAACACCCCCTGCTGCACCCCGTCCCGCTGAAACGCCAGCGGCTCTGCCAGGGGAATGACATCCAGAAAACCGGTGGTAAGAAAGTTATCGAGCTGGCTGGTGTCCACAGACTGGCGGGTACGCGGGGTTGAGGCGGGCTGCCAGTGGACGTCGCTACAGCGCCTGAGAGGCTGGACATCCTCCATCGCGTCGAGAAAAAGCGATTTATCTTCGGGGTTCATGGCATCCTCCTGCTTAACTGACAGGGTACTATACCTGCCCCTTTCACCGGGCTCAATGCGGGGTTGTGCCCCCGGTCGATCATTTCAAAAACAATAATTAATAAACTAAATTTAATTGATAATGTATGCGAGCTTACATTAATTTTTATTAAGGTTTAACTTTATGACTTACATTAAATTTTTATGATCCCGTTACGTTAATTCCTTTATTTATCGCTAAAAGGTGTTATATATGAAGTTATCTGCAGAATGGAAATAATAAGCAGAGTTGCATGTGGAGCAATGCTGTGTGTACTGTGGAGTCTGTTGGATGTCGACGGGCTCCATTTTTTTATCTCCATCCTGCTTAATAAATAACCTGCCGGGCCTCGCGTCTGAATTGTGTGATTAATGAGGTGGTCAGGGGAGTTTGTCGGGAATCCCTTCTTTGAATAAGGTAATAGGTCGCCTTCGGTAATGGCTCTTTCACCGGCAACATCACCAGCCTGTTGGCCAGAAGCGGGTCGCAGCCCAGCTCCTGCGGCAGAATGCTGAGAAAATCACTCTGCGCCACCAGACTAATACAGGACGAAAAGGTTTCGCATACCACGCCAATATGGGGGATCTGATCCCGGTGGGTAAACATCTCCTCCAGCTGCTTATAATAACTGCCTCGCGGCGTCGGCATCGTCCAGCTATATTTCAGTAATTCATTAATAGTAGTAGCCCCTATTGCCGGATGATTTGCCCGACAAAATATCGCAAAAGGCTTCTCAAACAATTTTTCGAACGTGAATTCATGATCATAGGGACCCTGGTAATAGGTATTGATGGTAAAATCAAGTTCCCCCTGACGTAATTCATTAATCATCGACACTAATTGCCCTTCCATAATACGCACCTTGACCTGCGGATGCTGCTGGTGGAAGCGGTTAATAACCGCGGGCATTAACAGGCGGGCGATACTGGCTCCCATACCGATATTAATCTGCCCGGCCTGTTGCCCTTGCCGCTGGCGGATATCGTCCTGGGCGCTGCGTAACTCTTCGAGGATCAGCCTGGCGTGCTGGTAAAAACTCTCGCCACACTCGGTTAAAGTCACCCCTTTGCTGCGGCGGATAAACAGCTGTGCCGCAATACCCTCTTCCAGCTCTTTAATCGATTTGGTCAATGCCGGTTGCGACAGGTTCAATACCCGGCCCGCCCCGCGGATGCTCCCCTGCTGTGCCACTTCTACAAAGGCCCGCAGCTGATGAAATTTTACCTGGAATGTCATGTCGGCACCGATAACCGTTGTTTATCAGAGTAAAGAAACTGTCATCTACTGTAATGGAATTGATTGTGCCAGGGTAAGCCGTGAACGGTTAAATCTGTGAAAAAACGGTTAGTGATAAGTAAAAACTATCACAGTGTGAAGGAGTTCACATATTCTAATGATGACAGGAAACGATATGCATACACTGGCGCAGGACCTGAAAACCCTCTTCCCGCAACTCACCGCCTGGCGACGTGATTTCCATCACTTTGCCGAATCCGGCTGGGTGGAGTTCCGCACCGCGGCAAAGGTCGCAGAGGTGCTGGATCAACTGGGCTACACGCTGGCAATGGGCCGCGACGTGGTCGACGCTGACAGCCGGATGGGCCTGCCTGACGAGGCAACCCTGGCGCAGGCGTTTGACCGGGCACGTCAGCAAGGCGCGCCGGAAAAATGGCTCAGCGCGTTTGAAGGCGGTTTCACCGGCATTGTCGCCACCCTCAATACCGGCCGTCCGGGGCCGACCCTCGCCTTCCGGGTCGACATGGACGCGCTGGACCTGGATGAATCGACCCAGAATGATCATCTGCCTGCCCGGGAAGGCTTCGCCTCCTGCAACAGCGGCATGATGCATGCCTGCGCCCATGACGGGCATACCACCATTGGCCTCGGGCTGGCGCACCTGCTGATGCAGCACCGCGCGCAACTGAACGGCACCATCAAACTCATCTTCCAGCCTGCCGAAGAGGGCACCCGCGGCGCACGGGCCATGGTTGCCGCTGGCGCGCTTGACGGCGTGGACTATTTTACCGCCATCCACATCGGCACCGGCGTGCCGACGGGCACCGTGATTTGCGGCAGCGATAACTTTATGGCGACCACCAAATTTGACGTGCGCTTTACCGGCGTGGCGGCGCATGCGGGCGGCAAACCCGAAGAGGGTCGCAATGCCCTGCTGGCCGCCGCTCAGGCCGCCATTGGCCTGCACAGTATCGCCCCGCACAGCGAAGGCGCGTCCCGCGTCAACGTCGGCGTGATGCAGGCGGGCAGCGGCCGTAACGTCGTCCCTGCCAGCGCGTTGCTGAAGGTGGAGACCCGCGGCGAGAGCGAAGCCATTAACCGCTATGTGTTTGAGCGCGCAAAAGCGGTGATTGACGGCGCGGCGACGATGCACGGCGTCAGTGCCGAGCTGCGTCTGATGGGGGCGGCGACCTCCAGCGCGCCCTCTCCGGCGTGGGTGAACTATCTGCGCGAGCAGGCTTCCCGGGTGGCCGGTGTTGAACAGGCCATCGACAAAGTGAAAGCTCCTGCCGGGTCAGAAGACGCCACCCTGATGATGGCCCGGGTTCAGCAGAACGGCGGCCTCGCCTCCTATATGGTCTTTGGCACTACCCTCAGCGCCGGACACCACAACGAAAAATTCGATTTCGACGAGTCGGTGATGCTGATCGCTATCGAAACCCTGGCGCGTACCGCGCTTAACTTCCCGTGGACGCGAGGTGTGTAATGGAGAGCATTTACCGTTTTGTTGAGGACGCCATCGACACCCGATGTCAGGAATTTACCGACATTGCCGATGCGATCTGGGATCACCCGGAGACCCGTTTTGAAGAGTTCTGGTCCGCCGAGCGGCTGGCCAGTGCCCTGGAAGAGGCCGGTTTTAGCCTGACCCGCGAGGCGGGCGGCGTACCGAATGCCTTTATTGCCAGCTACGGCGAGGGTAAACCGGTGATCGCCATTCTGGGGGAGTACGATGCCCTGGCAGGCCTGAGTCAGCAGGCGCACTGCGCCACCCCGCAAACCGACACGCCGGGGGCCAACGGCCACGGCTGCGGGCATAACCTGCTCGGCACCGCCGGGCTAGCGGGCGCGGTGGCGGTGAAAAACTGGCTGGAGCAGCACGGCGGCAGCGGCACCCTGCGCTTTTACGGCTGCCCTGGTGAAGAAGGTGGCTCGGGCAAAACCTTTATGGTGCGCGAAGGGTTGTTCGACGACGTGGATGCCGCCGTTACCTGGCACCCGGAAGCCTTTGCCGGGATGTTTAACGTCAGCACCTTAGCCAACATACAGGCGGCGTGGCGTTTTTACGGCACCGCCGCCCATGCCGCCAACTCCCCGCATCTGGGGCGCAGCGCGCTGGATGCGGTCACGCTGATGACCACCGGCACCAACTTCCTCAATGAACACATTATTGAAAAAGCCCGCGTCCACTACGCCATCACCGATACCGGCGGGATCTCCCCGAACGTGGTGCAGGCCCAGGCGGAAGTGCTGTATCTGATCCGCGCCCCGGAAATGGCCGATGCGCAGCAGATCTACGAGCGGATCGAAAAGATTGCTCAGGGCGCAGCGCTGATGACCGAAACCACAGTCGAACGCCGCTTCGATAAGGCCTGCTCCAGCTACCTACCCAACCGCACCCTGGAGGCCGCCATGTACAGTGCCCTCCAGCATTACGGCACCCCGGCATGGAGCGATGAAGAACGCGCCTTTGCTGCGGAGATCCGCGCCACCCTGACCGATAACGATCTGCAAAACAGCCTGAAAAATATCGCCGCTACCGGCGGGGAAGACGGCAAGCAGTTTGCCCGTCGGCATCAACAGACCCTGCTGGTGGATGAGGTGGCCCCGTACGCCGTCACCGATAACGTGCTGGCGGGCTCTACCGACGTGGGCGACGTCAGCTGGAAAATGCCGGTCGCCCAGTGCTTCAGCCCCTGCTTTACCGTCGGCACGCCACTGCACACCTGGCAACTGGTGGCCCAGGGCCGTACCACCATCGCCCATAAAGGGATGCTGCTGGCCGGTAAAGTGATGGGGGCTACCGCCCTGGCGCTGTTGCAGGATCCGGCGCTGCTGGCCGCCTGCCGCGAGGAATTTACCCAACAGATAACCGAAAAACCGTACCTTTGCCCGATCCCTGATAACGTGACACCGTCACCTTTAAAATAATAAAACACAACATAACAACATAACACTCCCGAGGAACGCCCATGAGTATGTCATCCATACCTTCGCATTCCCCATCCGGCAAGCTCTATGGTTGGGTTGAAAGGATCGGCAATAAAGTGCCGCACCCTTTCCTGCTATTCGTCTATTTGATTGTGATCCTGGCCGCGGCTACCGCCGTGCTGTCGGCTTTTAACGTCAGCGCCCGCAATCCGGCCGACGGTAGCATGGTGGTGGTGAAAAACCTGCTGAGCGTTGAAGGTCTGCACTGGTTTTTACCCAATGTGATTAAAAACTTCAGCGGCTTCGCCCCCCTGGGGGCGATCCTGGCCCTGGTGCTGGGTGCCGGTCTGGCCGAACGTTCCGGCCTGCTGCCTGCCCTGATGGTGAAAATGGCGTCCCACGTCAGCGCGCGCTACGCCAGCTACATGGTGCTGTTTATCGCCTTCTTCAGCCATATCTCGTCCGATGCGGCGCTGGTGATCATGCCTCCGATGGGCGCGCTGATCTTCCTCGCCGTCGGGCGTCATCCGGTGGCGGGCCTGCTGGCCGCTATCGCCGGGGTGGGCTGTGGTTTTACCGCCAATCTGCTGATCGTCACCACCGACGTGCTGCTCTCGGGTATCAGCACCGAAGCGGCCAAAACCATTGATGCCGCGATGCACGTCAGCGTGATCGACAACTGGTACTTTATGGCCAGCTCGGTAATTGTGCTGACGATTGTCGGGGGGCTGATCACGGACAGGATCGTCGAGCCGCGTCTGGGCAAGTGGCAGGGCAGCAGCGATGAGAAGCTGGATGCGTTGTCGCCGGAGCAGCGCCGCGGGCTGCGGGTTGCCGGGGTGGTATCGCTGCTGTTTATCGCCGCCATTGCCCTGATGGTGGTGCCGGAGAACGGCATCCTGCGCGATCCGGTGCTGCACACCGTGCTGCCTTCGCCGTTTATCAAAGGCATCGTGCCGCTGATCATCCTCTTCTTCTTCGTCGTCTCGCTGGCCTACGGTATTGCCACCGGGAAAGTGCGGCGTCAGGGCGATCTGCCCCAGCTGATGATCGAGCCGATGAAAGAGATGGCCGGGTTTATCGTGATGGTGTTCCCGCTGGCGCAGTTTGTCGCCATGTTTAACTGGAGCAACATGGGCATGTTTATGGCGGTGGGCCTGACCGACCTGCTGGAAACCGCCGGGTTAAGCGGCGTACCGGCATTCGTCGGCCTGGCGCTGCTCTCCTCCCTGCTGTGCATGTTTATCGCCAGCGGCTCGGCTATCTGGTCGATTCTGGCTCCTATTTTCGTGCCGATGTTTATGCTGCTTGGTTTCCATCCGGCGTTTGCGCAGATCCTGTTCCGCGTGGCGGATTCGTCGGTGATCCCGCTGGCCCCGGTGTCGCCCTTTGTTCCGCTGTTTTTAGGTTTCCTCCAGCGCTACAAGCCCGAGGCCAAACTGGGTACCTACTATTCGCTGGTGTTGCCGTATCCGCTTATCTTCTTAGGAGTATGGTTGCTCATGCTGGTGGCATGGTATCTTGTCGGCCTGCCCATCGGGCCGGGCGTGTACCCGCGACTGAATTAAGGAAGAGCACCAATGCTGAGATTACTCGAAGATAAAATTGCCACCCCGCTGGGGCCGCTGTGGGTGATTGCGGATGAGCAATTTAACCTGCGCGCCGTCGAGTGGGAGGAGCACAGCAACCGGATGGTGGAGCTGCTCAATATCCACTACCGGGCGCAGGGCTACGAGCGTATCAGCGCCAGCAATCCGGGCGGGCTTAGCGACAAGCTGACCGCCTGGTTCGAGGGCGATCTCAGCATTATCGACACCCTGCCGACCGCCACGGCCGGCACCCCTTTTCAGCGTGAAGTGTGGCAGGCGTTGCGCGCCATTCCCTGCGGTCAGGTGATGCATTATGGTCAGCTGGCGGAACAGCTCGGACGTCCGGGCGCAGCGCGTGCAGTGGGTGCCGCTAACGGCTCCAATCCGGTCAGTATTGTGGTGCCCTGCCACCGCGTGATTGGCCGTAACGGCACCCTGACCGGCTATGCGGGCGGGGTGCAGCGCAAGGAGTGGTTACTGCGTCACGAAGGGTATTTACTGCTGTAGCTCCAGGCTTTTAGTGCTTAATTTTCCTTAAGTTAGTGATAAAGTCCGTAGCTAATTTGTGGAATTTCAAGAAGATGCTAGCGCATTCACGGTTCTTGTCCTGATTGATGGTTTACCAGGCTTACGCAGGGTCCAAAAAGATGTTAAAATTGACCAATATCAATTAAGGCTTGAGCAAACCTATGATCCCGGAAAAGCGAATTATTCGACGCATTCAGTCTGGCGGTTGTGCTATCCATTGTCAGGACTGCAGCATCAGCCAGCTCTGTATCCCGTTTACCCTGAATGAGCACGAGCTTGACCAGCTTGATAATATTATCGAGCGCAAAAAGCCGATTCAGAAAGGGCAGACGCTGTTTAAAGCGGGAGACGAACTGAAATCGCTGTACGCTATCCGTTCTGGCACCATCAAGAGCTATACCATCACCGAACAGGGCGACGAGCAGATCACCGGCTTCCACCTGGCGGGTGACCTGGTGGGCTTTGATGCCATCGGTACCGGTATCCATCCGAGCTTTGCTCAGGCGCTGGAAACCTCTATGGTTTGCGAAATCCCCTTCGAAACCCTGGACGATCTGTCGGGCAAAATGCCAAACCTGCGTCAGCAGATGATGCGTCTGATGAGCGGGGAGATCAAAGGCGACCAGGATATGATCCTGCTGCTCTCCAAGAAGAATGCGGAAGAACGTCTGGCGGCCTTTATCTATAACCTGTCCCGTCGTTTCGCCGAGCGCGGATTCTCACCGCGTGAGTTCCGTCTGACCATGACCCGTGGCGACATCGGTAACTACCTGGGCCTGACCGTGGAGACCATCAGCCGTCTGCTGGGTCGTTTCCAGAAAAGCGGGATGCTGGCGGTGAAAGGCAAATATATCACCATTGAAAACGGTGAAGCGCTGGCGGTGCTGGCGGGCCACTCGCGTAACGTGGCATAACCTCCTCTGATTCCCCTGCCAGATCGATAATTTTACTGATTTATTGATCTGGCAAATCTTCCCCTCTGTTTCATTTCAGATATATAGGTTACTCTTTTACTTACAGACTGTGGTGACAGTAGTAAGGAGACCTGTATGGCAAAGTATCAAAACATGCTGGTGGCCATCGATCCTAATCAGGACGATCAACCGGCGTTACGACGAGCTGTCTATTTACATCAACGGATTGGTGGCAGGATCAAAGCGTTTCTGCCGATATATGACTTTTCTTACGAAATGACCACCCTTCTGTCGCCTGACGAGCGCACCGCTATGCGTCAGGGAGTGATCAGCCAGCGTACCGCCTGGATCCGCGAGCAGGCAAAATTCTATCTTGAGGCCGGTGTCCCCATTGAGATCAAAGTGGTGTGGCACAACCGTCCGTTTGAAGCCATCATCCAGGAAGTGGTGAGCGGCCAACACGACCTGCTGCTGAAGATGGCCCACCAGCACGACAAGCTGGAAGCGGTGATCTTCACCCCAACCGACTGGCACCTGCTGCGTAAATGCCCGTGCCCGGTGTGGATGGTGAAAGACCAGCCGTGGCCGGAAGGCGGTAAAGCGGTGGTGGCGGTGAATCTCGCCAGCGAAGAGAACTACCACAACGCCCTGAATGAAAAGCTGGTGAAAGAGACCCTTCACCTTGCCGAGCAGGTTAACCATACCGAAGTCCACCTGGTGGGCGCCTACCCGATTACCCCCATTAACATTGCCATCGAACTGCCAGAATTTGATCCGAGCGTGTATAACGACGCCATTCGCGGCCAGCACCTGCTGGCGATGAAAGCGCTGCGGCAAAAATTCGGTATTGACGAGAAGTTGACCCACGTTGAGAAAGGGCTGCCGGAAGAGGTGATCCCGGATCTGTCAGAGCATCTGCAGGCGGGCATTGTGGTGCTGGGCACCATCGGCCGCACCGGTATCTCTGCCGCCTTCCTCGGCAACACCGCGGAGCAGGTCATCGATCACCTGCGCTGCGACCTGCTGGTGATTAAGCCGGACCAGTACCAAACCCCGGTTGAGCTGGACGACGACGAAGACGATTAACAGCGAAAAAGCCCGCCATAAAGGCGGGCTTTTTTTTAGCTCTGCGTGACGGGCTGAGGCGACTGTTGCGCTCTCTCCCCCTCTTTCATCCAGGGCGCATGCAGCACCATGCTCGGCAGTGCCAGCTTGACCCCCTCATCATTCAGACTCTCCAGAATACGGATATTGATCTCCTGCTGGATATCCATGTACTTGTTGTAATCCGCCGTGTTGACGATATGCACCACTTCAAAGGTGAGCCTGTCCTTATCAAAGCCAAGCAGATGGGCACGGTCGAAGCGCGTTTCGCCAATATCGGTGATGATTTTCTTCACGTTATCGCCAATGATCCGCAGCTTTTCCGGCGGCGTATCGCTGGCAACACCAAAGGTAAAGACGATACGACGGGTCTGCATCCGCTTGTAGTTATGCAGCGTCTGCTGAAGCAGGATAGCGTTGCCACAGACAATCTGCTCCCCGCTCAGGCTGCGGATACGGGTGGTCTTAAGACCGATATGCTCTACCGTCCCGGCAACGTCGTTAAACACCACGAAATCGCCGATCTCAAAGGGCTTGTCGAAGCCAATGGAGAGCGAGGCAAAAACGTCGCTAAGGATGGTCTGTACCGCCAGCGCAATGGCAATACCCCCTACCCCCATGCTCGCCACCAGCGCCGTGATGTTGACCCCTGCGTTGGCCAGAATCGACAGCAGCATCACCGACCAGACGATGGCCCGCAGGATCATCCCGGTGATCACCAGGGTAACCGGGTTTTTATGACTTCCCGGCGCGAGCATCACGTGCCGCAGCCAGGAGACCACCCCCTGATCCATCCACAGCGCCACCTGGATCGCCAGCACCAGGAACCAGGCGTGGCTCAGGGCTCCGTAGAGGCGATCCGGCAGTTCGACAAAGCGCAGGCTAAAAAGAAAAGCGACCACAAACAGCAGCACCCGGCTGGTTCTGTTGAGTATCTCCGTGAGGATAAAATGCATTTTGTGGGTAGCGGGATGTTTGTCACCCCAGCTGGTAATGCCCTTATGGACAAAGGTGATGAGGCGTTTCAGTAGCCAGTAAATCAGCAGGGTCATCACCGTCACGGTGGCAAAGCCGATCCAGAATCTGGGGGTCATCATTAACGTCAGAACATTAAAATGCGACAAGAACTGCATTCTCCCTCCTCCCTTTACGCAAAAAAGGAAAGTATAGACAGTGAGGGTGAGTAGCCTGCAGAAATGAGAAAACCGCCCAGATGGGCGGTTTTATTAGAGTGCGTTGTCGAATTACAGCGCTTTCAGGATCGCATCCACGCTGGCTTTGGCGTCGCCAAACAGCATGTGGGTGTTCTCTTTGAAGAACAGCGGGTTCTGCACGCCCGCGTAACCGGTGTTCATGGAGCGTTTGAAGACGATAACGTTCTGCGCCTTCCACACTTCCAGAACCGGCATACCGGCGATCGGGCTCTTCGGATCGTCCTGCGCCGCCGGGTTAACGGTATCGTTCGCGCCAATCACCAGCACGGTATCGGTATCAGAGAAGTCGTCGTTGATCTCGTCCATCTCCAGCACGATGTCGTAAGGCACTTTCGCTTCCGCCAGCAGCACGTTCATGTGGCCCGGCAGACGCCCGGCAACCGGGTGAATACCGAAGCGCACCTTGATGCCGCGAGCCCGCAGACGCTCGGTGATTTCCGCTACCGGATACTGAGCCTGCGCCACCGCCATGCCGTAGCCCGGGGTGATGATCACCGAGTGGGAGTTTTTCAGCAGGTCAGCGGTATCTTCGGCGTTGATCTCACGATGCTCACCCACCTCTTCGTCGCCGTCGGACGTTTGTCCGTCGGTACCAAAGCCCCCGGCAATCACGCTGATGAACGAGCGGTTCATCGCCTTACACATGATGTAGGAGAGGATCGCACCGCTGGAGCCCACCAGCGCACCGGTGACGATCAGCAGGTCGTTGCTCAGCATAAAGCCCGCCGCCGCTGCCGCCCAACCGGAGTAGGAGTTCAGCATCGAGACCACCACCGGCATATCCGCACCACCGATGGAGGCCACCAGGTGCCAGCCGAAGGCCAGCGCGATGATGGTCATCACCAGCAGCGCCAGCACCTGCATCCCCACGCTGTCGGTACGCACGAACACCACCAGCAGCACGAAGGAGACGACCAGCGCGGCCAGGTTCATTTTGTGACGGTTTGGCAGCATCAGCGGCTTAGAGGAGATCTTGCCGCGCAGTTTGCCGAACGCCACGATGGAGCCGGTAAAGGTCACCGCACCGATGAAGATCCCAAGGAACACTTCGGTCAGGTGGATGTTTACCAGAATCGGCTCCATCCCCGGCTCGTGATACAGGTAGCTGTTAAAGCCCACCAGCACCGCCGCCAGACCCACGAAGCTGTGCAGAATCGCAACCAGCTCCGGCATCTCGGTCATTTCGACACGTTTCGCAAGACGGATACCAATTGCACCGCCGATGATCATCGCCACCAGGATCCACGCAACGTTGCCGGTGTCCGGCCCGAAAATCGTGGCAATCAGCGCAATCGCCATCCCGGCGATACCAAAGTTGTTACCCTGCTGCGACGTTTCATGCTTTGAAAGCCCCGCGAGGCTGAAAATAAACAGGACCGCGGCAACGATGTATGCAGCTGTAACTAATCCTCCAGACATAGGTTACCCCTTATCCCTTACGAAACATTTTCAGCATGCGCTGAGTCACGGTGAAGCCACCGAAGATATTGATACTGGCGATCAGTACCGCGATAAAGCTGAGGAAACTGACCCAGCCGCCGTGACCAATCTGCAACAACGCCCCGACCACGATGATCCCGGAGATGGCGTTAGTCACAGACATCAGCGGCGTATGCAGCGCATGGGAGACGTTCCACACCACGTAGTAACCCACTACGCAGGAGAGCGCGAAGACGGTGAAGTGGCCGAGGAACTCTTTTGGAGCCACGTCTGCCAGCCAGCCGAACAGGATGATTGCCAGCGCCATAAAGGCAAACTTGCGCCACGGCGAAGCGGGTTTTTCAGGCTCTTTCGGGGCCGGAGCGGCTTTGGCTGCCGCCTGCGGCTGAGCGGAGACCTGAATTGGCGGTGCCGGCCAGGTGATTTCACCTTCGCGAACCACGGTCACGCCGCGCACCACCACGTCGTCAAAATCAACGGTGATGGTGCCGTCTTTCTCTTTACACAGCAGCTTCAGCAGGTTGACCAGGTTGGTGCCGTACAGCTGGGAAGACTGGGTCGGCAGACGGCCCGGCAGATCGGTGTAGCCGATCACCTTCACGCCGTTAGCGGTGGTGGTGACCACGCCCGGGACGGTGTATTCGCAGTTGCCACCGTTTTGCGAGGCCAGATCGACGATCACGCTCCCGGCTTTCATGGAATCGACCATTTCACGGGTGATCAGCTTCGGTGCCGGTTTACCCGGGATCAGCGCGGTGGTGACAATGATGTCCACCTCTTTCGCCTGGGCGGCGAACAGCGCCATCTCGGCTTTGATAAAGGCCTCGGACATCACTTTTGCGTAGCCGTCGCCGCTGCCTGCCTCTTCTTTGAAGTCCAGCTCAAGGAACTCGGCACCCATACTCTGGACCTGTTCTTTCACTTCCGGACGGGTATCAAAGGCACGAACGATAGCACCGAGGCTGTTTGCCGCGCCGATGGCGGCCAGACCGGCAACGCCTGCCCCGATCACCATCACCTTCGCCGGAGGGACTTTACCCGCCGCGGTGATCTGCCCGGTAAAGAAGCGACCAAATTCGTGCGCGGCTTCGACGATGGCGCGGTAGCCGGCGATATTCGCCATCGAGCTCAGGGCATCCAGCGACTGCGCACGCGAGATGCGCGGCACGGAGTCCATCGCCATTGCGGTGACGCCGCGCGCCGCCAGCTTCTCCATCAGCTCCGGGTTTTGCGCCGGCCAGACGAAGCTCACCAGCGTGGTGCCCGGATTGAGCAGCGCGATTTCATTCTCTTCCGGTGCGTTGACCTTCAGAATGATGTCCGAATGCCAGACGTTAGCGCCGTCTACAACCTCTGCGCCAGCCTGAATAAACGCCTCGTCATCGAAACTTGCCAGCTTGCCCGCGCCGCTTTCAACCGCGACGGTAAAACCCAGTTTGAGCAGCTGCTCCACCGTTTTTGGTGTCGCCGCTACGCGGGTTTCATTGGCAAACCGTTCTCTTGGTACCCCAATACGCATAGTAATCCCTTCCATCGGTTTTTGATGATGGTTTGTCGAACATTCATCACGGGTAGACGCCAGCTGCGGCATGTCGGAACGTGCCACTGGCGTTTACCCGCAGAAAATAAAACGGTAACAAACTTTCTATAACCTACTGAAAATACCGCCTGTGATCCACAGCAAGAAAACACTATTTATGACTTTAACTGTCAAAAATAAGCGATCGGCGTCTCAGACAGGCATATCTGCCTTTATTTACCCGCCAGGGCCGATATTTAGCTCAGTCGAAGCGGCAAAAACACGATATAGCCCCAGCCAGAAACAACTTATTAACATTAAATCAACCAGTGGAAGTTATATGCTTTATGAGTTTTACTGGT
Organism: Leclercia sp. AS011; assembly: GCF_037152535.1. Lineage (NCBI taxonomy): Bacteria > Pseudomonadati > Pseudomonadota > Gammaproteobacteria > Enterobacterales > Enterobacteriaceae > Leclercia > Leclercia sp. AS011. The sequence goes on from NZ_JBBCMA010000001.1 coordinate 1,405,529, forward strand.
CAAACGCGTGTTTTTTCAACATATCACTAAATGTTATATATTTTGGCGACTTACTTCCCACCCGCCGCAAAAAATGCCGCAGACAGCAGCGGGTGTTAAATGCCATAATCGACGACGTTTTCAAATTAACAACTACACCAGTACCTGGTTTGCGTAAGGCGAAGGATTATTTTTATGAAGCTTAAGAACACTCTCCTGGCGTCCGCACTCCTTGCTGCGACCGCCCTGTCTGCCAATGCCGCGACAGAGTTAACGCCGGAGCAAGCGGCTGCAACGAAACCTTACGATCGCGTGTTGATCGTAGGTCGTTTTAACGCAATTGGCGATGCGGTTGCTGCCGCCTCCAAACGCGCCGATAAAGAGGGCGCCGCCGCCTTTTACGTCGTGGATAACTCCGATTATGGCAACAGTGGCAACCAGCGCGTGCTCGTTGCGCTGTATAAAGACAATGCCCCGAAAGCGGATGAGCAAAAAAACCGCGTTATTAACGGCGTAGTTGAGCTGCCGAAAGACGAGGCCGTTCTGCTTGAGCCGTACGATACCGTTACCATCCAGGGCTTCTACCGCAGCCAGCCGGATGTGAACGAAGCCATCACCAAAGCCGCGAAGGCGAAAGGGGCTGACGCCTACTACATCGTTCGTCAGATCGATGCCAACGATGGCGGCAACCAGCGCATCACCGCTTATATCTACAAAAAAGACGCCAAAAAACGCGTTCTGCAGAGCCCGGATGCCATCCCGGCTGACTCTGATGCCGGTCGCGCAGCCGTTGCCAAAGGCGGCGAAGAAGCGAAGAAAGTGGAGATCCCGGGCGTGGCCACCAGCGCCGCACCAGGTGCTTCCGTTGCCGGTGTGGGTCGTTTCTTTGAAACCCAGACCACCAAAGGTGGCCGTTACAGCGTGACTCTGGCTGACGGCACCAAAATTGAAGAGCTGAACAACGCCACTGCCGCGCAGATGGTGCCGTTCGACAGCATCAAATTCACCGGTAACTACGCCAACATGACCGAAGTCTCCCACCAGGTGGCGAAGCGTGCGGCGAAGAAAGGGGCCAAGTATTACCACATCACCCGCCAGTGGCAGGAACGCGGTAATAACATGACCATCAGCGCCGACCTGTACAAATAAGTCAACAGTTACCCAGAGGCGGCATCATGCCGCCTTTTTTTCGCTTTTTACGCAGAATTCCGCCCTTCCTGATTGCATGCCTTCGTGACACTCCGTAAAATCCCGCGCCTTAGTGTGATCCACCATTTTTATGCGTTTCGACAAAATAATTATTCTGGATCTGACCCTTTTTAAAAAGGAAGCCAATGGAAAAGAAACTTGGCCTGAGCGCTTTGACTGCGCTTGTTTTGAGCTCCATGCTCGGCGCGGGTGTATTCAGTCTGCCGCAGAATATGGCCGCCGTTGCCAGCCCGTCCGCGCTGCTTATCGGCTGGGGGATCACCGGTGCCGGGATCCTGCTGCTGGCCTTCGCCATGCTGCTGCTGACGCGCATCCGTCCCGATCTCGACGGCGGCATTTTCACCTACGCCCGTGAAGGCTTTGGTGAGCTGGTGGGCTTCTGTTCCGCATGGGGTTACTGGCTGTGCGCGGTGATCGCCAACGTCTCTTATCTGGTGATCGTCTTCTCAGCGCTGAGTTTCTTTACCGATACCCCTGAACTGCGCCTGTTTGGTGATGGCAATACCTGGCAATCCATCGTGGGCTCCTCGGTGCTGCTGTGGTTCGTCCATTTCCTGGTGCTGCGCGGCGTGCAGACCGCGGCGAGCATCAACCTGGTCGCCACGCTGGCGAAGCTGGTGCCGCTGGGGCTGTTTATCGTGCTGGCGTTTATCGCGTTTCGTCTCGATGTCTTTAGCATGGACTTTACCGGCGTGGCGCTGGGCGTCCCGGTCTGGGAGCAGGTGAAAAACACCATGCTTATCACCCTGTGGGTGTTTATCGGGGTGGAAGGCGCGGTAGTTGTCTCGGCCCGGGCGCGCAATAAACAGGATGTCGGTCGCGCCACGCTGCTGGCGGTGCTGGCCGCGTTGGGGGGTTATCTGCTGGTCACCCTGCTCTCCTTAGGCGTGGTGGCGCGTCCTGAGCTGGCGGAGATGCGTAACCCGTCGATGGCGGGCCTGATGGTGAAAATGATGGGGTCCTGGGGCGAAGTGGTGATTGCCGCCGGTCTCATCGTCTCGGTGTGCGGGGCCTATCTGAGCTGGACGATTATGGCGGCAGAGGTGCCGTTCCTCGCTGCCACCCATAAAGCCTTTCCACGTCTGTTTGCCCGTCAGAACAAAAACAGTGCGCCTTCCGCCTCGCTGTGGCTGACCAACATCAGCGTGCAGGTTTGCCTGGTGCTGATCTGGCTCACAGGTTCGGACTATAACACGCTGTTAACCATCGCCTCGGAGATGATTCTGGTACCCTATTTCCTGGTGGGCGCATATTTGTTAAAAATAGCCACCCGCCCGATGCACAACGTCGTGGGAATGGGAGCCTGTATTTATGGCTTATGGCTGCTGTATGCCTCCGGTCCGATGCATCTGCTGCTCTCTGTGGTACTTTATGCGCCGGGGCTGCTGGTGTTTATTTACGCCCGTCGCACGCACCAGTTGGATCACGCGCTGAAACGCCGTGAAAGGGTGTTGATTGGAATGTTACTGGTTGCCGCATTACCGGCAACGTGGATGCTGATGGGATAAGTCGCTTTCCCATCGTCGAACGGTTAAGGAGATTACGATGGGACACGCAAAGCCGCACCCGATCCTGATTACTGGCGGAGGCCGACGCATCGGCCTCGCGCTTGCCCACCACTTTCTGAATCTTCACCAGCCGGTGATCGTCAGCTATCGCACCGATTATCCGGCAATCGCCACCCTGCGCGAGGCGGGCGCGGTCTGTATTCAGGCCGACTTTGCCACCGACGATGGGATTCTGGCCTTTGCTGAACGGGTGAAAGCCGAAACCCCGGCGTTACGCGGCATCATCCATAACGCCAGCGCCTGGATGTCTGAAACCCCGGGGACCTCGCTCAGCGAAACGCTCTCCTGCATGCTGCAGATCCACGTTCACGCCCCCTATCTGCTGAACCATGCCCTGCAGGATCTGCTCCGCGGGCACGGCCATGCCGCCAGCGACATCATCCACTTTACCGACTATGTGGTGGAGCGCGGCAGCGATAAGCACATTGCCTATGCCGCCAGCAAAGCCGCGCTGGATAACATGACCCGCTCGTTTGCCCGCAAGCTCGCGCCGGAAGTGAAGGTGAACGCCATTGCCCCGTCGCTGATCCTGTTTAACGAGCACGACGATGCCGACTATCGCCAGCAGGCGCTGAATAAATCGCTGATGAAGATCGCCCCCGGCGAGAAAGAGGTGATCGACTTAATCGACTACATTCTGACCAGCTGCTACGTGACCGGCCGGTCGTTTGGCGTCGACGGCGGGCGTCCGTTACGTTAGTGGAAACGGCTCCAGCAGAAGATTAATACCCAGGCGCTGAGGCACCAGCAGACCACCGCCCCGCCCAGCGCCAGGGGCAGACGCATCACCCCGACGAAGTACCAGAGCGAGAGCAGATAGAGGAAGTACGGAATAATCGCCCACATGCCGAAGATGATGGTGGTGCGCAGGGCCTCGATGCCGCGCTCGGAGGCGACAATATAGTGGGCAATCAGGGCAAAGGTCGGAAACAGCGGGAGCAGCCCGGCTATGTAGTAATTTTTCGTTTTTGCCAGTATCCCAATCAGTAATACCACCAGCGCGCCAATCGCCGCTTTAATCAGCAATCCCATCCCTTTTCCCTTAACAACAAAATAACAATGCCAGGCAGCATAACGGAACGGCAATTATTTGCGAATGATTAATGGAAGGTTAAGGTTTCGCGGTGTATGTTGGCCTTTTCCGCAGACACAGTCGTGCTATGAACAAGATCGTATACGTTGAGGATGAACCCGAAGTTGGCCAGCTGATTGCGGCCTATCTGGGTAAACATGATATGGAGGTCATCGTCGAACCGCGCGGCGACCGGGCTGAAGAGGTAGTAGCGCGGGAAAAACCCGATCTGGTGCTGCTGGATATTATGTTACCCGGAAAAGACGGTATGACCCTGTGCCGCGATCTGCGTGCCCGCTGGCAGGGCCCGATTGTGCTGCTGACCTCTCTCGACAGCGATATGAACCATATCCTGTCGCTGGAGATGGGTGCTAACGACTATATTCTTAAAACCACACCCCCGGCGGTCCTGCTGGCGCGCCTGCGTCTGCATCTGCGCCAGCACGTCGTCTCTTCCAGTGACACTCCCGCTCCGCTGCTAACCCCGCACAAAGCCCTGCGCTTTGGCACCCTGTCCATCGACCCTGTGAATCGCCAGGTGCTGTTATCTGGCGAGCAGGTGGCGCTGTCGACCGCAGATTTCGATCTGCTGTGGGAGCTGGCGACCCATGCCGGACAGATCATGGACCGTGACGCGCTGCTGAAAAACCTGCGCGGCGTCAGCTACGATGGCATGGATCGCAGCGTCGACGTGGCCATCTCTCGCCTGCGCAAAAAACTGCTGGATAACGCCACCGAACCCTTCCGCATTAAAACCGTGCGTAACAAAGGTTATCTTTTCGCGCCGCACGCCTGGGATATCTGAATAGCTCGGCCCGCACTGCGCCAGGCGCTGCGGGCAACTCCCTGCCGTTTTCACCCCTCTGTTAATTAATCTTTTGCTCCCGCCCGCACAGCATGTATTATGTTATAACATAACAATTACGAGGATGGGATTGTGTTAATCAGAAATTGGGTACTGGCGTCAGGGCTCGCGGCCCTCGCGAATTCGGTTGTTGCAGCACAGACTTATCCGCTGACGGTTGAGAACTGTGGCGTCAAGGAGACCTTTACGCACGCCCCGCAGCGGGTGGTAACTGTCGGGCAACACGAAACGGAACTCATGCTGGCGCTGGGGCTTGAAAAAAGAATCAGCGCGACCTCCGTCTGGTTTGGCCTGCTGCCCGATGCGCTGGCTGAGCGCGGCAAAGGGTTAAAAAAGCTGGCAGATAACGCCCCTTCCTTTGAGGCCGTCACCGCTCAGAATCCCGATCTGGTGCTGGCGCAATATCACTGGCATATCGGGCCGCAGGGGGAAACCGGCACCCGCGAGCAGTTTGCTTCGCTCGGCATCCCGACATGGGTATCCCCGGCCGACTGCATCGGCAAAAGCGTTACCGACAGTTCGAATGGTGACGGGGCGCGTAGCACGCCTTTCTCCATCGCAGAGATCGCGCGTGAGATCAGCGAGCTGGCGACCATTTTCGATGTTCAGCCGCAGGGGGAAAAACTCAACGAGGCACTGAAGCTGCGTATCCAGAAGGCTCAGGCACGCTCGCAGCACGCGAGGCCACTGAAAGTGGTGTTCTGGTTCTCCAGCAGCCGTCTGCAAGGCGATCCCTGGGTGGCAGGTGATTATGGCGCGCCGGGCTGGATCAGCCACACCCTGGGACTCAAAAACATTATTGATTCCCATGACGAATGGCCTGCCGTCACCTGGGAACACATCGCTCAGGCGCAACCTGACATCATCGTGATTGCGGAGATGTCCCGACGGCTTTACCCCGCAGATGATGTGGCAGTTAAAAAAGCCTTTTTAAACAACGATCCGGTGACCAGAAACCTGCCCGCCGTAAAAAACGGGCACATCATTGTCGTCCCGGCGATGTCACTGAACCCCTCATTGCGTAATGTCGATGCCGTCGAGGCGATCGGCGACAAACTGGCGACGTTCCAGGCTGAACCATGAGCTTACTGACTCTCCGTATGCCTTTGACGCTGCCGCGATGGCGGCAACATAGCCTGACGGTGGTCGGCTTACTGACCCTGCCGTTAATGCTGGTGTTTGCCGCCACCGTTGGTGATATGCCGGTTTCATACACGAATGCGGGTAAAGCCATTCTCAACGGCCTGGGGCTGGGCACCTGGCCGCTGCCGCAGGTTGAGGAAGGTATTGTCTGGCAGTACCGCATGAGCCGGGCCCTGATGGCAGCCTGCAGCGGAGGGGGGCTGGCGCTGTGCGGCCTGGTGATGCAGGCGATCCTGCGTAACCCACTGGCTGAACCTTATCTGCTGGGGATCTCCTCCGGTGCCTCGCTGGGCGCGGTCTGCGTCATGTTGTTGGGGATAGGTGGCAGCACGCTGGGCATCAGCGGCGGTGCCTTTCTGGGAGCCTGCTGCGCCTTTGGGCTTATCATGCTGATCACCCACGGTATGACCGACAGCCCGCCACGCATATTGCTGGCGGGCATCGCCGGCACCCAGTTGTTCAACGCCATAACCGCGTACATTGTCAGCACTTCCGCAAATGCAGAGCAGTCGCGTAGCGTGATGTTCTGGCTGCTGGGCAGTCTGAGCGGCGTGCGCTGGCCGGATGCGATCCTGGCCCTGGGTGTGGTACTGGCCGGATTTATGGTGATATTCGCCTTTTCACGATCCCTTGATACCTTCACCTTTGGCGATGAGGTTTCAACCACCCTCGGGGTGCCGGTCACCCTGGTGCGCATTATCCTGCTGCTCACCTGCGCCCTGGTGACGGCAGTAATGGTCAGTATCATCGGTGCGGTAGGGTTTGTCGGACTGGTGATCCCGCATGTGACCCGGATGCTGTGCGGCCCCGGCCACCGACGCTCTATTCCCCTGACCTTTTTGATCGGCAGTCACTTTATGATCCTCGCCGACGTGGTTTCCCGCACCCTTATCACTTATCAGGTGCTCCCCATCGGCGTGGTGACCGCGCTGGTGGGCGCACCTGCTTTTGTCGTCCTGCTGTATCGCAGCCGGGCGAAAAGAGTATGACCCTGTCATTAAGCGGACTGCAGGTCTCCCTGCAGTCCCGAAAAGTGCTGCACGATATCGATCTGGAGCTGGCGACGGGTGAAGTCGTCGGCCTGCTGGGTCCGAATGGTTCCGGTAAATCCACCCTGCTGCGTTGTCTGGCGGGGTTATTTCCACGTCATGCGCACCATATCCGCCTTGACGGCACCCCGCTCAGTGAGATCTCCCTGCGGGAACGGGCCAAACAGCTGGCGTTTGTTCCCCAGCATGCCGAGGTCGACGGCGATCTGTGCGTTGAGCAAATCGTCCGACTTGGGCGGACTCCGCACCGCCGCGGCCTTTTTGGCTGGAACGAAACCGACGATAGTGCGGTTGAGCACGCGATCCGACTGATGAAACTCTCCAGCCTGCGTCGGCGGCTGTGGCGACAGCTTTCCGGCGGCGAGCGGCAGCGCGCGCAAATCGCCCGCGCCCTGGCCCAGCAGCCAGGACTGCTGATCCTCGATGAGCCCACCAACCACCTGGACATTGAGTATCAGCTCGAGCTAATGGCCTTAATTACGCAGCTGCCCGTTACGGTGGTGGTGGCGCTGCACGATCTTAATCTCGCGGCCAACTACTGCCAGCGGCTGGTCCTGCTGAAAGCCGGAAAAGTGATGGCCAGCGGGCCGCCTGCTGCTGTGCTTACTCCGGATCTGATCGAGAGTGCCTGGCATGTTAAAGCGAACGTCATAAAGCGAGGCAACACCTTAAATATTCGCTATGCCATGAGGTAGCCGATTGCGTAAAGTGTGCCATGCCCCGCCGGAGAATGTGAATTGTCTGGCGGAGCTGCATCATTAACGCGTGGTATTTGGGTGATATGTAATGAAAAAACTGTTCGTGCAGTTTTACCTCCTGCTGTTTGTCTGCTTTCTGGTGATGACCATGCTGGTCGGGCTGGTCTATAAGTTCACCGCCGAGCGGGCGGGCAGACAGTCGCTGGATGATTTGATGAAAAGCTCGCTCTATCTGATGCGCAGCGAACTGCGTGAGATCCCCCCTCACGACTGGGCGCGCACCATTAAACAGCTGGATCTGAACCTGTCATTCAAACTGCGCATCGAACCGCTGAAAAAGTACGACCTGGACGAGCCAACTATGCAGCGTCTTCGCGGGGGTGACATCGTGGCGCTGGACGAGCAGTACACCTTTATCCAGCGCATTCCGCGCAGCCACTACGTGCTGGCGGTCGGCCCGGTGCCCTATCTCTACTTCCTGCACCAGATGCGCCTGCTGGATATCGCCCTGCTGGCCTTCATCGCCATTTCGCTGGCCTTCCCGGTGTTTATCTGGATGCGCCCGCACTGGCAGGACATGCTGCGCCTCGAGGCGGCCGCTCAGCGCTTTGGCGACGGGCACCTGACCGAGCGGATCCACTTCGACAGCGGGTCCAGCTTCGAGCGACTGGGGGTGGCCTTTAACCAGATGGCGGACAACATTAACGCCCTGATCGCCAGCAAAAAGCAGCTGATCGACGGTATTGCCCACGAGCTGCGCACGCCGCTGGTGCGCCTGCGCTACCGGCTGGAGATGAGTGAGAACCTGACAGCGGCCGAGTCGCAGGCGCTGAACCGCGATATCAGCCAGCTTGAGGCGCTGATTGAGGAGCTGCTGACCTATGCCCGCCTCGACCGGCCGCAGAACGAGTTAAAGCTCACCACCCCGGACCTGCCGGCCTGGCTGCGCAGCTACGTGGAGGATGTGCAGAGCGTTAACCCGCAGCGCACCCTGCTGATCGACAGCATGAACGGCGACTATGGCGCGCTGGATATGCGTTTAATGGAGCGAGTACTGGATAACCTGGTTAATAATGCCCTGCGCTACAGCGATAACACCCTGCGTATCTCGCTGCAATTGAACGGCAGCCGCGCCACGCTGGCGGTAGAAGATGATGGCCCGGGCATCGCGCCGGATGCGCGCCAGCGGGTGTTTGAGCCCTTTGTCCGCCTCGATCCGAGCCGGGACCGCGCCACCGGCGGTTGCGGCCTCGGGCTGGCGATCGTCCACTCTATCGCCCAGGCGCTGGGGGGCGATGTCCGCTGCGAAGCGAGCGACCTCGGCGGGGCCCGGTTCTGCTTCAACTGGCCCGTCTGGCATCATATCGCCCTGCCCATCCCTGACTGACCTAAACCGCACGCTGGCCTTACCCGGCGTGCTGTGCTATATATTGAGTATGTTGTAACTAATGTGGTGCACTATGGCAACTTACGACCTTATCGAACGCTTAAACTCAACCTTTCGCCAGATGGAACACGAGCTGGCGCAACTCACGGACGATCTGCAAACCTGCCGGTTGCTGGCGGGCCGCGTCTTTTCCCTGCCGGACGTCGCCAAAGGGGCCGAACACGATCCGCTCAACGCCATCGCGGTGAAGCAGCACCTCGGCCAGGAGGCGCTGACCATGGCGCTACAGCACTATCGTCACCTGTTTATTCAGCAGCAGTCGGAAACCCGCAGCAGCAAAGCCGCCGTGCGCCTGCCGGGGGTGATCTGCCTGCAGAGCGATGCCGCCCATCGGGCACGGCTGACGGACCAGATCGCCAGCATTAACGCCTTAAAAGCGGAATTTGAGAAAATCGTCACTGAGGAGTCAGGCCTCGCCCCCGCCGCCCGCTTTGAGTGGGTGCACCACCAGTTGCCGGGTTTGATCACCCTCAACGCCTATCGCACCTTAACGGTGATCAACCATCCCGCCACCCTGCGCTTCGGCTGGGCCAATAAGCACATCATCAAGAATTTCACCCGCGATGAGGTGCTGGCGATGCTGGAAAAAAGCCTGAAGTCGCCGCGCGCCGTCGCGCCCTGGTCCCGGGACCAGTGGGTGGAGCGGCTGGAAGCAGAATATACCGCCATCCACGCCCTGCCCGCGGAGGCACGGCTGAAGATCAAACGGCCAGTGAAGGTGCAGCCTATTGCCCGGGTCTGGTATGCCGGACAGCAAAAGCAGGTGCAGTACGCCTGCCCGACGCCGCTAATTGCCCTGTACGATGCTGACCAGGGGGCGGTGATCCCGGACATCGGTGAGCTGTTGAATTACGATGCTGACAACGTTCAGCACCGTTATAAGCCGCAGGCGCAGCCGCTGCGCTTAATCATCCCGCGGCTGCACCTGTACGTGGCAGAGTAGCTATTTCAGACTGCCGACCATCTCTTCCGGGCGGACCCAGGCGTCGAACTCGGCTTCGGTGAGATACCCCAGCGCCAGGGCAGAGGCTTTCAGGGTCAGCCCCTCTTTGTGCGCTTTCTTGGCGATTTCCGCCGCCTTGTCGTAGCCGATATGGGTATTGAGCGCTGTCACCAGCATTAACGACTCGTTAAGCAGCTGGCTGATGCGCTGGCGATTCGGCTCAATGCCCACCGCGCAGTGCTCGTTAAAGCTCTCCATGCCGTCCGCCAGCAGACGCACCGACTGGAGGAAGTTATGGATCACCATCGGGCGATAGACGTTGAGCTCAAAGTTGCCCGAGGCACCGCCCATGTTCACCGCCACGTCGTTGCCCATCACCTGACAGCAGAGCATGGTCATGGCTTCGCACTGGGTGGGGTTGACCTTGCCCGGCATGATGGAGCTGCCCGGCTCGTTCTCGGGAATGCCGATCTCGCCGATACCGCAGCGCGGCCCGGAGGCCAGCCAGCGTACGTCGTTGGCAATTTTCATCAGCGAGGCCGCCAGCCCTTTCAGCGCCCCGTGGGCGTGCACCAGCGCGTCGCAGGTCGCCAGCGCCTCGAACTTGTTCGGCGCGGTGACGAACGGCTGCCCGGTGAGGGTCGCCAACTCTTCCGCCACCCGTACCGCATACTCGGGATGGGTGTTGAGCCCGGTGCCCACCGCGGTCCCGCCCAGCGCCAGCTCCGCCAGGTGCGGCAGGCTGTTGTCGATATGGCGCAGGTTATGCTCGAGCATTGCCACCCAGCCGGAGATCTCCTGGCCGAGGGTCAACGGTGTGGCATCCTGCAGATGGGTACGACCAATTTTGACGATACCGGCGAAGGCCTGGGCTTTGTCGTCGAGGGTCTGCTTCAGCACGTATAGCTGGGGGATCAGCTGCTCGCGCAGGGCAATCACCGCCGCCACGTGCATCGCCGTCGGGAAGACGTCGTTGGAGCTCTGGCTTTTGTTGACGTCATCGTTGGGGTGGATTTTGCGCTCCATTCCGCGCACGCCGCCGAGCAGCTCGCTGCCACGGTTCGCCAGCACCTCATTCATGTTCATGTTGCTCTGGGTGCCGGAGCCGGTCTGCCAGATGGCGAGGGGGAATTCATCAGGATGCTTGCCCGCCAGCACTTCATCAGCGGCGCTGATAATCGCGGTGGCCTTTTCCGCCGCCAGCAGGCCGAGATCCTGGTTGACTTTGGCGGCTGCACGTTTGGTCAGCGCCAGGGCCTGGATCAGCGAGACCGGCATTTTTTCAGTGGAAATACGGAAATGTTCCAGCGAACGCTGGGTTTGCGCGCCCCAGAGTTTGTCCTGCGGGACGTCGATGGCACCCATCGAATCTTTCTCACTGCGTGAGGTGGTCATTACTTTCTCCTTGATAACACTGAAGTGGATTGCTCACAGCTCAAAGAAACAAGTATTGATGAGAACGGGGAAAGGGTATGGCGCTTTGTGCGCTCTTTTTGGTGTCGGGTGGCGCTGACGCTTACCCGACCTACCGAACACGTAGGCCGGGTAAGGCGCAGCCGCCACCCGGCTGTTTAGCTTACTTCACACAGGCCGAGCACTGGGAAGACTGGATCTGTTTGAAGAAGTCGTTGCCCTTGTCATCCACCAGGATAAACGCCGGGAAATCTTCCACTTCAATTTTCCAGATAGCTTCCATACCCAGCTCCGGGTACTCCACGCACTCGAGGCTCTTGATACTGCCCTGGGCCAGGACCGCAGCCGGGCCGCCGATGCTGCCGAGGTAGAAGCCACCGTGCTTGTGGCACGCGTCGGTGACCTGCTGGCTGCGGTTGCCCTTCGCCAGCATGATCATGCTTCCGCCGTTAGCCTGGAGCTGATCAACGTAGGAGTCCATACGCCCGGCGGTGGTTGGGCCTAAGGAGCCGGAGGCATAGCCGTCAGGCGTTTTCGCCGGGCCTGCGTAGTAGATCGGATGATCCTTGATGTACTGCGGCAGCCCTTCGCCGTTATCCAGACGCTCTTTCAGCTTGGCGTGCGCGATATCGCGGCCAACGATAATGGTGCCGTTCAGAGAGAGACGTGTAGAAACCGGATACTGAGACAGCTGGGCGAGGATCTCGCTCATGGGACGGTTCAGGTCGATACGTACCGCCTCGCCCTCGCCCGCTTTACGCAGCGCTTCCGGGATGTATTTGCCTGGGTTGTTTTCCAGTTTTTCGATCCAGATGCCGTCGCGGTTGATTTTGGCCTTGATGTTGCGGTCTGCCGAGCAGGAGACGCCCATGCCCACCGGGCAGGATGCACCGTGGCGCGGGAGACGGATCACGCGGATATCGTGGGCGAAATATTTGCCGCCAAACTGCGCGCCGAGGCCGAGATTCTGCGCTTCCACCAGCAGTTCCTGCTCCAGCTGCACGTCGCGGAACGCCTGGCCGTGCTCGTTACCTTCGGTTGGCAGGCCGTCGTAGTATTTGGTGGATGCCAGCTTGACGGTTTTCAGGGTGCTTTCCGCCGAGGTGCCGCCGATAACAAAGGCGATGTGGTACGGCGGACAGGCCGCAGTGCCGAGCGTGCGCATCTTCTCCACCAGGTAGTTCTTCAGCTTGCCCGGAGAGAGCAGCGCTTTGGTCTCCTGGTAGAGATAGGTTTTGTTGGCTGAACCACCACCTTTGGCGATGCAGAGGAATTTGTATTCGTCGCCATCGACGCTATAGAGGTCGATCTGCGCCGGCAGGTTGGTGCCGGTATTCACCTCTTTGTACATATCCAGCGCCGCGTTTTGCGAGTAGCGCAGGTTATCTTCGATATAGGTGTTATACACGCCGTGGGCCAGAGCCGCTTCATCGCCGCCGCCGGTCCAGACGCGCTGGCCTTTTTTACCGGTAATGATGGCGGTGCCGGTGTCCTGACAGGTCGGCAGAATGCCTTTTGCCGCGATATCAGAGTTACGCAGGAACTGCAGGGCGACGTATTTGTCGTTCTCACTGGCCTGCGGGTCGCTCAGGATATCGGCCACCTGCTGCTGGTGCGCCGGGCGCAACATAAAGGAAGCGTCGTGGAAGGCCTGTTGTGCCAGTAAGGTCAGCGCCTGCGGCTCGACTTTGAGGATCTCCTGACCTTCAAACTCAGCAACGGACACGTGATCGCGGGTTAACAGATAATATTCGGTCTGATCCTTCGCCAGCGGGAAAGGATCCTGATAATGGAAGGGTTTATTCGACATTGATCTCTCACTTACTGCCTTGGTCTGATTATGTAGAGCAGATGTTCCGCTGCTCCGATTAAAAGCGAGTTGGCTTATCCTACACAATTTTTTAACAAAAACTGAGACTAGTACGACTTTTTCCGTGCGCAGGTTACTTCCGCGCGGTTTATTGCTTTAATACGGGCAGTTAATTCCACATTTGAAACAGGGCTTGATAATGCAAAAACTCATCAACTCAGTGCAGAACTACGCCTGGGGAAGTAAAACTGCGTTAACGGATCTCTACGGTATCGCCAACCCGGACAACCTGCCGATGGCAGAGCTGTGGATGGGCGCGCATCCGAAGAGCAGCTCAAAAATCGACGATGCCCAGGGCGTGCGCTCCCTGCGGGACGTTATCGACGGGGATAAGGCCGGGCTGCTGGGCACGAAAGTCGCGGATCGTTTTGGCGAGCTGCCGTTCCTCTTTAAGGTGCTGTGCGCCGATCAGCCCCTGTCGATTCAGGTTCACCCGAACAAACAGGCCTCCGAAGCGGGTTTTGCCAAAGAGAATGCGGCCGGTATTCCACTGGATGCCGCCGAGCGTAACTATAAAGATCCCAACCATAAACCGGAGCTGGTCTTCGCGCTGACGCCGTTCCTGGCGATGAATGCCTTCCGCGAATTCTCTGAGATTGTCTCCCTTCTGCAGCCGGTGGCCGGGGCTCACAGCGCCATTGCCCACTTCCTCGAAAAACCGGATGCCGATCGCCTGAGCCACCTCTTTGCCAGCCTGCTCAATATGCAGGGCGAGGAGAAATCCCGCGCGCTGGCGGTGCTGAAAGCGGCGCTCAACAGCCAGCAGGGCGAGCCGTGGCAGACCATTCGTCTGATCTCGGAATTTTATCCGGACGATAGCGGTCTCTTCTCGCCGCTGCTGCTGAACGTGGTGAAACTGGCGCCGGGCGAAGCGATGTTCCTGTTCGCCGAAACTCCACACGCCTACCTGAAGGGCGTGGCGCTGGAGGTGATGGCTAACTCCGATAACGTGCTGCGTGCAGGCCTGACGCCGAAGTATATCGACATTCCGGAACTGGTAGCTAACGTCAAATTCGTTGCCAAACCGGCGGCAGAGCTGCTGACCCAGCCGGTGAAAAACGGCGCGGAACTGGACTTCCCGATCCCGGTAGATGATTTTGCCTTCTCGCTGCACGACCTCAGCAGCGCGGAAACGCAGGTTGCCCAGCAGAGCGCGGCGATCCTGTTCTGCGTCGAGGGCGAAGCGGTGCTGAGCAAGGGCGACGAGCGTCTGGTCCTGAAGCCGGGCGAGTCGGCGTTTATTGCTGCCAGCGACTCCCCAGTCAGCGTCAGCGGCGTCGGCCGTCTGGCCCGGGTTTTCAACAAGCTATAGTGACCTGCTGAATTTTTTAACAATTATTGCTAAGCTATTGGTAATCTTATGACCTCACCGGGCGGTTTTCACCGCTCGGTTTCATTTTAGGGATAATCACGATGAAGAAATCGGTTATAGCTGCAGGCGTTATTGTTGCATTAGGGGTGGTCTGGACGGGAGCTTCCTGGTACACCGGGAAACAGCTGGAGAGCCATCTGGCAGAGATGGTGGCGCAGGCGAACAGCGAACTTAAGCGCAGCGCACCGGAAGCCGGGCTGGAGTTGAGCTATCAGGATTACCAGCGCGGTCTGTTCAAAAGCCATCTGCAGCTGGTACTTAAACCGGTTGCTGGCACCCAGAACCCGTGGCTGCAGCCAGGACAGAGCCTGGTGCTGAACGAGGTGGTGGACCATGGTCCCTTCCCTCTGGCACAGCTGAAGACCTTCAACCTGATCCCGTCTATGGCCTCGGTAAAATCGACGCTGGTGAACAACGAAGCCTCTAAACCGCTGTTCGATCTGGCGAAGAATGAATCCCCGTTCGAAGCCAATACCCGTATCAGCTATGCCGGTGATACCAGCACCGATCTGGCGCTGAAGGCGTTGAATTACGAGAATGGTGACGAGAAAGTGGCCTTCAGCGGCGGTAATTTCCAGCTGGACGCCGATCGCGATGGCAAGAGCTTCTCCCTGAAAGGTGAAGCGGCCAGCGGCCTGGTGAATGCGGTGAACGAGTACGGTCAGAAGGTGCAACTGACCTTCAACAACCTGAAAACCGACGGCAACAGCCGCCTGACCGACTTTGACGAGCGGATCGGCGATCAGAAGCTCACGCTCGATAAGCTGGCTATCGCCATTGAAGGCAAAGAGATGGCGGTGCTGGAAGGGACAGATTTGAACGGTAAGGCTGAGCTGTCGAAAGACGGCAAAAGCGTTAACAGCCAGGTGGATTACAGCCTGAAGAGCCTGAAAGTGCAGAATCAGGATCTGGGTACCGGCAAGCTGACGCTGAAAATCGGCAATATCGACGGTCAGGCGTGGCACCAGTTCAGTCAGCAGTATCGCGCCCAGAGCCAGGCGCTGCTGGCGGATAAAACCCTGATGGAAAACCCGGCCCTGTATCAGCAGAAAGCGGCGGAAGCCTTCTTCAGCAACCTGCCGATCCTGCTCAAAGGCGAGCCGGTGGTTACTCTGGCACCGTTGAGCTGGAAAAACAGCAAAGGCGAGACCAACTTTAACCTCTCCCTGTTCCTGAAGGATCCGGCCACCGCCACGGGTGAAGCCCAGACTCTGGCCCAGGAAGTGGATCGCAGCGTGAAATCGCTGGAGAGCAAGCTGACCATCCCGATGGACATGGCGACCGAGTTCATGACCCAGATTGCGAAGCTGGAAGGTTATAACGAGGATGACGCCGGTAAACTGGCCAGCCAGCAGGTGAAAGGCCTGGCGGCGATGGGCCAGATGTTCCGTATCACCACCGTGGAAGATAACGTCATCAGCACCAGCCTGCAGTACAGCAACGGTCAGGTGACGCTCAACGGCCAGAAAATGCCGCTGGAAGAGTTTGTCGGCATGTTTGGTGTTCCGACGCTGAACCTTGCTGTCCCGGACGAGCCTGCCGCACCGGCGGTGCCGGCTCCTGCGCCAGCGCCTGCCGTTCCGCAGCAGTAAACAGCAAAACCCCTCTGCGGAGGGGTTTTTTATTGCCAATCATCCTTTCCAGCCGGTCAGGAAATCCATCAGCAGGGCGTTTACCTTCTCAGGCTGTTCCTCCTGGGGCAGATGACCGCACTCTTCGATGGCATAAGCCCGGAGATCGTCCGCCATCTCCGCCCAGACGCTCTGCATATCGAACAGCTTACCCACGGCGTGGAAGTCATTGCCCCACAGGGACAGCACCGGGCAGGCGATTTTAACCTCCGCGTCGGCCAGATCCTGCGCCACATCCTCGGCGTTGGCGCGATAGTCCGCCATCGCCCCGCGCACGGCACCGGGGGCCTGATAAGCGCGGACATAGGTATCAAACGCCTCGCCGCTGATGGTCGAGGGATCGAAGGTCCAGTCTGAGAAGAAATGGCGCAGCCAGATATGCTCCCGACCTGCAATCAGGGCTTCCGGCAGATCCGGCACCAGATGGAACAGGAAGAACCAGTAGGCGCGGGCGATAGAGGCGTTCAGATCCCGCGCCACGATACGGGTGGGCACGTTATCCATCACCACCAGGCGATCCACCAGCTCGGGATAATCTTTCGCAAAGCGGGTGGCGACACGCGCGCCGCGGTCATGCCCCACCAGCACTACTTTGTTCAGCCCCAGGGCGCGCATCAGCTCCCGGATATCCCGCGCCATGTTGCGTTTATCGTAGCCGGAGGCGGGCTTATCGGTCTCGCCGTAGCCGCGCAAATCCGGCGCAATTACCCGGTAGTGTTTAGACAGAACCGGAATTTGATAGCGCCAGGCGTAATTGGTCTCCGGGAAACCGTGGAGCAGGATCACCGGAGCACCTTCCCCCTCCTCAACCACAAACTGACGAATGCCATTAGCCGTTACAGTGTAACTTTTCATTGTGCTTTCCTCGTCTTATTTCAGCAGCGGCACATTGGCTGCACGTTGATACGGGCCGTAGATCGCCGGGTTCCAGCTGTAGCCCTGAGACTCAGGGGTAATGTGTCCGATACCCGGGAAGGCCAGGTGCGCTGCCGCCATCCACTCGCCATCTTTCGCCAGGGCATTAAATTCCTGGCCGCGGGATGAGGTGGCTCTCTTCGCATCCACGTCAAAGCGAATCGACACTTCCGGATGCGGGAACTGCACGGCCGGGGCGTGGATCAGATCCCCGATAAAGTTGATGGCCTCTCCTTCTGAGGCAAACCGATACACCGTGCTGCCAGGGGTGTGGCCGACGGCATAGGTGGTCTGGACTTCGGGGATCGGCGAGGCCGGCGGCACGAAGGTTTTCAGCT
This sequence comes from Leclercia sp. AS011, assembly GCF_037152535.1. Classification (NCBI taxonomy): domain Bacteria; kingdom Pseudomonadati; phylum Pseudomonadota; class Gammaproteobacteria; order Enterobacterales; family Enterobacteriaceae; genus Leclercia; species Leclercia sp. AS011. The sequence goes on from NZ_JBBCMA010000001.1 coordinate 1,423,041, forward strand.
TTCCGGCTGCTTTATAGGCGGCCAGGGCGTGCCGGGCGATAGCAAAATACTCTTTTGCATTGGCCGGGGCGCTGGCCTCTTTGGCCGGATCCAGCCAGTAATCGGCTTCCCCCTGCGGCACCCAGACGGTGGCATTGGGGAACAGCGCCTTACCCAAGGCATCGCTCAGGCCGCAGACGTGGTCCAGGTGGAGGTGGGTCAGGAAGATGGTATCCACCTGCTCAGGCCGATACCCGGAGGCCTCCATGTTGGGAATTAACTGCCCTGCGGTTTGCGGCACGCAGTGGCCCGCCCCGCTGTCAATCATCACCAGATGTGTACCGGTATTCACCAGAAAAGCGTTAAAGGAGGTGGGCATGCGCTCGGCATCAATCTTATGTTGCGCCAGCAGTTCGCGGATTTTGTCCGCGGAGAGCCCTTTTAGCAGCCCAGGCGAGAGATCGTTGTAGCCATCGAAAAGCGCCGTCACCTCATTTTGCCCTACCGCCAGGCGGTAATACCCTGGCACCTGCTGGCGCACCTGCGCGGGGGCATCAGCCCAGACGTTGCTCACTAAAAACAGGCTGCTGAGGGCTAACACCGTGGTCATCTTTTTCATCGTCACTCCGAATTCACTGTTTATCAGGATGTGAAGTGACTATGGCGCTATAACGATAATTAGTGTAGATGTGTAATTTGATACGCCAGTATAACGGGAAGCGAGATAATGCGGCTGGAGGATGTGGAAGTGTTCGTTGAAGCGATAAAAGCGGGTAGCCTGGCGGGAGCCGCGCGTCGGCTCTCGATGAGCGCTATGGCAGCGTCGCGATGCCTTAATAACCTGGAAGCGGAGCTGGGGGTCCGGCTGGTGCATCGCACCACGCGCTCCCTGTCACCCACCAGCGACGGCGAGGTCTTTTTGCCCCATGCCCAGGCGCTGCTGGAAGATAAAACCAATGCCCTGGCCGACCTGTTTCCCGATGGTGCCCACCTCTCCGGGCGGCTGCGTATCACCGCCTCGGCGGCGTTTGGCCGCAAGATCGTCGCCCCGCTGCTGCCCGACTTTATGCGCCAGCATCCGGCCCTGCAGGTCGATCTGCTCGCCACCGATGAGCAGGTGGATATTGTCGGGAAAGGCATCGACGTGGCGTTACGTATCGCCCCGCTGCGGGACAACCGGCTGGTTGCCCATCGCCTGTGTGACAATCCCCGCGACCTGTGCGCCAGCCCTGACTATCTGGCGGCGAACGGCTATCCGCAAACGCTCAGCGATCTGGCAACGCACAGCTGCCTGACCACCTCTGATACCACCCACTGGTGGTTTGAGCAGGCCGGGCAGCGGAGCAGAAAAAAGGTATCCGGGCGATTTTCAGCGAATTCCATTGAGGCGATCTTTGAGGCCTGCCAGGGGGGAATGGGGATCGCCAACTTATCCCGCTGGTACGTGGGTCCCGCTATTGCCCGGGGCGAGCTTAAGCGGATTGTGCTGGCGGACGCCGAACCGGAAGCCCTTGCCGTCTGGGCCGTTTATCCGACTTCGCGGCTGATCCCGGCTAAGGTGCGTAAGTTTGTCGAGGCGCTGGAGGCGCGGCTGGTGCAGAACCCGCTCACGCCAGGAGCCTGAGGCTATTTCACCGTGACTAAGCGGGCGGAGACAATCTGATGCCCGGCCTGCACGTCTGATTTCTCAATCCGCTGCATAATGCGATCTGCCAGGGTGTAGCCCATCTCCCGTGCCGGAGTGGTCGCCCAGACGATAGGCAGATCGTCCAGCGCGTTTTCTGACACATCCGCAAAGGCACCAAGGGCCACCTGATGGCCAAAGAAGGTTTCAACCCCGCCTTCGCCGCTCTGACGTCCGGCGCGGATCAAGCCAAACCAGGCCCCCATGGCAATCACGTCGTTATAGCAAATCACGGCGCTGATGGTCGGGCTGGCGCGGAGTAAGGCCCCGATCGCCTCTGCCGCCTGCTTCTGGCTGGAGCCACACTCCACCACCCATTCACTGTGGAACGGCAACCCGTATTTGATCAGCGTCGAACAGTAGCCGCCCACCCGCTCGGCGCGGGTCAGGGACGAGCTTTGCCCGCCCAGCCAGGCGATCCGCTGATGGCCGCGACGGATAAGATGTTCGGTCAGCATTTGTGCCGCCTGCATGTTGTCCGGGCGCAGGGTGTCGGCTTCGTCGAGATAGCTGGCGCGGGAGGCAAACACCAGCGGGACGCCCTTCTCCGCTGCCCGCTCGCAGAGTTCATTGCTCACCCCGGAGGCCCCGGCAACGATCACCCCGTCCACTCCCTGGGTCAGGAGCATGTCGAGGCGCTGAAGCAGCTGATCGGCCTCGCGACCGCCGTGCAGTAAAAAGACCATCCGCCCCTGGGCTTCCAGCGCCTCCGTCAGGCCCGCGGTCAGTTCTGCGTAGAACGGCGAAGTGAGGTCGCGGACGATCAGGCCAATCACCCCGCTCTGCCCGCCGCGCAGCGCCGAGGCCTGGCGATTACGCACAAAACCCAGCTGCTCAACCGCCTCGTTAACCCGCTGACCGGTTGCGGGCGAGATACGCCCTTTCCCGCTCAGCACCAGAGAAACGGTGCTGACGGAAACGCCCGCCGCCAGGGCGACGTCATTGATAGTGATCTTTTTCGCTACAGCCATGTGGTGGCGTGTCTCCCTGATAATGAGATCGGTAAAACGTTTTATCAATACGTTATCTTTATACTCTTTGCCAAAGCCTGAGAATGTGATTTAGCGCGCACTAAACTTTGATAAAACGTTTTATCTTCTCGCAGCACTGAGGCAGGTAAACCTATTTTAACAATAAAGGAGTCGTTTTATGACGGCGAAAGCAGCACAAAAAATCTCGCTATGGGAATTTTTCCAGCAACTGGGTAAGACCTTTATGCTGCCCGTGGCTCTGCTCTCCTTCTGCGGGATCATGCTGGGGATCGGCAGCTCCCTCAGCAGCCACGATGTCATTACGCTGATCCCGTTCCTCGGCAACCCTGTGCTGCAGGCGATCTTTATCTGGATGAGCAAGGTCGGCTCCTTTGCCTTTAGCTTCCTGCCGGTGATGTTCTGTATCGCCATCCCGCTGGGGCTGGCCCGCGAAAACAAAGGCGTGGCGGCGTTTGCCGGTTTCGTTGGCTACGCGGTGATGAACCTGGCGGTTAACTTCTGGCTGACCGCGAAAGGCATTCTGCCCACCACCGATGCGGCGGTGCTGAAAGCCAACAACATCCAGAGCGTGATCGGGATTCAGTCTATCGATACCGGGATCCTGGGCGCAGTGATTGCCGGGGTGATCATCTGGATGCTGCACGAGCGTTTCCACAATATTCGCCTGCCGGACGCGCTGGCCTTCTTCGGCGGCACGCGCTTTGTGCCGATTGTTACTCTGGTGGTGATGGGTCTGTTTGGCCTGGTGATCCCGCTGATCTGGCCGGTCTTCGCCATGGGCATTACCGGCATTGGCCGGATCATTAACAGTGCCGGTGATTTTGGCCCGATGATTTTCGGTACCGGCGAACGTCTGCTGCTGCCGTTTGGCCTCCAGCATATTCTGGTGGCGCTGATCCGCTTCACCGAAGCGGGCGGCACCATGGAGGTGTGCGGGCACGACGTGAGCGGCGCGCTGACCATCTTCCAGGCGCAGCTGAGCTGCCCGACCACCCACGGCTTCTCCGAGAGCGCCACCCGCTTCCTCTCTCAGGGTAAAATGCCGGCCTTCCTCGGCGGCCTGCCGGGAGCCGCGCTGGCGATGTACCACTGCGCCCGTCCGGAAAACCGTCATAAGATTAAAGGCCTGCTGATCTCCGGCGTCATTGCCTGCGTGGTGGGCGGCACCACCGAACCGATCGAGTTCCTGTTCCTGTTCGTCGCCCCGGTGCTGTACCTCATTCACGCCGTGCTGACCGGGCTGGGCTTCACCGTGATGGCGGTGCTGGGCGTGACCATCGGGAACACTAAAGTAAATTGGCCCTCATTGAACGGGGGATAACAATTTAATCCCCTGAATCTTAATTTAATCAAGGGGTTAACATGAACACTGTCACTCTCAGCAACGGCAAAACCTACCGCAAAACCTCCGCTAACATCTACGAAGTTAAAACTATCCGTGTTCACGCTGAAACTGGTTTAGCGATTTGGGCGCGTGTTACCTCTGAAAAAATCAAAGCAGAACTCGAAACTGTTTTAGCTATAGAAGCTGTTGAAATCGATAAAGCGTTTGTTGCTTTCTGGCGTGAGTGCGAAACCACTGATGTGCTTAAAGCCGCTACTTTATACGCACAGATTCTTGATGAAGCGACCGCTATCAACAACGAAATTGATTCGATTGTTTCTTACGCTGGCAACACCTCCCCTGTTCAGATCGACGGTGATATTAACTGGATTTTCGATGCCGCTGTTTCTGTGTGGCACCGTCATCAGGGAATTGAAATCGTTCACACGGTAGAAACGGTTGTAACCACTACCACAACCACTATTACCGAGATCAAGCCTGTAATCGCTTCTACTAACGATTACGACAACCTGGTTAAAACGGTTGAGGAATCCACTCACCAGAACAAGGTAAAGCTGTTCTGTGAGGTTACAGGCCAATCCTCCGAAATGGCTGAACTGATGCTTTCCCGTTCTGATGGGTTCCTTCTGGGGGCAATCAAAAGCTTTCAGGGGGTGCGGGATGCAGGCTAAACGACGGGCGGTGATGGTTCCCCGTTACCAACTGATTCTTCTGGTACTCCTGATTCTGATGGCCTGCACCGATCTGGTGTAAACAAAAGCTGTTGAAGTACGTAAATAATTAATGGTCAAACTCATTAAACAGAATAATAACCAAACTCGATATCTCTAGCGCCGTTTTAATAACATGCACGGCAAAATTACATAAGGTACATTAAAGTGAATAAATTCAAATTATCCATTCTGTTGGCGGCTGTTGTTTTGTCTGGTTGCGCTAATACAGGTAAACATTTTACTGGGAAAATGGAAGAAACTAGCGTTATCTGTACTGCTAAATTACCAACTAAAGCATTAGGTACAAGTGTTGATACTTATTACAACGCAAAAATTAAACGTGTTCGTGTTGACCACAACGGGGTTATTTGGGTTCGTCCTAAATCAGATTTTACTTTGCACTGGCAGAGTGGATGGCAGAAAGCTGAAATCTTCCGTGATATTAAATGTGACGGATTCGATTTTGAAAAAGAAACCCAATCAGCGATTAATAAAAATTGGGTTAATGGAGAGTGGAAGTAATTAAATCCGTTCACCCCTGATTGTTTTCAGAGAAAAAAATATGAAAATGAATAAACTGATGCAGAAAGCACTGAACGAAATTAACCAGAAATATGCTGTTCCTCTGGATAACCTCAATATCAACTTGACCAATCATGTACACCGCAAGCTGTTGAATCTGATCGGGTCTGTAGATAAAAACGCGGTAATGAGTACGCAAGAAATAGCGCAAATGGCTACCGAGTTTAATGAAGAAGGTAAATCTATCGGCGTGTTTACTATTAACCGTTCTGTTCATTCCATGATCAAAAACAATTACGGGATTGTTGTTGCCGAACTTGATGAACTGTTATCAAAAGGTTATCAGCATACCTTACAGTATGCTGATAACATCTCGTTCACAATCGACACAAAATATAAACTTATTGAAGGTGTCGAGTTCTCGTATAACTCACGTGGATTTATTACGTTTTACCTGGATCAGGTTCATACAATGTTCGTTATTACGAACTACTCCGACCGTGTGAAAATGGCAATCCTTCGAACGTTCCAGATGGTGAAGGAGATCAACGAAGAGTATCAAGCGTTACTCCTAGAACATTCTAACCGGGTGATTGGTGCTTATCGGGTGTTCGCAGGTCATAACGATTGGCTCCGGGTTAACGACCGTATGCGCCAGGCTATGAAGGTTTCGCGTAAAACTTTTGGTTCGGTGTTACTGGATATCGGAACGAGTCCAACATTGAAAGATTTCAAGTTTAACGAGAAAGTGATCGGGTCTACTCATGCACGAATGCTCCCGCAACACGCGAGTTATGGAAACGATGCAATGGTTTCGGTTGGTATGAATCCTTATATTTCGATTGAATTGTTTAATGCATTACAGCGAAAATATCCAGAAGAAACCGTTGATATCGACGCGGGTGAATTGATCGGGATTTGATTATCAGAGGGGTTAATGATAACCCCTTTTCTGATTCGGTAGGTTTAATTATGCAAAAACCACGATTATATAGTTACGTCCGATTCAGTTCGGAACGGCAGGCAAAAGGGCAATCGGTTGAACGTCAGAAATCGAACATCGACCAGTTGGTTAAAAAGATAGCACTGGAACACAATCTTGAAATCTTCGAAGAATATCAAGATTTCGGCGTATCAGCTTTCAAAGGGAAGAACGCAACCGAAGGGGCTTTATCCGAATTCATCCAGCATGTTGATTCTGGCAAAATTCCCCGTGGTTCGTACCTGTTGATCGAATCCTTAGACCGTTTCTCCCGTGCTAACGCAATGAGAGCGGTTAACATGTTCACTAGCCTGTTGCTCAAAGGAATCGTTGTTATCACTGGTATTGATAACCAGATCTACAAAGAATCCGATGTAAACAACGATACCCTGCAACAGTTGATGTTTTCGGTGATGCTGTTCAGCAGGGCAAACGAAGAATCAGCAACTAAATCACACCGAACTGTTGCTAGTGCGTTGAGCAAGATTAAACGCCACCAGCAGCGGCAACCAGGGGATCCGGTCGTAGCGATAAAGGAACTAGGTCAGGATAAATGGTGGATTGATTCGTCGTCTGGGTTCGTTAAACCTCACCCGGTTTACTACCCTATCGCGCAGAAGCTGATCGAACTGAAACAGAAAGGTTATTCGAACCGGTTGATCCTGGCTTACCTGCATGAAAATCACCCTGCCCCGAACGAAGGACGTTCACGCGGTAAGTGGAACATGCAACACGCATCAAGGATCATCGAGCCAGCGATCCACGGCCAGAAGGTGATAAACGTTAATGGTGAAACGTTCACCCTTGATGACTACTACCCGGCTATTGTGACAAAGGACGAATACGAGCGGTTGAAGTTCCAGATCGGAAACAAGTCATTCGCCCCGCTCAGAGAGAAGAACCCAGAGATCCCTTTGTTATCGGGTATCGGGATTCTGTACTGCAAACATTGCGGTTGTCACATGTTCAAGCAGAAATCCACGTTGAAGAACCATCCTTATGCTTACAGGTACGTTTGTTCATCGAGGGATTCACACCGGGATTGTAATAAATGGGGATTCAGGGCAAGTACCTTAGAAATCGCCCTGTTGCAGTTGTTAGCGGATCGGGTGTTCGTTGAATCCTCCCCGGTACAGTCAGGCGTTGAACACCTGATCGCTGAAATCGATGAACAGATCCAGAACTACATGGTTGCTATCGGTTCTGCGAAATCAGCCCAGATGATCAACAAGCTAACTGAAACCATTGACCAACTGGAAACCCAGAAAGCTGATTACCTCAAACAGAAACAGATTCACGATGATCAAATGGTCAGAATGAACACCGCCGGATGGGATAGGTTCAAGAAGCTAGATATCAACGATACCCAGAACCCAGACCGATTAGAGATCCGGGCGAGTATCAAGACGGTAATCAAACGGATCGACTGTGCGAGAATAGATCCAGCGCACAACTATGTTTTCGTAACGTACCGGGATGAACGTACACAAAAGCTGGTTATCAAGAAAGATACCGCGTGGACTAAAGGCCGGGTGTACGTTGATTCAACCACTGTGACCAACGAACAGTTGCTAGAGTCCGAAGGTTTAGTGATGCACTCTCATATCGAAATCATGATCGACCGTGAGAAGTTCCTCAAAGAACACCAGGAACGAACCAAACACGAACCGACGATAATCGACAAGTTAACCGAATAACCGACCGACTAACCAGAAGCCTCCTAACGGGGGCTTTTTTATTGGGTTAGATATAAAAGTAATCAACAAAGAATGAAGCCGTGTGAGCTAAATGATCTATATCAGCACCTCTCAGTAAAGGAGGTAAATTTTGTGTAGGAGATCTAAATCTATAGAGTGGGTGTTTGAATAGTATGTGATCACACTGTACAGTAAGATGATCTAAAGTCAGCGTTTATTGTTAACATCCTTAAGGCATAAATATGTTTAATTTAATCATGGGTGGTAGTCCTGATGTATTCGAATATTGGCCGATGTTTCAACATGATCGAGGAGAAGCTAATTTTTCAGTATCTAGAATGTTTGAAAATACGTCCGAGGAGATCAGACAAAAATTAACACCACTCAATGAGACAGCATTTTTAGTTTTAGAAGCATTACCAGTGCTATTCATGACTGAAAGCTATAGCGAGTATATTAATGATGCATGGCATGAGTTTGTAGATGTTCGCGTTGGTAAAATATCAAATCTAAAAATATACAAAAAAGATATCCACTTCCATTATGAAATCACCCAGAAATATCCTAGACATGAAATACTTCATAAAAGTGAAGTTGAACATATATTGGAACTAGGAGGGTTTGGGCTTAACCGTACTCACTGGGGCGTAAAAGATAAAGACCTCGAAGAAACGATGAGGCGTATTGGTTTTCAGGCAGTCAACACTGTTGAGCTTTTGAAACCAGCGCTTCCAGATGAACAACATAACTACAAAGAAATAAGTGATGTTCAAACATTTCTAAAATATGTACTTGAACAAGTCTCAAACGAAAATGAAGAGATATTTTACCGTGGGCATTCCGATGCATCATATGAACTCGCTCCATCTTTATTCAGGAAAACTAAAATAAATGGAGTTTATAAACATTTGAATAGTGAGGCTAGTTTAGTCAGAGAGGCATTAACAGCGAGACCAAGTGAATTTAGTGATGATAGAACCATGTTAGACAAGTTGGTAAGAATGCAGCACTACGGCATTCCAACACGTTTATTGGATATTACTTCCAACCCACTGATCGCATTATACTTTGCTTGTAACAGCATCAAATATGATGAAAGCAAAAATGAAATTGATGGGCATGTTATTATATTCAAAACCAATAGAGAGAAAATTAAATATTTTGATTCTGACACTGTGAGTTGCATAGCAAATTTATCAATGCTTAGTGATAATCAGAAAAAGGAACTAGATTTTAAAATTAGTACAGAAGAATTTAATAGAATAGATGCTTGTAAAAAACTCGTTCAACATATTAGAGGTGAAAAACCATATTTCGATAATGCCATAATCCCAACAGATCTTGAGAAAATAATTTTTGTTAAAGGTCGCGTTAGCAATGAGCGAATATCTTCACAATCAGGTGCCTTTTTGCTTTTCGGAAACGATGCTGTTTTCCCGGAAATGGTTTCAGATGAAATCTCAGAAGATACGCAAGAATTTAAAGTTGATAGATTTGTAATCAAAAATAAAGATGGGATTATGAAGGAACTTGCGAAGCTGAATATTACTGATGCAACCGTTTATCAAGGTATGGAAAGAACAATGCAATTAATTGCAAATAAATATGAAGTTAAGGATCACGGGTAAAATTAAATCAATAGCTTATGTAGAACCCCATGCAATCGGGGTTCTGTTTTCAAAAAAAATATTTTTAGGTTCCTTCCGACCGATTGAAAACTGCGTAATTTCGAAACGGCGTTGTTTTTAACACGTATATCTTTTTAGAATGAGTCCTGTCCTATCGGTGAAACCTATCACCCGAATCAAAACTTCTTCGATAATATAACATCAGGTTTACATTTGTTTCGATTGTTCAGAATTCCCTCAAATATTTTCGTTATAAATAAACGTACAAAGTTACGTAAAATATAGAGAGAAAATTACGTGGAATATACGACAAAATCCCAACTGGCGAAGCGGTACGGGTTCGACCTTAAGTCGGTAACGAACTGGATGGAACGAGGCGCTAACCAGTGCTGGTGTACAGACAAACGAAAGTTCCGTGAACCGGAAATTACTGAATGGGTTGTAAAGAACATCATCACCCCGTTACGCGAAGTCGATAACAAGGAACTGATGGATCTGGCGAAGCTACGCAGACTTAACGCAGAAGCCCAAATTATGGAAATGAAAGCGCGGGAAACAGCCGGAACGTTAATCCCTGTTCAACTGGTCGAATCCAGCATTTCTAAATTTTCGAGTATGGTTCGTACCAGTATGCTCCAGATCCCTAATACGCAAACCCAACAACTGTTAGAAGCCGCTACCGATACCCGAACACTCAAGAAAGAATTAACCGAAATCATTACTGAACGATTAACAGAAATCGGGCAGGCGATGAAAGAAGCCGAATTTTTGAATGATCCCCTAATTACTCAACATTCCGAGGATACCGAAGATGGACATACCGACTTTACTACAAGTAATGAAAGCGCTAGTTCTGATATTAGTGATATCGATATCCTTAGTTCTGATGATGGACTTGATCCAGTGGATATTAACGAAGGTTCATTTGAAGATTCAGAAACAGATAACGAACAACCCGAATTTTTCAACGTATAAATAGATGCATCAGGAAAACAATTTCCTTCCCTAATTTAATTTTATCTCAGAGAGAAAACAATGAATCAAGAAATCCAACAGCAGATCCAGCAGTACCAGGCAACTATCAACCAGATGGAACAGGACAACAATAACCTTGTTTCGATGCTTGCCCGTGCTAATGCAACCAAGCAGTATTATCTGAACCTGGCTAACCAGTACGCTGAACAGCTAAACCAGATGCAGGCGAAAGCCCCTGAACCCGAATTCGAAGAAGTAACCGAACCAGTTAAATAAGAGCCTTAGACATCTCTTACCTTTAGCCCCTGCTTAACCGTAGGGGCTTTTTTATTACCATTGTACCTGATGAACGTTTTCATACTGGTTGCGTTGTTTGAGTTGGTTACGTTTCTTCTGTTCCCGTTCCTGAACCATGATCCGGGTGTTGTCTCCTTTTGAGATCCACTGGCACGTTTCCGGGCTGTACCGTTTACGTTCTCCTGACAAGATATCTTTATCCAGAGAGATTTCTTTCTCAGTCATGAACCGTTCATAGCCGGGTAATCTGATCACGTCGTTCGCGAAGTTGCTAAAGCAGTACCACGATGGATCCAGCTCAACGGTTGCATACGTTGGAAACTTTACCCGGTCGGTAAGTCTGATCAGCATGTTCCGCCATACATGGTACAGCTTCGCTCGTTCGTCTCCTTTGACCGTACACCCATCACCGATATAGCCAACTCCGCAAACGGTCTTTTTAAACTTATCCTTCACCTGTTTTGCTCTGATGTTGATCATCGTACAGAACGTGGTATACCCGGACTCACAGAAACGCACCAGAACCCGCTTGTTTGAGTTGTACTGGATAACCTCGATCATTCCATCGTTCACTTCAAAAAACGCGCCTACGAGCGATTCAGCGCGGTTCCGTTTGACATCTTCATTCGACATCGGCTTTAACCTTACGCTTGCGGATTTTCGCTGGATCCTTAACTGTTCCTTGCCTGATCCGGTAAACGGTACTCTTAACAAGAGAACCAGTATCTTTGAATTCAACAATCAGGTTTCGGGCATCAGCAATCATTACAACCTCAAATTCACCGTGTTTGCTCTGGTAGGTCTGCCCGATTCTTACAAAGATTTTCTTTTCTTCTGTCATCATTATTTCCCTCTGTACGCTAACGGTTTTTCGTATTCTCGTTTTGTACAATCAATGTTAATAAAATATTTGTCGTTATTACTTCTGTGATAGTTCCATTGCCCCTGGTAGTAATCGCAACGATTACCATGAACGAAGTGGTTCTCTTCGATTACGGAATCAACTGAACTGATGATTACCCTACCCTGTTCAATGCCTGTCATTGCGCCTGTATGAACTCCTAAGCACACGATCACCATCGGTTTACTCATTGCGTTATTGAAGTGGAAATAAACGCGGTAGATTGATTCTCCCGGCATCATCAGTTCGTTGATCTTCTTTTCAATTGCAGAGAAGCGAACTTTAAGCGCGGCGGTCATTTCTAATTGCGGGTTGTTTTCTTTCTTATATTCAGTACGGATGTTCTTTTTAACATCTTTGAAAGACTCGCCATAAATACATACAGGTGATAAAGAAGTTACCTGTTCAATTGAATCCTTATTTGTACTATTGATATAATAGTAACAAGGGCGGTCGTTGTAGTAGCTGTGACCGTCTTTAATACGTAAATTGAATTTCATTCGAATACCTTTGTTGTAATTATTAGTGGTACTCGTAATACCACTATCAGTTAGTAAGTTGTTTTGACATTATATTTTCCTCATGAAGCCCCTGTTGACGCAGTGGCTTTTTGTTTTTACATCGCGGCGGCTAATGCGGCATCAAGATCGTTTGAATATTTCGCTTTGATCTCTTCGATGCACCATTCTTTTTTAGATGCTGAAATTAGATTATCTTTAACCATTCGGGTTAATAACCATTTTGCACTTGAACACTTCAACAGTGGTGTATTGCGTACACCTCGAATCAAGAAATGTTTCATATATTGCTGGTATGGTTCGTTCCCGTTACTGTGCATCATCACGCCAGAATTACGCAGGTATTCGAACATTTGTTTTTCACCGAATACCCCGGTAATTTTTGCGAACGTTCTAATCTTGATGGCTTTATCTTCATCAAAGAACATATCCATAAAGGTTTCATGTTCTGTTTCCTGTTGGATTAGCAACTGTTCTTTTTCTTTGTTCTCTAATTCCAACTGAACCCGTTCCGCTTCCAGTTTAGCCGCTAACATTAGCGCTTCTCCGAAAGTCTGCGGGATTGCAAAAGCTGGTTTCTGTTGCGCTTCCAATTCTTCCAGACGTTCGATCACACCCATTCGGATCGCGGCGCTGTATCCACCAACCAGACATTGCGAATGTTTTTTGTCTAACAAATATTCTTGTTTGTATCCGCGATAGTCAGTTACAACAATGACGCCGGGTATTAATGTAAGTTGTTGATTTTTCTCATGACACAAATTTGTGTCATGGCCTAAGTTATTCAACATCGTGTCGATGGCACGAATAACTGTACCGTGTTTAATCTCATTCGGTACTTTCTCATGATCCTTGTACTGGTTGATCACTTCGGTTAATTCTTTGGAACTCATCATTACAGGCTGGTTGTTTGCCATTACTGCGGAAGTGTTAAAGCTGTTGTTTACTACTACGTTTAATGTGTTCATGTTTTGAACCCTTATAAATAAGATTGAAGTTTACTGTTTTCATTATATATACCTCACAAGGTTTACTACTCATTGCCCTAGCCTAACCGCTGGGGCTTTTTTACATCAGAATCAAGCCAACGATCTAGAAGTGGTAATGATTATGTTGTAGCGTCGAAAAGCGTTATATACAGTTTTTTCGGTAACACCATACTGTTTGAGCAATTCCATTTTTTCCGGTCGGGTTGCATTAATCCAAAGTGGTGCTAATTCTTTTGTCTTTTTGATATCAAGTTTCATTATTTCAGTTCTCAGTAAATTTTTATTTATGGATAAAAAAAGCCCGAAGGCTATCGGAACAAGATTAACTTTTTCTTGTTACGTATTATTTATAGAGTGATTTGTCAGTTTATGTAATTTTCGTACACATATTAAACAGTGATATATAAACTTTGATTTATATCAAAGAAATCGATATGTTTATTGATTCGTTCGAACATTTATTAATCAATCCTGAATAGAATCGATCTGATAACTGCAATCTTCAAGTTTTAATCTCGATACTATTTAGAACTACTCTGTACCGAACAAGATCCATGTTACCGAGTAGAAAAAAGAAATCAAATTTAAATGAGAAAAAACTTGCAAATTTATTTTTACTCAAAAACTTGAAATGAATTATGAAAAGGTTTAACACACACATCATTTGAACGGTTTACTAACTAAGAACATATCACTTCGAGATCACGAGCGTAGCGAGGGCATCAAGGCGAAGCCGCAGATGCTAACCTTTAACTACTATCAATACGTAAACTCACTAACCTTGATCACTTCGAAGTAATTAAATTTAGATCTCTTCATAGATTACGTAGTATTACGTTGCCGCTTCGCGGTCGGTGCTTCGCACCGTGATCTTTCTTTTTTATTATTCATTATATGAATAGTTATATTCAGTGAATTACTTATATATTATAGAGAGCAAACCCAGTGATACCGGGGTTCTCAGAGGATCTAACCTTACTTTTTTAACGAAGGAATGCGGGTTCCCAGCCATCTAACCTTACTTTTTGAATTTTGAAAATGCATAATCATTCAATATAAATGCATATCCTTTCAATCCCTCCCAGCCGGAACAAACAAACCACAAACCCCAAAACCAGCCGGGAGGGTGTTTAATGCTAACACTGGTGCGGAGAACAGCGTAAGGATAAAATCGAGGTAGCCAACTAAGGACACCATCATGAAACCATTTGACCCTTTCTCTATCGTAATTGCGATAAACCAGTTAACGGATGTTGTAAACCAAGCCAACCAACCGAATGTTTTCAAAGATTACATTATGCCTGTTTTCGTGGTCATACTTTCAGCTATCACGGCATATTTTATAGCGATCCGGGGTTATCAGTTTCAGGAGGCTGCGAAGAATGAACGGATGAAAGCAGATACTTTGAACTCAATTGTCCTTAAAATGCAAACTATGCAGGGTAATCTAATTGCCACAAAGAAAAACTACTTTGTAAAACTGGGTTCAAATCCTATGCAACGTGCCTTAAGTATTCCATCGATGCCGTCCAACTTAGAACCTGTTAGGATCCCAACTAATGAACTTGCGCAGTTGATCTATACAAAAAATACTGACATTGTAAAAAATCCATGGCTGGATTTTGCATCCTACGTATCAACATTCAATAATTTCAATTTGCTTGTTAATATTTTAAATATTAGGAACGGACTTGTTGATGAAATACATCGGCAGTTAGCGCCACTTATTTCAGGTTCGGGTGCTAAAGGTGAAGTAAGCATTGAAGATGCATATAACTTATTAGATGAAACCACAAAAATAAAATATATTGATTTGACTGAAAACCTTATAACTATGATTGATGATTTGTTGGAAACTTTGAATGATTTTATGATCAACTTCCCTCTACAAACAAACGGAATATTGAATAAAAAATATCTAAAGAACTATGTCATACTCAGAGGTTATAAAAACAATTCAGATGTTTTTTTGAAATTATTAGAAAGATCTCCCTCTGTTGACCTCCAGCAACTGGGTGCTTATATGAAGATAACCGAAGCAGAAGCAAAATCTAGATACGTTGACAACTCCGTCGTGATTACCACACCAAAACTCTGATCCTAAATACAGCCATCACAAAGAGGAAATTTCCTGATGGCTGTACTCACCCAAAAAACTGCACTCGATTTCAAACAGAAGCTATTCACCGACCAGCAAGGTAAATGCGCCATATGCCGTCTACCGCTCGAATCTGTGAACAAGGCTTGTTTGGATCATAACCACTTCACCGGGAACGTTCGGGGGCTGCTGTGCGCTTCTTGCAATACGTTCGAGGGAAGATGTCTAAACATCATGTACCGCGCCGGATACCGGAACAAAGTTGATTTCGCTGATGTACTCGAACAACTTTCCCGATATTGGCGCGAGGATCATTCGAACAACCCCATTCACCAGAACTATGTTAATGACCAATCTAAGAAGTTCGCCAAATTCACCAAAGAAAAAATGATCAAAGAACTCCTTTCCGCTGGCGCAGACGTAGACCGAACTTATAGCCGGGAACAATTGATTGATATCTTCAAGAAGAAATACCGCGAACACCTGAACGGATCCGCCTCTGATAAATAATTCAGAGGTAATACGATGAAGAATATCGACAAGCTAAAACTAATTTTCGAAAAAGGCGCGATGTTTATGATCCCGCCTCCTGTATTAAATCCGAGTGATTGGGCTGAACAAAATCTAATTCTTACCGATGGCCCCAATGCAGGGCAAAAAATGCGATTGTTCAGTTTTCAAAAACAGATGCTTGATGCAATCACCGAAGGTAGGAAAAAGATTGTTTTCAAGACTTCTGCACAGGTAGCAAAAACCACACTGCTGAACGCAACGATGTTTTACAAGATGGTTCACTCAGGCCACAACATAGGCGCTCTACAGTCAACCACACGCGAATTAAACCAGTGGATCGCGGGTAAGGTTAAACCCGCTATCGCCGCTTCTCCTGTCGTCGCTGAACTCGTTACAGACAAGAACGACCGAGACGCAGTAAACAACATGAGTCAGATCCAGCTACGTAATGGAACGTTCCTTTATCTGATGTCGTTAACCTCCCCTTCACACCTTCGTGGGAAAACCCTTGCAACCGCGTTACTCGATGAAATCGACGCAGCCGCAGAATCAGATGAAGGGGATCCGGTACTCCTGGCAGAACAGCGAACAACCACTTTTGGCGATGAAGCTTTGGTGATCCTCAGCTCAACCCCGACCACTAAAGAAGGTGCTATTTCGAAGCACTTCGAACAATCGGATAAACGGTTTTTCTGGGTTAGCTGTCCTCATTGCCAGCATAAGCAGATCATGAAATGGGAAAACGTTAAGTTCGAATGGGTTCACCGTGAAGGGAAAAAGACCCCGGATCCCGTTAGTGCTAAATACTGCTGTTCTGAATGTTCACAACCGTGGACAGAAGGCGACCGTTTACGCGCGGTAGCTGGTGGACAGTTCATCGCAAGCAATCCAGGCGCTAACAGTATCGGTTTTCATATAAGTCGCCTGTACAGCCCGTTAAGCACGATTAAACAGTGTGTTCAGGATTACGCAGACGCTTACAACAGTTTTTCATTAGGAACCTGGTATAACACCTGTCTGGGCGAAACGTTCGACGACTTAAACGCCGATATAGAAATTGACCAACTCGAAAAACTTAAATCTGATTCAGTATCGGTTACGAATATTCCTGATGATGTTCTATTCCTGGTAGCTGGTGGCGACCAACAGAAAGACCGATTAGAAAACACCCTGTTAGGGATTGCTGAAAAAACAATTTACGTTTTGGATCATCGTAGTTTCTATGACCTCGATTGTGAACGCCGTGACTCCCCCGCTTACACCAATCTGATCAATTTCCTCAGATCCGATTTCAGAACGGTATCCGGTGACAAAGTTCCTTTGCTATGGGCTAACCTGGACAGTTCAAACGGTAAAGCAACAACCACTGTGTACGCGAACTGTAACCGCTGGAATAAACTTCACGCGATCAAAGGTGCTTCCGCAGCCGATGCCCCGATGATCCCGCAGAAGGTTTCTAAGGTTGGCGGTCAGGAAGTTTATATTTTGGGTGTCAATAACGCTAAAGGTGTTGTTCGTGAAATGATCGCACGTAATTTAAAAGGTGATGCACCGACCAAACTCGTTATTTCAAGTTCTGTTCCTGATGATTATTCAGAACAGGTTCTATCCGAAGAATTGAAACGGGTTGGTAATGCAGTTCGATGGACACTCAAAAAAGGGAAAGAACGAAACGAAGGATTGGACTGTTTCGGGTATGGATTATGCGCAAGATTATTAGTGTTGAAGTCGGCTAAATGGGAACAGCTAAGAGCGTTTAAACAACGCCTGAACGCCGTTACCGATAAAACCAACCCAGACGTACCCCCTGAACAAAACCCCGCTGAAAACCCCATAGAGAAAGAATCTCGACCTATCTCAAAACCTACCCGAAGATCACCAGTTTCAAGACCCCGTAAAAAATCCGGTTGGATATCCGGTTTTTAAATCCACCATAAATACCCCATATAACATTATGGGGTTTTTACCATGCAACAATTAGAAGAAATCATTTTAAGGCAAGGACAATTATTGCCTGTCGAATGCGTCCAGGGCGATAAAATCCAGATTGGCAACGACCAAGAAATATTTTTCGAAACCGTCGCAGCAATCGACAACCCAGTATTACAACACACCGATAAATTCCCGCTAGGTTCATACACCATTGTGATCTTCAACCATAACGGTGTACTTCGTTCATTACAGCCTATCCGTGTTTTAAGTGTATTCGCACCAGAAAGCCGTATCGATACTTTACGCAGGCAAATAAACGCCGTTGATAAAGTCATCGAAGCAAAATTAAACGATGATAACGGTGCATTACAAAGCCTATCCATTAACAACAAAACACTGGTTTACACCTCCCTGAACGAATTAGTTCTTTTAGGCGATTCTTTGCGCTCACAGCTTAACGCGGCAATTCAAAAAGAAAATCGTAAAAAAGGTAAAGCACCATTCAAACAAATCAAACTTAAATTAAACAGGGGTTAAACATGGGATGGAATTTTAAAAACCTGTTTAAACGAAAACAGGCCAAACAAGAACCACGAAACCGCCATCTATTTTGGAAAAAGAAAGCGATCATTGATTCAGATGTTCGCAAATTCGAAGAAGATTTAAACAGTCGTTCAATGGGTTTATCTGAAAGTATCGGTGATCGGTTAGATGAAAACCGGGGAGTATTCCACGGCAACATTAACAAACAGATCCGTTCCGCACACCAGCGGTTAATTGATGTTTGTCGAAATCTGGCAATGGAAAACCCGTTCGGTGCCAGGTACGCACAAATGACCGTAGACAACGTTGTTGGTACTGGCTTATTCCCTCGTACACAAATGACCCTACCAACAGGCGAACTCGATAAACGAACCAACCTGATGCTGGATAAGCTCTTTTACCGTTGGTCAGAAAATAAAGAACGTGTATCACTCAACGGTCAGTTTGATTTCTATGAATTCTGTCAACTGGTCGAACGGCAACGAATTATCGACGGTGAAGTATTCATTATCATGCACCGTGAAGACGGCGATCTGAAACTCGAAATGATCCCGGCTAACCGTTGCGACATCACCCACGATGCCCGTTTAGACGATAACCGCGTAATTAAATCGGGTATCACCTACGACGAACGCACCATGAAGCCGTTAAGTTACTGGTTTAAAAGGGTTGACCTCATGACCCAAACGGAAACTTACGATTACGTTGAATACGACGCGGAAGAAGTGATCCACTATTTTGAACCGAAACAAATCGACCAGTTACGCGGTATTTCTGATTTCGTTCCAGTGATTAAAACCGTTTCCCAACTTGATGCATACGTTCACACCTCGATTATTCAGGCGCGTGTAGCTGCTAGTTCAATGGCGTTTATCACTCAGGATAAATCAAACGATCTTCTTGAAGACGACGAAGAAGATAAAGAGCTAATCGCGGAATATTCGCCGGGAACCATCAACCTTCTAAATCCAGGTCAGGATATCAAATCGGTTCAGGCTAATACCCAGGCGCAAGAGTTTACCGGATGGGTAAACAAAATTGAGTCGGTGATCGCTATGGGGCTGGGTTGCTTTAAACAGGCTCTAACAGGCGATATCACCGGGGTTAACTACTCAAGCGCCCGATTCGGTGACTTGATGCAACAATCCCGCTACCGCGCCTTACAGCGCCGTTTAATCAATACCGTTCTTACCCGTGTATACCGTGAATTCCTACAGAATCTTGTTGATGAACAAATTGCAGAAGTTCCGGTAAACAAAGCGATGTTTGATACGACCTGGATTAAACCAGAAGTTAAAAACGTTGACCCCGAAAAAGAAATCAAATCCAAAATCCTGATGATTGAAAACGGACTTGTTTCACGCCGTCAGGTAATCGAGGAAATGGGGCTGGATCCAGACAAGGTAGATTTAGCAATTGCCGAAGATGATTTTAAACCCGCTGAAAAAACCTCTCTAAATAACAGTGCCAATCAGGAAAATCCGCAAGAGGATTAAAAATGAAATTACGCCGTAATTTAAATATTGCGGCGCGAGATCTACAGGTTGAAACGGACAACGAAACAGGTGAATTAATTTTCAAAGTCCGTTTCAGTTCAGAATATCCAGTACCCCGCGAAATATACGACCAATACGGCGACCCCGCTGTATACGGTGAAGTTCTTTTACACGGATCCCAGGATAACGCTGATTTATCGCGCCTCAATGATGGCGTAGCAAGTCTTTTATTCAACCACGATTACGATCAGCACTTAGGGATAATTGTTCCTGGTTCTGCGTTTATCGATATTGATGAAAAAGCAGGTTACGCAAAAGTAAGATTTTCTAAAGTCGGGAATTTGGCAAATGAAATCGCCGCCAAAGTTCGCGAAGGAACCATTTCAAATATTAGTTTCGGGTACTCACTCGATTCTTATTCAATTGACGACGAAAACAAATTGATTCTGGTTGATCGATGGAGTGTTAACGAAATTTCTTTCGTAACAGTACCCGCCGACCCGAATGCATTTCTAGTCCGTTCCGAAAATGGCTCCCTAAATATATTCAAACGAGGCAATTCGCCCAAATCAATTAAACAAGAGATTAAAACCATGACCAAACGCCAGAAACGTCAGACCGAAGACGAAATTGAACTGCTGGAAAACGCAGAAGAAGAAATTGAAGAAGTAGTTGAGGAAGTTGAAGCCGAAATTACCGAAGAAGAAGAAGAACGCGACGAAGTAGACGAACAAGTTGTTGAAGCCGTCGATATTGCCGCAGTTGCGGAAGCCGTAATGGAAATTATCGAAGAACGCGGAAAACGTTCCATCAAAAAAAATAAGGTACGCAATGTAATGACAATTAAAAAAGATACCATCAAAACTCTGGAACAGCGCTTCGATCTGGGTAAAGCAATTCGCTCCCGCGTGGAAGGTACTCCGCTGACTGGTGCTGAACTCGAATACCATCAGGAAGGCGAACGTAAAGCCCGTGGCGCAGGTCGTTCTGCTTCCGCTATCCATATTCCGGTAAGTGCGCTCCGTGCGGCTCCGTCATACGCTCAGACTTCCGCAAGCGCTGATAAAATTCAGGTCGATGATATGCGTATGGATTCCTTCGTGGAACTCCTCATGCAGCAATCTCTGATCGGTAAACTGGGTGTTCAGACCCTGACCGGGCTACAGGATCGTTCCGTACTGGTTCCACGTCAGAAATCAACCGCTGTTGATAGCTTCGGTTTCATCGCGGAAGGTGAAGACGTTCCAGGCGGTAAAGGTGCATATGATAACGTTTCTCTGACCCCGAAAACCTTCGGTGGTGAAACCGTAATCAACCGTCGTACCCTGCTGACTACCCCAGGTATTCAGGCGCGTATTGCTTCTGATCTGGTTCGTAACTCCGCTATCGCTCTGGAAAAAGCTATGTTCGGCGCTACCGATCTGGCTAACGCTCCGAAATCCCTGATCACTCAGATTTCTGATCTGAAAACCGGTACTGCTAACTGGGATTACAAGAATTTCCTCGCGACTATCGCGGCGATGGTTGACCGTGGTGTACCAGAATCCGCTATCAGCTTCGCTATGAAAGGCGCAACCCTGGCAGAACTGAAAGGCATCCTGAAAGACGCTAACAGCCTGGGTATCTATCTGGTTGGTGATGATAACTTGCTGTGCGGTCGTCCGATTGCATCAAGCGGTATCTTCGACGGCGCTCACATGATCGCGGGTGACTTCTCCGGCATCACCATCGGTGAATGGGCTGGCCTGTCTCTGGACGTGGATCCATATACCGAAGCTCGAAACGGTGGCGTGTGTCTGCGTGTGTTCGCGGATCTGGATTGGGCTGTTACTGGTCAGGACGGCTCTCTGGTGAACCTGAAAAAAGGCACCGTGACCAAATAATCCTTTTTTAAATCAACCCCGGTTAATAGCCGGGGTTTTTTATTGCCTAAATAATGCAATAAACGAGGATTAATCATGCGCATTAAATTTAAAAAGCAACAGATTAAATCATTACTGTCATTAGGCGAATATTACCCGAAAGAAAACGGCGCTCCTGTTTTGGGAATTATTGACCAGACTCCAATTAGCGAAGGAGTACAGGCAACTAGTACGTTAATGATTACGGTCGAAAAAGGAACGTTGATCCCAAACGACGTTATCACATACGAAAATAAACAATATCGTGTTTCGAATGTTGTTGATGATCTTTCCGGTTTGGTTGACTGCCTGCTAACAACTAAAAATAAAGGATACCGTGACTATGACTGATCAATTACCACGATTAGCATTAAAACGAAGATTAGAAGACATTATTACGGATGAATTGGGATTCAACCTTGTACCCGCTTTCACTGTAGAAATTACAGAAGACGTTCAAGTAGTAATCGAGTCTACTTACGAAACCTTCCAAAAGATCGATCTAAATAGTTCAGCATTGAAAGCAACAGTAACGTTTGAAGTTATTGCCTTTTCAATGAACAAAGAAAAACAGGTACACGACGCAGTTTTGAAATTGCTAAACCTGAAACCCAGCGATTTTAGAAACGCTATCCCCTTTAAAGTAACCGCCGTTACACCAACCAACGCTATCACATCTTATCTGGATGAAGCGTCAAAAGGTCACATTGTCGCGGGGCTTACATTTGACCTTGATTACATTTACAGACGAGATTAACACATGGCAGATTTTCAAAATTTAAATGTGCCTACAGATATTTTTGTAGGTAATCATATTATTGTTTCTGTTTCGAATATTATTACTGATACCCCAAATTTCGATGCCCCTGATTTTCAAGTAATCGATAATTTAGCGGCAATGCCTGAATTAAGCGAATCCAGAGAGATCCGTAGATTTGGCACTTTTGATAGTGACTCAGAATCCGTTTTAGCTGGCGGTACTTCACTGGCTGAAACTGAACTGGTAGTTAACAAAGTGATCGGTGATCCGGTTCAACAGATGTTGTCCGATGCTATCAACAACAAGAACCAGCTCCGTTTCCGTATTTTTTACGTAATGGATGGTGTCGAAAGCAGCGCGAAAACAGGTTACTTCCGTATCTTCAACGCTAACGTAATTTCAGAACGTACATCAGGCGATCAAGATCAGGTTGTCATGACTACATACGGGCTGGCTCCTCAAGAAATCCTTTTAGAAGGTGTCGCTAAAATCGGTGAACCCCTCTATACAGGTGCATACGGTATTGGCGCGGGTACTGTTGATTATCCGGGTATTGTGGATGTTAACGCCCTTTCCGGTAACAGGTTCGTACAGTTACAGGGTACGTCAGTAACTAACCCGTTCGGTGTTGATACCGCAATGTTGGCGCTACAGGGGAACGAAACCCAGGGCTGGCAGATGGCTGTTAACGCTAACGGCAAACCGCTGATCCGTGTCCGTAACCTGGCCAACGGTGTTACTAACGGATGGGCTACCGTTTACACCAGCGAAGAAAAGCCAACCCCGGCAGCAATCAACGCTGTAGCGGTAGACGGTTCAAACCATATGACCGGAAACCTTCGCGCCCCAGAAGTACACGCGGCTAACTTCCGTTTCCGTCGCTTACCTGGTGTTGGGAACGTCGCAACAGCTACCCATAAGATCCAGGGTTCAAACGCTAACGATCAGGCGGTTGATCTGTTGTCTATGGTTCATAACGGTACTCTGGCAACGGTATCAACGGGTATCTTTAACGGAACCTCACAGGTACAGGAAGCTGGTCAACGGGTTTACTCCCCTCGCAACATTCCAACCCCGGCAGTAATTGGCGCTCTGGCGCTCACTGGTGGCGTTTTAACGGGTGATCTGGCTGTACAGGGTACGGGTAACTTTAGCGCCCCGCTAACGGTTACTGGTGGCGTATACAAGATTGATCTGACTCCGGGTGATGTCAGCACCCCGCGTATCAACTTCAAGAACGCATCGAACACGGTTACAAGCTACGTTCAAGGTACGAACCATCTTGATCTTGTTCCTCAGTCGTCCAGTTATCAGGTTCGTATTGCTAACGGTCAGTTAAACCTGAACGGAACAGCGGCGAAAGTATTCACCGCAACCAACCTTACGATGTCAGCTACCGCTGCAAACGGTGATTTTACCATTTCGGCTAACAGTACAACTGGTTCCCTGATTCTGGGTGCTAATACCGGTACTGCGGCAGGCAACCATAAAACGAAAAACGTTAAAGTTGCTTCTGATCTGGTTAACTCCAAAGACGAAGTAGTTATTAACGGTTCAACGGGTAAAATTAACGCTAAACTTTTAGACGTTGTTTATTCTACCCCGGCTGAAATCGCTAACCTGTATTATTCAAAAAGTCAGATTGATACAAGTTTAGCTCTGTATTACAAGAAAACTGATTCTGATACTCGTTATTATACTAAAACCCAAACTGATGCACTGTTTACCCCGTATTATACGAAAACTCAGATTGATGCAGGTTATTACACCAAAGCGCAAACTGATGCACTGTTTACACCGTATTATACTAAAACCCAAACTGATGCACTGTTTACCCCGTACTATACGAAAACCCAAATTGAAACCAGTTTCAAAAACTATTACAACAAAACCGAGTCGGACGCTCGTTATTTGGTGGCTAGTGCTGTTGGTGGGATGGTAACAGAAGCGGCGTTAACCGCTGGGTTAGATAAGAAATTAAATCTTACTGGTGGTTCGTTAACTGGTGCTTTAAGTTCAACGGCGGCTATTACTACAACCAACTCTATTACTGCGAATAGTCACATTAACACCCGTGGTTATTTCCGTGTTGTTCGTGGTGGCGCTCCACTGATGCAGATGGTGAACACTACCGAATCCGCATCCGGTGCTATTCCAACTGGTGCAGTTAATATTGGTGAAATCCAATTTAGGTTAGCTTCTGCAACCACGGACGAAGGCGCAGGTTTGCACATGGGATCAATCGGCGCTCAACGAAACGGTAATACAGGCGGTTCCCGTACCTATATGTGGGCTAGGTCATACGATGCCACTACGCAGACATCAGCCACAACCGCACAGCTTGATTGTAACGGTGATCTAGGTTTAACCCGTGTTACTACTGGCGGTTTCCAGGTAACAACCGCACAAGGTATTACCCCGCCGTCAAACAGTGTTAACTATCTTACTGGTGCGCGTACTGCGGCTGGTGTTTTACGTCCTAGCGCTGACGGTACGGCAAGCTATACGACCGCGTTAGCCCGTGCTTCTGGCCTTAACAATGATTTTGCTTTCGGCATGATCAACAACACCAACGGAACAGAAAACTTCGGTTTCTGGCGAGTGGTAAAGACTCGTACAGGTAACGGTTATGATGGTTACGGATGGTTGAACCAGAAAGGTGAATGGGAAGTACAACAGACCCTAGCAACTTATCGTATGGGTATTGCCCGTAACAGCACCACGGCGGCAGAAGCGGGAATGAACATCATTTCTAACCGTGGGTACATCGCGTTGGATAATCTTCCGGCGGCTCCTTCCGGTATGGGTTATCTTGCTTTCCGTGTCGCTAAAGTACACGCAACAGCTACCACTGATGATCCTTATGCTCAACAGGCTTTAGGTTTAGTAGGTTCTCAGATCAATACTACTGGTGACGGTCTGACTTTTATGGACGGTCGGAACAAAGCGGGAACCATGACCGCGCGTATTGCTTGCGATTCTGCTAATAACCGGGTTCAGGTTACACACGGTACGTTTATTTCAACAAATGGTATCGATTTAAACCCATCATTAGCGGGTGCTATTCGTGGTAAAAACGGCGCTGTAATTATCAGGGATCATAATAATGGTAACGTTACTATTTCCGCTGGTTTGAATACGGCTGGTACTACTACAGGCGGTATTCTTTACCTGGGTTATAATAACATCGGCACTTCATACAATAACTTCACCAGTTCCGTTGAAGTACCTGTACCGTTAAATGTTAAAGCTGCTTCTGCGTTTACCGGGTTATTAACTGCAAGTGGTGGTTTAACTGTTTCCGCTGGTGCAACTTCATTAGCTGGTACTCTGGCTGTTGGTGGTACTTCTACGTTTACAGGTGCTTCTACCTTTACTGGTGCTGCAACGTTTAACGGTACGATCACAACCAAAGAGATCATTGCTAACGGTAGTATTTCATCAAGAACAGGCAGCATTGCAACAAGAGCATCTACCGCAGATAACAGCGCTCATATGTGGTTCCAGAACCTTGACGGTGTTGAACGTGCATTAATTTGGGCTGATAAAAACGGCACGTTATTAATAAGGTCGAAAGGTGCTAAGGTTGATTTCCAAAACTCAAGCTTAGTAACAACCGCTGGTTTAACTTTAGGTGGTACAGCAACGTTAAACGGGAATACAGTTGCTAAAGCAGTAACCGCAACCAGTTTGTCTGTTTCAGGTGCAGTAACCGCAACTAGTTTAACTGTTTCCGGTGCAGTAACTTCGGATACTATTTCTACTGCTAGTAATATTGTGGCAAGAACTGGTTCTATTACAGCGGCAGGCGGATCACTTTATTCAAATGGTGATGGTAACTCACACGTTTGGTTTATGGATAATTCTGGTAAAGAAAAAACAGTTCTTTATTCTAGCGGTGATAGACAGTTTAGTATTCGCACAATGTATGGCGGTGTTGGTCGTGAATGGAAATTCGGCGGCAACGGTATGATCAATGCTAGACAAGCTGTGTATGGCGAAGACCAAGCATTGATACGAGGCGAAATTGAAGGCGGCGGTCATGATCGTTGGCAATCAAGAGCATCGGCTATACAGATGGATTGTCCTTCTGGTGACACTAGCGCATATAATGTTTTCAAAGCGACGGGGTGGAGTAAATCACATATTGCGGCTATGGATGTTCATATGCCTCAATGGAACGGTCAACATGCTATCTGTAGATTGATGATCGGCAATTACGCTTATAAATTCCACGGTAACGGTAGTTTTCATTGTGGTGATGTTCAACAAACATCAGATGTCAGATTAAAACGGAATCTTGTTCAGATTGATTCCGCACTGGATAAAGTTGATCAACTTACTGGTTATTCTTACGAGAAGAAATCGAATCTTGATTCAACTGAATTCGATAACAAAGAAGATGGTTTAATCGCGCAGGAATTACAGAAAGTATTGCCTAATTCTGTAAATGATAAAAATGACGTTCTGACTGTTAATTATTCCGGCGTTACCGCGTTACTGGTGGAAGCTGTTAAAGAACTCACCGCAAAAGTAAAAAACCTCGAAGCACAACTCAAAGGGGCTTAATGCCCCTCTGAAACTCAATTAATATCCTCACTAAATAGAACAACAGGCCGGATCCTTTTTCGGCTCCCCTCTCTTAATAAGGCTTATAACATGGCTCAAGATATCTTTAGCGGAAATTACGTCTCCGCTTTTATTTCCGACGACGTAGACAATGCAACAATTAACGGCACCGCTTTTACTCAAGTTGCTGAACTGGCTAACTTCCCTGAAATCGGTGTAGATCGAAACATCATCGAAGCTATTAACATGGGCGCTTCGAGTAACCGTAAACTGGTAGGTCGTGCAACCCTCCCGGATATTCCACTGATCATTAACTATATCCCGCAGGATACTACCCACGAGAAAATGAAACATCTTGCGACCACTGGTAAGAAGTTCCAGCTTAAACTGGTGTACTGGGTAGATGAAACTAAAACGTTTGGCCTTGCTCAGGTTTATAACGTTTATGTTGCGAACATGAGTATCACTGGCGGTACTGATGCTGTTGTTCAGCTAAGTTTCACCCTGGCATGTGACAAACTGATCGTGTCCGGTATTGTTGATACAACTGGCATTACCACACTTTCCGATGAAGTACCGGAATATACTCCGATTGTTATTCCCGAAGCGGCAAAGTGATTTGACCTCTGGTAATACCGAATAATTCAAGCCCCTGTTACGGGGCTTTTTTATTTCATAAATACAACAATAAATCCCAACTACAAAGGCTTTAACATGAAAGATATCTTTAAAGATTTGATCGCACCCCGCCACGCTTTAAAAATTAGTTTTCCAAGCGGCGACGTTACTGTATACGCACGACCTATGACCGTATCCGAATACAGCGAACACATCAACAACCCTGATAAACAAGACCGTGATGAATTGTCTATTCTTCGTTGTATCGTGGATGAAAACGGCGTACCCGTGTTCGATTCAGTTGACGAAGTAAAGAAAATCTATACGAACGTCCGTAAACAGATGATTGGTTTGATCAGCCTAACCTCTTTCACTCTGGATCCGGTTGAATTCGAAAAAAAGTAAGAAATAACCCGGCGTTAACTTTTATGTATCGCCAACAGCTACGAAAAGGAATGAGTATTCAGGAATCGTTAGCGTTGCCTATTACTACCTTCAACGAACTGATGGTATTTGATGAATACATAGAACCACAAGGGCCGATTATTGATGATGTCAGACATGCTATTACCCAGGCGAATATTTGCCGTAATAGTCCAAATATGAAAATTGAAGGCATCAAGAAAATAAAGGCTAGTGATCATCGCATGATCAAAGACAAAGTTTTCAAATCTCAGGAAGAAATGAAAAAACAAGCCGAGATAAGACGACAAAACCAGCTTAACGCTATTATGTCAAAACTTCCCCCAGATCAAGCGGCCAGGGTTAAACAAAAAATAAAAACAGGGGTTAATAATGGCAGCAAATAACGACAACAGACACGGTATTATCATTGATGGTGATATTACCGGGTTAGCAACAGCAACAGAACGCGCGGAACGTATATTAGATGGCCTCAGTAATCAGGCTATGTCCGTAAACGGTATTTTAGGCACTATCGGCAATCAGTTACGTGGCGGTGGCGGTATCAATCCGGCAATGCTGGCATTAGGCGCTGCTGCTGGCGTAGCTGCTTCTGGTATCGGTCTGGTAATGAAATCCGCAGAAACCGCTAACAAGCTGGATCAGCTCGCTCAGGGTTCACAAATGAACGTTGAGTACCTGCAACAGTTAGGTCATGCGTTTGGTGAAATGGGTATGACCGTTGAACAGTTCGGCGGTATGAACCGAGACGCATTAAAGAACCTGGGGCAAGCTGTTGCCACGGGTGGCGGTCTAGCCGATGACCTCAAGAAGTACGGGCAAGACCTGAAAGACTATACGCAGTTCTTAGGCGCTTCTAACGGCGGTGTTAAAGCCGCGATCCATTTGTTCTATCAGTTACGTGATGCTGGCGCTTCAATGGCTGAAATCACATCAGCTATGGAAAAAATGAGCGGCGGATCCTCTCAGATGATCGGACGACTCCAGGAACAGCAATCCGAACAGGAAGCACTGAATTCAATCCAGGATCAGAACGTCGATATCACAGAAGATGCAATAGCCGCGTATCGTCGGTTCTCTTCTCAGATGGGTGATTTCCAGCAAAAAACCGAAGGTGCATTAGCGAACGGGTTAGCCCCTTTCGTTACCAAGATTTCCGATCTGTATGATTGGTTCGAGAAGGATTGGAAACAAACCAGCCTGTACACGATGCTTTCGGATATCGAAGGCAAGATTGAAACATCTACCGGGTTCGGTGCTGGTGCTTTCCGTTCGTCTGGAATGGGTAATGAGCAACGTAACAACCTGGGCAAATCAGCGGAACAGGTTGCTGATGAAAAGTTTAAAAAGGATCTTGAAGCCGCTAAAAAACGCGCCGAAGAAACCTATAAACAACAGCAAAAGAACATCGCTGAACTACAACGGATCAAAGAAGAGGAAGCCCGTGCTAACGCCATCATTGCCGAACGTGAACGGGAAAAGGCAGCACAGGAAGCCGAGAAAGCGCGTAAGCAGGCAGAAGCCGAAGCTAAACGTTTAGCCGCAGAAGCCGAAAGGAACCGTAAAGAGCAAGCCCGGTTAGAAAAAGAAAAAGCCGCCGAAGCCGAACGTATTCGTAAAGAAAACGTTGATATGCTCAACCGGATCACTATTGAAGGTTACGCACAAGAAGCGGCTGCTATGTCTTCCCAGACTAGTAAACTCGCTAACAACTTTAATGATTTGGAAACTCTGTTAAACCGCCAAGTAATAACAGAAGATGAATATCATAAAAAACGTTCTGCACTTATCGAAGCTAATAAAGATAATTTTGCTAAATCTATTCTGGGTGCTTCATTAGAAGATTTTCAGACTATTGAAGAAGCCAGCAAAGAAGTATATGAACGTGACCTGCAAAACTTACAGACTCAATATGATCAGAAACTTGTTCAGTTTGAAGAATTCCAGGCGCGTAAAAAAGCTATTGAGGAAGCGTATTCCGGCAGATCCGAACAATTAGACAAAGAACGGACGAAGGTACAGCAACGTTCAATGTTGGATCAGCTTGATAGTTACCAGCAAATGACCGCCGGGATGTCAGCGGCGTTAGCTGCTTTCGGTGGCGAAAACTCCAAAGCCGCTCAAGCTGCGTTTGCTATGGAAAAGGGTTTAGCTATCAGCAAGGCCACAATCGACGCATACACCGCTTTCACCGATGGTATGTCTACGGGCGGGGTTGCTGGTTACGCGCTCGCAGCGGCTAAAATGGGCGCTGTATTCCAACAGATAGCAAGTATCAAAGCGGTTAAAGGTCAGTTCCACTCAGGGATCGATAACGTACCGTCTACTGGTACTTACCTGTTAGAAGCTGGTGAACGTGTCGTAGATAAACGACTGAACCAGGATCTTAAAGATTATATGTCCGGGAACGATTCAGGCGGTTCTATCACCGTTCATGCTCCACTAACCGTACAAGGTAACGTAAGGGCATCACGGGAAGAATGGTTAGAAATGCTCAAGATGTATAAAGAACACGTTAAATCAGCGGTTCAGGACGCACAACGGCGCAGTATGTAACCCGATTAAGCCCCGATAAATATAGTTATTAACTATTATCGGGGCTTTTTTATGGCTATTGATTTATTTTCACATCCAGATTTAAAAGTAGGCGTAACCATAAAAGATGTTGCGCCGTTTTTTAATAACAGATACGTGAGTGGCAATATCACCCGTCGATCAACTGGCGTACAGTATTTCGAATTAGACGCTAACGTTAGTTTTGAAGCAGAAAAACATTATCTTTTTGATCAATGGATGGCTGTTTATCGTTTCGGAAAACCGTTCACCTTCCCTTTATCCAAAACTATTAACTATCAGTATCGTGGAAATAAGACCGCTTTATGTCAGGTTTCTATTGCGGCCATTGCTGGACAACGGGGAGTAAAGGCGACTGTAGATCTTGAACCGGGTACACGTTTTACTTTCGCTAATCACGCGAAGGTTTACACCGTTGAAGCATGGGATGCTTCAACAGGAACATTGAACATCTTCCCTAATCTCAGAACGGCGGTTCCATCTGGAACAATTATTAACTACCGAAACCCGGTTATGTCTTTAATCGTTACCAACGGCACCATTGAAAGCCAGCTTGATCAAATCGTGACAATGAAAGTAACAGCAAGCGAGGCGATTATCTGATGGCAGATTTCAGCACAGTATTAAACTCATTAACTCAACACCCTGACTTTTTGAAAGTCTATAACGACCGTAACGGAACCAACCTTACCAAGTTAAAACAATCCCAACTGTTCACCGTGGGCGACCGATTCCAGCTAGTTACAATTACTTTTGCTGATGGATCCGGGGAACTGCGTTTATGCGACGGCTTTTATGATATTTCATTCAACAGTAAGACTTATCTGGCTGTTGGTGATTTCATCGATATTAAAAACCCTACCAGAACCAAAGACATCAATAACAACGGTATGTCAATTCGAGTATCAAACGTTAGACCTGAATACATTACGCTGATTCAGGCGGGTAAATTTGATCGGGCAATTGTTAACGTTGAACTGGTCTTTACTAATCCACAATCCGGGGTAATTGAAGCGAACTATGGAACGTTCAGGGGTGAAATAGACTCCGCAATAGTTACGCTCGATTATTCGAATAAAGAAGCCGTAACTAACGAAACCGAATTCGTACTAAATAGTTTCTGGGCGGTATTAGAAAAAAACGGACGATCTCACGCATCCGACGGGGTTCACCGTTCTCACGTAGGAAATGAAAACGATACATTTTTTGCGAAGATTGGCAAATGGAACTCTGAACAATGGAAGATGAAAAAGAAATGACAGACGAACAAAGAACAACTATTACAGATTTTATCAACAGTGTTTACGGGAAACCTGTTGTTTTTGGTGAACGGGATTGTAATTTAACCGTTATGTTCATTATTGACGTAATGACAGGTTCCAATTACTACAGCACCATGAAAGGCACATACACCACTATTGAAGAAGGGATCGCGAAAGCAAAAGATCTTATCGGTATGACCCCTTCCGCTTTCATGAAAAAACATTTTAATAAAACAGATTCGTTAGAAGATGGCGTTATTACCTCTTCGATTAAAAAGAATAAAACAACTAACGTCTACCATACTGGCGTTTATTTCTCCGGGGTAATTTTGGTTGCAGACGAAAACAATATTTTCACAACGGTGCATCCAATCGATACCGAGTACCAGGACTTATGGAGGGTTAAATAATGCCTGCTGTTGCTTTAGTCGCAGCGATTGCTGCGGCATCCACTTCTGCGGCGTTGATCGCTGCTAGTGTTGCGGTTACTACCGCGTTGATGGTTGGTGTTGCTGTAGCGGCATCGATGGCGATTATGACCCTTGCTATGCAACCATCCATCCCGAAATACCAGGTTCCTGATCAGGCATCGACCCTATCAACCACGTCCGACCCTAAAGCGGTTTTACCCGTGTGTTACGGTAGTACCCGAACAGGTACAATCCTGGCTTATAAGGACGTGGATAAATCCCGGCATTATCTGGTTCAGATTTTTGCAGTTGCCGAAGGTGAAATTGATTGTTTCAAACAGATCTACATGGATAACAAGCCTGTTCTGTATGACGGTCAGGAAATCCGAGACGGCATTTTAGCCAAAAACCAAATCAAAGATATCTACCAGAAAAACCTACAGATCGAAGTTTCAACAGGTAAAAAAGACGGCAGATTTTTAGCCCTTGCGAATAAGTACCTTCCCGAAAAATGGAAACAGGACGGTTTATTAGCTCCCCTGGGTAAAGGCGTTGCCACCATGTGTATTGTGATGTTCAAGAATCAGGACGGCATGAACAACGGTGTGGATATCCTTCAGGAGAACTCACAGGTATCTGTAGACATTAACGGCTTACTGATTACGGATCTGACCGATGGGGTTCGTAAATGCTCGCACAATGGACCTTCTCAATTATTCCATTATCTGACCCAGAGTAAGTACGGGCAGAAAGTACAACCGGATCAGCTCGATTTAGATTCGTTCAAAGCAGCAGCGCGAAATGCTCAATTTTCCAGTGACGGTTCTACGGATCCGAACGCTACTGTTAAGCAAAACATCATCAACCTTTGTGCTAGTTTTGCGGGTGTTACGTTTGAATCTTTCGGGAAACTGACCTGTCAGATTGATCAGGCAGACATCATCAGTCAATCGTTCGATGAATCCAGTATTGAAGGTTCAACTATCCGTTTCGAAACAGGCGGCAGTGATGGCTATTTTAATACGTTAAACGTTCAGTATTTCGATCCTGAAATGTCGTATTCGCCTAACATTTTGCGCTACCCTTCTCAACCGGAAAAAGACCCAACGATCATTAAAGACGGTCGAGAAATCACGAAAGATATCACTTATCATTTCGTAAAAAATACTCAGGCGCTTGATGCACTGGCATCAGTCGAACGTAATAAATGTAAACTGCGTAAAAAACTTAGTTTCTCTACACTCGAAGCTTTCGGTTTAAAAGTCTGGTCGGTGATCAAAGTTAATTTCAGCGAACTGAAACTTACAGATTCTTTATGGCGAGTAATGAGTATTACCCCTAATTTTGAATCTGGGATGATCGGAATGGTAACTATCGACTGTGTTGAATACGATAGCCGCGTTTATACCGATAAAGATTTTGCAGCAAAACCAGATTACACCGGAACTACTATTAGTTCGGATATCTATACCCCGTTCAACCTTAAAGCAATTTCTGTTGATGAAAATGTTTACGGTCGAAATGTATTAGTAACCTGGGATTGTACAGACGACTTTAACCGTTATTCGTTCTGCTTACAGTACAAACCAAGTGATCAGGACAAATGGATCGACGGCGCTATTATTCTCAAAAAGGAATATCTGTTAACCGGGCTTAATAAGAATACAAAATATGATTTCCGTGTTTGTGCTGCTGGTATCTGGTATCAATCCCCGTGGGTAGTTATCAGTAATATGGATATCGATTTTCAATACGGGTTGCCTAAACCATCGGTTCGCTTACGCAACGCTAAAACCCCGAACGGGAACGAAACCTTGTTCCAGGATTTCCATATTGAATGGGATGATCAGACAACGGCAGAAGTCACTATAAACGGTCAGAAACGGCTCTTTGGTGATTTGTTTGATCGGTATGATGTCCGGGTTACTCATAAGAACGGCAAAACGGTAACGTATCCTGTTAAAGACCTTCACTGGATTTATACACTTTCGATGAACCAACAGAACGGTCTAAGTCGAAATGTTGAATTCGGTGTAACTGCTGTGGGATACAACGGAATCAAATCAGAAGAGGCTGTACTAAGTTGCTTTAACGCGCAGGTTCCCGGCTTGAACGGATTCACGGCTAACCCTGGTTTTGGTACGATTTTTACAACCTGGATTGACCCAGATCGTAACCTAGTACCAGATTTCGCAGGCGTAGTTATT
The DNA here is from genome assembly GCF_037152535.1 of Leclercia sp. AS011. Lineage (NCBI taxonomy): Bacteria > Pseudomonadati > Pseudomonadota > Gammaproteobacteria > Enterobacterales > Enterobacteriaceae > Leclercia > Leclercia sp. AS011. The sequence continues at coordinate 1,457,569 of NZ_JBBCMA010000001.1, forward strand.
CAGGTTGCTGATCAGAACGACGCTGGATTTAAAAACCCGAAATCATTCGTTAGCCCGAACGCCTTTGAAATCCATTCGGTTCCGTTAAAAGACGGTAGTTATTATGTGCGTATCGGTGGTTTTGATGTTTTCGGTGAAGATAATATTATTTTTACGAATGGTGTTTACGTCACCCTTACGTCAATCAACTGGACGGACGCAGATCAGGCCGCACTGGATCAGGTGTTGAACATGGAAGGTCGTTTAGACGCTGCTGTAGAAGCTGCTTTTGAACGCTCCAAAGACGCGCTACAGCAAGAGATCGCGAACGTACAGGTAAACATTGCGAACAACACCAACAACGCAATTAAGGTAAGCGAGAACTCGCTTAAACAAATCATTTCGGCAGGTGATAAGACCGTTACAGATCTGGTCACTAAAACCCGTAATGAAATCACCCTTGATACTGCAACCAAACTAGCCGCACAGGTCACTAAACTCGAAAACACTATTACTTCTGCTTCCGGTGCTTCTGCAATCAGTATGCAGCAAGTAAAAGCCGAACTACAAACCAACATTGATAAAACTAATAATTCTATCGCTTCTTTGGGTAATACAGTTTCGGGTAACAAAGCTGACGCTGAAAAGAAAATCGCCACGGTAACGCAGGAAGCAAAAGCCGAGGTTGATAATCTGAAAGGATCATTAATGGCAAGCTTTACGTTTAAAGCTACCGCTGACGGCATTTTCGCGGGTATCTCTGCTGTTGCTGATACCTCAACTGGTAAAGGTTCGATGTACATCACCGCTGATGATTTCATGATTATCACGTCTAAATCTGCGGGTACGCAAAACGCTGTTATTCCTTTTGCGGTTCAGAACGGTAGGGTTTACATCAATAGCGCAATGATTGCTAACGCAAGTATTGGATCTGCGCAAATCAACAACGCCGCTATTGGTTCTGCACATATCCAGGATGGCTCTATTTCCGCTGCTAAAATTGGATCTGCTCAAATCAACAATGCTCACATTGCTAACGGTTCAATTAACCGGGCGAAAATTACCAGTTGGTTAGCGTCTGATAACTACGTTTATAACTCTTCTGGTATGGCATTAGATTTTGCTGGCGGTGCAATTTACATCAACGGCAATACACCGGGTGAAGGCAGAATGGAGATAAATAATAACCAGATTAACGTATATGATAACTACGGGCGGTTACGTGTCCGTTTAGGAAGGTTATAAAATGGCTTATGGTGCGCAGGTACTAACGGCAGATGGTAAAGGTTGGATCGATGTGATCCAACCAACTTATGTATTAGATATGCATTACGGGTTATCGGGTTCCGGCTCGTTAGCCTACTCTTTCGATACGAATTTATTCTATCTGAAAGTGGTGGTATTAAATTACACGGTTGAACGCAAACAAAACCCGCCAACTATTACAGTAAACAACAACGTGATTAACTATAGTTTGCCGTCCTCATGTACTTTTTTAGTAATGATGGAGGCGCGTTAATGGCTTACGGAATTGGTTTATACAATACGAACGGAAAAGTATTTGCTTCACCTGATACCCCTTGTATGCATTTTTCGCATAAGGTTCCGTTTAGTGTGTCCGGGGCAACAACGAATCACCTTGTTAGCCTGGGGTTGTCTGTTAATTCGCGGGTTGTTGCTTACTGTCGGACAGATCGCGGGGTATCCGTTTACGGTGGGATAACCAACGTTAACGGGATATGGCATCAATCAATTACAGCTCAAGCTGCTGTGAACGGTACGTTGTACGTTTTTACTAACGATGTTCCGCCGAGTGATTCCAAGTACGGGCTTGAAATGTATGGTGCAGACGGTAGGAGAACGTATTCTACCGCTTGCAGGCCGCTGGCTAACCTTACTGGTTCGCTCTCCCGTAACGGAACGATCATCTATACACGTTCCCCCGCTGTTATCCCTGTTCCTTGCGAATACTGGGTACAGAAAATTCAACAAGGGCAAAACGTACAACTTTGGGTAGGCGCTCCGGTTGCGTATGGTGATCACGTTCAGTTTATTGCCAGGGGATCCGCGATCATGCCTTCTGAAACAGGTTTCGGTTTCCAGGTGTTCGGCGGTACTGTTAATTATATTGACACTACACATTACGATTAAATAAAGCCTGTTAAATAATAGTAACTATTAAATAAAGAGGCTTTTACCATGCTAATGTTAGAAATCGCGGTAGGCGCTGCAACTGCTGGCGCTGCTGTTATTGGTGCAATATGGCGTATTCATACCGCTGTAGTTAGAAAAACAACCGAACACGAAAAGCGTTTAAACGCTATCGAAAATAAAAACGAAATCCAAGAAATCAAAATTAGAAACATTGAATCCAATCATTCAGCAATTGATTACCGTGTTCAACGGGTTGAAGATTCGTTAAATGATATCCGGGTAACAATTGCCGAAATTTTGCAAATCCTCAAAGGGGGCAATCATGGCAAGAATTCAACACTGGATCAATAAAACAAAGCTACGTAAAGCACTAATGATTATTGCTTTACTGGCGGTTGGATACAATTTCCTTGCTTATATGTTCGGATGGTTGGTGATCCCTGAATCGTTCGTTTATTTCTTACGTGCTGTGATGGGGATCTTTTGATGTCCACTAACGCAAACGAACGCAATAAACGCGAGTTAGAGAAGACTTTAAAACGGCTAAGGCGTTTCCAGTCTGATGCTGGGGATTCGTTTCAGGATAAGCTCTATAAAGCGTGTGGGCTGGCTGCTGAACACCTTCGAAAAGAAATCGTCCGTAATATTAATTCCCCTGTTCCGTTTTCACAGAAACCGATTTACTTCGTTACTCAGAAGAAAACGAAGTTTACCAGAATCTACAAGATCGGGATTTATGATAAACAGGACATCTATTTGTCTGCTTTAATCGACAGGAGAAAGGATACAGATAAACTTGTTCCAGTCGCCCAAAAATTTAAGGATAAATACGGTAACATTAAAGGATTAAGTAGAAACGTTAAGAACGGTTCATACGTGAAAGTTGACCAACCCGGTCAGCAAATCCTTATTAACTTAAAAGCCAAAAAACGCGAGGATCGTTTAATAGCGATTCGCAGAAAATCTAAACGTAAACACGTTTTGAATTGGGATAAGTTAACAACCGATTTATTAAAAATGATAAATAGAAAAGTAGGCATCAAATGAATGATTTTGCATCCGTTCCCGCTGAACAGCTTCATCAAGTAACTTTAGACGGCATCAGCCCGGAATCTATTAATTACTCGTTTAGCTATAAAAACGTAACCAACAAAAAATTAAAGAAACTGATCGTTAACGAAAACAACGTGTTCTTTGCTTGTACTCAGGCGAAGAAACCAGTTTTCCGTTTTGCTTCTGGTCAACGTGTCCATATGGTTAATCCGTTTGAGTACGCAGGTAATGAAGTAATTTGTTTAGGCCGGATGGATTTTCTAATGAGAGGCATCCACTTACACGGCTATCTTTTTCAGTTCGCATAAATAAACGTAGCAGGGGAAATAATAAAACTTGTCCACTCAGGCAAACACAAACCCTACTTTAACCCCTGCTACACCCTCTTTAACCTCCCTCTGGTTCCGTTCCTCTGGCTGGTGATTTCTCTCCACTGGTTACGAACGTTATAGCCCCCGCAACGGGGGCTTTTTTACAGGTATACGCACATGACCAAATTCCGATTCAGTACCCGTTCCATTAACAATCTTAAAGGGATTCATCCTGATCTGGTTCGTGTGGTACATCGAGCGCTTGAGATCAGTTCAGTTGATTTCATCGTGATCGAAGGACTACGAACCCCAGAACGCCAACGCGAACTTGTTCAGCAAGGCAAATCGAAGACACTGAACAGTTACCATCTTACAGGCCACGCGGTAGACATCATTCCGGTCGGTTGTAAGTGGACACGCGCGGATTTCGTTCCGGTAGTTCAGGCGATGGAAACCGCAGCCAAAGAACTAAACGTAAAACTTGAGTGTGGTCACTGGTGGAAGTCATTCCCCGACTCTCCTCACTACCAGATCCCTCGATAACACAAAGCCCCTTTCCTTATGGTTAGGGGCTTTTTTATTTTGCTAATTGCAAATTTTACAATCAAAAATGACTAAGGTGTGTTGCACTTTGGTGGACTGCTTTCAATCATCAGAAAGGCAAGCGCATTTTATTTTTCGCTTTTCTTTCCATCCTTCGTAATGCCCCTCTAGATTTGATACGCCAGATGTGGGCTTTACTTCTGAGTAAACTCTCTTTAGGACTCCACCCATGATCTACGTCGATCTTCAGTTTTGCACGGATATCTGCTGACAATTGCACAACCGTTAAGCCAACATCAGCGTATAGTTCGCGTCTAAGTAAGATGTACTTATCCATGAACTCCACACCGAAGTTTGGATTACTGGTCATTTCACGAAGTCGCTGTTTAACTTTCAACAACTCCACATCAATCGATTGCAACCTATAGATCAATGAGGGTTCTAGGTACTTGTATTCACCTTTAACAGCGCTCATATCAAACTCAGGCGGTTGAACCTGTACTTTAATGTATTCGGGTGAATCCGGTTCCGGTCCACTTTCATCGAATCCCCTATCCCATGAAACCTCCGCACAATCCGCCGCGAACTTATCCAACAAGAACACAAGCTGAACACTGATGTATGCGCGTTCGGCATTACGTTTTTTTAGATCAAAGCAAAACTCTTTTATCGCGTTAAAAACTAGCGGTGTGCCTACAACAGCAACAGCGCCATAAAACGCAGCCTCTTCAGAAGTCAGACCGAACATTTCAAAACCCAAAGCGAACAAGATAACTGATTCTATCCGCAGGTAAGCAATTGTTGAAACGTGTTCTCACGAGCGGTTCGGAAAAGATGTGCTTCTTTGATTGAAATCATTTAGTAACATCAACTAAAAAAATCACTAAGGTTCATTGACATTAAGTGAATACCGACGGCAACGTGATTGACTTTGTGGTGTTCGGCATCCTGCACGGCCTGTCCACCAAGTGGTATCTGGTCCCGGTGGTGGCGGCGATCTGGTTCGCGGTCTACTACGGTATTTTCCGCTTCGCCATCACCCGCTTTAACCTCAAAACACCGGGTCGTGATACCGATGCGGCCACCAGCGTCGAACAGGCCGTGGCGGGGACGATCGGTAAATCCGGCTATAACACCCCGGCCATTCTGGCGGCGCTGGGCGGGGCGGATAACATTACCTCGCTGGATAACTGCATCACCCGCCTGCGCCTGTCGGTGGCAGATATGTCTAAAGTGGATACCAACGCCCTGAAGGCCAACCGCGCCATCGGCGTGGTACAGTTGAATCAGCATAATTTGCAGGTGGTCATCGGCCCGCAGGTGCAGTCAGTGAAAGACGAGCTGGCGACCCTGATGCGAACAGTAGAAGCCTGATGCCTCAGCCCCCTCGCCATGAGGGGGTTTTATTTTAAGGACCAACGTCATGTTTGATTTCTCGACCGTCGTGGATCGTCACGGCACCTGGTGCACCCAGTGGGATTACGTCGCCGACCGTTTTGGTGCGGCCGATCTGCTGCCCTTTATCATCTCGGATATGGATTTTGCCACCGCCCCCTGCATCATCGATGCCCTGCAAACCCGCATCGGCCACGGGGTGTTTGGCTACAGCCGCTGGAAAAACGACGAGTTCCTCGCCGCGGTGGCCCACTGGTTCCACCAGCGCTTTGACAGTGCCATCGATACCGGCGCCATCGTCTATGGCCCGTCGGTGATCTATATGGTGTCAGAGCTGATCCGCCAGTGGTCAGACGCTGGTGATGGCGTGGTGATCCACACCCCGGCGTACGACGCGTTTTACAATGCTATTGCCGGGAATAGCCGTCAGGTGGTCTCCGTCGGTCTGCACAACACGACGCAAGGCTGGCAGTGCGATATGGCCGCGCTGGAGGCGGTGCTGGCCCAGCCGCAGAACAAAATTTTATTACTCTGTAGCCCGCACAACCCGACCGGTAAGGTCTGGACCCGGGACGAGTTGGCGACCATGGCTGAACTCTGCTCGCGGCACGGGGTGGCGGTGATCAGCGACGAGATCCACATGGATATGGTGTGGGGCAACCATAAACATACCCCATGGTGTGACGTGGCGCAGGGCAAATGGGCGCTGCTGACCTCCGGCTCCAAGAGCTTTAATATTCCGGCTCTTACCGGGGCGTACGGTCTGATCGGCGATGAAGTCAGCCGCACGGGCTATTTGCAGGCGCTGAAGGGGCGCGACGGACTCTCCTCGCCGTCGGTGCTGGCGCTGGTGGCGCACATCGCCGCCTACCAGCAGGGCGAGGCCTGGCTGGATGCGCTGCGCGGCTATCTGGAGGCGAATTTACAGTATGTGGCCGGGAGGCTGAATGCGGCCTTCCCGGAGTTAAACTGGCAGCCGCCGGAAGCGACCTATCTGGCGTGGATCGATCTGCGCCCGCTCAACATTGATGACAAGGCGCTGCAAAAGGCGCTGATTGAGCAGCAAAAGGTGGCGATTATGCCGGGATATACCTACGGCGAAGAGGGCAACGGCTTTATCCGGCTTAACGCCGGCTGCCCGCGCAGCAAGCTGGAAAAGGGTGTGGAGCGCCTGATTGCGGGCATCAACGCTGTGCTGTAATTTATTTGCGCAACGGAATTATCCATTGCGCAAATAGCTTTTTACTCCGTTTTGTTTTTATAATGAGCCGCACTTCTACTAATAAAGAGTGCGACCATGATTGATACCACCCTCCCGTTAACTGACGTTCATCGCCACCTTGATGGCAACATCCGTGCCCAGACCATCCTTGACCTGGGTCGTCAGTATAATTTAACCCTGCCCGCACAAACCCTTGAGACACTGATCCCACACGTGCAGGTGACGGAAAACGAGCCGGATCTGGTCAGCTTCCTGAGCAAGCTGGACTGGGGGGTAAAAGTTCTCGCCTCGCTGGACGCCTGCCGTCGCGTCGCCTTTGAAAACATTGAAGATGCCGCGCGCAACGGTCTGCACTACGTAGAGCTGCGTTTCTCCCCGGGCTATATGGCGATGACCCATCAGCTGCCGGTCGCGGGTGTGGTAGAAGCCGTGATTGCTGGCGTGCGTGAAGGCTGCAAGACCTTTAACGTGGAAGCGCGTCTGATCGGCATTATGAGCCGCACCTTCGGGGAAGATGCCTGTCTGCAGGAGCTTGAGGCCCTGCTGGCGCACCGGGATAAGATCACCGCGGTGGATCTGGCGGGCGATGAGCTGGGCTTCCCGGGCAGCCTGTTCCTCTCCCACTTCAACCGCGCCCGTGATGCTGGCTGGCACATCACCGTTCATGCCGGTGAAGCAGCAGGCCCGGAGAGCATCTGGCAGGCGATCCGCGAGCTGGGTGCCGAGCGTATCGGCCATGGGGTAAAGGCGGTGGAAGATCGCGCCCTGATGGACTTCCTGGCGGAGCAGCGCATCGGGATTGAATCCTGCCTGACCTCCAACATTCAGACCAGCACCGTGGCGACCCTGGCGCAGCATCCGCTGAAGACCTTCCTGGAGCACGGGGTGATGGCCTCGCTGAACACCGACGATCCGGCGGTTCAGGGAGTAGACATTATTCACGAATATACGGTTGCCGCCTCGCTGGCTGGACTCAGCCAGGAGCAGATTCGTCAGGCGCAGATCAACGGGCTGGAGATGGCTTTCTTAACCCCTGCAGAGAAGCAGGCGTTGCGCGACAAGGTCGCACGCGGATAAGAAAAAGCCCGGCGCTGCCGGGCTTATTTTTTAAGCGAGACAGAGGGTCGCGCGATGCTTCGCGGACTCAATCCCCAGCTCGATCAGCTCCATTATCTGGATCGCCTGGCTTGCCGGAACCGGGTTTTCCCCGTCGCCGTTCAGCGCATCGCGGATCCCGGCATAATAGGCCGGATAGTTACCCGGCAGCGTCAGCCAGGTTTCTTCCACCCGCTCTTCCCCTTCAACGCGGGTCAGCACGCCGTCACGCATGTCGTAGCCCCAGTCTTCCTGCGGCAGACGTTCGCCGTTTTTCAGGCGATCTTCCTGCGGGTCGAGACCATACTTCACGTAGCTGCCGCGGGAGCCATGCACGATATAGCGCGCGGATTCCGCCGCGGCCATCATGGTGCCATGCAGCACCACTCGACGCTGCGGATAGCTCAGCACGGCGTGGAAGTAGTCGGTGGCCTGCGCGCCAGGACGCAGCTGGGCCAGATCGACGTTCAGGCTCACCGGCAGACCGAACAGGTTAACGGCCTGGTCGAGGAGATGCGGAGCCAGATCGTACCAGATGCCGCTGCCCGGGCCCGCCTGCTCACGCCAGCGGTTACGCACCTGCGGACGGAAGCGGTCAAAATGGGATTCGAAGAAGGCCACTTCCCCGAGGGCACCGTCGGCAATCAGCGCCTTCACCGTCAGGAAATCGCTGTCCCAGCGGCGGTTATGGAACACCGAGAGCAGCTTACCAAGGCTTTTCGCCAGCGCGTCCAGCTCCCGGGCCTGTGACAGTGTCACGGTAAAGGGTTTATCCACCACCACATGCTTTCCGGCTTCGAGGGCCGCTTTTGCCAGCGGGAAGTGGGTGTCGTTCGGGGTGGGGATGACGATCAAATCGATAGTGGGATCGTTAAACAGATGCTTCGGCTCAGAAACCACCGGGACCGTCGGCCAGTCGACATGCACTTTCGTGGCATCGCTGCTGGAAATTGCTGCCAGCTCCATCCCCGGGGTGCCATCAATCAGCGGAGCATGAAACGTTTTGCTCGCATAACCATAACCTATTAATCCAACACGGATTTTATCGCTCATGAAGTCGCCTCTCATCTTTTGACACGCATATTTCACACTATCTCTTCACTGCTCACAATAGATTAATCCGGGGTTTCGTGCCTAATGACAGGACAAGCAATCAGTAATTTCTGATTAACAATTATAACTCGCTGAATACAATCGCAAAACATCAATGCAAAGCGCTTGCCCCAGGGCATTCCGCGCTGTAAAATTCTTAATCTGTATTTATGGATAAAACAAAATAACGAATCATGACGACAATTATTAATCGAATTATCGAGTTAGCCGGGTGGATTGTGTTGGGCGTATCGGTGATATTGCTGGGGGTCGCCAGCCATATCGATAACTACCAGCCGCCAGAGCCGGTCAATAGCGTTACGCAAGCCAAGCCGCATGCACTGACCAAAAATAGTGACATATGATGTCAGTTGCATATTGCCAGCCGTCATGAACAGCGTTAACCTTCATCGCCAGGCGTCGACCGACGCCTGATTTCGCCAGTAAAGAATATTCTTATTTTTGCCGATGCGCGTCGGTAAATGTTTACGTCATTTATGTTCCGTTTAGTATTCGACCGAATTACTTCTTTGGTATCACTCCTTCTTATATGGAAAATTATTAATATGACCGTCCAGGACTATTTATTAAAATTTCGCAAGATTAATTCCCTCGAAAGTCTGGAAAAACTCTTTGATCATCTCAACTACAGTCTGAGCGATAACCAGGAGATTATCAGCATGTACCGCGCCGCAGATCATCGTCGCGCAGAGCTGGTCTCTGGCGGGCGTTTGTTCAACATCGGCGAAGTGCCTAAGTCCGTGTGGCGTTACGTGCTCTAAGAGGGTAGCCATTCCCCGGAAATGTTATATACTCTCGCCCCTGCTAATTTGCAGATTGCGCTTATATTAACTTCGGGAGAGAACATGACCACAACGGCTGGAGAAAAAATTGGCGGCTGGTTACTGGCTCCGCTTGCCTGGCTGCTGGTGGCTTTATTAAGCGCCTCGCTGGCTCTGGTGCTTTACTCTACGGCGTTAATTACGCCCCACGCGTTAAAAACGCTGGGCGCGCAAAATACCAGTAATATTGTCATGTGGTTTATTTCTTTCGCCTTTGCGATTGCCATGTGGTACTACACGCTCTGGCTGACCATCGCGTTTTTTAAACGCCGTCGGATGGTCCCTAAACACTATATTATCTGGCTGCTTGTCTCTGTATTACTGGCCGTTAAAGCCTTCGCGTTTTCGCCGGTCTCCGATGCGCTGGCGGTACGTCAGTTACTCTTCCCCCTGCTGGTGACCGCACTGTTTGTGCCCTACTTCAAGCGCTCGACGCGGGTGAAGAACACCTTTGTGAACCCGTAATAACCTTACAGTTAACCTGTTGTCGCCTGCCGCGGTTTGTCCGATAATAGGCGGCTTTTTTATTTCAGGCTGAATAATGACCGATTACTTACTGCTCTTCGTCGGCACGGTGCTGGTAAACAACTTCGTCCTCGTGAAGTTTCTTGGCCTGTGCCCGTTTATGGGTGTGTCCAAAAAGCTGGAAACCGCGATGGGGATGGGGCTGGCAACCACCTTCGTGATGACCCTTGCCTCGATTTGCGCCTGGTGGATTGACACCTGGATCCTGATCCCCCTCGGTCTGACCTATCTGCGCACGCTGGCCTTTATTCTGGTTATCGCGGTGGTAGTGCAGTTCACCGAAATGGTGGTGCGTAAAACCAGCCCGGCGTTATACCGTCTGCTCGGCATTTTCCTGCCGCTGATCACCACCAACTGCGCGGTGCTCGGCGTGGCGCTGCTCAACATTAACCTTGGGCACAATTTCCTGCAGTCGGCGCTGTACGGCTTTTCGGCTGCGGTCGGCTTCTCGCTGGTGATGGTGCTGTTTGCGGCGATCCGCGAACGCCTCGTTGCCGCCGATATTCCGGCACCGTTTCGCGGTAACGCCATCGCGCTGGTTACCGCCGGTCTCATGTCTCTGGCCTTTATGGGCTTTAGTGGTCTGGTGAAGTTGTAATGAATGCAATCTGGGTAGCCATCGCAGCCATCAGCGTACTGGGGCTGCTTTTTGGCATCATTCTCGGTTACGCCTCGCGCCGCTTCGCGGTGGAAGACGATCCGATCGTTGAAAAAATTGATGAGCTGCTGCCGCAGAGCCAGTGCGGGCAGTGCGGCTTTCCTGGCTGTCGCCCTTACGCCGAGGCGGTGGGCAACGGCGGAGAGAAAATTAACCGCTGTGCCCCCGGTGGCGAAGCGGTGATGCTGAAGATTGCCGCGCTGCTGAACGTAGACCCGCAGCCGGTCGATGGCGATGAGAGCGCGCAGGAGCCGGTTCGCATGCTGGCAGTGATCGATGAACCTAACTGCATCGGCTGTACCAAATGTATTCAGGCCTGCCCGGTGGATGCCATCGTCGGCGCGACGCGCGCCATGCACACCGTGATTGAGGATCTGTGTACCGGCTGTAATCTCTGCGTCGCCCCCTGCCCGACCCAGTGCATTGAGTTACGCCCGGTAGCGACAACGACCGACAGCTGGAAATGGGATCTTCAGTCCATTCCGGTGCGCAATATTCCAGTGGAACAACATGCTTAAGTTATTTTCTGCCTTCAGAAAAGAGAAGATCTGGGATTTCGACGGCGGTATTCATCCGCCGGAGATGAAAACCCAGTCCAGCGGCACGCCGCTGCGCCAGATCCCGCTGGCCAACCGTTTTGTTATCCCGCTAAAACAGCACATTGGTGCTGAGGGCGAGCTGTGCGTGAAGGTCGGGGATCGCGTGTTGCGCGGTCAGCCGCTGACCTTTGGCCGTGGCCGTATGCTGCCGGTTCATGCCCCAACCTCCGGCACCGTGACGGCGATTGCCCCCCACACGGTGGCCCACCCTTCTGCCCTCTCCGAGCTGTGCGTGGTGATTGACGCCGACGGGGAAGATCGCTGGATAGAGCGCGACGGCTGGAGCGATTTCCGCAGCCGCAGCCGGGAAGAGCTGATTACCCGTATTCATCAGTCCGGCGTCGCCGGTCTGGGCGGGGCGGGCTTCCCGACCGGCAACAAATTGCAGGGCGGTGGCGACAAGATCCAGACCCTGATTATCAACGCCGCCGAGTGCGAGCCGTACATTACCGCAGACGACCGTCTGATGCAGGACTGCGCCGCGCAGATCGTCGAAGGCATTCGCATTCTCGCCCATGTTCTGCAGCCAAAAGAGGTGCTGATCGGCATTGAAGACAACAAGCCGCAGGCCATCTCCATGCTGCGGGCGGTGCTGGCGGGCAGCCACGATATCAGCCTGCGGGTGATCCCGACTAAATATCCGTCCGGCGGCGCGAAGCAGCTGACCCAGATCTTAACCGGCAAGCAGGTCCCGCACGGCGGTCGCTCCTCCGATATCGGCGTGCTGATGCAGAACGTCGGCACCGCCTATGCGGTAAAACGCGCGGTCGTGGACGGCGAGCCGCTCACCGAGCGCGTTGTTACCCTGACCGGTGAAGCCGTTAGCCGCCCAGGCAACGTCTGGGCGCGTCTGGGTACCCCGGTACGTCATCTGCTGGACCAGGCCGGGTTCTGCCCGAGCGCGGAGCAGATGGTGATCATGGGCGGCCCGCTGATGGGCTTTACCCTGCCGTGGCTGGAAGTGCCGGTGGTAAAAATCACTAACTGTCTGCTGGCCCCGTCCGTCAGCGAGATGGGCGAAGAGCAGGAAGAGAAAGGCTGCATTCGCTGCAGCGCCTGCGCCGACGCCTGTCCGGCGGATCTGCTGCCCCAGCAGCTCTACTGGTTCAGCAAAGGGCAGATCCACGATAAAGCGCAAGCCCATAACTTGGCCGACTGCATCGAGTGCGGTGCCTGCGCCTGGGTTTGTCCGAGCAATATTCCGCTGGTGCAATACTTCCGCGTTGAGAAGGCCGAAATTTACGCCATCGCCCAGGAAGAGAAACGCGCAGCCGAGGCCAAAGCGCGCTTTGAAGCGCGCCAGCAGCGTCTGGAGCGCGAGAAAGCCGCCCGGGAAGAGCGTCATAAGAAAGCAGCGGTACAGCCTGCGGCGAAAGATCAGGACGCCATCAATGCGGCTCTGGCCCGCGTGCGCGAGAAGAAAGCCACCGTCGGGCAGGATGTGGTGATCCCGGCGGGGCAACGCCCGGATAACAGCGAAGCCATTGCGGCCCGCGAAGCACGTAAAGCCGAGGCCCGCGCCCGTCAGGGGGAAAAAGCCCAGACCAGCACCGCGCAGCCAGAGGTCGATCCGCGCAAAGCCGCGGTCGAGGCCGCCATTGCCCGGGCCAAAGCCCGCAAAGCGGCCCAGCCGGACGATATTCAGATCGAGCAGACCCCGGCCGACCCGCGCAAAGCGGCAGTCGAAGCGGCCATCGCCCGGGCAAAAGCCCGCAAAGCGGCCCAGACCGGGGAAACCCAGGCAGAACCAACACCTGTCGATCCGCGTAAAGCCGCGGTCGAAGCCGCCATCGCCCGTGCGAAGTCACGCAAGGCGGCGCAACAGGAAGAAGAACCGGCAGCCAATGACGATCCACGCAAAGCGGCAGTTGCTGCCGCTATTGCGCGCGTTCAGGCGAAGAAAGCCGCACAGCAGGCAGTTAACGAGGATTAAATGGTTTTCAGAATCGCAAGCTCCCCTTATACCCACAACCAGCGCCAGACATCGCGCATTATGATGCTGGTCTGTCTGGCCGCGCTGCCGGGCATTGCCGTTCAGGTCTGGTTCTTCGGCTGGGGTACGCTGCTGCAGATCCTTCTCGGCTGTGCGAGCGCGCTGGCGGCTGAAGCCCTGGTCCTCAAACTGCGTAAAATGGCCGTCAGCACGATCCTGGCGGATAACTCTGCCCTGCTGACCGGCCTGCTGCTGGCGATCAGTATTCCGCCCTTCGCCCCCTGGTGGATGGTGGTGCTCGGCACCGTGTTCGCGGTGATCATCGCCAAACAGCTGTATGGTGGCCTGGGGCATAACCCCTTTAACCCGGCGATGATTGGCTACGTGGTGCTGCTGATCTCCTTCCCGGTGCAGATGACCAGCTGGCTGCCGCCGCATGAGATCGCGGCGACCGTACCGGGCTTTATGGATGCTTTACAGGTTATTTTCTCCGGCCACACCGCCAGCGGCGCAGATATGAACACCCTGCGCATGGGCGTGGACGGTATCAGCCAGGCAACCCCGCTCGATACCTTTAAAACCTCCCTGCATGCCGGTCACAGCGTGGAGCAGATCCTGCAATACCCGATTTACAGCGGCGTGCTGGCGGGTGCGGGCTGGCAGTGGGTGAACCTGGCGTATCTGGCCGGGGGGGCGTTTATGCTGTGGCAGAAAGCGATCCGCTGGCATATCCCGGTGAGCTTCCTGGTGACTCTGGCGGTCTGTTCCGGTCTGGGCTGGATTTTCTCGCCGGAATCGCTGGCCTCGCCGCAAATCCATCTGCTGTCCGGCGCGACCATGCTGGGGGCGTTCTTTATTCTGACCGATCCGGTAACCGCCTCCACCACCAACCGGGGACGCCTGATTTTCGGCGCGCTGGCCGGTCTGCTGGTGTGGCTGATCCGCAGCTTTGGCGGCTATCCGGACGGCGTGGCCTTTGCGGTTCTGCTGGCAAACATCACCGTACCGTTAATTGATTACTACACGCGTCCGCGCGTGTACGGCCATCGCTAAGGGACTCGCCATGTTAAAAACGATGCAAAAACACGGCGTGACGCTGGCGGTCTTTGCCGCGGTGCTGACCGGCCTGACCGCGCTGGTCAACGGCCTGACCAAATCCACCATCGACGAACAGGCAGCCCGTCAGCAAAAGGCGCTGTTCGACCAGGTGATCCCGGCAACGCTCTACGATAACGATCTGCAAAAAAGCTGTTATCTTGTCGAGGCAGCGCCGTTAGGCAAAGGCACCCGCCGCATCTTTATCGCCCGTAAAGAGGATGCCCCGGTGGGAGCGGTAATGGAAGTTACCGCGCCAGACGGCTATTCTGGTGCCATCCAGCTGCTGGTCGGGACTGATTTCTCCGGCACCGTGCTGGGCACGCGCGTCACCGAGCACCACGAAACGCCCGGCCTCGGGGATAAAATTGAAACCCGCTTAAGCGACTGGATTTTACACTTTGCCGGTAAAACCATTCACGGTAGCGACGATCCGGCCTTCGCGGTGAAGAAAGACGGCGGTGAATTCGATCAGTTTACCGGGGCGACCATCACCCCCCGCGCGGTGGTGAATGCCGTTAAACGGGCGGGTGTCTACGCTCAAACGCTGCCTGCGCAACTTAACAATCTGCCCGCCTGTGAGGAGTGATCATGAGCCAGGTTAAAGAGGTTATCGTCCAGGGTCTGTGGAAAAACAACTCCGCTCTGGTACAGCTGCTGGGGATGTGTCCGCTGCTGGCCGTCACCTCGACCGCCACTAACGCGCTGGGTCTGGGTCTGGCTACCACTCTGGTGCTGACCCTGACCAACCTGTCGATCTCTGCCCTGCGTCGCTGGACGCCGTCAGAAATTCGTATTCCCATCTACGTGATGATCATCGCCTCGGTGGTGAGCGTCGTGCAGATGCTGATCAACGCATACGCCTTTGGCCTCTATCAGTCGCTGGGGATCTTTATCCCGCTGATCGTGACCAACTGTATCGTGGTGGGGCGCGCCGAAGCCTTTGCGGTGAAAAACGATCCGCTGATTTCAGCCCTTGATGGTTTTGCCATCGGTATGGGGGCGACCGGAGCAATGTTCGTGCTGGGCTCAATGCGTGAAATCCTCGGCAACGGCACTCTGTTCGACGGCGCAGACGCGCTGCTGGGCGGCTGGGCGAAATCGCTGCGCATTGAGGTTTTCCACACCGATACGCCGTTCCTGCTGGCGATGCTGCCGCCGGGAGCGTTTATTGGCCTCGGCATGATGCTGGCGGTCAAATACCTGATTGATGAGAAACGTAAGCGCCGCGCTGCTGCCCGCAGCGTAGAGGAAGGGATCCCTGAGAAGGCCTCATGAACAAAGAGAAGCGTTTAACCATTTTGCAGCGCCTGCGGGATAACAACCCGCACCCGACGACCGAGCTGAACTTTACCTCACCGTTTGAACTGCTGATTGCCGTCCTGCTCTCCGCACAGGCCACCGACGTGAGCGTGAATAAAGCCACCGCGAAACTCTACCCGGTTGCCAACACGCCCCAGGCGATGCTGGCGCTGGGCGTCGAGGGTGTGAAATCGTACATCAAGACCATCGGGCTGTTTAACAGCAAAGCCGAGAACGTGATCAAGACCTGCCGTATGCTGCTTGAGCTGCACGGTGGCGAGGTGCCGGAAGATCGCGCCGCGCTGGAAGCCCTGCCCGGCGTCGGGCGGAAAACCGCCAACGTGGTGCTCAATACCGTCTTTGGCTGGCCGACCATCGCCGTGGATACCCATATCTTCCGCGTCTGCAACCGCACCCAATTCGCCCCCGGCATGAACGTCGAGCTGGTGGAAGAGAAGCTGCTGAAGGTGGTGCCAGCAGAGTTTAAGGTCGACTGCCATCACTGGCTGATCCTGCACGGGCGCTACACCTGCATTGCCCGTAAGCCGCGCTGCGGCTCCTGCATTATCGAAGATCTCTGTGAATATAAAGAGAAAACCGACCTCTGAAACCGTCAGCCGACGGTTTTTCCATAATGTGATTTTCTTACAGAAAGCATCTCTTCCTGCTGACAGCCACTTTTACAGCCATTCCGCCTGAGCCAAAGTTTGTCCTTCGTTGAATGTGCGGCTATATAACAATCAAACAGGTTAATTGTTTTTTCGTCAGCGAAATTTTCTATACAAATGTGATGAGGATCACTCTGTTCACATGGTGTTAATTTTATGTGTCGAAAATCCCGATAACGCCTTATTGCATCGAGAAATCGACCCTGATAACCGGAAGATATGACCGGATATATTTCAGAACTTAGCCCATATCACTGCATTATCCCTTTTACAGCAGAACATATCGCCACCTGCGCACTTTTTCGGCTAACGGATAGTGGAAAAAACCAGTTTCAACGCAACGGTAAAATTTAACGCTAAATAACATTTAGGTTTCTGGCGCATTATAGCGTCAGGGTTATATGTAACAGAGTATTACAAACGCCTTGCCAGATGGGTCAGGATAGTGAACATTACCCGCCGTTTCCCCTCCCACTATAACTATAAAGCGGATGGACTACGGTCTTCACGCTATGAACACCCCCGTTAATATGGGATGTAAAAAAAGAGGTATATGTGTCTACTGCAAACAATAAACCAGCTGAGGAAAGCGTAAGTCTTAACGCTTTCAAACAACCGAAATCGTTCTATCTCATTTTCTCCATTGAGCTGTGGGAACGTTTTGGTTACTACGGTCTGCAAGGGATCATGGCGGTTTACCTGGTTAAACAACTGGGTATGTCCGAAGCTGATTCCATCACGCTGTTCTCTTCTTTCAGTGCTCTGGTGTACGGCCTGGTCGCAATTGGCGGCTGGCTGGGTGATAAAGTTCTGGGTACCAAACGTGTGATTCTGCTGGGCGCCATCGTTCTGGCGATCGGTTACGGTCTGGTTGCCTGGTCTGGTCACGATGCTGCTGTGGTGTACATGGGTATGGCGACCATCGCGGTCGGTAACGGCCTGTTCAAGGCGAACCCATCTTCCCTGCTCTCGACCTGCTATAAGAAAGATGACCCGCGTCTGGACGGTGCATTCACCATGTACTACATGTCCATCAACATCGGTTCTTTCTTCTCTATGCTGGCAACGCCGTGGCTGGCCGCGCAGTTCGGCTGGAGCGTGGCGTTTGCCCTGAGCTTCGTCGGGATGCTGATCACCGTGGTGAACTTCCTGTTCTGCCGCAGCTGGGTCAAGGACTACGGTTCCAAGCCTGACTTCGCGCCGGTACAGATGGGCAAACTGCTGGCGACTATCGTTGGCGTGGTGATTCTGGTTGCCGTTGCGACCTGGCTGCTGCACAACCAGGGTATCGCGCGTGCGGTGCTGGGCGTGGTTGCGCTGGGTATTATCTGCATCTTCGCCAAAGAAGCTTTCTCTATGCAGGGTGCTGCCCGTCGTAAGATGATCGTGGCCTTCATCCTGATGGTTGAAGCAATTTGCTTCTTCGTGCTCTACAGCCAGATGCCAACGTCCCTGAACTTCTTCGCGATTCGTAACGTTGAGCACTCTATCCTCGGTATCGCGTTCGAACCTGAGCAGTTCCAGGCCCTGAACCCGTTCTGGATCATGGTGGGTAGCCCGATTCTGGCCGCTATCTACAACAAGATGGGCGACCGCCTGCCAATGCCGCACAAGTTCGCGGTAGGTATGGTGCTGTGCTCCGGTGCCTTCCTGGTACTGCCGCTGGGCGCGAAATTCGCCAGCGACGCCGGTATCGTCTCCGTTAACTGGCTGATCCTGAGCTACGCCCTGCAGTCTATCGGTGAGCTGATGATCTCCGGTCTGGGCCTGGCAATGGTTGCTCAGCTGGTGCCACAGCGTCTGATGGGCTTCATCATGGGTAGCTGGTTCCTGACCACTGCCGGTGCTGCAATCATCGCCGGTAAGATTGCTAACCTGATGGCCGTGCCATCTGACGTTACCGATCCGCTGCAGTCTCTGCATGTCTACGGCGACGTATTCCTGCAGATCGGTATCGCCACCGCGGTTATCGCCGTGCTGATGCTGCTGACCGCACCGAAACTGAATCGCATGACTCAGGACGACGACACGACCGCCAAAGCGAGCAAAACCGCGACCGCGTAATGTCATCGGGAAACGACTGAATTGAAGCCGCTAACTGTGCGTTAGCGGCTTTTTTTTTATCCTGGGCCGCACTACCATAGGGTAAACCTACGTAAACAGGAGTGACCGATGAAACTGTTCTATAAACCAGGCGCCTGCTCTCTTGCCTCCCATATTACCCTGCGCGAGAGCGGTAAAGATTTCACCCTTAACGGTGTGGATCTGATGAAGAAGCGTCTGGAAAACGGCGATGATTTTTTCGCGGTGAATCCTAAAGGCCAGGTCCCGGCGCTACTGCTGGAAGACGGTACTCTGCTGACCGAAGGGGTTGCGATCATGCAATACCTGGCGGATGGCGTTGCGGATCGCCAACTGCTGGCCCCGACCGGCAGCATCGCCCGCTATAAGACCCTCGAATGGATGAACTACATCGCCACCGAGCTGCACAAAGGCTTTACCCCGCTGTTCCGCCCGGATACCCCGGAAGAGTACAAACCGACCGTACGCGCTCTGCTGGAGAAAAAACTGCAGTACGTGAACGAGTCGCTGAAAGACGAGCAGTGGATCTGCGGTCAGCGCTTTACGATTGCCGATGCCTATCTATTTACCGTTCTGCGCTGGGCGCGGGCCGTGAAGCTGAATATGGAAGGGTTGAGCCATATTGACGCGTATATGCAGCGTATGGCGGAGCGTCCTGCCGTGGCGGCAGCGCTGGAAGCGGAAGGGTTGAAGTAAGTCTGTTGCCGGGTGGCGCTGGCGCTTACCCGGCCTACGGTTTTGTAGGCCCGAGCAAGCGCAGCGCCGCCGGTGTTATAGCTGTGTCGCGCTGAAAAGGTGCTCCGGATTCGCAATCCGATCCTGAGCGGCCACCACCTGCAGCTCATACTCCTGCATATCTTTGGTGGCAATCATGATTTCATACACCGCCGCCGTGACGTGCTCGAGTGCATCGCGCACCGTTGCCCCCTGCAGCAGTTTCACCAGCAGCAGACCGCTGGTGACATCCCCCACCCCCACCGGCTGACGGCTGCCGAAATCCACCAGCGGACGACTGATGTGCCAGGCTTCGTCTTTGGTCACCAGCAGCATCTCAAAGCGGTCCGGGCTGATCCCGGCGCGCGCCAGGTGCTTCACCAGCACGATCTCCGGCCCCTGCGCAATCAGTTCCCGGGATGCGGCAATCGCCTCTTCCACACTGTTGACCGGATGTTCGCAGAGGATCTCCAGCTCGATAAGGTTAGGGGCGATAATGTCGCTGGCCGGTAAGGCATGACGGACATGGAATTCCGCGACGCCAGGTGCCACGATGCAGCCCTTCTCCGGGTGACCCATCACCGGATCGCAGAAGTATTTCGCCGCCGGGTTGGCCGCCTTGACCTGACGGACAATCCCCAGAATATGCTCGCCCTGCTCGGCAGACCCCAGATAGCCGCTCAGCACGGCGTCACAGGTTTTAAGTTTGTCGATCTCCGCGATGCCCTGGACAATCTCTGTCAGATGAGCAGGCGGCATCACGCAACCGGTCCACTTGCCGTATTGCGTATGATTGGAAAACTGAACGGTATTTAGCGGCCAGACGTTGGCCCCGAGACGACGCATCGGAAATTCAGCGGCGCTGTTGCCAGCATGCCCAAACACGACGTGGGACTGGATGGCGAGGATATTCTTCATTTTCTTACCACAACCCTGAAAAAATAAAGGGGCATGGTTTCCCATGCCCCTGCGCTTTTATGATTACTTCCAGCAGATCAGACAGTAATTCTTTTTGCCGCGACGCAGTAAGGTGTAGCGGCCAAACAGGCGATCGCTGTCCACGAAGGTATACTCCTCGTTGGACTGTTTTTCGCCGTTAATGGTGATGGCGTTTGAGGCGATAGTTTTACGCGCCTGACCACGGGATGGTTGCAGCTCGGAGTCTACCAGCGCCTGCATCAGGTCAGCCCCTTTCTCCATCTCCACCATCGGCACGCCATCCTGCGCCAGCTGTTCGAAGTCAGCTTCGCTCAGATCGCTCAGGGTACCGTTGAACAGGCTGGCAGTAATACGCTTCGCAGCCGCCAGGCCCTCTTCGCCGTGAACCAGCTTCGTGACCTGCTCCGCCAGCACGTACTGGGCGCGCGGGGCTTTGCCGCTGTTCTTGTCTTCTTCTTCCAGGGCGTTGATCTCTTCCAGATCCATAAAGGTGAAGAACTTCAGGAAGCGATAAACGTCAGCATCCGCGGTGTTGATCCAGAACTGGTAGAACTTGTACGGGCTGGTTTTCTTCGGATCGAGCCATACTGCGCCGCCCTCGGTTTTACCGAACTTGGTGCCGTCGGCTTTGGTGATCAGCGGCACGGTCAGACCAAAGACCTGGTTCTGGTGCAGACGACGGGTCAGATCGATACCGGAGGTGATGTTGCCCCACTGATCGGAGCCGCCAATTTGCAGGGATACGCCGTGCAGATTGTTCAGGCAGGCGAAGTCATAACCCTGCAGCAGGTTATAAGAGAACTCGGTGAACGAGATGCCCTGGTCGTCACGGTTCAGACGCTGCTTCACCGCTTCTTTGTTGATCATCTGATTAACGGAGAAGTGCTTGCCGATATCACGCAGGAAGGTCAGCACGTTCATGCCGCCAAACCAGTCGTAGTTGTTAGCGGCGATCGCTGAGTTTTCACCACAGTCGAAATCGAGGAACGGGGCGACCTGTTTGCGGATCTTATCCACCCACTCCTGCACGGTGTCTGCCGTATTCAGTTTACGCTCGGCGGCTTTGAAGCTCGGATCGCCAATCAGACCCGTTGCGCCACCGACCAGCGCCACAGGCTTATGGCCTGCCAGCTGGAAGCGTTTCAGGCATAACAATGGAACCAGATGCCCCAAATGCAAGCTGTCGGCGGTAGGATCGAAGCCGCAATAGAGCGCGATCGGGCCTTGCGCCAGTCGCTCTGCTAACGCTTCCTCGTCCGTCACCTGGGCTACCAGCCCCCGCTCTTGCAATTGTTTAATCAAGTTACTGCTTGCCATCAAATTCTCCATGTATAAAACGACTGCACCTCTGCCGGTACACGACTTTTCGCCAGACGCGAAAGGTACATAGAATAAAGCGCTGACACCCGTTGTACCAGCGCTTAAGAGAACAAATTTCGGGGATTAGGGTGCGAGACGATCGATTTTCCAGGCACCGTTATCGCGCTGGTATAAAAAGCGGTCGTGCAGACGATGTTCACCGCCCTGCCAGAACTCCATCTGCTGAACGGAGACGCGGAAACCGCCCCAGAAACTCGGCAGAGGGACTTCGCCCTGCTGGAACTTCTGTTTCAGCTCGAGGAATTTGCTCTCCAGCACGCCGCGGGCAGAGATGCGGCTCGACTGTTTCGAGACCCAGGCGCCAATCTGGCTGTCGCGCGGACGGCTGTGGAAATACTTCACCACTTCGAGGGTGGAGAGACGCTCGACGGTGCCAGTGACCATCACCTGGCGCTCCAGCATATGCCAGGGGAAGAGCAGGCTGATGCGCGGGTTGTTTTCGAGGTGGTGCGCCTTGCGGCTGCCGAGGTTGGTGTAGAACACCAGCCCTTTCTCATCGTAATGCTTGAGCAGCACAATGCGCTGGTAAGGTTGACCCTGTTCGTCGACCGTAGCGACGACCATCGCGGTGGGATCGGCCAGGCGGGCATCGCAGGCCTGTTTCAGCCAGTGCTCAAACAGCGCTAGCGGCTCGGCGGGGAGATCCTGGCGACGCAGGCCGCCTTTGGTGTATTCGCGCCGGAGGTGCGCGATGTTCTGCAATTCGTCGTTATCTGACATGGCGTTAGCTGACATTGACAATGGGTGACGCTATTGTGCGCCGCCCCCTGCAAAATCTCAACGCTTCGGATTTTCGATCTGACAATTGTTCAGCACGATGCGATCGCGCTTGTAGACCGTCGCGCTGTCGCCTTTCGACCAGAACACATACACCCCATCGCTGTAACGGGTGCCGGAGGCAGACATCCCCTGCTTGAGCGTCAGCAGCTTGTTGTCGTAGACAAAACTGACTTCCTGACGAGGATTATTGAGCTTCACGGTGAGCGGTTTCTCTTCGCACTGGTACGCCAGGGTGTCGGTTTGCATACGTTCGACAAACTGGTTGTAGACGCTACAGCTCGCCAGCAGGAAGGGGGATAAAGCAAGAAGCAGTTTTTTCATGGGTGTGTTCCGAAGACTTTCCTGGTCCCGGAGGGCGCGAACGCCCTCCCGTTTTTCCGTGTCATTCTACCCATCACGCCTTTAAGCGAAATTCGGTTAACTCTGATTTTGCCGCGGATTGGCTGGAAAAACAGCGCCTAACACGCTGGCTTCACGTGCCCCGGTGACGGAAGGCAGGTTCCCCGGCAGACCCGCCACTGTTCGCCACGCCAGCCAGGCAAAGGCCAGGGCTTCCATATCATCGCCGCTGATCCCGGCCTTATCGGTTGTACTCACCTCCGTACCCGGCAGCAGACCGGCAAGTCGCGCCATCAGCAGCGGGTTACGGCTGCCGCCGCCGCACACCAGCAGACGATCGCAGCCGCCGCTCAGCAACACCTGTTCCGACACCGAGACGGCGGTGAGCTCGGCCAGCGTGGCCTGCACGTCCTGGGCTGCCAGGCCCGGGAAGTTCGCCAGCTGGCGCTCCAGCCAGCCGTAGTTGAAATACTCCCGGCCGGTGCTCTTCGGTGCCGGGGCGGCGAAATAGGGATCGCACAGCATATTCTGCAGCAGCGGGATGATGACCTTACCGCTACACGCCCACTCGGCGTCTTTATCGTAAGGTTTGCCCGCCTGACGCCAGATCCAGGCGTCCATCAACATATTCCCCGGCCCGGTGTCGAAACCGCGTACCGGCTGCCCCGGGATCAATAAGGAGAGATTGGCGATGCCGCCAATATTGAGCACCATGCGGCGCTCCGTCGGGTGGGCAAGCAGCGCGTGGTGGAAGGCCGGGACCAGCGGCGCGCCCTGCCCGCCGAGCGCCATATCCCGACGGCGGAAATCGCCCACCACCGTCACGCCGGTTTTGGCCACAATCTGGTTGTTATCGCCAATCTGCAGGGTATGCGGTGCTTCCCCGCCCGGCTCATGCCAGACCGTCTGGCCATGACAGCCGATCGCCACGACATCCTGAGGGCGCAGATCTTCCTGTTTCATCAGCGCCAGTACCGCGTCACCGAACAGACGGCCCAGTTGGGTATCCAGCTGCCCCAGCTGAGAGAGGGTCAGCTGTTGCCCCTGACAGATATTCAGGATCGCTTGTTTTGTTTCCGGGGGAATGGGCCAGCTCAGGCTTGCCTGCTGTGCCACCATATTCTCGTCGATTGCCGCGAGAACGACATCCACGCCATCCAGACTGGTTCCTGACATTACGCCAATATAGCGACCCGATTTCATCCGTTTTCCTTACTCCGCAGGGTTGATGGCTCACTCCACCATAAACCCGACCTCAATTCCATGACGCGATAATACTTTTTAACAATACCCGGGCGTGGCGGCCATTCCAGGAATTATCCTTAACGGATGTGGGGTGAAGTCAGGGCCTGTTTATGTCTGGTTAAGCCAGAATCAAGTACTATTCTCCTATTGTTTAGGCGAAAATAGGATCTATGGCACCTGATGCCATATAATTTAGCCATAACGGATGCTCACAGAGCGTTTTTGGTGAACAGGAGATTCAAATGATTTTACGTGTACTGGCCGTTTCGCTGGTTGGATTCACACTGGCTGGCTGTGTTAATGATAGCTCCCTCTCCGGGGATGTTTACAGTGCCTCTGAGGCGAAACAGGTACAGCAAGTCACCTACGGCACCATTGTGAACGCGCGCCCGGTGCAGATTCAGGGTGGTGACGAGAACAACGTTATCGGTGCCCTCGGCGGTGCGGTACTGGGTGGTTTCCTCGGTAATACCGTGGGTGGCGGCACGGGTCGTTCGCTGGCGACTGCGGCAGGTGCTGTAGCTGGTGGCGTAGCCGGTCAGGGCGTTCAGGGTTCTATGAACAAATCCCAGGGCGTTGAGTTAGAGATCCGCAAAGATGATGGCAGCACCATCATGGTAGTGCAGAAACAGGGCAACACCCGCTTTGCCGCAGGCCAACGCGTTGTACTGGCCAGCAATGGCAGCCAGGTGACCGTTTCCCCGCGCTAATGACATTATGGGCGTGGTCTGTTGGCCACGTCCATTTACAATAAACAATACTTTGATGAATATATTTACCAAATACATTCACTCTATGAATATTTAATATTCACTTATCTTGTTCCTGCGCAAAGTATTCCCCTCGCGCGCATGAGATTATTCGCAAACCCCCTTTACCTGTTTCTTATTTTCTAACAACACCAATGGTTGCGATGAGTCGTCATATTAAAAATAATTATGTTCAGTTCTTTCTGGGATGCTTTATTGTCATCGGGGTTTTACACGCGTTAACTGTCGGGCTTGAAGAAAAAGTCACCTCCTTTTCACCCCTTTTATTTCCGATGCTGACCATTTTTTTACTGGTCTTTCATCTCTTTATTGCCTGTTTCATGGTGATGAAATACTGGTGTGACAGACAGCGTTTATATCTGCTCGCCTTTGCCTTCGCCTACATCGGCTCTGCGATGCTAATGATGGGGACGCTTTCCAGCTTCCCGGCGTGGCTGGACATGTACCAGTTCAACGTGGTGAACTACAACGACGCGATGATCTTCTTCACGTTCCGTCACCTGCTGATGTCTGTGCTGTTTATCGCCTCGGCCCTGCTGTACTTTATTCGTAACAGACCCCTTTCAAAGACATTTCATCTCTTATTTATAGCCGGGGCGACAATCTTTACTGCTGCGATGGTGTGGCTGGCATGGATATATTCGAGCTATTCACCGTTACTATCATTAGATTTGGTTGATAATGAAACCCGGCAATATATGTTGCTGTGGAAACAAGAAAT
The DNA here is from genome assembly GCF_037152535.1 of Leclercia sp. AS011. Taxonomy (NCBI): domain Bacteria; kingdom Pseudomonadati; phylum Pseudomonadota; class Gammaproteobacteria; order Enterobacterales; family Enterobacteriaceae; genus Leclercia; species Leclercia sp. AS011. The sequence continues at coordinate 1,483,005 of NZ_JBBCMA010000001.1, forward strand.
AAACACTGTTTTAATCCTGTGTTGGGTTGTTTCATTAGCAACACTGATGATTATTACCCGCGTGCGCAATATGTTTTGGGTCGGCGGTAATTTTTTGTGCGTCTGTTATATCGCGACCCTTGCTATGCTTTTTTTGGGCGGTCACGCCGAAGACATTACCTGGTATCGCGCGCGGTTATTTGAAACCGTCGCTACCCTGCTGATTATTTTCGTCCTGCTGTATGACGTATTTAATCTGTACCGTGATTCGCATCTGAAGTATCAACAGTCGTACCAGAATTCGATTCGCGATCCTCTTACCCGTCTCTACAATCGCAGCTATTTTTACGACGCGCTGAACCAGTCGCTTCGCAAGGCAAATGAGATCCACCCGGTCTCGGTTATCGTCAGCGATCTGGATCGTTTTAAGCGGATTAACGATAACTACGGACACCTGCAGGGGGATAAAGTATTACAGTTCGTCGCTCAACTGCTGATGGATTCAGTACGGCCCCAGGATATTGCAGCGCGCATTGGCGGGGAAGAGTTTGTGCTGATGTTAACCCATACCTCTTCCGACGCTGCACGGCAGGTTGCCGAGCGGGTACGGTTAAAACTGAGCGGCTTTGACAGAACCAGCTCCGGGGGGCAACTTCCCGAGCCGATTACCATCAGTATGGGCGTGTTTACCGCCACCTCGTCGAAAACCAGCGCGGAAGAGTGCGTCGAATGCGCCGATAAGGCGATGTACGAGGCAAAAGAGACCGGGCGCAACCGGGTAGTGGTGTTCCGGTAAAGAAAAAGCCTTGCATTCGCAAGGCTTTTTTAACGGTCAGTCACGGGACTGCAACTCGTGGATATTACTTTCCAGCCGGGCGACCAGCGAGATCAGCAGTTCCAGTTCAGCGGGGCTGATCCCGGAGAGAATTTCACCGCGCGTTTTGCTGATTACGGCTTCCATCTCAGTGATAATCGGTGTGGCTTTCTCGGTAAGTTTAATCCGCTTGGCACGACGATCGCTGGCACAGGTCTGACGTGAAATCAGGCCCTTCTCTTCCAGTTGATCGAGCGTTCGTACCAGTGATGGCTGCTCGATGCCAATCGCTTTTGCCAGTTGGATCTGTGACTGGTCGGGCGGCAGCTGATGGATATTATGCAGCGTAACCCAATGCGTCTGTGTCAACTCCAGAGGTTTCAGGCGATGGTCAATCAGAGCACGCCAGATGCGTACTAACCTTGCCAGATCAGAACCTAATGGCGATTCCAATTTCATCTCCTTATAATTAGCTTGCTAAGTTATTATACTGATTTTAGAATAGTGTGCAGCATTTATATTGCCAAAACAAATGCAATACTGGATAAAAACTTGATGGCTCTCTGCTTTACATGGAGTGAAAACGCCGCCAGGCGTTATGCGGCTGCTTTTTTAGTCACTTTTCCCTTTGCAAAGGAACCGGCTCGTGAATTTCACGTTTAATGCCACGGGGTTACCGCTTCAGGATTTGATTGTCGGCGCCTCGGTGTACTTTCCCCCCTTATTCAAGGCGGTAATGCTGGGTTTTATTATCTGGCTTGTCACCCACCGCTTGCTGCGTGACTGGATGTATTCCGGTGAAATCTGGCACCCAATGTTGATGGATCTGTCGCTGTTTGTGTTGGCGGTGTGCCTGAGTCTGACTCTGTTGATTGTGTGGTGACGAGACCTGTGAAAACAATTAAATATTTTTCATCATTACTTGTGCTGGCCCTGGCGCTGATCGCCGGCTGGTGGCTATGGAATTATTACATGCAGTCGCCATGGACCCGTGACGGCAAGGTGCGCGCCGAGCAGGTGAGCGTTACCCCGCAGGTCTCCGGCACCATCACCCGGCTGCAGGTTAAAGATAACCAGTTTGTCCACGCGGGTGAGGTCCTGTTTCAGATCGATGAGACCCCTTATCACATCGCAGTCCTCAACGCGGAAGCCCAGCTGGCGAAGTCCCAGTCCGATCTGGCGAAAGCCAATAACGAGGCCAACCGTCGCCGCCATCTGTCGCAGAACTATATCTCCGCCGAAGATCTGGATACCGCCAATATCAACGTCAAAGCGATGCAGGCCAGCGTCGCGGTAGCTGAAGCCACGCTCAAGCAGGCCCAGTGGCAGCTGACCCAGACGGTGGTCAAAGCCCCGGTTGATGGCTGGGTCACCAATCTCTCCACCCGTCCAGGCGATTACGCCACCACCGGCCAGCCGGTCTTCGCCCTGGTCGACAGCCATTCGTTTTACGTGGTGGGCTATTTTGAGGAGACCAAACTGCGGCATATCCGCGAGGGTGCCCCGGCGCAGATCGTCCTCTACAGCGGATCGAGAACCTTGCAGGGGCATGTCTCCAGTATCGGACGCGCCATCTACGATCAGAGCGTAGAGACCGATTCCGGCCTGGTACCCGACGTGAAACCGAATATTCCCTGGGTGCGGCTGGCGCAGCGCATTCCGGTGCGTATCGCCTTTGATCAGCTGCCGACGGACCTGACGCTGGTCTCCGGCACCACCTGCACCGTCTCCATCGGAACCGCCCGGTGAACTGGCGCAACCTGCCGTGGCTCAGGGCAACCCCGGCGCAGTGGCGCTATGCCCTGCGCAACGGCATTGCCATGTGCCTGGCACTCACCGTCGCCTATTGCCTCAACCTGGATGAACCCTACTGGGCGATGACCTCAGCGGCGGTGGTCAGCTTCCCCACTGTCGGGGGCGTGATCAGCAAAAGCCTGGGGCGCGTAGCGGGCAGCCTGATGGGTGCCACCGCGGCGCTGATCATCGCTGGCCACACCCTTAACGACCCGTGGCTGTTTCTGTTGAGCATGGCGGCCTGGCTCGGGGTCTGTACCTGGGCCTGCGCCCATTTCACCAATAATGTGGCCTATGCCTTCCAGCTGGCGGGTTACACCGCGGCGATCATCGCTTTCCCGGTAATCGATATTCTCGACACTACCCAGCTGTGGGATATTGCCCAGGCAAGGGTGTGTGAAGTCATCATCGGCATCCTGAGCGGCGGGGTGATGATGATGATCCTGCCCAGCACCTCCGACGGCACGGCCCTCATCAACGCCCTGAAAGCGATGCACGCCCGGCTGCTGGAGCACGCCAGCCTGCTGTGGCAGCCCGACACTAACGATGCCATTCGTCTGGCCCATGAAAAGGTGATTGCCCAGATCCTGACCATGAACCTGCTGCGCATTCAGGCCTTCTGGAGCCACTACCGCTTCCGTCGACAAAACGCCCTGCTCAACTATCTACTCCATCAGCAGCTGCGCATGACCAGCGCCATCTCCAGCCTGCGCCGTATGCTGCTGAACTGGCCCAACCCGCCCGCCCATACCCGGGAGGTCATCGACCAGCTGCTCGCCGCCCTCGCCCGGCCCGACGCCGATTTCTATACCGTGGCCCGCATCATTGCGCCGCTCAAACCGGCCAATGACGGCGATTACCGGCACCGCGCCGTCTGGCAGCGGCTGCGCTATTTTTGCCGCCTCTATCTGCGCAGCAGCCGCTGGATCGCGGCGGTAGAAACGGCCACGCCAGTGACGGAGTTTACCGTCCCGCGCAGCCCGGCGCTGGCCCGGCATACCGATAACCTGGAGGCCCTGTGGAGCGGCTTTCGCACCTTTTGCGCCCTCAGTCTGGTGGGAGCCTGGACCATTACCGCCCAGTGGGACGCCGGTGGCGCAGCCCTGACGCTGGCGGCGATCAGCAGCGTCCTCTACTCGGTGTCGGCCTCGCCCTTTAACTCCCTCACGCTGCTGCTGCGTACCCTGATCCTGCTCTCGCTGTTCAGTTTTGTGGTGAAGTTTGGCCTGATGGTGCAGATCTCCGATCTGTGGCTGTTCCTGCTGTTCCTGTTCCCACTGCTGACCACCATGCAGCTGCTGAAGCAGCAGATGCCCGCCCTCGCCGGTCTCTGGGGGCAGCTGATCGTCTTTATGGGTTCGTTTATTTCGGTGACCAACCCGCCGGTGTATGACTTTGCCGATTTTCTCAATGACGACCTGGCGAAAATTCTGGGCGTAGGGCTGACCTGGCTGGCCTTTGCGGTGCTGCGACCGGGCTCGGATGCGCGGAAAAGCCGACGTCACATTCGGGAGCTACGACGGGGGTTTGTCGATCAGCTCAGCCGTAAACCGCGGTTGAGTGAAAATGGTTACGAATCGCTGGTGTATCACCACGTGAGCCAGCTCAACAGCAGTCAGGATGCGCTCTCCCGCCGCTGGCTGCTGCGCTGGGGCGTGGTGTTGCTCAACTGCAGCCATGTGGTGTGGCAGCTCCGCGACTGGGAAACCCGCTCCGATCCGCTGGCGCAGGTACGGGATGTCGCCGTCTCGCTGCTGCGGGATATCATGAGCGAGCGCGGGGTACAGCAGCGGCCGCTGGCCGCCACTCTGGATGAGCTTCAGCGCATCTGCGACGCCCTGGGGCATCATCCGCAACCCGCCGGGCAGGAGCTGGCAGCCCTGATCTGGCGACTGCACTGCTCCTTGTCACAGCTGGAACAGGCGCCCGCGCCGGGCACCTTAAGCGATCAAATCACGCCGCAGGCGTAACGCGCCCCGCCACCGCCAAGCGGTTTGGGTTGATCGGACATATTATCGCCGCCAACGTGGATCATCAGCGCTTTTCCTTTGACCTCATCCAGTTTTTTCAGGCGCGGCGCAACCACCGGGTCGGTGGCTTTTCCGTCGTTATTGACCACCAGCGCAGGCAGATCGCCGAGGTGGCCCATGCCCTCTGGCCCTTCATGTTTACCGGTATTCTGGGGATCGAGGTGTCCGCCCGCGGCCTCAGCGGCGGAAGCTTTACCCTCTTTCATGGCCGGTTCGCAGGAACCTTTGGCGTGGACGTGATAACCGTGTTCGCCCGGTGGTAAGGCTTTGAGGTCGGGGGAGAACTCCAGCCCTTTGTCGGTTTCGGTAATTTTTACCGTCCCGATGGACTGGCCTATCCCCTGCGAGGTGACGAGGTTCATCTTGACTTCTTCACTGGCAGCCTGCGCCCCTGCACAGACCACCAGCGTTAACACTGCCAGAGTAAATCGCTTCATATGACCTCCTTCGGTTATTTTTTGCCCCTTAAGCTTATACCAGAGGCAGAGATTTCACCGGGAAGTCAGATAAATACGGAATTACGGCACGTCATAACCCAGCGCGGCTTTACGGATGCGGAACCACTGCTGGCGCGTCATCTGAAGCTGCTCTGCCGCCAGGGCCGAACGCACGCGCTCGATCTTGCCGGACCCGATGATTGGCAGCGGCTGCGATGGCAGGCGTAAAATCCAGGCATAAACCACCTGCTCGATGGTTTCGGCATTCAGCTCCTGCGCCACCTGAGCGAGTTCATCGCGCAGGGGCTGGAACGCCTCATCATTGAACAGACGACCGCCGCCGAGGCAGGACCAGGCCATCGGACGGATCCGCAGCTGCTGGAGCTGGTCGAGGGTGCCGTCCAGCAGCAGGGGCTGGTAAACCGGGGAAATCTCGACCTGGTTGGTCGCCAGGGTAAACGGCAGGCGCGACTGCAGCAGGGCAAACTGCGCCGGGGTAAAGTTGGACACGCCGAAATGGCGCACCTTGCCGCTCTGATGCAGGGCGAGGAAAGCCTCAGCAACGTCATCGGCATCCATCAGCGGATCGGGACGGTGGATCAGCAGCAGGTCAAGAGAGTCGGTCGCCAGGTTGGTGAGGGACTGTTCCGCACTGCGGATAATATGATCCCGGTCGGTGATGTAGTGACCGAGGGCATGTTCTGCTTTGGCCGTGGTGGCAATGCCGCATTTGGTGACGATCTCCATCCGCTGGCGCAGCGCCGGGGCGAGCTTCATCGCCTCACCGAACGCCGCTTCACACTGGTAGCCGCCGTAAATATCGGCGTGGTCGACGGTGGTGATCCCCAGATCAAGATGTTCTTCAATAAAGCTGACCAGCTGTTGCGCGGACATGTTCCAGTCCATCAGACGCCAGTAACCCATCACAAAACGAGAGAATTCCGGGCCCTGCGGGGCAAGGGTAATACGCTGAACCATAGCAATTTCCTTTAAAAAAGTCTGGAGGGAGTATACGCGTTTGCGGGGCTAAAACAGTGAGGGTTGCTGCGGTTCTTCGGTTTCGGGGGCTTTGTTTGCGCGCAATTTGCGCAAAAGACGCTGACGGCACAGGCGCAGGACTTCCTGCTTCTGGCCATCGCTAAAGGATTGCCAGTTAAAACGCTCATCCCGGGTGCGCATGCAGCCGCGACAAAATCCCCGTTCGTCAGACTGGCAAATACCCCGGCACGGGCTCTGGACAGGAAAGAACTCCAGTTGTTCAGCCACATGTACCTCCCTTAACCCCTCGATTACCGTCAAGTGAAGACCTTAAGCGCCGGTAATGCAAGACGGGAATCACAGAATTGTGGCATTAAGGTTTCACTAATCTTCGCTCCCTATACTCGCCTCATCAATACAATCTGGTTGAACGATGATGCTGACCCTTAAAAAGTTACAGTGTAACGATACGAAATTTACGCTGGGCTGTGCGCTCTTATTTACGCTGTTAAATGCCCTGTTTATTCATCGCAGCTGGCAGGTGATCTCGCCCGCCCGGCTGCACGACTTTATTTTTGCCCTCACGGTGCCGCTGGTGCTGTTCTGCGGCTGGGTGATCGTTTTCAGCATCCTCAATATCCCGCTGATCCGCAAACCGCTGCTGGTGCTGCTTACCCTTGGCTGCGCGGCGGCGACCTGGTTTATGTTTACCTATGGGGCGGTGATTGACCAGAACATGATGGTCAACGTCTTCGAGACCAACTCCCAGGAGGCGACGGCGCTGCTTACCCCGCAGCTGGTGATGTGGCTGGTTGTCGCCGGGCTGGTGCCGTCCGTGGTGCTGGCGATGATCCGCATTCGCCCGGGCAAGTGGTGGCAGACGCTGTTGATGCGCCTCATGGCGATTCTCGCCAGCACAGTGGTGATTGTTCTGGTGGCAGCGGTCTTTTATAAGGACTACGCCTCGCTGTTCCGCAACAACAAAGGCATCGTCAAGATGGTAACTCCGGCGAACTACGTCAGCGCCATCGCCAAATACAGCAAAGCGCGCTGGTTCGCGGGGGATCAGACCTTAATTCGTCTCGGTGAAGATGCCCGTAAAGGGCCGGTGCTGGTGGCGCAGCAGAAAAAGACCGTACTGGTCCTGGTCATTGGGGAAGCCTCCCGGGCGGAAAACTACTCGCTCAACGGCTACAATCGCGAAACCAACCCCGAGCTGGCAAAACAGAATGTAATCAACTTCCCGCAGGCCTCCTCCTGCGGCACCGAAACCGCCGTCTCCGTGCCGTGCATGTTCTCCGGGATGCCGCGCAAAAAATACGATGCCGATCTGGCGCATCACCAGGAAGGGTTAATGGATGTGCTGGGCCACGCCGGGATCAATATGCTGTGGCGGGATAACGACGGCGGGTGTAAAGGCGCCTGCGATCGCATCCCCCACACCGACATGACCCAGTGGAAACTGGATCAGTTCTGTAAGGACAAATCCTGCATTGATGATGCGGATCTGTATCGCCTGAATGACACCCTGGATGGGCTGAAACAGGATACGGTTCTGGTGATCCACCTAATGGGCAGCCACGGTCCGGCCTACTATCAACGTTACCCTGAGCAGTACCGTCGCTTTACCCCAACCTGCGACACCAATCAGATTCAGGACTGCGACCATCAGGCGCTGATGAATACCTATGACAATACCATTCTGTATACCGACAGCGTGGTGAGTCGCACCATTGATGCCCTGAAAGCGCGCCAGGCGACGATGAACACCGCGCTGGTCTACCTCTCGGATCACGGGGAGTCGCTGGGGGAAAACGGCCTGTACCTGCACGGCACGCCGTACCTGTTGGCCCCTGAGCAGCAGACGCATATTCCGTTTATGTTCTGGCTCTCAAAGGACTACCAGCAAAACTTTGGCATTAACGAGCAGTGCCTGCGTGACCAGGCGGCGAAAGAGCCCGTCTCCCAGGACAATTTGTTCTCCACCGTCCTTGGGATGATGAACATCCAGACGTCGGTCTATCAGCCGCAAATGGATCTGCTCACCCACTGCCGTCGTACATAAGGCTTGCATTAGACCGATTGGTCTATTACATTGACGAGATGAATAAGCATACTGAACACGATACACGCGAACATCTTCTGGCGACCGGCGAGCGGCTCTGCATGCACCGCGGGTTTACCGGGATGGGGCTGAGCGAGCTGCTGAAAACCGCCGATGTGCCGAAGGGGTCGTTCTATCACTACTTCCGCTCTAAAGAGGCGTTTGGCGTAGCTCTGCTGGAGCGCCACTATGCGGGTTACCATCAGCGACTGGCCGCGCACTTCGCCAGCGGTAACGGCAACTGTCGCGATCGTGTTCTGGCTTATTATCAGGAGACGCTGGCCCAGTTTTGTGCCCAGGGCATTATCAGCGGCTGTCTGACGGTGAAACTGTCTGCCGAGGTGTGCGATCTCTCTGAAGATATGCGCACCGCGATGGATAAAGGGGCCACGGGTGTGATCACCCTGCTGGCGCAGGCGCTGGCGAAAGGTCGTGAAGAGAAGTCACTGACCTTCGTCGGCGAGCCGCTTACCCAGGCGCAGGTGCTCTACTCCCTGTGGCTGGGTGCCAACCTGCAGGCCAAAATGTCCCGCAGCGCGCTACCGCTGGAGAGCGCGCTGGACCATGTTAAGAACATCATTGCCACGCCTGGCGTTTAACAGGCGTTTTTATTTCATGATTTACTAGACGACCGGTCTACTCAGGAGCCACTATGTCAGCCGAAAAATTGTTCACCCCGCTTAAAGTGGGCGCGATCGTTGCACCTAACCGTGTCTTTATGGCACCTCTTACTCGTCTGCGCAGCATTGAGCCGGGCGATATCCCAACCCCGCTGATGGGCGAATACTACCGCCAGCGCGTCAGCTCGGGCCTTATCATCTCCGAAGCGACCCAGATCTCTGCCCAGGCCAAAGGCTATGCAGGCGCACCTGGCCTGCACAGCCCGGAGCAGATCGCCGCGTGGAAGAAAATTACTGACGGCGTGCATGCTGAAGACGGCCGCATCGCGGTCCAGCTGTGGCACACCGGCCGTATCTCTCACAGCAGCATCCAGCCTGGCGGCGAAGCTCCGGTCTCTGCCTCTGCCCTCAACGCGGGCACCCGCACCTCTCTGCGTGATGAAAACGGTCACGCGATCCGCGTCGATACCACTACCCCGCGCGCGCTGGAATTGGACGAGATCCCAGGCATCGTCAACGACTTCCGCCAGGCAGTCGCTAACGCCCGTGAAGCCGGTTTCGACCTGGTCGAGCTGCACGGTGCCCACGGCTATCTGCTGCACCAGTTCCTCTCCCCGTCTTCTAACCAGCGTACCGACCAGTACGGCGGCAGCGTAGAGAACCGCGCCCGTCTGGTGCTGGAAGTGATTGATGCCGTATCCAAAGAGTGGAGCGCCGATCGCATCGGGATCCGCGTCTCGCCAATCGGTTCTTTCCAGAACGTCGACAACGGCCCGAACGAAGAAGCCGACGCGCTGTACCTGATTGAAGAGCTGGCCAAACGCGGCATCGCCTATCTGCACATGTCCGAGCCAGACTGGGCCGGCGGCGAGCCCTACACCGACGCGTTCCGCCAGAAAGTGCGCGACCGCTTCCCGGGCGTGATCATCGGGGCCGGTGCCTATACGCCAGAAAAAGCGGAAGACCTGATTAACAAAGGGCTGATTGATGCCGTGGCCTTCGGTCGTGCCTACATCGCCAACCCGGATCTGGTGGCGCGTCTGCAGCGCAAAGCCGAGCTGAACCCGCAGCGTCCGGAGAGCTTCTACGGCGGCGGCGCGGAAGGTTATACCGACTACCCTTCTTTATAATCCCTTCATTGATAGCGGCGATGATTCGCCGCTATACTAAAACATCGTTTCTGTTCAAGATGATAAAAAGCTAAGAGGATAATATGCGCCTACTTCACACCATGCTGCGCGTTGGCGATCTGCAACGTTCCATCGAGTTCTACACCAACGTGCTGGGCATGACCCTGCTGCGCACCAGCGAAAACCCGGAATATAAATACTCCCTGGCGTTTGTGGGTTATGGTCCGGAGAGCGACGAAGCCGTTATCGAACTGACCTATAACTGGGGTGTTGAGAGCTACGAGCTGGGCACCGCCTACGGCCATATCGCGCTGGAAGTGGATAACGCGGCAGAAGCCTGCGAGCGTATCCGCAGCAACGGCGGCAACGTAACCCGTGAAGCCGGTCCGGTTAAAGGCGGCACCACGGTGATCGCTTTTGTCGAAGATCCGGACGGTTATAAAATCGAACTGATCGAAGCCAAAGACGCCGGTTGCGGTCTGGGTAACTGATCCCTGCGGGCGCGCCATGCGCCCGTTGTTTTACTGCATCTCATTGCAAAATTTGCCATAATGCCCACTGCTTTTTACCCCTTGTAAGAGATCCAGATGTCCGATAACGCTCAACTTACCGGTCTGTGCGACCGTTTTCGTGGTTTTTATCCTGTAGTCATTGATGTCGAAACCGCTGGATTTAACGCCAAAACCGATGCGCTGCTGGAAATTGCCGCCATCACGTTGAAAATGGATGAACAGGGCGATTTGCTGCCGGACTCCACGCTGCATTTCCACGTCGAACCTTTTGAAGGGGCGAACCTGCAGCCGGAGGCGCTGGCGTTTAACGGCATTGATCCGCATAACCCTCTGCGCGGGGCGGTCAGTGAATATGACGCGCTGCATGCCATTTTTAAAATGGTGCGCAAAGGCATGAAAGATCAGAACTGTAATCGCGCCATTATGGTGGCGCATAACGCGACCTTCGATCACAGCTTTATGATGGCCGCCGCCGAGCGTGCGTCACTGAAGCGTAACCCGTTCCACCCGTTTGTCACCTTCGATACCGCCGCATTAAGCGGGCTGGCGCTGGGGCAAACCGTGTTGTCGAAAGCCTGCATCACCGCCGGCATTGAGTTTGACGGCACCCAGGCGCACTCTGCCTTGTACGATACCGAGCGCACCACGGAACTATTTTGTGAAATCGTTAACCGCTGGAAACGCCTCGGCGGCTGGCCGCTACCGGAAGCTGACGACAACGCATAAAAAAAGCGACCACAGGGTCGCTTTTTTATTTACCGGGCCCGGTGGATCACTCGGCGCCTGGCTCTTCAGATTTGTATTTTGCAGCCGTCTCTTTGATCAGCTGTTGCAGTTCGCCACGCTGATACATCTCAATCAGGATGTCGCAGCCGCCAACCAGTTCGCCGTCAACCCACAGCTGCGGGAAGGTCGGCCAGTTCGCGTATTTTGGCAGCTCAGCGCGGATATCCGGGTTCTGCAGAATATCAACGTAAGCAAAACGTTCGCCACAGGCAGAAAGCGCCTGGACCGCCTGAGCGGAGAAACCACAGCTTGGCAGTTTCGGAGAACCTTTCATGTACAGCAGGATCGGGTTTTCAGCAATCTGCTGCTGAATTTTTTCAATAATAGTAGTGCTCATGTTTTGCTTCCTTTAACTTCTGTTACGGCAATCGTCTGACATTGTAGCGTTTCAGACCGACAACGGAAAATAACATTTTTGTCACTTATATGATTTTACCGCGCGTGCCTTAAAGATGCATTCAGAACCTAACTTATCGCCAGATTAGCTGCGGTTTTGTTCAGCTAATGTACAGAATGCCCCTGTGAAAAAGTGATATTTTTGCACTCGCTAACGAAACGTAGTTTTAGATGCAAAAAGTTTATTAACGTCGGGCCTTTTTATAGATTAGAATCGACGGGTTTTGTAAATCATACGCAGGTTTGTTTATAACCCGCTATTACCAGAGGATTGCCCAGTGGCGCGAATAAATACATTCTCGATCACGCTCTGTGCTTTGCTGTTTACGTCTCTCACCTTCACGCCGGTGGCTAACGCCTCAGAGCAGGCGCGGCCTTCTGCCGCGCATAAAACGCATCTGGCGAAAGCAACCGAACCTAAGAAAAAAAGCAGTACCAGCAAAACCACCAAAAAAGAGAGCACCAGTAAAAAGAGCAGCACCAAAAAAAGCCTCGCAAAAACACAGACAACCCATTCCAGCAAGAAAAGCCGCACCACTTCCCGCAGCGCCAGCCGTACCACGCAAACCGCCTCCCGCGTTGTGACAGAAAAATGCACCACCCGTAAAGGGCGTAAAGCGCAGTGCGTAAAAACCAGCAAAACCACGACGCTTGCCGAAGCGCATAAAGTGCGGATGCAGAAAGCGCAAAAAACGGCAATGAATAAGCTGATGGGTCAGATTGGAAAGCCTTATCGCTGGGGCGGTACTTCTCCGCGTACCGGCTTCGACTGCAGCGGCCTGGTTTATTACGCTTATAAAGATCTGGTTAAATTCCGCATTCCACGCACCGCTAACGAAATGTATCACCTGCGTGACGCCTCCCCGGTCGATCGCGGTGAGCTGGAGAGCGGCGACCTGGTGTTCTTCCGCACGCAGGGTCGTGGCACCGCCGATCACGTTGGCGTCTACGTCGGCAACGGCAAATTCATTCAGTCCCCGCGTTCGGGCCAGGACATTCAGATCACCTCCCTGAGCGAAGACTACTGGCAGCGCCATTACGTCGGCGCGCGTCGCGTCATGAAGGCCAACACCCTCCGTTAATCCCCTGCCCCGCCGGTACGCTGGCGGGGTAAGTTCCTCTTTTGCATACCCTTTCAATTTGCTACTCTATCCCTTCATTCAGTAGGGCTATTGAATGGATCACTATAATAAGGAGAGAAGCAATGTCGTTTGAATTACCTGCATTACCGTATGCAAAAGACGCCCTGGCCCCGCACATCTCGGCGGAGACCCTGGAGTACCACTACGGCAAACACCACCAGACCTATGTTACCAACCTGAACAACCTGATCGCCGGCACCGCCTTCGAAGGGAAATCCCTCGAAGAGATCGTGCGCACATCTGAAGGCGGCGTGTTTAACAATGCCGCTCAGGTGTGGAACCACACCTTCTACTGGCACTGCCTGGCCCCGAATGCAGGCGGCGAACCGACGGGTGAGCTGGCTGCGGCCATCACTGCCGCGTTCGGCAGCTTTGCGGAGTTTAAAGCGAAGTTTACCGATGCCGCAGTGAAGAACTTTGGCGCTGGCTGGACCTGGCTGGTAAAAGAGGCGGACGGCACACTGGCTATCGTTTCTACCTCTAATGCGGGAACGCCGTTAACCACCCGCGCGATCCCACTGCTGACCGTCGACGTCTGGGAACATGCGTATTACATCGATTACCGTAATGCGCGCCCGAATTACCTTGAGCACTTCTGGGCGCTGGTAAACTGGGAATTTGTGGCGAAGAACTTCGCCGCATAATGAAAACGCCGAAGGAATTTCCTTCGGCGTTATTTTTATTCGGTGGCGCAAACCGGCGCAGGCTGTTTTCGCCCGGAGGCAAAGACCAGAATAAGCCCCAGCGCCGCGATAATGGCGCCCATCACCGGTACAAAGCTGTAACCCATCCCGCTGGAAATCACTGCCCCACCGGCCGCCGCCCCCAGCGCATTCCCCAGGTTAAAGGCACCGATATTCACCGACGACGATAACCCCGGCGCATCGCTGGCCACGCGCATCACGCGCATCTGCAACGGCGGAACTACCGCGAAGGTCGCCATGCCCCACACCACCATCGCCACGGCCGCCCCCACTTCATTACGCGCCAGCCACGGAATAGCCAGCATAATGACGATCAGCAGCAGTAAAAAGCCTTTCAGGGTGCCGCTCACGGATTTGTCCGCCAGCTTGCCGCCCAGATAGTTGCCGATGGAAAAACCGACGCCAATCAGCACCAGCATGGCGGTGATAAAGGCCGGTGTCGCCTGGTTGATATCATGTAACACCGGGGCAATGTAGGTATAGAGGGTGAACATCGCGCCAGCGCCGAGAACCGTGGTCAACAGGGCAGAGAGCACCTGCGGACGCAGCAGCACCGCCAGCTCTTTGCGTACCTCCGGCTTTTCACCCGCCCCACCAGCCGGCAGGGAGAAGAACAGCGCAATCATCGACACCACGCCCAACAGTGCGGTGGCCAGGAAGGACATTCGCCAGCCAATTACTTCGCCCATCCAGGTTGCAGCCGGCACGCCGCCGATATTGGCGATGGTCAGGCCCATAAACATGGTGGCGACGGCGCTGGCCTGCTTGTGCTTCGGCACCACGCTGGCCGCCACTACCGACCCGAGGCCAAAGAAGGCGCCGTGGTTCAGGCTGGTCAGGATACGCGACAGCATCAGGGTGGTGTAATCCGGCGACAGCGCCGAGAGGACATTACCGACGGTAAAGATCGCCATCAGGAAGATCAGCGCATTGCGGCGTCCGCGATGGGACAGCAGCAGGGTCATCAGCGGCGCACCCACCATCACGCCGATGGCGTAGGCGCTGATCAGCATCCCTGCAGCGGGAATAGAGACATCCACGCCCCGGGCGATAACCGGCAACAGGCCCATCGGGGAAAATTCGGTCGTGCCGATACCAAAGGCACCAATGGCCAGGGCCAGCAGCGGAAAATTGATTCTCATACTTCAACTCCAGACACCGTGTCGTGAGGCGACACAGAACAATGAAGGCGAAAGCATGACATCAATCGCAAAAAATGAGAAGTTAACAATTTAGCAAAAGATTTTTGCAGGGTGCGTAACAATCAGCGGAAGGAACGAGGGAGAGCTGACCTCTCCCGCATCAATCAGTGCAGTGCCGCAGTCAGACCGCTGGCAACAATCAGGCTCAGAACAATAATAGTGGTAATCAACGAAAACTTAAGATCGGTACTCATCAATTTTTCTCCTTTTAATCACCCTACGAAGAGTGAGCTTGCTCATTTTTACACAGTTCAGGGTAAAAATCTTGCTGGATTTAGATTGATATCGGTTTTTGCTCTTCCCCTTTTGCCCAAGATAAGACAAAATTCCACGCTAAATTTATTAGCGTACCGGCCATTGACCCCCTCCTGACGTCCTGTGTCGTTTTCCCGGCGTACCGCAATTCAAATTGCGCAATTAGGGCGAGTGAAGGCAAACGTTTACCTTTTGGTTTTTCAGGAGCTTAGATATGGTCTGGAGTGACATCTGATGGCAACAATTAAAGACGTGGCGAAACGCGCAAACGTTTCCACTACAACCGTATCACATGTTATTAACAAAACCCGCTTTGTGGCGGAAGAGACCCGCAACAACGTCTGGGCGGCCATAAAAGAGCTGCACTACTCTCCCAGCGCCGTGGCCCGCAGTCTGAAGGTTAATCACACCAAATCTATCGGCCTGCTGGCGACCAGCAGCGAAGCGCCCTATTTTGCGGAAATTATTGAAGCGGTAGAGAAGAACTGCTTCCAGAAGGGCTACACCCTGATCCTCGGCAACGCCTGGAACAGCCTCGAAAAACAGCGGGCCTATCTGTCGATGATGGCGCAAAAGCGCGTCGACGGTCTGCTGGTGATGTGTTCCGAATACCCGGAACCCCTGCTGACGATGCTGGAAGAGTATCGCAATATTCCAATGGTGGTGATGGACTGGGGCGAAGCCAAAGCGGACTTTACCGACTCGGTGATCGATAACGCCTTTGAAGGCGGCTATATGGCCGGTCGCTATCTGATCGAACGCGGCCACCGTGAAATCGGCGTGATCCCGGGAGCGCTGGAGCGCAACACCGGCGCCGGACGCCTTGCAGGCTTTATGAAGGCGATGGAAGAAGCATTAATCACGGTGCCGGAAAACTGGATCGTGCAGGGCGACTTTGAGCCGGAGTCCGGCTACCGCGCGATGCAGCAGATCCTCTCCCAGAGCCCGCGCCCGACCGCCATCTTCTGCGGCGGGGATATTATGGCGATGGGTGCACTCTGTGCCGCCGACGAGATGGGCCTGCGCGTTCCGCAGGACGTGTCGCTGATCGGGTATGATAACGTGCGCAACGCCCGCTTCTTTACCCCGGCGCTGACCACCATCCACCAGCCGAAAGATTCGCTGGGGGAGACCGCCTTCAACATGCTGCTGGACCGTATCGTCAATAAGCGCGAGGAGTCTCAGTCCATTGAGGTCCATCCACGCCTGATTGAACGCCGCTCCGTTGCGGATGGTCCGTTCCGCGACTACCGCCGTTAATCCTCTCCGGGAGTCAGCCCCTCTGGCTCCCGCAGCCACTCCCTGTTCATCGTTTCACTGTCGCCAAGATAATCCAGCAGCCAGGCCAGAGCCGGTGACATATCGTTTTGTTGCCAGGTCAGGCAGCACGCCGCATCCGGGAAAGGGTTTTCCAGCGACAGCGCCACCCATTTGCCGCTGTCGATCCACGGACGGGCAAAGTGCACCGGCACCATTCCCACGCACAGTCCGGCCGAGAGGCAGGTGGCTGAGGATTCCCAGTCCGGGGTCACGATCCGCCGCTGGTTGTCCAGCAGCCAGGTGATGCGTTTGGGCAGCGAGCGGGAGGTATCTTCGCGCACCAGCGAGGGCCAGTTGCGCAGGGTATCATCGCTAAGCGGCCCTTCCATGGCGGCCAGCGGGTGATGGTTGGCGACCACGCAGCTCCAGCTCAGCGTCCCCATATCGCGAAACGCATAGCGTCCCCCGACCGGGATCGCCTGGGTGGCACCGATCGCCATCTCCACCCTGCCGTCCGCCAGCGCGTCCCAGACGCCGTTAAAGACCTCCTGGGACACCCGCAGTTCGACGTCGGAAAAGTGGCGGTAAAAATCGACAATCATCTGCCGGGTGCGCTCGGGGCGGACGATATTATCCACCGCGATGGAGATATGGCTGCGCCAGCCGTTGGCGATCTGCTGGCACTGCTCGCGGGTGATCTGCATTTTTTTGATAACAGACCGTCCCTCTTTAAGGAACCACGCCCCGGCGGGGGTCAACTCCACGTCGCGATGACGCCGCTCAAACAGCGGCACCGCCAGCCACTCCTCCAGCTGACGCACGGTGTAGCTGATGGCGGAGGGAACGCGATGCAGCTCCTGGGCTGCCCCGCTGAAGCTGCCGTTACGCGCCACGGCATCCACCACTTCAAGAGAATATTCTGACCACATTTTCTGCCTGCAAATTTTTTGAATGCAACCGCCAAATATTAGCGTTTCACAAGCGGGTTTGCACTCCCTACACTCACCGGCTACCCCTACCTGCGCCCAAACGGAGAATAGAACAATGACACCCGGGAAAGGATTTTTAGTCTGGCTCGGCGGCTTAAGCGTGCTGGGCTTCCTCGCCACCGATATGTACCTGCCTGCTTTTTCGATCATGCAGGAGGATCTGCAAACCCCGGCGGCGGCCATCAGCGCCAGCCTGAGCCTGTTCCTGGCGGGTTTTGCCTTTGCCCAGCTGCTGTGGGGCCCGATGTCCGACCGCTTTGGCCGTAAGCCGGTGCTGCTGGCCGGTTTAGCCATTTTTGCTCTTGGCTGCCTCGGCATGCTGTGGGTTCGCGATGCCACCTGGCTGCTGGTGCTGCGCTTTATTCAGGCGGTGGGGGTTTGCGCCGCGGCGGTAACCTGGCAGGCGCTGGTGACCGATTACTATCCGGCCTCACGCACGAACCGTATTTTTGCCACCATCATGCCGCTGGTCGGGCTCTCTCCGGCGTTGGCCCCGCTGCTGGGCAGCTGGATCCTCGCCCACTTCAGCTGGCAGGCGATTTTTGCGGTACTGTTTGCGATTACTCTGGTGCTGATGATCCCGGCCTTTAGCCTCAAACCGGCGGCGGCTAAAAAAGGCCAGTCTGAACAACGCGTGACTTTTGTATCGCTGCTGCGTTCGCGCACCTACCGCGGCAACGTGCTGATTTATGCCGCCTGCTCCGCGAGCTTCTTCGCCTGGCTGACCGGTTCGCCGTTTATTCTGAGCGACATGGGCTACAGCCCGGCGGCGATTGGCCTGAGCTACGTGCCGCAGACCATCGCCTTCCTCATCGGTGGCTATGGCTGCCGCGCCGCGCTGCAGAAATGGCAGGGTCACCAGATGCTGCCGTGGCTGCTGGGCCTGTTTGCCGTCAGCGTGATTGCCACCTGGGCGGTCGGGTTTATCACGGGTGTGGGCCTGGCCGCGCTGCTGATCCCCTTCTGCCTGATGGCGGTGGCGAACGGCGCGATCTACCCCATTGTCGTGGCGCAAGCGCTGCGTCCCTTCCCGCAGGCAACCGGCAGCGCCGCCGCCCTGCAGAACACGTTGCAGCTGGGTCTCTGCTTCCTGGCGAGCCTGCTGGTGTCCTGGCTGATTGCCACTCCGCTGCTGACCACCACCAGCGTGATGGTAGCGACCGTGGTGCTGGCGGCGCTGGGCTATCGGATGCAGTACGTCCCCGCGGGCCAGCAGGATGAGCGTCTGCACGCCGAATCATCCCGGGCCTGACGGAATTATTGATTAGCTTGCTAACAATATCCTGTTGAATCACCAGGATATCAGTCCTATACTGACTTGAGCGTTCTGATAAATACTAAAAATATTAAGTGTTAACGGGAGCCGGAGTGCTCCCGTTTTACCATGGATGGCCTTTCGGCAAGGGTCCTCTCCCTTCCTCTGTTCTACGTCGGATATTAGCCTCACGGGTTACACCGTGAAATTTCTCACTCTACATAAAGAGCGTCTACGCTATTTATGGATTCTGATCACATCAGGTGATGGAGAAGCTATGAGTTCATCGTGTATAGAAGAAGTCAGCATCCGGAATGATGACTGGTTCCGGATCGTTAATGAATTGCTGAGCCGCGCGGGTATTACCATCAACGGCCCGGCCTCCTCCGATTTACAAATTAAACACCCCGATTTTTTTAAACGCGTCCTGCAGCAGGGCTCGCTGGGTCTTGGCGAGAGCTATATGGACGGCTGGTGGGAGTGCGAGCGGCTGGATATCTTTTTCAATAACGTCCTGCGGGCGGGGCTGGAAAAGCAGTTGCCCAGCCACCTGAAGGATACGCTACGGATCGCCACCGCCCGCCTGTTCAACCTGCAAAGTAAAAAGCGCGCCTGGATCGTCGGCAAAGAGCATTACGATCTTGGTAACGATCTCTTCAGCCGCATGCTCGACCCCACCATGCAGTACTCCTGCGGTTACTGGAAAGAGGCAACCACCCTCGAACAGGCGCAGCAGGATAAACTCCGTCTGATCTGTGAAAAACTGCAGCTGAAACCCGGCATGCGGGTGCTCGATATCGGCTGCGGCTGGGGCGGGCTGGCGCATTTTATGGCGCATCATTATGGCGTCAGCGTGGTGGGCGTGACCATCTCAGCGGAGCAGCAACGCCTGGCCCAGGCGCGCTGTGCCGATCTGGATGTCACTATTCTGTTGCAGGATTATCGCGATCTGCGCGACCAGTTCGATCGCATCGTCTCTGTGGGGATGTTCGAACACGTCGGGCCGAAGAACTACCGCACCTATTTTGAGGTGGTGGATCGTAACCTGAAACCGGATGGTCTGTTTCTGCTGCACACCATCGGCTCTCAAAAAACCGATCATCGCGTCGACCCCTGGATCGATAAATACATCTTTCCGAATGGCTGTTTACCTTCAGTACGCCAGATCGCCAATGCCAGTGAACCCCATTTTGTCATGGAAGACTGGCATAACTTCGGCGCTGATTACGATACCACCCTGATGGCATGGCATGAACGTTTCCTCGCCGCCTGGCCGGAGATCGCAGACAACTATTCCGAACGATTTAAACGGATGTTCAGCTATTACCTGAATGCCTGTGCCGGGGCGTTTCGCGCCCGGGATATTCATCTGTGGCAGGTGGTGTTTAGCCGCGGCGTGGAGCACGGCCTGCGGGTGGCGCGCTAAACAAAACACCCCGGCAAGCCGGGGTGTTTTTTTATTACGCGTCGTTGAGCGTCTGTTGGATGGCGGCCGCCTCTTTAGCCGCCAGCACCCGCTCCACGGTATCGACCACCGCCTGAGTTTGCGGATCGATTTCAATATTGACCCGATGGCCCAGCTTTTTATTGCCAAGGGTGGTGCGCTGCAACGTCTCCGGGATCAGGTGTACACAGAAACGGGTTGGGGTCACTTCGCCCACCGTCAGGCTGATGCCGTCCACGCCAATAAATCCTTTATAAAGGATGTATTTCATTAACGACGGATCCTGAACTTTAAACCAGATCTGGCGGTTATTTTCCGAGGTCAGGATTTTAGAAATTTCAGCGGTAGTCATAATATGGCCCGACATTAAATGTCCGCCGATTTCATCGCTGAATTTCGCCGCGCGTTCCACGTTCACAATATCCCCTTCAGCCAGATCGCCCAGGTTAGTGATACGCAGCGTTTCCTTCATTAAATCGAAACTGATCAGGTTCCCGTTGATTTCGGTGACCGTCAGGCAGCACCCGTTGTGCGCAACCGATGCCCCGGTCTCCAGCCCATCGAGCATCTCATCCGGCAGGGCGACGACGTGGGTGCGGAAGTTGGGTTTTTCATCAATAGACACCAGTTTCGCGGTGCCCTGCACAATACCAGTAAACATGCTTACGACTCCTGTTTGTTCCTTCGGTGAAGACACCGTTTTATCGCACCACAATAACAGTTGAAAATAGAGGTTGCCAGTACCCCACCTTTTCTGGCGATTTTTTCACTAGATAATTAGCTTATCCCCGCTACAATAGCTGGAATTCCCCGCATCTTCTTTTTGCTGCTTTTTCGCAGCGGCTTTTTCTCTTTCAAATAACAACAATATCAAAGGTGTTCACGTGCAGAAGTACTTGATTGAAGCGCGTCAGTTATTAGCTCTGGCGATCCCGGTAATACTCGCGCAAATTGCCCAAACCTCGATGGGATTCGTCGATACCGTGATGGCGGGCGGCTACAGCGCCACCGACATGGCCGCGGTCGCCATCGGCACCTCTATCTGGCTGCCGGCGATTTTATTTGGTCACGGCCTGCTGCTGGCGTTAACCCCGACCATTGCGCAGCTCAACGGCTCCGGGCGTCGGGAGCGTATTGCCCATCAGATCCGCCAGGGGTTCTGGCTGGCCGGTTTCGTCTCGGTGCTGATCATGATCGTCCTGTGGAACGCGGGCTATATTATTCATGCCATGCGCAATATCGATCCGGCCCTGGCCGATAAGGCCGTGGGTTATTTACGCGCCCTGCTCTGGGGGACGCCAGGATATTTATTCTTCCAGGTGGCACGAAACCAGTGCGAAGGCCTGGCGAAGACCAAACCGGGCATGGTGATGGGGTTTATCGGGCTGTTAGTGAATATTCCGGTGAACTACGTCTTTATTTATGGCCATTTCGGCATGCCGGAACTGGGCGGCGTCGGCTGCGGCGTGGCGACGGCGGCGGTGTACTGGGTGATGTTCTTTAGCATGCTGTCGTACGTTAAGCGCGCGCGTTCCATGCGCGATATTCGCAACGAAGCCGGTTTCAGCAAGCCGGACATGGCGGTGGTAAAACGTCTGGTGCAGCTGGGCCTGCCTATTGCCCTGGCACTGTTCTTTGAAGTGACGCTGTTCGCGGTGGTGGCGCTGCTGGTCTCCCCGCTGGGGATTGTCGACGTGGCCGGTCACCAGATCGCCCTTAACTTCAGCTCGCTGATGTTCGTGCTGCCGCTGTCGCTGGCCGCCTCCGTGACCATTCGCGTCGGCTATCGCCTCGGCCAGGGTTCTACCCTGGATGCGCAAACCGCCGCCCGCACCGGGATTGGCGTTGGGGTATGCATGGCGGTCTGCACCGCGCTGTTCACCGTCACGCTGCGGGAGCAGATCGCCCTGCTCTATAACGACAACCCGGAAGTGGTGATCCTCGCCTCCCAGCTGATGCTGCTGGCGGCGGTGTATCAGATCTCCGACTCCATTCAGGTGATCGGCAGCGGCGTGCTGCGTGGCTACAAAGATACCCGCTCGATCTTCTTTATCACTTTTATCGCCTACTGGGTGCTGGGGCTACCGAGCGGCTATATTCTGGCCCTCACCGACCTGGTGGTGGATCGGATGGGCCCCGCCGGTTTCTGGATGGGCTTTATTATCGGCTTAACCTCCGCCGCGATCATGATGATGCTGCGCATGCGTTTCCTGCAACGCCAGCCATCAAGCGTGATTTTGCAACGCGCTGCACGCTAATTGCGCAGTAGCCGCCCGCGGGCGGCTACTTTCTCCGCATTTTGCGCGGGAATGAAGCAATCGCGTGAATTCGTGAAGAAATTTGCAGTTTTCCTCTTGCCTGATGCCCGCACTGCCGCTAATATTCGTCCCCGTTGTCACACACAACAATGCGTTCATAGCTCAGTTGGTTAGAGCACCACCTTGACATGGTGGGGGTCGTTGGTTCGAGTCCAATTGAACGCACCATTCTCTACAGTGCGTCCGTAGCTCAGTTGGTTAGAGCACCACCTTGACATGGTGGGGGTCGGTGGTTCGAGTCCACTCGGACGCACCATTTCAGCAAGTCCTCAGTTATTCCTTTTTTTACTCTTTCGCAAATCAAAACGACTCACACGCGTTATTTATGCTTCCCGCATACCGTACTGATGCCGCTGACAAATCGCGCAGCGATCCGTTTCCGCGTTAAAGGTATAAAATGCACGCTGGCAGCAGCGGCAGGTTTTTTGATGCCATGGAAAGCGCAGCGTCATGTTTTCTCCTACCCGCTCCTCAATGCGAATGGCGTCCACGGGACAGACCACCGCGCAGCTGTTACAGCCGGTACAGGATGAGGACGAAAACGTCAGCGCCCCCTCGCTCAGGCTCAATGCCTTCTCTCCACAAACTCTGGTGCAGGCCCCGCACACCGTACACTGCGCCCGATCCAGCAACAGCTGATATTCGCTAATTGCAGATAATGCCTGACGACGGGCCCGACGCCCGATGTTCACGGTGGCAGACTGCACGTCCGTTTCGCTGGCCTTAATAAAGTGTCGCCGCCCGGCGTTGATTGCTTTTTGTTGCGGCGGGAGGATCTGCCAGACCGGGGCATTCAGCTCCCGGAGCCGGATATTGAGTGCCGCAACGGCGCGCACCCAGCCGGGAAAGGCCTCCATCTCCATCTCCACCGCCCGGATCCCGTGCTGCTGATGCCACATCAGTAATTCATCCACGCAGGGCTCCAGCGTGGAAAAGGGGGCCACCAGCGTTGATGCCGTATAGTGGCGGGTTTCAGGGCGAATATTTTGCAGCGCATCCGTCGGACAGACGAACAGGCAGCGGCCACAGCGCAGGCAATCCAGCGCGTTAAGGGTCGGGGTGGTGGCAGTGGCGGTAATGGCCTGCACCGGGCACACCGCCACGCAGGCCTCGCAGTCGTGACGGGAAAGCTGATTATGCAGGCAGGACTCCCCCACGCCGGGCGGCGCGGGGGGGTGCGTGAGGCGAAACAGCGCCATCAGTTAATGCAGAAGAACATAAAGCGGAACAGCACTTCAGCCAGCACCAGCAGCAGACTGCCGACCATCAGCCCGAGCTTGCCCTGCCGCCATGCGCTTACCGCAAACAGCAGCGCGCCGAGCACGGATAAGATCCAGCTGAACAGCCGCAAACCGCTGAGCTGGGCAAACATCTCCATGGGCTGGTGCGGGAACGTGACAACGCCGCTCAGGCTGGCGCTCGCCAGATATGCCACATAGCCCGGCTGCGCCAGCAGGCGGATGGTGACAATCGCCACCACCAGCGCCGCCGCGAAACGCATCACTGTCTGCCGCTCCCGGGCGACGGACCGGGCTTTCAGCATCGGCAGCCATGCCAGCGCCACCGCGCCCAGCACCCCAACCGCCCCGTAAAACATCAGCCAGGTGTTGAAATGGCTCCAGGTGATGACCGACGTGTGGGCGTAGATCGCACTCATGCACCAGACATCAATCAGCCCCAGCACTGTGGCAACCGGCAGTAGCAGCGGGATCAGCTGCTTTTTGACCAGCATCACCAGGGTGCACAGCCCCAGCGCCGCCAGATAGAGACTGGCAAAGACAATCTCCCGGCTCAGCCATGAGCTGGCGACGTGGCGCAGGGCATTAAACGCGTTCAGCGGATAGCCAAGGTGCAGGGTGGAAACCATCAGCCCCAGCCCCCCGGCTACGCAGGCGATCAGCATGCCTGGCAGCAGCTGAGGTTTGACCTCCGGCACGCGCGCTCCCGCCCGGGCGGACAGGGTCAGAAACAGGGTCATGCCCACCGAGCCCTGCACCAGCAGGGTAAAGATCAGAAGCGGTAACTCATGCATGCGGCTGTTCCTCTTTTTCTGCGCCCTGATGCGCTTTAATCACCAGGTTAGGGTGCGTGATGGACGAATCCGGCAGGCCCTGCACATCGCAAAGGTTGCCGTACTTCGCGCGCAGCTCTTCGATCGGCCCGAACTGGATCGCCCCCAGCGGACAGGTAGCCACGCAGATCGGCTGTTCGCCTTTGGCCTGCAAATCCACACAGAAGTCGCATTTTGACATCTGCCCGGCCTCCTCATTCATCTGCGGCGCACCGTAAGGACACGACCAGGCGCAGTAGCCGCAGCCGACGCATTTGTTGGTATCGACGCGGACAATGCCATCCCCCGGACGCTTATGCATCGCCGTAGTCGGGCAGTTTTTGGTGCAAATCGGATCCGCGCAGTGGTTGCAGGAGATCGACAGAGTGAAGGCATAAACGTTATTGGCATAGCCGCCCTGCCCGGTCGGGATAAACCCGCCGCCTTTTACCTCGTAGACGCGGCGGAAACGACGCCCCACTTCGAGGTTGTGCTTGTCTTTGCAGGCCACCTGGCAGGCTTTGCACCCGGAGCAACGGGACGAGTCAATGAAGAAGCCAAGCTGCTTATCGCTGACCGGTGGGTATTCCTTATACTGCTGACTCATACTTTGCGACCTCCACAAGCATGGTTTGATGAGAATTGCCTTTCGCAAGCGGAGTAATACGGGCGGAACTCAGGACGTTGGCGCATCCGCCGTGGTCGACGCCGTCGGCATCCGGCTGCCACCAGGCCCCGGCCTGCATGGCTACAACGCCAGGCATAATGCGTTGGGTAACTTCCGCCGGAACCTGACAGACCCCGCGCTGGTTGTGAATGCGCACGCTGTCCCCCTGACGGATCCCCCGCTGTCGGGCATCCGCCGGGTTGATCCACAGTTTTTGCACCTGCACTTCCTGCAGCCAGGGGTTGGCATACTGGGTGGAGTTGGCGCGGTTTTTCCCTTTCCAGGTGATCAGCTGGAGCGGGAACTGCTTCGCAAGGGCATCTTCCGGGCCTTCGTGCGCCGGAACGTAATGCGACAGCGCCGGGATCTCCGGGTTGTTCATGTCGTACAGACGCTTCGAGAAGATCTCAATTTTGCCTGACGGCGTCGGGAAGGGATGATTCTGCGGATCGCGGATGTTGTCTTCAAACGCCACGTGCGGCTTGCTCCTGAAGAGGTGCTGACGTTTTTCCCGCAGCTCGGCGAAGGTCGGCAGGTGCTCATCCGGCATCGAAAGGCGGGTCTGCTCCCAGATATGTTCAATCCACTCCTGCTCGCTGCGCCCCTGGCTGAAGGCTGTTTCAATCCCCAGTCTGGCGGCCACTTCACGCTGCCAGTCATAGTCTGAGCGCCGCTCAAACTCCGGCTCGATCAGCTTTTCTGACAGGATCAGGTAGCTTGCCGTGCCCCAGGTTTCCCCGATGTTCCAGCGTTCCATAAAGCTGGTTTCCGGCAACAGCAGGTCCGCATAGCGGGCGCTCGGCGTCATGAAGAGGTCGCTGGCGACGATAAACTCGATCTTCGACTCATCTTCCAGGACCTTCACCGCCTGATGCAGATCCGGGTTCTGGTTCGCCAGGTAGTTTCCCGCCAGCGAGAAGAGGATCCGGATATTGCTGTTGAGCTTATCTGCCCCTTTCAGCCCCTGCTCCGGCGTGACCTGGCTGGCATCGTCGGCGGCCTGCACCCAGTTCATGATCGAGATCGACGCTTTCATCGGGTTGTCCGGCATCTCCGGGCCTGCGGCAAATTTACGGTTGCTGCTGCCACCGTAGCCCGCCGCCCAGCCGCCCTTGATCCCGACGTTGCCGGTAATGGTCGCCAGCAGCGTTGACCCACGGGCGGTACGCTCGCCACAGTTGTGGCGCTGCGGGCCCCAGCCCTGAATCAGGGCCGCCGGTTTGGTGTTGGCGTAGTCACGTGCCAGCTGGCGAATGGTCTGCGCCGGGACGCGGGTGATCTTCTCCGCCCACTCGGGGGTTTTAACCTGGCCGTCTTTGTCCCCCATCAGGTACGCCATCAGCGACTCGTTGGCGGGCACGCCTTCCGGCATGGAGGCCTCATCAAAGCCCAGGGTATAGCGATCGATAAAGGCTTTATCGTGCAGATTTTCGCTGACGATGACGTACATCATCGCGTCCATCAGAGCGTTGTCGGTGGCA
This sequence comes from Leclercia sp. AS011, assembly GCF_037152535.1. NCBI lineage: Bacteria > Pseudomonadati > Pseudomonadota > Gammaproteobacteria > Enterobacterales > Enterobacteriaceae > Leclercia > Leclercia sp. AS011. Next base: position 1,509,352 of record NZ_JBBCMA010000001.1, read on the forward strand.
GGTAGCAGCGGGATCCACTCATCGGCCAGCGACGCCACGGTATCGGAGTAGCGCGGGTCGACGACGATAAAGCGGGTGCCGTTCTGTTTCATCTGCTGAAAATAGTGGTTGGTATGGCCGAAGATGGTTTCGGTCGGGTTGTGCCCCCAGAGGATCACCAGCCTGGTGTCCGCCAGGGTATCCAGCGAGTTACCGCTGGCGGCGGTGCCGTAGGTATAAGGGGTGGCGACGGCGGTGTTGCCCATACTCACCGAGTGGTAGTACTCCAGATAGCCCCCGGTGAGGTTGAGCAGCCGACGCATCATTTTATCGCCGGAGAAGGTGCCCCCGCTGGTGGCGGTATTGTTGTGCACAAAGCGGCACTCGGGGCCGTATTTGGCGGTGATGCGTTGCAGGTTATCGGCGATAAGCGTGGTGGCCTCTTCCCAGGAGATGCGTTCAAACTTCCCCTCACCCCGTTTGCCGACGCGCTTCAGCGGATATTTCAGCCGATCCGGATGATAGACAAACTTGCGGTAGCTGCGGCCGCGCACGCAGGCGCGCATCACCGGCATCTGTGGATCAAGCGCGCTATCCGGACGCGTGGTAATTTGTGTCACCACGCCGTCCGCGACGTGCGCGCGAATATCGCATTTGCCGCCGCAGTCAAAGGTGCTACAGGTCTGGACGACGCGTTCAGCGGCGTCAGCCGTCTCGGGTGCCGTACCGGCAGCGGTTTTCGCGGCAAGCGCCTTGCCGGACATCACAAAGGGCAGCGTCACCAGGGCTGAGCTCGCCTTGAGCAGTCCTCTGCGCGTGATGGCGGGAAAAAGTGCGTCCCTTTTTTCTTTGCGTTCTGACATAGTATCCCCCTCAAAAAGAGGGGCATTCTTGCCTATAACGCTAATGAGTTAATTGATATGTATCAATTGCGAAAATGTGTCGTGATTCAGGCAGGTTATTTTTAATTTTTTTAGATAAAACAATTGAGTGTGTGAATGCTCTACTTTATAGCCATTCACAAAACTAATGATTTAGAGGTATCCCCGGGCTGCCGGTTTGCTCATTTTGCATTTTCATCCACACTTATTTTTCATGGATTAAAAACGTGCGTGCCTGAGACGGCTTTCAGGCAGGCTAAAAAAGGGTGAGCATTGATGAAAAGGATCGCCATTATCGGCGCAGGGCCGACCGGCATTTATACGTTTTTCTCGCTACTGAACCATCGGACGCCGCTTTGCATCACGGTCTTCGAGCAGGCTGAAAAAGCCGGTGTCGGCATGCCCTACAGCGACGAAGATAACTCCAGACTGATGCTGGCCAATATCGCCAGCATTGAAATCCCGCCCCTGTTTTCAACCTATATCGACTGGCTGCGCACCCAGAACGACGCCCATCTGGCGCGCTACGGCGTGGAGAAATCGACCCTGCACGTGCGGCAGTTCCTGCCGCGCATTCTGCTGGGGGAGTATTTCCGCGATCAATTCGTGCAGCTGGTTGAGGAGGCGAAAAAAGCGGGCTTTGAGATCGCGGTGCGCGAGTCCTGCCAGGTCACCGACGTGGAGGCCACCCCGGACGGGGTCAATATCCTGGCGGAAGGTGACGCCGCACCGACGCTGTTCGACCTTGCCGTTATTGCCACCGGACACGTCTGGCCTGAGGAAGATGCGGCCTCTCGCTCATACTTCCCCAGCCCCTGGTCCGGGCTGATGGAGGCCAGGATCCGCGCCTGCGACGTGGGCATTATGGGCACCTCCCTGAGCGGGCTGGACGCGGCGATGGCCGTCGCCGTTCAGCACGGCAAATTCATCGAGTCGGATGATGAACAGATCCAGTTCCGGTTAGACGAGGGCAGCGAAGCGCTGAAGATCGTGCTGATGTCCCGCTCGGGCATCCTGCCGGAAGCCGACTTCTACTGTCCGATCCCCTACGAGCCGTTAACGCTTGCCACCGAACCGGCAATCGACGCCGCCATTGAACAGGGCTCCGAGGGCTTACTCGACCGCATCTTTGCGCTGATCGTTGCCGAGCTTCAGCACGCCGACCCGCAGTGGTGCGACGCTATAGCGCTGGAGACCCTCACGGCCGACAGCATTCGCGACGCCTGGTTTGCCGACCGGGAAAAACACGGCCCGTTCCGCTGGGCGGTCGCTAACCTCGATGAAGTGGAGCGCAACAAGCGCGACAAACGCACGGTGCCCTGGCGCTACACCATCCTGCGCCTGCACGAAGCCGTCGAGAAAATTGTGCCGCACCTGACGAAACAGGACAAGGCACGCTTTAAGGCCGGTCTGGCACGTATTTTCATCGACAACTATGCGGCAATCCCGTCCCAGTCGATCCGCAGACTGTTGGCCCTGCGCGAAGCGGGCATCATCAGCATTCTGACCCTGGGTGACGATTATGAGATGGCGGTAAAAGAGGACCGGACGGTGATCCACGCCCGGGGCGAGGCCTGGTATTTCGATGTGTTTATCGACGCGCGCGGGCAGCAACCGCTCAAAACCAAAGACCTGCCGTTCCCGGTTCTGCGCCACCAGCTGGAGTCGGCTGGCGAAGAGATCCCCGAGGTCGGGGATGACTACACCCTTCTCGCCCCGGACTACTTGCGCGGGAAAATTGCCTTCGGGGCCCTGCCGTACCTGATGCACGACCGCCCCTTTGTTCAGGGGCTGGTGGTGTGCGCCGAAATTGGCGAGGCGATGGCGAAAGCCGCGGTGCAGCCCGCCACACGGGTGCGCCGACGGCTGCCGTTTACGCCAGACTAAACGCGGTTTCGCAGGCTGCGGCCAGCGCCAGCAGTGCCGATTCCTCCCCGCCGGGGGCGAGGATCTCCAGCCCCACGGGAAAGCCGGTTGGCGTGGTGCCGCAGGGGAGCGTGATGGCGGCAAAGCCGCTGATAGCCGCCAGCTCGGGCGCGCAGCCGGGCGGCATTTTCTCCAGGCTGTACGGGATCCGCCCCACCGTCGGATAGACAAAACCGTCCAGCCGCCCCTTCTCCGCCAGCAGCCCCAGGGTCTGGCGCAGCCGACGCCGCAGCTGCCGTCCGGCCAACCACGGGGGCGTTCTTAACCTCTCGCAGGTGAGCATTTGGGTCAGCAGCGGCCTGAACTCCGGCAAAAACTGCCCGGAGGCGACAATCGCCCCCAGATCCGCAGGTGCGCCAGGGTGCTGCTGCAGCCAGGCGTCAAAGGCCACGCGAAATTCATACAGGCTCAGGCAGGTGGCACTCGCCACCTCGGGCAGGATCGGCAGGTCAATGTCGACGAGTGTCGCGCCCTGCCGTCTCAGGGTCGCGAGGGCGTCATACCAGACCGCCAGCTGATCAGGATCCTCCCCTTCCAGCACGCGGATCGCGCCGAGCCGCACGCCTTTCAGCGACACCGGTTCAACGGCGGACGGCATCTGCCCATGGATAATGGCGTGCAGCAGGGCCGCGTCCTGCACGCTGTGCACCATCGGGCCCACCGTGTCCTTACTCAGGGAGAGCGGCGCGATGCCCTCCATCTGCCCCCTGCGCACCCGCGGCCTTAACCCCACCAGCCCGGTATAGCTGCACGGAATACGGATTGAGCCGCCGGTATCGGTGCCCAGCGCCCCCTCCGCCATCCCGGCCGCCACCGCCGCGGCGCTGCCCCCGCTGGAGCCGCCCGCGGTAAGGGTCGGGAAGTGGGGATGGCGCACGTCCCCGCCGAGCGAGCTGCGGGAGCGGACGTCAAAGGCAAACTCGGACATGTTCGCCCGGGCCAGAATAATCGCCCCGGCCTGCCGCAGCCGACGCACCACCAGCGCATCGGTGCTCGCCCGCAGCTGAGCCAGCGCGGCGCAGCCCAGGGTCAGAGGCAGCCCGGCGCAGGCGATGTTATCTTTGACGATCAGCGGCACGCCGTGCAGAGGGCCGGTAAGCTGGCCGCGACGGCGCAGCGACTGATACTGCGCCGCCTCAGCAAGGGCATTCGGGTTAACCCCGAGAAGGGCGTTAAGCTGCGGATTTGCGTTGATAATCGCCAGCCGTTGGGTTATCTCCGCAACAGCGTCCGCCGGGGGAATCAGCCGTGGTCTTTTCATCGCATCCCTTATCATGCCGGAGGCCAGGCCAGCGCCCGACCTCCCGTCACCCTTAGTCGCGCAGCCCGGAGATGATGGCGTCCAGCGCCTCCGGACGCAGACGGATCTCCGCGGCGCGGCGGTGGCCCTGCATCCCCTCGGTACGGCTCTGGCGGATTGCCGGCTCCGCAATCGCGGCGATGCCCTGCTCGTCGATCCACTGATGGGTACAGATTTTCACGTAGGCCCCTACCCACAGCCCGCCGGTATAGCGCGCCGCCGCCATGGTCGGCAGGGTATGGTTGGTGCCGCAGCATTTATCCGAGAAGACCACGCTGGCGTTCTGGCCGATAAACAGCGAGCCGTAGTTGCGAATTTTCGCCGCCGTGCCGTGCGGATCCCGGGTATGCACCTGCAGATGCTCGGTCGCCATGTAGTCGGCGAAGGCGATCAGCTGCGCTTCGCTGTCACAGACCACGATTTCACCCTGACGACGCCAGGCCTCGCCCGCCGTGACGGCGGTAGGCAGCGACTTGAGCTGGCGCTCGATCTCCGAAAGCACGCCTTCGGCAATCGCCTGACTGGTGGTCGCCAGCCCCACGCGGGTGTGGACATCATGCTCGGCCTGGGCCAGCAGATCGGCGGCAATAATGCGCGCATCCGCGCTGTCGTCGGCGATGGTGAAGATCTCGCTCGGCCCAGCCAGGGCGTCGATCCCCACCTTGCCGAACACCTGGCGCTTGGCCTCATTCACAAAGGCGTTGCCCGGCCCGACGATTTTATCCACCGCCGGGACGCTTTCGGTACCCCAGGCCATGGCGGCGATAGCCTGCGCGCCGCCGATTTTAAAGATCCGGTGTGCCCCTGCCAGGTGGCACACCGCAATCATCGCCGGATGCGCCCCGGGGGGCAGACAGGCAATGATCTGTTCACACCCGGCCACCGTCGCGGGCACGATGGACATCACCGGTGCGGAGAGGATCGGGTAGCGGCCTCCCGGGACGTAGCAACCCACCGTCTGAACGGGGATAATACGGTGTCCCAGATGGACGCCGGGCAGGGTTTCCACCTCCAGCGGCTGCATGGTGGCGAGCTGAGCCTCGGCAAAGCGGCGCACCTGCTGGATGGCAAACTCGCTGTCGCGCCGGGTCTGGGGATCCATCTCCCTGAGCGCGGTTTCGATCTCCTCGGTGGTGACTTCAAACTGCGCTGGCACCAGCTTATCAAACTGCTGTGAGAAATCTTTCAGGGCCGTGTCGCCGTCACGCTTCACGCGCTCGATAATGGCGCTGACCGTGTCGGTTAACGACCTGTCGGCCTGCGCATCCTGCCCCTGAGGACGTTTGATCCAGCTCACCTGGTCAACGATTGACTGTACAGACATTATGCTTCCTCCATTTGACCCAGTTTGATTTGCGCCAGCAGTGCCAGGTGATCGTAAACCACCCACTCGTCGACGATTTTGCCGTTGATAATGTGGTAGTGAGACATGCCCATCACGAACAGGCGCTCGCCGGTCGGTTTACCCAGCTCGCCGTAGCCCAGATGGTGACCCTCAATGATCCAGCGCACTGCCACCTTGGTACCGCCCTCCTCGCACGGATTGGAGCAGATGTGCTGCGGCAGCCAGGCGCCGTCCGGGATCATGCCGATTAGGGCCAGCGTCTGGTGCGTCACCGACGCGGTGCCGTACAGCTCTTTCATCAGCGGGCCGTGCCACTGGACGTTCGGGGCGTAAACCTCTTTGATCTTGCCCAGCATCCGGCGGTTGTAGATCTCGTGCAGCCAGCGCAGACACTGCTCTTCGGTGTCGGTGTGGGCAATGGAGACGTCGCAGACCATCTCCGGCGGATACTGCCCCAGCATACGGCCATTTTCGCCGATGTCGGTGACGCGAAAGCCCTTGTCGAACTGCTCTTTCGCCATGTTAAAGGCGATCTCGTCGGTATTGAGCCCCAGCTGCTTCATCAGGGACATGTTGTCGCTCACCACCCACTCCCGGTAGATTTTGTTTTCGTGGATCATACAGTCGGCCACGGTGCGGGTGACAAAGGTGCGATTGGTCGGTTTGCCCAGATGGCTGAACTGGGTGTGGCGGCCGCTACCGGTGACCAGATGCGAGGTATAGAAGCCGTCCACGTCGTTACCGTTCCAGATCACCTGGGTCGCCATGCCGCGGCGTTCCGGGAAGGCCACCAGGCGCTGTAAGGTATCCTGCACCACCTGCTCGCGGGTATAGAGGGTGCCCAGCGCGTTATATAAGACGCAGTTGTGCGTATAGTGGGTATAAATTAACCCCACGTCGCGTTCATCCCATATTTTATGGGTGCAGCGAACAATATAATCGACAATATCGGTATAGCAATCATCAAATCCCCGTAAGGATTGTACGCGCTGGCGTTTCTCCGGCACTAAATCCATAAAGTCCCGGCGTTCAACCTGTAATACCGGTTCTTCGCGGGTGAGTTTATTATTTTTCTCAGGTACGGCTGGCGCTTTATTTGTTGCTTCGGTTGAAGACATATAAACTCCTGCATCTATTTTCAGACAATACGATCCCGCACCCGGAATGGATGGAGAAGAGCGCCGCAATATTCATTGCGGCAGAGGTAAAAAATATTTTTAGATAACGATAATGCGCTTAATTAACGAGTTGTGACCAGATAGCTAATTCATCAATTCCTAAATATTCACGAATAATTAATCCATCGCGCAGTTCCAGCTGGCTGATACCGGTAATAGAGACCGGTTTACGGGTCGGAACGCCAAACTTGCCGTAGCCGTCGTGCCAGGTCAGGAGCGACCAGCGCAGCGAGATACGCACCGGCTCGTTGGGATCCCGACGCACGATCAGGTGGTGCAGCTGCACCTCGCTGTCCGCAAAGGAGGCCCGGTAGCCCGAGAGCAGCGCGGCGATCTCCTGCTCGCCGGTGCCGATGCAGTGGCCTGGGGCATAGAGCGTGGCGGCAGGATGGTACAGGCCCGGCACGGTGCCGCTGTTGCCCCCCGCCCACATCGTCAGATAGCGCTCCACCACCCCGGCAATCGGCCCTTCGACGTCATCACCTTCAGGCCCACCCGCCCAGCGGGCGTCGAGGGTTTCGGCGCTTTCCCGGGCGATGCCCAATTGGTTCTGCATCACCCCAAGATTGCGGGCAAACTCCTGCACGTTGAGCCCCAGCTGGGCCACAATCGCCGCCCGGTCCTGCAGGAGCCACTCCTGGCGCACGGCCCCCTCGGCGCAAATTCGATCCGCCCAGGTGCGCACCCAGACGGTTTTCCCGGTCGGCGGACCGAAGAAGCCCTCCCCCTGATGGCGAATACAGGCGATGGTGCGCTGGGCGGCGTAATACTCCTCCCCGGGGTTCTCCGTCACCAGAATGTCTTCCGTCAGCACCGTACGCTGGGGGAAGCTGTGCATCGCCTCGAGGGTCAGGCGCATAAACTGCGCGAGATCGGTGAGCTGTTTCTCCGGAGTGATAAAGACCACCGGCGTGGCGTAAAAGTCGGCCAGCTGACCAATGTCCTTCTGCTCCCAGACCACGTGCGTCAGGGTGCGAATAAACTGTTGAATGGAGTCGAACTGGGGGCTGAATCCCGGCAATCTGCTCATTTGTCCTCCTGGGTCTGGAACACGTAATTACCCTCTGCATCAATAGTGCCCGTATGCGGACGGCGCGCAGAGTGGCGAACCACCAGCCTGCCCGGGACGATGACCTGCTCGGGCTCGATAGTGCCGCTGTCGATCTGCTTCATCAGTAACTCCACCGTGGCGGCGACCATCGTCTCCACCGGCTGCGAGGCGGAGGTTAAGGCATAGGATGCCCAGCCGGACGGGCCGATATCGTCATAGCCAATGATGGAGACGTCCTCCGGGATCCGCAGGCCAAACTCGTAGCGCGCCACGTCCATCACGATAACGGCCATATGGTCGTTGGCAACGAAAATGGCGTCCGGCGCGGGTGAAGCTGAAAAGAGGGTATAAGCCGCCCGGGCAGTCTGCTGGGGATCATAGTTGCCATTGACCACCCGGACATCGTCAATTCCCTGCTCCTGCAAAGCGCCCAGATACCCGCGCTGGCGGGCAATGTTGACGGACGAATCCGCCACGCCGCCTACAAATGCAAACCGCTGATGCCCTGCGGCCAGTAAAAATTCGGCAATCTGACGGGCGGCCGCCTCGTTATTGCTGTTGACGCTTGAGGCCATCCCGCTCTCTTCGCTGCGGTTAAACAGCACCACCGGGATCCCGGCGGCCAGACACTCCTCCGACAGATCCAGCGACAGCGTGACCGAGGCCAGCACAATGCCGTCCACGCGGTACTGCATGATCTGGTCGAAAATCCGATCCACGTTGCCCTCGCGGTCACCGACAAACAGCAGCAGGTGATAGTTGAGGGTGTCCAGCTTTTGCGCCAGCGCCTCCAGCACCTGGGGGTAAAACTGGTTATCAAAATAGGAGATCACCACCCCGATGATGCGCGAGCGGGCGGTGTTGAGCGAACGCGCAATGGCGTTTGGCCGGTAGCCCAGCTCCCGTGCCGCCTTCAGCACCTTTTCACGCGTGGCAGGCGAAATACTCGCCCCCGGCGTGAAGGTGCGGGACACCGCCGACTGTGATACTCCCGCCAGCTGCGCCACCTGCTGCGAGGTCACCGCTGTAAAAGTCTTACGTTTCATTACGTGTGTTCCTTATCCCTTTCGCTTCCCCATTCTGGCACAGATTCAAGGCGTTATGCCCGATACCTGCCGTAACCCCCCGCGAAACTGCGCTTCAGGAAGCGGGTACTTTTTAGTCTTACACCATCTTTGCATGCGTATGCAACAGCCAGAATTATTTTTTTCACAATGGTGACAAACGACCTTTACAAAATTGAAACCTTTTCGTAACTTCAATTTTTGAATACGTATGCAGCGCAGTTTTCATACCGTCAATGGTACCGGGCAGATTGGGCAGTCATCATAAGGAGCGGGCCGGTAAAGTTGTACCTGGATGGTTATAACCCATTACTTCTGAAGAGGTTCTCAACCATGTTTCGAGCACTGTTACGCCGACCGGAAGCCCGGCTGTTCTTTATCATCAGCGTGTTGTTTTTTATCTGTATTCACAGCATTGATGCATTTCTGGCCCCGATGATGATCAATCAGGGGATGGAGCCGCAGGTGATGGGGATCATCATGGGAGCCAGCGGCCTGGCGACCCTGCTGATCCGCTTCCCGCTGGGGATTGTCTCCGACGTGGTGAAGAGTCGGAAAATCTTTATCCAGTTTGCGCTGGTGCTGCCGATCGTCGCCTGGCCGCTGGCCTGGCTGGAGCCGAACGCCATCACCCTCTATCTGGCAAAAGCGGCAGACGGCGTTACCGCCGCCACCTGGGTGCTCTACAACATCCTGTTTATTCGCTACTTTGATCAGAAAGATGCCCCTGCCGCGGTGGCCTTTCTGGCGCTGGCCGGGCCGCTGGGAGTGTTCCTTGGCAACTGTATCGGCGGTCTGTTAATTCACTATTTTGCAAACAACATCGCCTTTTTCGTCTCCTGCGTCTCGGCGCTGGTGGCACTGTTCCTTACCACCCGCATCCGCGACGTCCACGATCCGCTAAAAGCCCCGACCCTGAAAGCCTGTATCGCCGGGGCCCGCCTGCAGCTGGCCGATCGCTCGGTGTGGCTGATTGGCATCCTTGCCACCATCGTCATCCTCGTGCCCTTTGCCACCCGCGACACCCTCACCCCGATCTATGCCGAGCAGCTGGGTGCCCGCGCCGGGATCCTGACCCTGCTGAGCAATATCCATCTCATCTTCTACGCCCTGGCTATAGCCCTGTGCAGCAGCGTCTTTTATCAGCGCCTGGGGCTGGTCAAAACCGCGGTGTTGGGCATTGTGCTGCAGGTCATCTCAACCTTTGGTATCCCCTTCACCAGCAATCTGTATCTGATCTACCTGCTGCAGGCGCTGGCCGGGTTCTCCTTCGGGATGGCGTTTGCGGCCTTTATGTCCCTGAGCGTGGTCAACACCACCTCCGATGAGCAGTCGACGCGAATGGGGCTGTTCCAGACCATCTACTCCTGCGGCATGTTCGCCGGACCGGTGATCATGGGCGTGATGATGCAGCACATTAATTTGTCGTCCGGCTATCTGTTTATTGCCGCGCTGTCCGTCGTGGCGGCGATTGCCACCCCGCTCTCGGTGCGCTGGGTCTATTCCCGTAAAACACCGGCGTCGACTGAATTAGCGCTTAATAGCACCCTCGCGCCCGCGCGCGACCAGTAATTTTTATTCCCGATTAAATAATCCCGGCCCGCCGGGAGGGTACCCCTCATCATAAATACAGAAGGAAGAGAGTGTGGCTTATCTACTTAAAAGCAGTAAACCGGTTCAGGAACGTCAGGATGCACAGCGACAAATAAGGGAAACGGTGGAGCTTATTCTTGCGGATATTGAAAAACGCGGGAATAAAGCCATTCGCGAACTGTCTATTAAATTCGATGGCTATGACCGCCAGGATTATCGCCTGACCGATGCAGAAATTAATGCCTGCATCAAAAAATTGAGCCGTCAGGATATTCACGATATTGAGTTTGCTCAGGAGCAGGTTTTTAATTTTGCCCGGGCGCAAAAAGCCTGTCTGCTGGATCTGGAAATCGAGACCCGCCCCGGGGTGATCCTCGGCCATAAAAATATTCCGATTAACGCGGTGGGCTGTTATGTCCCGGGCGGAAAATATCCGCTGCTGGCCTCGGCGCACATGTCGATTATTACCGCCAACGTGGCGGGCTGCTCCCGCATCGTCAGCTGCGCCCCGCCGTTCGGCGGCGAGCCTGCCCCGGCCATCGTAGCGGCGCAGAAGATGGCCGGGGCCAACGAGATCTACGCCCTCGGCGGCATTCAGGGGATTGGCGCGATGGCGCTGGGCACCGATGCCCTGGCCCCGGTGGATATGCTGGTCGGGCCGGGCAACGCCTTTGTGGCGGAGGCCAAGCGCCAGCTGTTTGGCCGGGTCGGGATTGACCTCTTTGCCGGTCCCACCGAAACCCTGGTGATCGCCGACGACAGCGTCGATGCCGAAATCTGCGCCACCGACCTGCTGGGGCAGGCCGAGCACGGCGTCACCACCCCGGCGATTCTGCTGACCAACTCACTGGCGCTTGCCAAAGAGACGCTGCGGGAGATCGACCGCCTGCTGGAAAAACTGCCTACCGCCGACATTGCCCGCCAGGCCTGGCACGACTACGGGGAAGTCATCGTCTGTGACAGCTACGACGAAATGCTCGCCGAAGCGGATCGCATCGCCTCTGAACACGTCCAGGTGATGACCGACCGGGACGACTGGTTCCTCGCCAATCTGACCAACTTCGGCGCGCTGTTCCTCGGCCCGCGCACCAACGTCGCCTACGGCGACAAGGTGATCGGCACCAACCACACCCTGCCGACGCAAAAAGCGGCGCGTTACACCGGCGGCCTGTGGGTCGGTAAGTTCATGAAGACCTGCACCTGGCAGAAGGTCCTCAGCGATGAAGCCACCGCCGAGATCGGCAGCTACTGCTCGCGGCTGTCGCTGCTGGAGGGCTTCGCCGGTCACGCGGAGCAAGCCAACGTTCGCGTGCGCCGCTACGGTCAGGTGGAGGTGCCTTACGCCACCCCGGCCCCGGTCAGAGAGAAGGTGTAACCATGATCTTTCCTGAGATGCCCTCCTTTGGCCTGCACGGCAAGCGCGCGCTGGTGACGGGCGGATCCCGAGGGCTGGGGTTTGCCTGCGCCGTCGCGCTGGCCCACGCCGGGGCACAGGTGTGGATCGCCGCCCGGGATCGCCAGGGGCTGGACGCCGCCGCAATGCTCGCCTCTGAGCACCAGCTGGTGCTGCACCCGGTGGCGCTGGATATCACCGACGTGGCGCAGGTGGAGTCGGTGCTTGCCGATCTGCCCGCGTTCGACATTCTGGTGAACAGCGCCGGGCTGGCGCGCCATGAGCCCTTCCTGACGGCCAGCGAGGCCAGCTTCGATGCGGTGATGGCGGTCAACGTGCGGGCGACCTTCTTTATCAGCCAGCGGGTGGCGGCGCGAATGCGCGATCGGCAGATCGCCGGATCCATCATCCATCTCTCCTCGCAGATGGGCCACGTCGGTGGCCCCCGCCGCAGCGTCTACTGCGCGTCGAAATTTGCCCTGGAAGGGTTAACCAAAGCCATGGCGCTGGAGCTGGGTGAAGACGGGATCCGGGTCAACACCCTCTGCCCGACCTTTATTGAGACCGCGCTTTCCGCGCCGTCGCTGGCCGAGCCCGAGTTTCGCCGCTACGTGCTGGACAACATCAAGCTGCGTCGGCTGGGCAAGGTGGAGGACATTATGGGCCCGGTGGTCTTCCTGGCCTCCGATGCCGCCGGGATGATCACCGGCAGCGCGCTGATGGTCGACGGCGGCTGGACCGCAACCTGAGGAGTGAGACTGTGGATAATCACGCCCTGCCGCTGGTTTTGCTTGGCGGCACCCTCTGTAACGCCCGGCTCTGGCAGCCGGTGCTGGCCCGGCTCTCTCTGTCTGCGGTGATCTGCCCCAGGCTGACGGCGGACAGGTCGGCGGAACAGGCCGCGCAGCGGCTGCTGGAACAGCTCCCGCCGCGCTTCCTGCTGGCCGGGTTTTCGCTGGGGGCAATAGTGGCCCTGCAGATGGTCGCAGATGCCCCCGGGCGCATTGCCGGACTGGCGCTGCTGTCGGTCAATCCCCTTGCCGTTCCGCCGGAACAGGCCCCGGCACGGCGCGAGGCGGTGAGCGCCGCCCGGCAGCAGGGACTCACCCGCTGGCTCTCCTCCAGCCTGTGGCCGACGTACGTGGCCCCCTCGCGGGTGGCTGACCAGGCCTTACGCGATCTTATCTGCCGGATGGCGGAGGAGAGTGGCCTCGAGACCCTGGCGGCCCAGACGGAGATCGCCATTACCCGGCAGGATAATCGCGGGGCGCTGGCCTCGCTGGCCAGCCCCATCATCATTATCAACGGCGTGCAGGATCCCATCTGCACGCCCCATCACCACCGGCTGGTTGCACAGAGCGCCCCGCAGGCGAGGTGCGTCAGCCTCGCCGCGGCCGGGCACTTCACGTTGCTCGAAGCGCCCGATGAGGTCGCGCCCCCGCTACGCCAGTGGATTCAGGAGTGTACAGATGCGCAAGAATAAACTCAGGGCGGGACGTGAAAACGCCGCCATTATCAACGGCTGGCTGGCGATCCCCTCCAGCTACAGCGCCGAAATCCTCGGGCATCAGGGCTATGACGCGGTGACGGTCGATCTCCAGCACGGGATGATCGACTTCGCCAGTGCGCTCGCCATGTTGCAGGCGCTCTCCGCCACCCCGGCGGTGCCGCTGGTGCGAGTGGCCGATAACGATCCGGCGCAGATCATGCGTATGCTGGATGCCGGGGCCTACGGCATTATCTGCCCGATGATCTCCACCCCGGAGGAGGCCCGGCGCTTTGTCGCCGCCTGCCGCTATCCGCCGCTGGGCAACCGCTCTTTTGGTCCGGCCCGCGGCTTGCTCTACGGCGGGGCCGATTACCCTCAGCACGCCAATGACGAGATTCTGACCCTGGCGATGATCGAAACCCGCGACGGGCTGGCGAACCTCGAGGCGATCCTGGCGACCGAGGGGCTGGACGGGGTGTTTATCGGCCCTAACGATCTGTCCCTGACGTTGACCGGCAGCGCCAGCGCCGAATCCCGTCATCCGGAGATGCTGGCCGCCGTTGAGTTGGTTGTCAGCCGCTGTCGCCAGCAGCAAAAAATCGCCGGGATCTTTTGTACCTCCGGCGAGGCCGCCGCCCGGCGTATCGGCGAAGGCTTCCAGTTTGTCACCCCCGCCAACGATGTCATGCAACTTGGCCGCGCCTCGCGCGAAGCCGTCGCTCAGGCGCGCGGCAACACGATCCCCACGATCGGCGCATCAGGCTATTAACAGGAGAGAAAATGAAAGCACGTCACATTACCCCGGAACAGGCCAGAAGCCGTCTGGTTGCCCCTGAAGATATGGTCTCCTGCAATCTGGCGTTTATCGATTGCAAACTTCCCGGCTCCCACCTCAAGCAGAACTACTCTTTTATTGGGCCGGGCGTGACCCAGTCCTCCGCCCAGGTGGTGAACATCCCGGAGCCGCACGGCTTTAACATTGGCGCTGCGGCCATGCCGAAAGGGGTGACCAACAACCTGCACCTGCACTTCACCGCCGAAGTCTTTTTGATCCATGAGGGGACCTGGCGATTCCGCTGGGGAGCCAACGGCGAAAACGAAGCCGAGTTCAGCGCTCCGGCCATTCTGTCGATTCCGACCTGGATCTTCCGCGGCTTTACCAACGTCAGTAAAGAAGAGACCTGCGGCATGGTCTACACGGTGCTGGGGGGCAACCACACCGGGGGGATTATCTGGCATCCGTCGATTCTGGACGCCGCCCGCGAGTACGGCCTGTATCTGAGCAAGGAGAATATGCTTATCGACGTCAACGCGGGGGACACGCTGCCGGAACCGGCGGGGCTACTGACCCCGCTTGCACCGGAAGAGATTGCCGCCCTGCGTCACTACTCCGTGGAGGAGATGCGTCAGCGGGCGGTGACCGGCGAAGATCGTCGCTGGTCGGCGGCGGGGCTGCTGGATTCGGTGCTGCCGGGCCACGGGGGCGAAATTGCGCCGGTGATTGGCTTCGGCATCAGCCAGGATAAACACGCGACTCCCGCTATCGTTAATCCGCACGGCTTCTCCGTGGAGTGGCTGCGCCTGAAATCCGATCATCTGGTCGGGCGTCATCTGTGCCCGGACGTGCAGGTGATCATGGTCTTTAAGGGCACCCTGGAGGTGACCTGGAATGTGGACGGTGAAGAGGTGAGCATTATCGCCCCTGAGCGCTCGGTGATTTCGATTCCGGAGAACAGCTGGCGCTCTTACCGCGCGCTGAGCGGCGATATGGAATGCATCCTCACCACCGAGGGCGATCGGCGTAAGCGCATCTACTGGGATGAAAAGATCCTTGCCCAGGCCAGAGCGGCCAATCGCTGCCTCGATCCGGACGGTTATGTCACGGCGGAGGATCTGCTGCCTGAAACGGCGAAGCGGGCGGGACGCAGGCTGGAAGCGCTGCCTTAAAAGACTCAGGGCGGGAAAACCCGCCCTGAAGGTGCGTGTTACTCGAAGTAGACGCCCGGGTTTTCGGACAGGGAGACGAAGGTTTTCGACTCTTTGTCCAGGGCGCGAATGTCCCCGCTTTCGATATCGTAAACCCAGCCGTGCAGGCGGATAGCGTTGTTACGCAGGCCGACCGCCACCGACGGGTGGGTTTTGATGTTGCTCAGCTGGGCGAAGACGTTTTCCTGCACCATGGCGTTGACCTTGTCGGTCGGGGTGTCCCAGGTTTTATTCTCCACCACCGCTTTGGCGGCATCGGAGTAACGCAGCCAGTGCGACACGGCCGGCATCGGCTCGAGGTTGGCGTTGTCGGCAATTGCCTTCATAGCACCGCAGTTGGAGTGGCCGCAGATCACGATATCGGTGACGCCCAGCGCCACTACGGCATATTCGATGGTGGCGGAGACGCCGCCCGGCTCTGGTCCGAAAGGTGGCACGATGTTACCCGCATTACGAATGACAAAGAGCTGTCCCGGCTCCTGCTGGGTGACTAATTCCGGCACCAGACGGCTGTCAGAACAGGAGATGAACAGCGCTTTGGGATTCTGGCTGGAGGCCAGACTGCGGAACAGGTCTTTACGTTGCGGAAAAACTTCTTTTTGAAAGCTGAGAAAACCTTCAATGATATGTTGCATAGCAAAGTCTCATTTTTTTGTGATTGTACAGGCATGATCGAGATCACGGTTTTTCGAGTTTACCCACCGGGCCCGAGTTCAGACAAGCAATATATTTCTGCGCCGACCGCATGACAATCTCCCGCGCGTGGGCGGAAATGTTCTGCCCTTCAAAGGCCCCGTAGAGCCGTTCGAAGCGCACATCGTCCAGACGGGCGGCGATCCTGCTTACCTCACTGGCCGGCAGCGGCAGCATATTCGGGTAGCTCCACATAAAGGAGACCGCGTCTTTTCCCGGGGTCACCTGCAGGATATCCCCGGCCAGCACTACACCCCCGTCAAAATTCCAGTGCAGCACCGTACCCCCGGCAAAGTGGCCGCCCAGCCGCAGCAGCCTGACCTGCGGGGCAATCTCAAGGGCATCCCCCTCCCAGAAGCGCAGGGCGGGACTGTCGCGCATCACCCACTGGCGATCGCTGGCATGCAGATACACCGGGGCATCAAAGGCCGCGGCCCAGTCCTGCATGGTGGTGTAGTAGTGCGGGTGGGAGATGGCAATGGCGTCGATCCCGCCCAACGCCGTCACCAGATCATGGGTGGCGGGGTCGAGGTTGGCGATGCAGTCCCACAGCACGTTCCCCTGCGGGGTACGCAGCAGGATCGCCCGCTGGCTGATGGCAAAGGTGGGAACGGTTTTGATGCTCAGCAGATTCTCTTCGAGCTGCTGCCACTTGTTGCTGTGGGTGGCGGTCAGGGTGCTGAAATCCACCCACGCCTGCCCGGTCGCGGGCACGTACTGGCGTTCATCTTCGCAAATGGCGCACTGTTGCGGTTCCACGTCATAGGACGTGCCGCAGGTTTTACAGAGGACGATCATGAGGTCTCCTTAGCCGGATAAGAGATGAGTATGGCAAGGATTATCCTTATGTGCGCTGGGGTGCCTCACTCCCTTGTTTTGCTCTATAATACGACCTGGAACAAAAACCGAACAAAGCAGGTAAATGATGGAAATTGATCTCAACAATCTGGTGTTTGACGGGCTGGATGAAGCGGAAGAACGTAACGCAGAACGCCTTGAAGATGCGGATAAAAAAGCCCAGGCGATTGTAGCGGACGATGACTGCGGCGACGCCTGCAAGATCTGATGTAAAAAGCCCCGGCGATCGTCCGGGGCTTTTTGCCGGGTGGCGCCTTTCGCCTTACCCGGCCTACAACACTACCCCTAGGCCGGAAAATGATTACGCTTTCGTCATAGCCTCAATCGCTTGCTGGGCGCAGGCTTCATCCAGATGCCCACCCGGCGCGCCGCCAATCCCGATGGCCCCGATCACTTCATCCCCTTCCTTCACCGGCAAACCACCGGCCAGCAGCAGCAGACCCGGGATATCACGCAGGTTCTGAGCCCCCGCGTTGCTTTGCGCGGACTCCATTACCTTGCCTGAGGCATTTTTGGTGCTGAGCGCGGTAAAGGCTTTCATCTCGCTGGCTTTCAGGGTGTGCGGACCGGCATTGTCCGTGCGCTGTACCGCTTTAACCACCCCGGCACGATCCACCACCGTGACGCTGACCTGATAATTTTTGGTCGTGCAGGCCTGAATAGCCGCGCTGGCTAACGCGTTCGCCTGGGTCAGGGAGAGATTCTTTTGCGTCACGGACTGGGCCTGCGCCGATACGCTGACCATCCCGACCACACAGACTGCTGCCATCATTAACTTTTTCATCGCACATCCTCGGGTAAGTGGAAACAGATGCAGCGTACCGAAGCGGGCGAAGGAATGTTATTCGGTTGACTACGGGGTTATCCTGGTAGTTCTACGGATTGCAATTTGTCATATTCCCGGATGGCCTGTACCAGGCTGGCGACCCCCAGCTTGAGGAACACCGCTGCCCGGTGCGCTTCCACCGTTCGCGGCGAGAGGTTGAGTCGGGCGGCGACCTCTTTATTACTGCTCCCCTCCATCAGGGCCAGCAGCACCTCGTGTTCCCGGGCAGTGAGCTGCTCAAACAGCGCCCTGACCCGCCTGGCCTCCTGCCAGCGCCCCACCCGCTGCTGGCTCTCGGCCAGCGCGGCGGCGATGGATTCAATCAACTTGTCGGCATCCAGCGGCTTGGTGAAAAACTCAAACACCCCGTTATGAAACGCCCGGCGACAGGCATCGATGGTGCCGTGGCCGGTCATCAGGATCACCGGCAGCAGCGGCCAGGGCCATGCCCCCTCCTCCAGCCAGGCCAGCCCGCCTTTACCCGGCATGCGCATATCCAGCAGCAGGCAGCCGGTCAGGGCCTTCTCCTCGCCGTGAGCAGCGGTGAAGGCGGCAATACTCTCGTAAGGCTCAACGCGCCACTTCATCCCGGAGAGCAGAAACACCAGCGACTCCCTGACCGAGGCATCATCGTCAATTAACCAGATGACGTTATCCATTTTTCTGACTCCCGTGATAAGCAAACTGCAACCGGACCCTGGCCCCGCCTTCCGGGGGGTTATCCAGCGTCAGGGTGCCATTCATTCTGGTGACTAACGACTCCGTTAAGGTCATGCCCAGGCCGATACCGCCCTGCCGCCCGCTATAGAAGGGCATAAAGGCGTTATGTAAGGCATCCGGGGTAAAGCCCGGCCCGCCGTCGGTAATCTCAATCTGAATGAACTCCCCGCTGCGCTGGCTGCGGATGTGTACCCAGCCCGCCGCTCGCTCCTGCTGCGCCTGGATGGCGTTGCTGAGGATGTTATGCAGCACCTGCTCCAGCCACAGCCGGTCGGCGCAGAGAGTGCGGGCATCCGGGGCAAAATCATGGGTAAGACGGACGGGACTGGCGGTGCGCTCGTGCTCCAGCAGGTTGCCCACCTGTTGCCAACAGCGGGCCAGATCCACCTCGACGAGGTCCACCCTCTCCTGAGTAACATGTTCCCGAAAGCGGGTCAGCAGCTCGCCTATTCGCTGGGTTTGCACCAGCGCCGAGCCGAGAGCCTGAGAGACCGCCTCGGGGTTACCCTGCCGCAGCTGACGCTGCGCCCCCTGGATCCAGGTCTGGACCGCGGTCAGAGGCTGGTTGATCTCATGCACGATGCCCGCAGTGATCTCCCCCAGGGTATTGAGCCTGGCATGCTGGTAATAGCGGGCGCGCTGGTCGGCGTTTTGCCGCTGCTTACGCTGCCAGAGGATCACGCCGCCTGCCGCCATCACCACGGCCCACCCCAGCCAGAGCAGAAAATGCGGCACCAGGGCCACGTTCAGCCACGCCGGTCGGGCGTCGGCCCGCAGAATAAAGGGTTGGGTGTGCTGAGTGAACTGGCGTTGCCAGTGCCAGAAGGCCTCCGTCGGCGGCGGCGAGGCGTCGCCGCGGAGATCCAGGCTGAGGCGGGTAAAATGCGGCCAGGCACCGATCACCGACCGGGTATCAATGAGTACCCGGATCTGTCGCCAGGGGTTGTAAAGCCAGTACTGCCTGTCGCCCACGGGTTCAACCCGCGCGGCGTCGAGGGCACGCCCCTGGGTCTTTTGCAGGTCGAGGATTTGCGGGAATTTTTTACGCAGCGCCGCCAGTTCTTCGTCGCCATTTAACAGCGGCAGCACCGATTCGTTCTGCGTCAGAACCGCCCCCGCCTCGGCAAAGGCCGCGGCAAACTCCCGGTCCAGATCCCAGAACTGACGGCGGATCTGTTCGGCATACAGCAGCACGCTGCTCAGCAGGCAGGCAATCAGCCAGATCAGAAATCCACGTTGTAAAAATTTTTGGCTGTTCATTCATTTATCTGACGCGAGAAAAGACGCCAGAGACCTTAGCAGGAAGCTAAGCGGGGGACAAAACTTGCGGTGATTTTTGGATGTTAGCGTCCAGAATGGCGGGGCGTGCGCGGGATCACGCACACCTCGTTCCAGTAGGTTTCCCGCACGTGGCGGTGTTCAGCGTTGCGTTTGCTCATGGAACCACTCCGGGTCGATGTTGGCGATGTCCACGCCATACAGGCTGGCAACCGGCAAAATGGATTCAATAATACGCTGCGCGCTGTTCTCTTCCGGTTTCGCGGCAAAAAACCGCCGTAACGTACTCATCAGTTTGCCCATTGCCCTGTTCCTCATCTGTTCAGTATGTATGCAGTAAACCAGCAATCTGGCGCGGCGAGAAATGCCGATTCCGGCAGAAGATGTGCGCGGATCGCAAAAGCAGCTCTTCTTTTTACCGGTCGGTAACAGGCTGTTCACTAATGATTTTTTTCACATAGCAAAGACGATATTGGCATTTGGCGGCCAGGGACGGTTATGGGAGCGTAGCAGGACAAAACAAAAAAACAGACTCAGAGGATACTATGGCAACATACAAAAAACTGGCACTGGCATTGAGTTTGCTGGCCGCAGGTGGGATTGCTTCGACGCAGGCGCTGGCAGACCAGCTGGCCGATATCAAGGCGGCAGGGGTGGTGAAAGTCGCAACCTTCGACGCTAACCCGCCGTTCGGCTCGATAGATGCAAAAAGCCACGACATCGTCGGCTATGACGTGGATTTCGCCAAAGCGCTGGCGAAAACCCTCGGGGTGAAGCTGGAGCTGGTCGCCACCAACCCGGCTAACCGTATCCCGCTGCTGCAGTCGGGCAAGGCGGATCTGATCGTGGCGGATATCACCATCACCCCGGAGCGGGCCCAGGTGATCGATTTCTCCACTCCCTACTTCGTGACCGGGCAGCAGTTCCTGGTTCCGGCCAAAGGGGCGGATAAACTGGAGGCCTACAGCAAGGCGCGAATCGGGGCGGTCAAAGGCACCACCGGGGAGCAGGCGCTGCATCAGCGCTTCCCGCAGTCCCGCGTGCTCTCCTATGACGATATCCCGCTGGCGCTGACGGCGTTGCGCAACGGCAACGTGCAGGCGATCACTCAGGACAGCACCATTCTGGCCGGGCTGCTGGCCCAGGCCCCGGACAAAGCCAACTTTAAAATTCTTCCTGACCTGCTGAGTAAGGAGGAGATCGGCGTCGGGGTGAAGAAAGGGGAAACCGCGCTGCTGAAAGTGGTGAACGACGAGCTGGTGAAGCTGGAGAGTAACGGCGAGGCGGCGAAGATCTACGACGTCTGGTTTGGTCCACAAACCCCCTCCCCGCAGCCGCGCGCCTTTAAAATAGAAGCCCAGTAATATGCTGTCAGGTTTATTTTCACGCTCCGCGGCACCTGCCGCGGATTTTTCACATCTGGCGCAGGCCAGCGTCACCTTTTCTGAGGTGGCAAAACGCTACGGCGACCGCCCGGTGCTGAAAGGCATCAATCTCAGCGTCACGCCGGGTGAAGTGGTGGCTATTCTTGGCCCTTCGGGCTCCGGGAAATCGACGCTGATCCGCCTTATTAACCAGCTGGAAACCCTCACCTCAGGCGACATCCTGATCGACGGCAAATCGACGCGTCAGCTTAGCCGCCAGGCATTGCGCCAGCTGCGCAGCCGGGTTGGGTTTGTCTTTCAACAGTTCAACCTCTACAGCCATCTGACGGCCCGGCAAAACATCGCCCTGGCGCTGAAGCACGTTCACGGCTGGCGGCCCGCCGAGGCCGACACCCGCGCTGAGGCGCTGCTGGCGCAGGTGGGCCTGCCGGATAAAGCCGATCATTATCCGGAGGCCTTATCCGGCGGACAGCAGCAGCGGGTGGCGATCGCCCGGGCGCTGGCCTCCTCGCCGCAGATCATCCTGTTTGATGAGCCCACCTCGGCACTCGATCCGGAGATGATTGGCGAAGTGCTGCTGGTGATGAAGGCCCTCGCCCACAGCGGGATCACCATGATTGTCGTCACCCATGAGATGCAGTTTGCCCGGGAGATTGCCGACCGGGTGGTGTTCATCGACGGGGGGCATATTCTGGAGGTGGCTCCGCCGGAGCAGTTCTTCCAGCATCCCACTCATCCGCGCACCCAGCGTTTTCTGCAGAAGGTGCTTAACCCGCTGCATCCGGGAGGCGCGTGATGCCGCCCCTCGACTGGCAAGGGGTGCTGACCGGCCAGCCCTTGCAGTGGATCCTCTCCGGTTTTCTCACCACCCTGTGGGTGACCCTGGCGGGAATGGTGGTCGCCAGCCTCATCACCCTCGCCTGTCTGGGATTGCGTCTCGCCGGGGGACGCATCGGGGCGAAAATCGTCGCCGCGTGGATCTCGCTGTTTCGCAATACCCCCCTGCTGGTGCAGCTCCTGTTCTGGTATTTCGCCGCCTGGAACGGGCTGCCTGCGGATTTGCGCACCTTTGTGATGGACGATCACCCCTGGTCGGTGCTGCCGGGCCAGGTCTGGTGGTTCACGCCGGAGTTTCTCTGCTCCGCCTGGGGGCTGGGGGTCTTTACCTCCGCCTTTTTGACCGAGGAGATTTCCGCCGGGCTGCGCGCCGTGTCGGCCGGGCAGCGGGAAGCCGCCCTGGCGCAGGGCTTTTCCGCCTGGCCGCTGCTGCGCTACATCCTGCTGCCGCAGGGGCTGGCGAACGCCTGGCAGCCGGTGGTGGGTCAGTATCTTAACCTGATGAAACTCTCGTCGCTGGCGAGCGGGATTGGCTTTGCGGAACTGACCTACCAGGTGCGGCAGATCGAGAGCTATAACGCCCACGCCCTGGAGGCGTTCAGCGTCGGCACGGTGCTGTACCTGCTCAGCGGCGTGGCGATGGGCGTCCTGCTGACGAAACTGGGTCCTGCACGCGAACGGCGGCAAAGAGCCGCGCTGATTCCCCGGAGTGAAAAGAAATGCTAGCCGGATTCACTGTGATTACCGATAACCTGGATTATCTGCTCTGGGGGCGGGCCGCGGCCGGGCAACCCGGCGGCGTCTTGCTGACGCTGATGATGGCCTTCGGCGCGGCGGCGCTGGCGTTACCCGGCGGGATTGCGCTGGCGGGGCTGGCGTGGCGATTTCCGGGCGTCATACGCAGCACCCTGTTTCTGTGGGCCGAGATCATTCGCGGTATTCCGCTGATATTTGTCATTTTCTGGCTGTGGTATCTGCTGCCGTTGATGACCGGCGGCGATCTCCCCGGGGCGCTGACCGTGACCCTGGCGCTGGCGTGGTTTACCGCCGCCGCGGTGATGCACTCGGTGCTGGCCGGGCTGCGGGCGCTGCCTGCCGGGCAGGTTGAGGCAGCGCAGGCGCAGGGGTTTGGCGCGCTGCAAACGCTCGTGTGGGTGCTGCTGCCGCAGACGTTGCGCAACACCTTACCTTCGCTGCTGGGGATTTTTATCAGCCTGCTGAAAGATACTTCGCTGGCCTTTATCGTCAACGTCCCGGAGTTGACCACCGTCGCAGGCCAGGTCAACAACCGGGTGCAGATCTACCCGGCGGCTATCTTTGTCTTTACGGGGGTGGTCTATTACCTGCTGTGCTGCGGAATTGAACAGCTGGCAAAACGCTGGCAGGTTAACCGGCCAGCGCTTTAACGACGGTTTCCATCGCCTGGGTGGTTAATTCACTGCGTTGCACCCGCTGGTTCGCCAGCGCGGTGCGCAGGACCCCGGCGATCACAATATGTTTCGGCTCCTGCCCGAGATCGCGCATCTCCAGCACCACTTTACCTACCACGCGACACATCTCCTGATACAGCGCTTCGTCTTTGGTGACATTGCCCATGACCTTCACTCCATTGCCTGAAAACGCCAGCTTAAAGCATTCATTAGCCTTATACAAAAAAGAAGCCCGGCGAGAGACTCACCGGGCTTTTTAAACGCAGAATCAGGGGATTAGTTGTTAACCGGGATCACGGCGCCTTTGTATTTGGTGCGGATCCAGTCCTGAATCTCTTTAGAGTGCAGCACGTCCACCAGCGCCACGATATCCTTCTTCTTCTCATCGCCACGGTGCACGGTGATGATGTTGGCGTACGGGTTGTTTTCACCGCTCTCTACCGCGATCGGGTCGTGAACCGGATCCAGACCGGCGTCGATGGCGTAGTTGGCGTTGATTACCACCGCAGCGCCTTCGTCGTTGTTGTACATCTGCGGCAGCAGAGAGGCTTCAACGTTCGGGGTAAACTGCAGTTTTTTCGGGTTCTCAACGATATCGCTGATGCGCGCGGTCACTTTGTCGATGCCCGGCTTCAGCTTGATCACGCCCTCTTTCTCGAAGATAGAGAGAATACGACCCTCTTCAGAGACCGCATCACGCATGATGATTTTGCCGCCTTCCGGCAGATCCTTCAGCGATTTGTACTTTTTGGAGTAGATACCGATTGGCTCGATGTGGATCGCACCGGCGCTGACGAAATCGTACTCTTTGTCCCCGGCGTGATCTTTCAGCACGCTGTTCAGGTACGGGATGTGCTGGAAGTAGTTGGCGTCGATGTCACGACCGGCCAGCGCGGTGTTCGGCAGGATGTAATCCTGGAACGGTTTGATCTCCAGGTCGATACCCTGCTTCGCCAGAATCGGCTTCGCCTGCTCCAGGATTTCCGCATGCGGCGTGTTGGACGCGCCCACGGTCAGGGTATCAGCCCAGGAGGCAAAGCTCAGGGCGCTCAGGGTTGCTGCGGCGATCAACGTCAGTGTCTTTTTCATGATGATGGTTCCTGTGTGTTATTAGTGTTTATCTTTTATCTAACAGTGATGTGATGATGTCGCCGCAGAACTGGATAATGAAAACGATGATCAATATGGTCACCGTTGCCACCAGCGTGACGTCACCATGGTTGCGTTGGAATCCTTCCAGATAAGCCAGATTTCCCAGACCACCGGCACCAATCACCCCCGCCATTGCGCTGTAACTGACCAGCGCAATCAGCGTTACCGTGATCCCAGAGACCAGGGCAGGTGATGATTCCGGCAGTAAAACCCGAAAAATTAAGGTGCTCAGTCGGGCACCCATTGAGCGCGTCGCCTCGATCACCCCTTTGTCCACTTCACGCAGGGCAATCTCCACCAGACGTGCATAGAACGGCGCGGCACCGACTATCAACGCGGGCAGCGCGGCATTCGCCCCGAGGATGGTCCCCACCACGGTTTTGGTGAAGGGGATCAGCAGCACAATCAGGATGATGAACGGGATAGAACGGAACACGTTCACCACAATCGAAATCACGCTGTAGACCGTGCGGTTGTGGAACATGCCACCCCGGGCGGTTAAAAACAGCGCCAGGCCGAGGACCAGCCCGAGCACAAAGGTCGCGACGCCGGAGAGGGCCGTCATGTACAGCGTTTCCAGGGTGGCGGCCCAGAGCTGGTCCCATTTCAGGTGCGGGAAGAGATTCTCAGCCATGTTTAACTACCTCGCCTTCAATATCACTGTGCTGCAGGTCGGCGAGGATATTGTTCAGTTGTTCTTCGGTTGCCACCACGTGCAGCCAGAGCTGGCCGAACACGCCGTGGGCGGTTTGCGTCATTTTGCCGTGCAGGATGTTAAACGGCAGGCCGTAGCGCAGGGTCAGCTCCCCGACAATCGGCTTGTGGGTACTGTGGCCGGTGAATGTCAGCTTGATGACGGTGCCTTCCAGCTCGTTCGCCAGCTCGGTGTTGAACGTCTCTTCTTCAGCGTACTGGCTGACCTGACGGACAAACTGTTGCGTAATCGGCTGCTGCGGGTGGGTGAAGACCTGCAGCACCTCGCCCTCTTCCACGACTTTGCCGTTTTCCATCACCGCCACGCGGTCACAGATTTTGCGCACCACGTGCATCTCATGGGTGATGAGCACGATGGTCAGCTTGAAGCGACGATTAATGTCGAGGAGCAGATCGAGGATCTGATCGGTAGTCTGCGGATCCAGCGCTGAGGTGGCTTCGTCGCAGAGCAGCACATCCGGGTTATTTGCCAGCGCGCGGGCAATGCCGACGCGCTGCTTTTGCCCACCGCTGAGCTGGGACGGGTAAGCCTGTTCGCGGCCTTTCAGCCCCACCAGCTCCACCAGTTCCGCCACGCGGGCGTTAATTCTGGCTTTGGGCACCCCGGCAATCTGCATCGAGAAGGCGATGTTCTCGCTCACGGTGCGGGACCACAGCAGGTTGAAGTGCTGGAACACCATACTGATCTTCAGCCGCGCCTGGCGCAGGGTTTCGCCTTTGGCGGCGGAGATGTCCTGCCCGTTAATAGTCACGCTGCCGGCGGTCGGTTTTTCCAGCCCGTTGAGCAGGCGGATTAAGGTGCTTTTACCGGCACCGCTGTAGCCAATAATTCCATAAATCTGTCCCTGCTCTATCGTCAGGTTCACGTTATCAACGGCCGTCAGCGCCACTTTTCCGTTGTCAAAAATCTTCGAAATATTCCTGAGTACTATCATTCTTATCGTGATCCGTCGCTCATGGCAGTTTAGCAGTATGGATGTCCAAAAGATAGTAAACAGCCGTTATCAGGTTTGAAATGACCAAAAAGGAATTTCTTATAACAGCAAGGAATAACGAGCGGAATGACTGGCCGCAGAGGATTTAGATGAATTTCAGCAATCATTATCTGCCAGATGCATATCCCACAGCCCCTTCCCGGCAAAAATGGCTATTTTTACAGCATTTCATGCGGATTCAGCCATCCTGACATCCGGACAACTTTACGTCTTGCTGTCCTTACTTCTGAAATCATGATGAATATTCATTTCTGTTCTAAAAGGCAGTGAAACGTTCTTTATAGAGAAAATTTTACGGCCCTATCATCCGGTCATGACCCTCTGACAGGAAAACATCATGACGATTTACCACTCCGTCACCGAACTGATTGGCCAGACGCCCCTCATCCAGTTACACAAGCTGGATACCGGCCCCTGCTCGCTGTTTCTGAAGCTGGAAAACCAGAACCCCGGTGGCTCAATTAAAGACCGCGTCGCGCTGTCGATGATTAACGAAGCCGAGCGCAGCGGCCAGCTCCAGCCCGGCGGCACCATTATTGAGGCCACGGCAGGCAATACGGGGCTGGGTCTGGCGCTGATTGCGGCCCAGATAGGCTACTCGCTGATCCTGGTGGTGCCGGACAAAATGAGCCGCGAGAAGATTTTCCACCTGCGCGCGCTGGGGGCTCAGGTGGTACTGACCCGCTCGGACGTTAATAAAGGCCATCCGGCCTATTATCAGGATTACGCTCAGCGTCTGGCGAACGAGCTGCCGGGCGCATTCTATATCGACCAGTTTAATAACGAAGCCAACCCGCTGGCGCACCGCACCACCACCGCGCCGGAACTCTTTGAGCAGCTCGAGGGGAAGATTGACGCCATCGTGGTTGGCGTCGGCTCCGGCGGGACGCTGGGCGGCCTGCAGGCGTGGTTTGCGGAACACTCCCCGCAGACGGAGTTTGTGCTTGCCGATCCGGCCGGGTCGGTGCTGGCCGACCAGGTGGAGACCGGACGCTATCAGGATGCCGGATCCTGGCTGGTGGAGGGGATAGGCGAAGACTTTATCCCGCCGCTGGCCCACATCGAAGGGGTGAATCGCGCCTGGCGGATCACCGACCGGGAAGCCTTCACCACCGCCCGCGATCTGCTGAAAACGGAAGGCATTCTGGCGGGCTCCTCCAGCGGCACTCTGCTGGCCGCGGCGCTGAAATATTGTCAGGCCCAGACTACGCCGAAGCGCGTGGTGACCTTCGCCTGCGACAGCGGCAACAAATACCTTTCGAAGATGTTCAACGACGACTGGATGCGGCAGCAGGGGCTGATCGCCCGCCCGCAGGCGGGGGATCTCTCGGATTACATCGCCCTGCGTCACGATGAAGGTGCCACCGTCACCGCCGCCCCGGATGACACCCTCTCCACCGTGCTGGCACGCATGCGTCTGTATGACATCTCCCAGCTGCCGGTGCTGGAAAACGGTCGGGTCGTCGGCATCATCGATGAGTGGGATCTCTTGCGCCATATCGGCGGCGAGGGGGAGCGTTTCGCCCTGCCGGTGACGGCGGCAATGACCCGGCAGGTTGAGTTCCTCGATAAGCACGCCCCGGAGAGCGCCCTGCACGCCATCTTCGACCGTGGCCTGGTGGCCGTAATTAATGACAACGACCGTTTTCTGGGCCTGATCACGCGCAGCGACGTGCTGACCGCCTGGCGCAACCGTCTCCAGCCATAAAGGAATAATGATGAAAAACTTAGCGACCCTGAGCGTCCACAGCGGCGAATTTAACGATCAACACGGTGCGGTCATGCCGCCCATTTACGCCACCTCGACGTTTGCGCAACCGTCGCCGGGGGAACACACCGGCTACGAATATTCCCGCAGCGGCAACCCGACCCGTCATGCGCTGGAAACCGCCATCGCCGAACTGGAGGGCGGCACGCGGGGCTACGCCTTTGCCTCCGGCCTGGCGGCCATTTCTACCGTGCTCGAACTGCTGGACAAAGACAGCCACATTGTCGCCATTGACGATGTGTATGGCGGAACTTACCGCCTGATTGAGAACGTGCGCAAACGCAGCACCGGGCTGCAGGTCAGCTGGGTCAAACCGGACGATCTGGCCGGGCTGGAGGCGGCGATCCGCCCGGAAACCCGGATGCTGTGGGTGGAAACCCCGACCAACCCGCTGCTGAAGCTGGCCGATCTCAACGCTATCGCCGCTATTGCGCATCGGCATAATCTCATCAGCGTGGCGGATAACACCTTTGCCTCGCCGGTCATTCACCGTCCGCTGGAGTCAGGTTTTGATATTGTGGTGCACTCTGCCACCAAATACCTGAACGGCCACTCGGACGTAGTGGCCGGACTGGCGGTGGTGGGTGATAACCCGACCCTGGCCGAAAAGCTCGGCTATCTGCAAAACGCCGTCGGCGGGGTTCTGGATCCCTTCAGCAGCTTCCTGACCCTGCGGGGTATTCGCACCCTCTCCCTGCGCGTCGAAAAACACAGCGCTAACGCCCAGACGCTGGCACAGTGGCTCGAGCAGCATCCGCAGGTGGAAAAGGTGTTTTATCCGGGCCTGGAATCACACCCGCAGTATCAGCTGGCCCGCAGCCAGATGGCACTGCCGGGCGGGATGATTTCCATTGTGGTGAAAGGGGATGCGCAACGTGCCGGTGACGTGATCCGCAAGCTGAAATTGTTCACCCTCGCGGAAAGCCTGGGCGGGGTGGAGAGCCTGGTCAGCCAGCCTTACAGCATGACCCACGCGTCAATCCCCTTAGCACAGCGGCTGGCAAACGGCATTACCCCGCAGCTGATCCGCCTGTCGGTGGGGATCGAAGATGCGCAGGATCTGATTGCCGATCTCAGTCAGGCGCTGAAAGATTAACCAAAAAACGGCAGGCCCCTCGCCTGCCGCCATAGGTTGTCATCATGCCTTAACGCCTTGATAACAATCCGTTGTGAAACGGCATATAATATTTTTGAAACGCTGTTTTTCTTTCCCTTTTGCGCATTTTTAAGCGTATAATGTGCGCCTAATCCCTGGTGAATGGTTTCAGCGCTTGGAATACAAAAAACAACGTACAACTTCTCCTCTCCTTCGTTGGGCTGTCACTCAGGCACACTTTCTTCTGCACGCTCATTTGATGTCTCCTATCCTTAGTGCGTGTCATATACGATTTTGCAACACAGGTTTGACTCCGCGGCAGTGCGCCCCTGGAGCGAGATTTCCATATCCTTCCCAACTTAAAGACTAAGACTGTCATGAAAAAGACGAAAATTGTTTGCACCATCGGCCCGAAAACCGAATCTGAAGAGATGCTGACCAAAATGCTGGACGCCGGCATGAACGTTATGCGTCTGAACTTCTCTCACGGTGACTATGCTGAACACGGTCAGCGCATCCAGAACCTGCGCAACGTGATGAGCAAGACCGGTAAAAAAGCAGCAATCCTGCTGGATACCAAAGGTCCAGAAATTCGTACCATTAAACTGGAAGGCGGTAATGACGTTTCGCTGAAAGCGGGACAGACTTTCACCTTCACCACTGACAAGTCCGTTGTCGGCAACAGCGAAATCGTTGCTGTGACTTATGAAGGCTTCACCAGCGATCTGTCCGTTGGCAACACCGTCCTGGTGGACGATGGCCTGATCGGTATGGAAGTCACCGCTATCGAAGGCAAAAACGTTGTTTGTAAAGTGCTGAACAACGGCGACCTCGGCGAAAACAAAGGCGTTAACCTGCCAGGCGTTTCCATCGCCCTGCCTGCTCTGGCAGAAAAAGACAAACAGGACCTGATCTTCGGCTGCGAGCAAGGCGTTGATTTCGTTGCTGCGTCCTTCATCCGTAAGCGTTCTGACGTGGTTGAAATCCGTGAGCACCTCAAAGCGCACGGCGGCGAGCACATCCAGATCATCTCCAAAATCGAAAACCAGGAAGGCCTGAACAACTTCGACGAAATCCTCGAAGCGTCAGACGGCATCATGGTTGCACGTGGTGACCTGGGCGTTGAGATCCCGGTTGAAGAAGTGATCTTCGCGCAGAAGATGATGATCGAGAAGTGTGTTCGCGCACGTAAAGTGGTAATCACCGCGACCCAGATGCTGGATTCGATGATCAAAAACCCACGTCCAACCCGCGCAGAAGCCGGTGACGTAGCGAACGCCATCCTTGACGGTACCGATGCAGTAATGCTGTCCGGTGAATCCGCGAAGGGTAAATACCCGCTGGAAGCCGTTTCCATCATGGCCACCATCTGCGAGCGTACTGACCGCGTGATGAAAAGCCGTCTGGACTACAACAACGACAGCCGTAAGCTGCGCATTACCGAAGCGGTATGCCGCGGTGCGGTAGAAACCGCTGAGAAACTGGAAGCGCCACTGATCGTGGTTGCCACTCAGGGCGGTAAATCTGCTCGCGCTGTGCGCAAATACTTCCCGGATGCGACTATCCTCGCGCTGACCACCAACGAAACCACCGCCCGTCAGCTGGTGCTGAGCAAAGGCGTTGTGCCGCACCTGGTGAAAGAGATCGCCTCTACCGATGATTTCTACCGTCTGGGTAAAGAAGTGGCCCTGCAGCTGGTTGAGCGTGGCCTGGCGCAGAAAGGTGACGTTGTGGTGATGGTTTCTGGCGCGCTGGTACCAAGCGGCACCACTAATACCGCATCTGTTCACGTCCTGTAATAATATCGAACGAATTAATTTGTATAAAAAGCGTCCTTCGGGGCGCTTTTTTTATTTCCGCTATCAACCAAACTTATTAAAAAAGCAAATCGGGTTTTTCTATTTAACGGGTACGTTTTCTAAGATGAATCCGATGAAAATTGTCTGTTTTTGCACAATATTTTTCACGAAAAAGTCAAAACAGGTGTTTCTTTGAGCGAACGATCAAAAATAGGCATATTCCCATCAAAAAAATATTCTCAACCTAAAAAACTTTGTGTAATACTTGTAACGCTACATGGAGATTAACTCAATCTAGAGGGTATTAATAATGAATCGTACTAAACTGGTACTGGGCGCGGTAATCCTGGGTTCTACTCTGCTGGCAGGTTGCTCCAGCAATGCTAAAATCGATCAGCTGTCTTCTGACGTTCAGACTCTGAACGCTAAAGTTGACCAGCTGAGCAACGACGTGAACGCAATGCGTTCCGACGTTCAGGCTGCTAAAGATGACGCAGCACGCGCTAACCAGCGTCTGGACAACCAGGCTACTAAATACCGTAAGTAATAGTACCTGTGTTAATAAAATGGCGCACATTGTGCGCCATTTTTTTTACCCTGAATTTCGCTTTACTGAATCGCCACTTCATGCCCACCCTGAGTCGCTGCCACCGGCAGTTGCGTATTACGGGCTGACAACCCCGTACTCTCGACCTGCGGCCCGGCCCCAGTCGATACCACCACTGGGATCCCTGCCCGACGCGACAACGCTTTGTTCACTAACGTCTTATCGCTACCGCTCTGCGCCATAAAGGATGCAAGCGCACTGGATTGCGCGATCGCCAGGGTTTGCGGGTTTTCCCCCTCCACCGACGCCAGTGGACGATGCACTTCAACGTAGCGTTTACCGTCCGGCTCAACCGAGAACTTCACCGGCTCGTTGATGATCTGCACCCGCGTGCCGACCGAGGTCTGGGCGAAGAGCGCTTTGATATCCGGCGCATTCATGCGCATACAGCCGGAGCTGACGCGCAGCCCAACGCTATCCGGTGCGCTGGTGCCGTGGATCAGGTACTCACCGTTACCCACGCCCAGACGCAGCGCAAAGCGCCCCAGCGGGTTATTCGGCCCGGCGGGTACCACCGGGGGCAGCTTGATGCCCTGCTCCAGCGAGCGCGCTCTGATGCCCGCTGTGGGGGTCCAGGTAGGATTAGGGATTTTCTGGCTAATGCGGGTGACGGTCACCGGCGTTTCCAGACCCAGTTGGCCTATCCCCAACGGATAGACCTGCACGATATTTTCCCCCGGCGGATAGAAGTAGAGCCGCAGCTCCGCCAGGTTCACCACGATCCCCTCCCGGGGAGTGTCCGGCAACAGCATTTGCGATGGAATGGTGATCTGCGTTCCCGGCGCCGGATAGACCGGGGCGATAGTATTATTGGTTTCGAGGATTAGGTGCGCAGCGGTATTAAACCGGCGCGCAATGGACTGCAGCTTATTATCGCCTTCCTGAATCACATAGGTCTGATTTTGCCCGATAAGCCGACTGCCTGCCGGTGGCAAGGGATAATCCACCGCCCAGGCGCTATTAAGCGCGCTGAGCGAACCAAAGAGAATAAGAGTTACAAGGGACGCGCGCTTCATGCTGAGATTCCTTATTCACTGACTGAGCGTCAGAATGCTGAAAAACCCACGAGGCGGGAACCACCTCGTGAAACAGAATGATAGCTGTCCTGTAAGTTTAGCTAATGTTGGCGGCTTTGGTGCGGATTGCGCGGATCATCGCCTCAAGCCCCTGAGAGCGGGAAGGCGTTAAATGCTGGGTAAGCGCCATTTTTTCAAACCACGGGCGCACGTCAAAAGCGACAATATCCTGAGGGGACATCTGTTGATATAAAATAAACACGACAGCAATAAGGCCTTTTACTATTGCCGCATCACTGTCGCCCGCTAATTCAATCATTCCGGACGCGTTCTGGTGCATTATTATCCACACCTGGCTCTGACAGCCCTGAATACTATTTTCAGGGATGCGCGCGCTTTCACTGAGGGCAGGCAGACGCTGCCCCAGCTCGATGATGTAGAGGTATTTCTCTTCCCAGTTTGCGCAACGGGTAAAGTTGCGCAGCAATTTATCTCTGTCTGGCAATGCAGCCATCTCTTGCCCTCTTTTAGCCCAGCAGGTGGTGGATTCTTTTCAACCCGGCCACCAGTCTGTCGACCTCTTCCAGTGTGTTGTACATCACCAGCGATGCGCGGCACATCGCCGGTACCTGATAGAACGCCATCAGCGGCATGGCGCAGTGGTGTCCGGTGCGCACCGCCACCCCGTAGTTATCGAGGAAACTGCCGACGTCATAGGCGTGGTGTTTGCCAAGGTTAAAGGCGATCACCCCCTGACGATCGGCCGGGCCGTAGAGCGTCAGATCCGGCACGCTGGCCAGCTCGGCCAGGGCGTAATGCATCAGCGTCTGCTCGTACTCGGCAATGGCATCAAGGCCAATGGCGGAAACGTACTCCATCGCCGCCCCAAGCCCGATAATGCCGCCGGTGTTGGGCGTTCCGGCTTCAA
This sequence comes from Leclercia sp. AS011, assembly GCF_037152535.1. Lineage (NCBI taxonomy): Bacteria > Pseudomonadati > Pseudomonadota > Gammaproteobacteria > Enterobacterales > Enterobacteriaceae > Leclercia > Leclercia sp. AS011. The sequence continues at coordinate 1,542,639 of NZ_JBBCMA010000001.1, forward strand.
AACGCCACGGCGCGCGCGCATAGGTGGTGCCTTCGCTCAGGCTGACGGTGGCGATCATCGATCCGCCACCTTCCCACGGTGGCATCTGCTGCAGGATTTCGTCTTTGACGTACAGTACGCCGATCCCGGTCGGGCCGTAGAGCTTATGCCCGGAGAAGACGTAAAAATCACAGTCCAGCGCCTGCACGTCCACGGTGTGATGCATCACCGCCTGCGCGCCGTCCACCAGCACTTTCGCGCCGACCCGATGGGCTTTAGCAATGATCTCTGCCACCGGGTTTTCGGTGCCCAGCACGTTGGAGATTTGGGTGATGGCCACCAGCCGGGTGCGTTCGTCCAGCAGGGTATCCAGCTGTTCAAGCTGGAGCGTGCCGTCCTGATTCAGCGGGATCACCCGCAGTTCGGCCCCGACGCGCTCGCACAGCATCTGCCAGGGCACAATGTTCGCATGGTGCTCCATCTGGCTGATGATGATGTTATCGCCCGCATGGACTTCAGCGCTGCCCCAGCTGTTCGCCACCAGGTTGATCCCTTCGGTGGTGCCGCGCACAAATACCAGCTCTTCCGGCGAGCGGGCATTCAAAAAGGCTGCCGCCCGGGTACGGACGTTCTCCATTCGCTGCGTGGCTTCGGCGCTGAGGGTGTGGATCCCCCGATGCACCGCCGCATAGCCGTGCCGGTAAAACTCTGCCTCGGCCTCGATCACCTGCGCGGGCTTTTGCGCGCTGGCGGCGCTGTCGAGATAGGCAAGCGGCAGACCGTTCACTTCACGGGTCAGGACGGGGAAATCCGCCCGCACTTTCTCTACAGGAAAACTCATGCCACACCTCCGGGCAGACGCTGGCCGATACGCGCCAGCACCTGCTGTCTTAAGGTTTCATCTCCGAGCGCTTCGGTCAGCTCGGCGGCAAAGGCGTAAATGATCATTTTCTCTGCCGCCTGCTTATCAATACCGCGGGAGCGCAGATAGAACATCTGCTCATCATCAATGCGACCCACCGTTGCCCCGTGGCTGCACTTCACGTCATCGGCGTAGATTTCCAGCTGCGGTTTGGTGTCCACCTCCGCCAGCCGGCCCATCAGCAGATTGTTGTTGGTCATCTGGCCGTCGGTTTTGATGGCGTGCTGCACCACGTTAATCAGCCCGTTAAAGACCGCCCGGCCCTTATCGCTGACGATGGTTTTGTGCAGCTGACGGCTGTTGCAGTAGCCCTTGTTGTGCTCGAGCCAGGTACGGGTGTCGCACACTTCGGTTTTCACCGGCATCGCCAGGCTGTTGATGCGCAGCGTAGTGTTTTCGCCGTTGAGCTGGGTGCTGGTGTTATGGCGCAGTACCGCACCGCCCAGCAGGAAGCTGTGGCTGTAGGCCGCCGCATCGGCAGCGAGCAGCAGATCGTTATGGGCGAAGTGATGGCTCGCCGCATTCTCAAACGCCAGCTTGATATGGTGCAGCTGGGCGTTGGCCGCCACGTTCATGGTCAGGCGCGAGCCGGTAAAGTGCCGCGCAGGGGTCAGGCTGGCGTAGTGCTCAATCACGGTCGCCTCAGCCCCTTCACCCAGTTCCAGATGGTGGCGATAGTGGGCAGTGTTGATCTCCTCCCCCTCCAGCCCCTGGGTGATGTGCATCAGCAGCAGCGGCTTCGCCGGGCGGGCGTTACGCTTCACGCGAATATGGGTCACGCTCTGCGCCAGGCTCTCGGTGAGATGCAGGAACAGCTCCGGCTGTACCGGTGCCGCCAGGCTATGGCGCTCGTCGTTGATCGCCACCTCAAACCCGCTGCCGTCGGTGCTGTCGCTCAGTTCCGGGCTAAAGCGCCCGTCAACAAACACCAGCCGCGTAGCGTCGAGGGTGAGCGCCAACGCATCGCGATCGCTTGCCGTCACGCTGGCGGGCCGGGTTACGAACTCGCCGTTCAGCAGCCCATCCAGCGGGGTATATTTCCAGTTCTCATGCTTACGCGTCGGCAATCCGAGACGCAGCATCTGCTGCAGGTGCTGCTGGGCCTGCTCCGAGCGCGTCCCGCCCTGGGCCTCAAACAGACGATGCCACTGCTGCAGCGCGTTACTGCTGTTCGCTAAGCCAGCCATAGCCCTGCTCCTCCAGCTGTTTCACCAGCGTGAAATCACCGGATTTCACAATCCGCCCCTGATAGAGCACATGCACGTAGTCCGGCTTGATGTAATCGAGAATACGCTGGTAGTGGGTCACGATGATGAACGACCGCTTGCCGTCGCGCAGGGCGTTAACACCGTCGGCGACAATCTTCAGGGCGTCGATGTCCAGCCCGGAGTCGGTTTCGTCGAGGATGCACAGCTCCGGCTCCAGCACCGCCATCTGCAGAATGTCGTTACGCTTCTTCTCCCCACCGGAAAAACCGACGTTGACCGAGCGGGTGAGCAGATCTTCCGGCATCTTCAGCAGCTGGATCTTCTCTTCCATCAGATCCTGAAAATCAAAGCGATCCAGCTCCTCTTCGCTACGGTATTTGCGCACCGCATTGAGGGCAGTCTGCAGGAAGAACTGGTTGCTGACGCCGGGGATCTCCACCGGATACTGGAAGGCCATAAAAATGCCTTCGCCAGCACGATCTTCCGGTGAGAGCTCCAGCAGATCTTTGCCTTTGAATTCCACCGAGCCGCCGACCACTTCGTAATCTTCACGCCCGGCGAGGGTCGCCGAGAGCGTACTTTTCCCCGAGCCGTTCGGCCCCATAATGGCGTGGACTTCCCCCGGACGCACGTCCAGGCTCAGGCCGCGCAGGATCGCTTTATCTTCCACACTGACCTGTAAATCTTTAATGCTTAACATGTGCTTTCCTTAATCCTTAACCGACGCTGTGTTCAAGGCTGATCGCCAGTAATTTCTGCGCTTCAACGGCAAATTCCAGCGGCAGTTCAGAGAACACATCCTTACAGAAGCCGTTCACGATCATTGAAATGGCATCCTCTTCGCTGATGCCGCGCTGCAGGCAGTAGAAGAGCTGATCTTCACCGATCCGCGAGGTGGTGGCCTCGTGCTCCAGCTGGGCGCTGTTATTGCGGCACTCGACATACGGGAAGGTATGCGCCCCGCAGTCCGGGCCAATCAGCATCGAGTCGCACTGGGTAAAGTTACGCGCGTTGGTGGCGGTCGGCATGATCTTGACCAGCCCGCGGTAGCTGTTCTGGCTTTTGCCCGCCGAGATCCCTTTCGAGATGATGGTCGATTTAGTGTTTTTACCGATGTGGATCATCTTGGTGCCGGTATCGGCCTGCTGATGCCCGCTGGTCAGCGCCACCGAGTAGAACTCGCCGATGGAGTTATCCCCGCGCAGAATGCAGCTCGGGTACTTCCAGGTGATGGCGGAGCCGGTTTCCGACTGGGTCCAGGACATCTTGCTGTTTTCGCCTTCGCACAGGGCGCGCTTGGTGACGAAGTTCAGGATGCCGCCGGTGTTGTTATCCCCAGGGAACCAGTTCTGTACCGTGGAGTATTTCACCTCGGCGTCTTTATGGATGATCACCTCCACCACCGCGGCGTGCAGCTGATAGCTGTCGCGTACCGGGGCGGAACAGCCCTCGATATAGCTGACGTAGCTACCCTCATCGGCCACCAGAATGGTGCGTTCAAACTGGCCGGTTTTCTCGGCGTTGATGCGGAAATAGGTCGACAGCTCCATCGGGCAGCGCACGCCTTTCGGCACATAGATGAAGGTGCCGTCGGAGGCCACCGCCGCGTTCAGGGCCGCAAAGAAGTTGTCGTTGCCCGGCACTACGGTGCCGAGGTACTTCTTCACCAGCTCGGGGTGATCGTGAATGGCTTCGCCAAAGGAGCAGAAGATGATCCCCTGCTCGCCCAGCTTCTCCCGGTAGGTGGTGGCGACCGAGACGGAGTCGAAGATGGCGTCCACCGCCACCTCACGCCCTTCGCGCACCGGCACACCGAGCTGCTCGAAGGCCTCTTCCACCTCTTTGCTTAAAAAGGCGTTAGCGCCGGTCTGCTGCACCGCGCCCGGCTCGGAGGCGCAGGTGTCGTCGCAGTTGCCGCACGAGGGCGCAGAGTAGTAGCTGTAATCCTGATAGTTCAGCTTGTCGTAATGCGCTTTCAGCCAGTGCGGCTCTTCCATCTCCAGCCAGGCGTTAAACGCGTTCAGGCGGAACTCCAGCATCCAGTCTGGCTCGTTACGCTTGGCAGAAATGGCGCGGATGACCTCTTCGTTGATCCCTTTTGCGAGCTCATCGGTCTGCAATTGGGTGAAGAAGCCCTCTTTGTAATTAATATGGCCGCCGGACCAGGTGTTGACGTCGTCAGTTGCTTCAGTATGTCGAGACATAATACCGCCTATACCCCAAAACTTTCGCCGCAGCCGCATTCGTTCTGGGCTTTCGGGTTATTGAATTTGAATAACTGGTTTAAGCCTTCGCGCACGTAATCCACTTCTGTACCGTCAATAAACGGCATCGCCTGCAAAGGGACATAGAGCCGGGCACCGTCCTGCTCGAAAAGCAGATCGTCTTTCGCCGGTTCGCTGACGGTATCCAGTACGTAACCAAATCCGGCGCAGCCGGTGGTCTTAACGCCTAACCGCACGCCCAGCATGCCCGCCTGTTTACTCACCAGCTCGCGGATGTGCGCCGCGGCGGCCGGTGTTAGTGACAATCCACGCCACGCAAATTCTGTCGGATCAAATGTTTCTGAATGCTGTTGCATAAATCCACCTCTTCTAGTGCGCCCCCAGGGCATAACACCATGTTAGTGATAATGATTATCACTTCAACCCCTCAGTTGCAGGGGCATTCGGCTTAACCGCCCTTTTTGGCTACTTTCATTAAGCATAGACCCTGCTACGGGGGTTAACAGGGATGTTCACATTTGGTTAACTTTATGATCTGAAAGATGATTTGTTATTGATTCGCGGCAATCGGGGATAAATGCAAAATATGTATAGAAAATGCCTATTTTTGGGATAGGGAATGGACCGAGACGGCTGCTCTTACCTGTAAGCGTATTCTGAAACAGCCCCGGCGAGGGCGCTTGACCGACTGCGGGTGCGCTATCCTTGTTGTATTAAGGCCAGCAACAGGAGGGGAGATGCTTACTGCACTGTTAATTACCGCCGTCCTTGCCGTGGTCATTACTGCTCTGGTTATTTTGTCTGCGATGCAGGATCTCAGAGACGATTATTGAAGATAAACAAAAGGCCGCTTCCGCGGCCTTACTTTTTACACCACCGCAGTGGTCAGCCGCGATGAGCAGCACAGACGCTGCTGGTCATCGAAGATATCAATCTGCCACACCTGATGTCGCCCGCCGGTATGCAGGGCGCGACAGACGCCGCGCACCCGACCGCTGCGCACGGAACGGATGTGGTTGGCATTGACCTCCAGCCCTACCACCTTCTGTTCCCCTTCGGTGCAGAGATAGCCCGCCACCGAGCCGAGGGTTTCAGCCAGCACTACCGATGCCCCACCGTGCAGCAGGCCAAACGGCTGATGGGTGCGGCTGTCCACCGGCATGGTGGCTTCCAGTTCATCCTCGCCGATGCGGGTAAACTGGATGTCCAGCAACCCCACCATGTTCCCGTCGCTCATGGCGTTTAACGCCTGCAGGGTAACGGCACGTTTCCAGATCATCCCATAATCTCCAGCAAAGCCTGCAGCGGATGGCGCACGCCGCTGCCCTCGACGCGTTTGACCTGGCTGCGGCAGGAGTAGCCGGTCGCCAGACAGCGATTGCGCGGCAGACGCTGCATCGCCTGGTGCCAGGAGAGCTCATAGATCCCCAGCGAATTCTTGTGGTTCACCACCTCATGGCCGTAGGTCCCGGCCATGCCGCAGCAGCCGACGCTGACGCTCTCGAGCTTCGCCCCAAAGCGGGCAAAGATCGTGGCCCACTGAGAAGGCGCGCCCGGCAGGGCGGTCACTTCGGTACAGTGGCCGAACAGATACCAGGATTCACCGCTGGTCTCCTGCGGTGTTTGCTCGTCGACAATCGCCGGAAGCCATTCGTGCACCAGCATGACGTGGAAGTCGCCGCGCTTGTCGCCGAGAGTCTGCTTGTACTCATCGCGATAGCAGAGCACCAGGGCCGGATCGACGCCGACCATTGGCATGCCCAGCTGCGCCACACGGTTGAGGAAGTCAGAGGTCTTTTGCGCCGTTTTGGCGAACCGATTGAGGAAACCTTTAATGTGCTGGGCTTTACCGTTCGGAGAGAACGGCAGCAGCACCGGCTGATAGCCGAGCCGCTCCACCAGCCGAATAAAGTCCGCCACCACCTGCGCATCGTAATAGCTGGTAAAGGGATCCTGCACCACCAGCACGGTTTTCGCTTTCTGCTCCGGGCTCAGCGCTTCAAGCTGTTCCAGGGTCAGGTTGGCGGAGCGGTGGCCCACCATCTGACGCTGCAGCGACGGCGTGGAGAGCAGCGGCAGGTCGATCATGCCGATATGCTTCTCGGAGAGTTTGCGCACCAGCGGCTGGTTGATAAAGAAGTTGAAGGTGCGCGGCGCGCGGGCCATCAGCGGGGCATAGCTCTCCACCGTCGCCACCAGATGGTCGCGCATCGGACGCAGATAACGGCTGTGATAGAGCTGGAGGAAGCGCGAACGGAACTCCGGCACGTCGATTTTAATCGGGCACTGGGTGGAGCAGGCTTTACAGGCCAGACAGCCGGACATCGCCTCTTTCACCTCGTGAGAGAAATCGTACTCCCCTTTGCGCGCGTGCCAGCTGTTGCGGGTGCGCTCAACGAGGGTGCGCAGGCTGGCGCGTTTTTCCGGCAGCTCTTTCTCCAGCGCCAGCGGATCCACGCCGCGGTCGGCCAGCAGACGCAGCCACTCGCGCACCAGGGTCGCACGCCCTTTCGGAGAGTGGATACGGTTGCTGGTGATCTTCATCGACGGGCACATCGGGCTTTTGGCATCGAAGTTAAAGCACAGACCGTTGCCGTTACACTCCATCGCACCGCGCCAGGAGGAGCGCACCGCAATCGGGATCTGGCGATCGAAGGTGCCGCGCTTCACCGCATCCACCTGCATCATCGGGGCATCGAGACCCTCCGGCGGGCAGATTTTACCCGGGTTGAGGCGGTTATCCGGGTCGAAAGCCGCTTTGATCTTGCGCAGCTCGCCAAACAGCGCTTCGCCAAAGAAGGCCGGGCTGTACTCCGCGCGGAACCCTTTACCGTGTTCGCCCCACAGCAGGCCGCCGTATTTGGCGGTAAGCGCCACCACGTCATCGGAGATCTGCTTCATCAGCATCTCCTGCTGGGGATCGCACATGTCCAGCGCCGGGCGAACGTGCAGCACCCCGGCATCGACATGGCCGAACATGCCGTAGCTCAGGCCGTGGCTGTCGAGCAGGGCGCGGAACTCCACAATATAGTCGGCGAGATGTTCCGGCGGGACGCAGGTATCTTCAGCAAAGGGGATCGGCTTGGCCGCCCCTTTGGCATTGCCCAGCAGGCCCACCGCTTTTTTACGCATCCCATAGATACGCTCAATACCGGCCAGCTCGTTACACAGCTGCCAGCCAATTACCCCACCCTCGCCACGGGCGATCAGCTCGTCCAGCCGCTGGCACAGGGCAGCGACCTGGCTTTCGATCAGTTCGGCGTCATCACCGGCAAACTCAACGATGTTCAGGCCCAGCATCTCTTTATCGGGCACGTCGGCGATCAGCTCGCTGACCGAGTGCCAGACGATATCTTCCCGCGCCAGGTTAAGCACTTTCGAGTCGACGGTTTCGACCGACAGTGCGCGGGCCTCGACCATAAAGGGAGCATTACGCAGCGCAGAGTCAAAGGAGTTGTACTTCACGTTCACCAGACGGCGCACTTTTGGCAGACGGGTGATATCAAGACGCGCCTCGGTGATGAAGGCCAACGTTCCTTCGGAGCCGGTCAGAATGCGGGTCAAATCGAACTGGCTGAGGTCGTCATTGAAGACATGGCGCAGATCGTAGCCGGTCAGGAAGCGGTTGAGTTTCGGGAATTTGTCGATAATCAGCTGGCGGTTATCGCGGCAGCGTTCCAGCACGGTGCGGTAGATACGCCCGGTGGTAGTGTTGTCCTTGCCGAGCGTCTCGGCCAGTTCAACCGGCATGGGCTGGGTGTCGAGAATATCGCCGCCCAGCAGCACCGCCCGCACGCCGAGGACGTGATCGGAGGTTTTGCCGTACACCAGCGATCCCTGACCGGAGGCATCGGTATTGATCATCCCGCCGAGGGTGGCGCGGTTACTGGTCGACAGCTCCGGAGCAAAGAAGTAGCCGTAGGGCTTCAGGTACTGGTTAAGCTGATCCTTGATCACCCCGGCCTCTACCCGCACCCATCCCTCTTCCGGGTTGATCTCAATGATGCGGTTCATATAGCGGGACATATCGACAACGATGCCGGTATTCAGCGCCTGGCCATTGGTGCCGGTGCCGCCGCCGCGCGGGGTAAAGATCAGCGAAGCGAAACGCTCCTGGGAGGCCAGACGGGCCAGCAGGGCCACATCAGCGGTAGAACGGGGGAAAACGACGGCATCGGGAAGTAGCTGGTAGATACTGTTGTCGGTCGCCATGGTCAGCCTGTCGGCATAACGTGTGGCGGTATCGCCGGTAAAACCCTGTTGCTCCAAAGCCTGCAAAAAATTGAGCACCAGCTGAACGACGCCGGGTGCCTGAGAAATTTGTGGGATCATTACTGTCGACCCTGCCCCATCTGAATAGTTGTAGATAATCGTTTGCGTTGTGTCTCACATTTTGTATCACATTTTATTCATATGCGCCCGACAGAATTACAGGCAGAATCAGCCTGTTAAAAATCGCTGAAATCACTAATGATTAGAGTGATGCAGTTTCCTGTTCTCACCGGCCTTTCCGGTGTATTTCAAAGGTAAATTTCAACTATGGTCAATCGACACCAGCCCAGGGACGTCGCGCAAATTTTGCTGTCGGTGCTGTTTCTGGCAATCATGATTATTGCGTGTCTGTGGATTGTTCAGCCTTTCGTTCTGGGCTTTGCCTGGGCGGGTACCGTGGTGATCGCCACCTGGCCGCTGTTTCTGCGTTTAGAGCGCCTGCTGTTTGGTCGCCGCGCCCTGGCGGTGCTGGTGATGACGTTGCTGCTAGTGCTGCTGTTTGTCATCCCGGTGGCGTTACTGGTGAACAGCCTGGTGGACGGCAGCGGCCCGCTCATCTCCAGCATCACCAGCGGGGATATGACGCTGCCGACGCTGGACTGGCTGAATGACATCCCGCTGATTGGCGATAAGCTATATGCCGGCTGGCACAACCTGCTGGATATGGGTGGCAGTGCCATTATGGCGAAGGTGCGGCCCTATATTGGCGCTACCACCACCTGGTTTGTCGGCACCGCCGCGCACCTGGGCCGCTTTGTCGTCCACTGCGTACTGATGCTGCTCTTCAGCGCCCTGCTCTACTGGCGCGGCGAGCAAGTGGCGCTCGGGGTTCGTCATTTTGCGACGCGTCTGGCGTCGGCGCGTGGCGATGCGGCGATGCTGCTGGCGGCGCAGGCCGTCCGTGCGGTGGCGTTAGGCGTGGTCGTGACGGCGCTGGTGCAGTCGGTGCTGGGCGGCATTGGTCTGGCGATTTCCGGGGTGCCTTACGCCACCCTCTTTACGGTGCTGATGCTGTTAACCTGTCTGATGCAGCTGGGACCCCTGCTGGTGCTGGTCCCGGCGATTGTCTGGCTCTACTGGAGCGGCGACACCACCTGGGGCACGGTGCTGCTGGTCTGGAGCTGCGTGGTGGGCACCATGGATAACGTGATCCGCCCGATTCTGATTCGGATGGGTGCTGACCTGCCGTTAATCCTGATCCTCTCCGGCGTTATCGGTGGCTTGATTGCCTTCGGGATGATCGGTCTGTTTATCGGGCCGGTGCTGCTGGCGGTCTCCTGGCGACTCTTCTCCGCCTGGGTGCATGAAGTTCCGCCACCGCCGACCGATCCCGATGTGCTGCTTGAGGCGCTCAACGAGAAGGAAGCGCTGAAGAAGTAAAATCCCCATTCTGGTGGGTTCGCCCACCAGAAAGTTAAGCATCACTTATCAATCTATTTTTCATTAAGCGCGGCTAAAGCCGCTTTTCTTCGCAAATGCCTTATTCCTCTCATAAAATCTTCACTTTCTTTAAACTATTGAGACGAATCTGATCGACGCAAAAATTCCCCATGCCTACTATTAGGTCACGGTTATGAATCAACAACACCTTGATTTATAAGCATGGAAATCCCCTGAGTGAAACAACGAATTGCTGTGTGTAGTCTTTGCCCAACTCCCACGTTGGGCTTTTTTTTATTCTTTTTCAGCAAGTTACAGTACTATGAATCCAGTTTTACAAGCACTTCATTATGTAAATGGCCCCGAAATTACATTTAAATATCATTAACTTAAACATTTTATATGCAGTCTCTAAACCCGGGACAAATGAAGGGGATAACCGCCCATAAGGGCGGCTAATTTGACTGGCTACTGTTTCTATTATGTCTCTAACTAACAGTTCTCTGCACTGTTCGCGATTAATACTTGTTTCCTGTATTTGAATACCGATCAAATCTCAAGCCATTTTGCGCCGTTCAAGCTAAAACTGATGATGTTCCTATCAATCTTCTGTTAACGCTTTACAATTTTTAAGGGCATATTTGCTCCCTACTGGCTTTGAGACACTCCAGTAGGGATAACTTTCATTTCTTAGCCTTCTTCAACTGTTCTAACCAGAACTCTGCTTTGGTCATAATATCAGCATGGATTCCAAGCCTACGCAGTTCTTTAATATTTGCGTTCCATTGCTCAGAAATTGGGAAATCTAATCCAAACTTCTTAGCTGTTTCCCTGCACTCCTCTAAGAGTTCTTGTCCTTCAATATCACGTTGGGACAATACTCGCCGCTCTGGTTCTGGTGCAGGTGTATTTGCTAAATGTTCCTCAGCAAATAGCAAAGATAACAAACGACGTTCTTTAGCAAGCTCTTGCTCTATCTGTTCTATTCTACTTCTGCAGTTCTCTATTCGTTGCTCCAGGGGTTTAGCTCTCCAGACAGGTTTTAATTCTGGTTTGAACTTCAACATAATTAACTCTGTTTGTTGTTAATAGTGTTGTTAATGGTGATGGGGGTTGCTGGCGTTTCACCCAAAGCCCCTACATGCTGGAAAGCGTTAGCATCCTGTTCAGGGTGATTAGGATCTTTCATGGTGACTAGTGTTATTTGCTTATCAAGTTCACGACTGGCTCCATCAAAGTGATCTACGCCAATCCCAATTAATCCCCCGAACAAAATGTTGCCCCACATCCAGCCATTGCTACTATCGTTAATATCCCCTCTGGTAACAGGGCTTGTTTCCGTTCTTCTCACTTCAACATGATAAGGAGCATCACCACGTTTTAAATTTACGGTAGCAGGAGCAATGCCTTTAGCCACCTCCATTCCATCAGCATTCTTTACACTGAACAATGCAGGTGCGTCAGTGTTGATAGCTACTTTCTGTTTAGTTCCATCCATAATAGAACAGCAAGCAGATAAAGACATTGAACAGACGCAAGCCACAGCCACGGCTTTAATTTTCATTAAATATATTTCCTAAAAGAATTAATAAAACTTAACCACTCTTATTACTTTATTTCAGCGCCTTTTATTCTGGCGCCTTACCTATTTTCAGTTTCAGAATCACTTAAAAATTTTGAAAGTGCCACTGAGTTTTATCAAGCTTTGAAGTGGTATAGTTTTGACAGAGCGCATTTCCATTTTTTCATATCAGCAAGCACGCATTACTATACCATCACAAGTATCAAATTAATTGAAATCATTCGTCATAACCTTCCGCCCCCAGCACTTATGATGCTAAGTGTGCAGGGACTATTCTTAACTGGCAAATACTTGCAATAAAGATCAGCACAAATACATTAAGACAGGATTAATAATTAATTTCCAATTACATCTATTTAACTAAAGCTAAAATTATCAAGCTACTGATAATATTGAGAATGTTTTCATAATGGCACTAATAGCTAAAATACAACAAATTAACTTATTTCACGAAAAAATACTACATGTGTAATAATATGTAAGGCAGAACATATAATCCCTGAGTGATTGAAAAACAGACATTACATTAGTTTTTATTAATTTTACCCCCGCAAACGATATTAAAAGAAAAATAATTACATTGAATAAATAACAATGATTACTTGCAATAGATTAAGCACCACATAAAAGTTAGAACATCAGAGACATACGCATAAGCAGAAAGGATGGGAAGCCGATAAGATAAAAAAGGCGAGGACCAAAGTCCTCGCCTTTATGCCTTACAGCAAGCGTGACGTTACTTATTCAGTTCCGCCAGGCTCAGCCAGGTTTGCACCACGGTATCCGGGTTCAGGGACAGGCTATCGATCCCCTCTTCCATCAGCCAGGCGGCAAAGTCTTCGTGGTCGGACGGTCCCTGACCGCAGATACCCACGTACTTGCCCTGTTTCTTGGCGGCTCGGATGGCCATCGACAGCAGCGCTTTGACCGCGTCGTTACGCTCATCAAACAGCGCAGAGACTACGCCGGAGTCGCGGTCCAGGCCCAGCGCCAGCTGCGTCATATCGTTGGAGCCGATAGAGAAACCGTCGAAGTGTTCCAGGAACTGCTCTGCCAGCAGGGCGTTGGACGGGATCTCACACATCATAATGATCTTGAGTCCGTTCTCGCCGCGCTTCAGCCCCTGACGCGCCAGCTCGTCGACTACCGCTTTCGCCTGATCGACGGTACGCACGAATGGCACCATGATCTCGACGTTGGTCAGCCCCATGTCGTTGCGCACGCGTTTTACCGCCTCGCACTCCAGCGCAAAGCAGTCGCGGAAGCTGTCAGAGACATAACGACCGGCACCGCGGAAGCCCAGCATCGGGTTCTCTTCTTCCGGCTCGTAACGCTCGCCGCCCACCAGGTTGGCGTATTCGTTAGATTTGAAGTCGGAGAGACGCACGATGACGCGTTTCGGGTAGAACGCCGCGCCCAGGGTGGCGATCCCTTCGGTCAGACGGCCGACGTAGAACTCTTTCGGCGAGTCGTAACCCTTCATCATCTCGCGGATCTCTTTCTGCAGCTTCGGATCCTGGTCGTCAAACTCCAGCAGCGCGCGCGGGTGAACCCCGATCATGCGGTTGATGATGAACTCCAGACGCGCCAGGCCGACGCCTTCGTTTGGCAGGCAGGCGAAGTCAAAAGCGCGGTCCGGGTTACCGACGTTCATCATGATCTTCAGCGGCAGATCCGGCATGGTGTCGACGCTGGAGCTCTTCACGCTGAAGTCGAGGATCTCGGCGTAGACGTAGCCGGTATCGCCTTCGGCACAGGAGACGGTGACGTTCTGATCGTCCTTCATGCGCTCGGTAGCATCGCCACAGCCGACGACGGCCGGGATGCCCAGCTCACGGGCGATGATTGCCGCGTGACAGGTACGGCCGCCGCGGTTGGTGACAATCGCCGCCGCCTTTTTCATGATCGGTTCCCAGTCCGGGTCGGTCATGTCGGTCACCAGCACGTCGCCCGGCTGGATACGGTTCATTTCGCTGATGTCGTGGATCACCTTCACCGGACCCGCGCCGATGCGGTGGCCGATGGCACGGCCTTCCGCAATGATGTTGCCTTGTGCGTGAAGCGTATAACGCTCCATCACCTGACCGCGGGAACGCACGGTTTCCGGACGCGCCTGGACGATAAACAGCTTGCCGGTATTACCGTCTTTGGCCCACTCGATATCCATCGGACGGCCATAGTGTTTCTCGATCTGTACCGCCTGCTTCGCCAGCTCCTGCACTTCAGCATCGGTCAGGGAGAAGCGGTCGCACTGCTCCTGCGGCACATCTTCAATCCGCACCTGCTTGCCATGCTCCTGGGTCGGCGCATAGATCATGCGGATTTTTTTCGAACCCATGGTGCGACGCACGATTGCCGGGCGATCCGCTGCCAGGGTTGGCTTGTGAACGTAAAACTCGTCCGGGTTAACGGCACCCTGCACTACCATCTCGCCCAGACCCCAGGCGGAGGTGATAAAGACCACCTGATCGAAACCCGATTCGGTATCAATAGAGAACATCACGCCTGACGAGGCCAGATCCGAACGCACCATGCGCTGCACGCCTGCCGACAGCGCTACGCCGCGGTGGTCATAACCCTGATGCACGCGATAGGAGATCGCGCGGTCATTAAACAGGGAGGCAAACACATGTTTTACCGCCACCAGCACGGCATCGTAGCCCTGCACGTTGAGGAAGGTTTCCTGCTGCCCGGCGAACGAAGCGTCCGGCATATCTTCTGCGGTAGCAGAGGAGCGCACGGCAAAGGAGGCCTGGGCATCATCAGCAGAGAGCTGGTTGTAGGCGTCGTGAATGGCTTTTTCCAGTTCAGGCTGGAAAGGTGTATCGATGATCCACTGGCGGATCTGGGTCCCGGCTTTGGCAAGCTCGGAGACATCATCAATGTCCGTGTTATCCAGTAGTTCGTAAATGCGCTGGTTTACGCCGCTTTGATCCAGAAAATAGTTAAAAGCATCGGCGGTAGTCGCAAATCCATTCGGTACGGAGACACCCATACTGGACAGATTCGTAATCATTTCACCCAGGGAGGCATTTTTGCCTCCAACTCTGTCTACATCATTCATGCCGAGTTGGTTATACCAAAGCACCAGCGGTGACGAGCCATTGTTGGACATCGAAACAATCCTTTTGTGATATATGAACGGGTTTTAAGAAACTCCTTACTGCGTATTTATACTGTCATATTTATTCCCGCTAAAAAAACGGTGAATCGTGTAAGCACTTTTATTTTTTAGCTTTTCAGACTGTTCCCGCTTAAATGCTAACCTGATGATTCGTATGGATTCCCACAAAAAATCTCAGACTTTAGGGTGATTTTGAAAAATGAAACACCCCTTTCATTAAAAATAAAAATAGCGTTTCATTTCTAATTTCCGCCCCGCATTGACTGTTGTATTTTACTTTTTTAATTTATGCTTTCAGTCAATTACATCTGATATACAGAGTGTGCAAAATGGATAATGCTGTCGATCGCCACGTTTTTTATATTTCTGATGGTACGGCGATCACCGCCGAAGTGTTGGGCCATGCGGTGATGTCGCAATTCCCGGTTTCCATCAACAGCATCACGCTGCCGTTCGTGGAAAACGAGAGCCGCGCCCGAGCGGTGAAAGATCAAATTGACGCCATTTTCCAGCAGACCGGGGAGCGTCCGCTGGTGTTCTACTCGATTGTGATCCCGGAAATTCGCAACATCATTCTGCAAAGCGAAGGCTTCTGCCAGGACATCGTGCAGGCGCTGGTGGCCCCGCTGCAGCAGGAGCTGAAGCTGGACCCGACGCCGGTGGCGCACCGTACCCACGGCCTGAACCCGGCGAATATCATCAAATATGACGCCCGTATCGCCGCCATCGATTACACCCTCGCTCATGATGACGGCATCTCGATGCGTAACCTCGATCAGGCCCAGGTCATTCTGCTCGGCGTCTCGCGCTGCGGGAAAACGCCCACCAGCCTCTATCTGGCGTTGCAGTTCGGGATCCGCGCCGCCAACTACCCCTTCATTGCCGATGATATGGATAACCTCGTCCTGCCAGCGGCGCTCAAACCCCTGCAGCATAAGCTCTTTGGTTTGACCATAAACCCGGAACGGCTGGCGGCGATCCGCGAAGAGCGCCGGGAGAATAGCCGCTACGCCTCGATGCGCCAGTGCCGGCTGGAGGTGGCCGAAGTCGAAGCCCTGTACCGGAAAAACAACATTCCGTGGCTGAACAGCACCAACTATTCGGTAGAAGAGATCGCCACCAAAATCCTCGACATTATGGGTCTCAATCGCCGCATGTACTAACAGGCTAGTACAATGGTTCGTAATGCTTTATACTCCCACCCCACATCAGGGCACCGCTTGTGCCCTGCACTTGAATTCAGCGGGGATTGGTTTAAGGTGATGCCCATCACTTCCCGGTAAGTTACCGTTGAAGCACTACATTCTGAGAAATACCATGAATAAAACCGATGAACTGCGCACAGCGCGTATCGATAGTCTGGTGACGCCAGCTGAACTGGCCCAGCGGTACCCTGTATCTGCGGCAGTGGCAGAGAACGTTACAACGTCACGTAAACGTATTGAAAAAATCCTTAACGGCGACGATCGCCGCCTGCTGGTGATTGTTGGCCCCTGCTCTATTCACGACCTCGATGCCGCGATGGACTATGCTCAGCGCCTGAAGGGGCTGCGGGATAAACACCATGCCCGCCTGGAAATCGTGATGCGCACCTATTTCGAAAAGCCGCGCACCGTAGTGGGCTGGAAAGGGCTGATCTCCGATCCCGATCTGAACGGCAGCTACCGCGTGAATCACGGCATTCAGCTGGCGCGTAAGCTGCTGTTGCAGGTTAACGAGCTGGGCGTACCCACCGCCACCGAGTTTCTCGATATGGTGACCGGGCAGTTTATCGCCGATCTGATCAGCTGGGGAGCCATCGGGGCCCGAACCACCGAAAGCCAGATCCACCGTGAAATGGCTTCAGCGCTCTCCTGCCCGGTGGGCTTTAAAAACGGCACCGACGGCAATACCCGCATCGCGGTCGATGCCATCCGCGCCGCCCGCGCCAGCCACATGTTCCTCTCCCCGGATAAGAACGGGCAGATGACCATCTATCAGACCAGCGGCAACCCGTACGGCCACATCATCATGCGCGGCGGCAAACAGCCGAATTATCACGCGCAGGATCTGGCGGAAGCCTGCGATACCCTGCGTGAGTTCGACCTGCCCGAGCAGCTGGTGGTGGATTTCAGCCACGGCAACTGCCAGAAACAGCACCGCCGTCAGCTGGACGTTTGCGATGAGATTTGCCAGCAGATCCGCAACGGCTCTACCGCCATCGCCGGGATCATGGCCGAAAGCTTCCTGCGCGAAGGTACGCAAAAGGTGGTGGTTGGTCAGCCCATCACTTACGGTCAGTCGATCACCGACCCTTGCCTGAGCTGGGAAGATACCGAGGTCCTGCTGGATAAACTTGCCTCGGCAGTCGACAGCCGTTTTTAAAAACCCTGCCGGGTGGCGGCTTCGCCTTACCCGGCCTACAAAAGCGATACCGTAGGCCGGGTAAGCGCAGCGCCACCCGGCTTTTTCCCTGGCCGCACAATTCCCACCTCACTGTTTTTTCATAAAACGCTTGCCGTCAAAATCGATTTGTTGATAATGATTATCATTGTTACATTGATTGCTATTTTGAAAAACATTATGTCACGTATGGATAACACTGCAGCAACGCTCCCTCGTCCTGAAGACAAAACACAGCCAGCCCCGGGCGCGAACGATCGTCGCATCGACAGCAAACAGCTGTTGGGCGAAGCGGGCCGCGTCATTATCGAGCATGACGGCCAGCACTACCTGCTGCGTCAGACACATGCCGGAAAATTAATCCTCACAAAATAAGCATCCTCGCCAGCCACCCAGGTACCCCCAGGCAGCCAGCGCTTTTCACTTTTAAATGGAGAGTGGCTCATGCCATACCTGAATACCGCGTCGTTACGCCCGTCACTGCTGACGCTGGCGATTATCAGTGCCCTGCCGGGGGCGGCTGTTGCCGCTACCGACGATATGACCGTTACCGCCACCGGCAATGCCCGCAGCGCCTTTGAAGCGCCGATGATGGTCAGCGTCATTGACGCCACCGCCCCGGAAAATCAAACCGCCAGCTCTGCCGCCGATCTGCTGCGCCACGTGCCCGGTCTGACCCTCGACGGCACCGGGCGCACCAACGGCCAGGACGTTAATCTGCGCGGGTACGATCGTCGTGGCGTGCTGGTGCTGGTCGACGGCGTGCGTCAGGGCACCGACACCGGCCACCTGAACAGCACCTTCCTCGACCCGGCCCTGATCAAGCGCATCGAGATCGTACGCGGGCCCTCTGCTCTGCTGTACGGCAGCGGTGCGATGGGCGGGGTGATCGCCTATGACACCGCCGATGCAAAAGATCTGCTTCAGGCCGGACAAACCAGCGGCTACCGCGTGTTTGGTACCGCCGCTACCGGCGATCACAGCCTCGGCATGGGTGCCAGCGCCTTTGGCCGTACCGACACCCTCGACGGTCTGGTGGCCTGGTCGAGCCGGGATCGCGGGGATATCCGTCAGGGCGGCGGCGGCACCGCGCCGAATGACGAGGCGATCAACAATATGCTGGCGAAAGGCAGCTGGCAGATGGATGAGGCTCAGTCGTTGAGCGGCTCCCTGCGCTACTACAACAACGCGGCGCAGGAGCCGAAAAACCCGCAGACCATCGAGGCGGACGACAGCAGCAACCCGATGACCGACCGCTCCACCATTCAGCGGGACGTCCAGCTGGGGTATCACCTCGCCCCGGCGGGCAACGACTGGCTCAACGCCGATGCCCGCATTTACTGGTCTGAGGCGCGCATTAACGCCCAGAATATCGACGGCACTGGCGAGTTCCGCCAGCAGACCACCAAAGGCGGCAAAGTGGAGAACCGCACCCGCCTGTTCGCCGACTCCTTCGCCTCGCACCTGCTGACCTACGGCGGAGAGTATTACCGTCAGGAGCAGGAGCCGTCCGGTGCCACCACCGGCTTCCCGGATGCCAGCATCGACTTCAGCTCCGGCTGGCTGCAGGATGAGATCACCCTGCGCGATCTGCCTGTGACCCTGCTGGGCGGCACCCGCTACGATAACTACCGCGGCAGCAGCGATGGCTACGAGGATGTGGATGCCGATAAATGGTCTTCCCGCGCCGGGATCACCGTGTCACCAACCGAGTGGCTGATGCTGTTTGGCTCCTATGCTCAGGCCTTCCGCGCCCCGACGATGGGCGAAATGTATAACGACGCTAAACACTTCTCCATTGGCCGGTTCTACACCAACTACTGGGTGCCGAACCCGAACCTGCGCCCGGAAACCAACGAAACTCAGGAGTACGGGTTTGGTCTGCGTTTTGACGATTTGATGCTGGCTGGCGATGCGCTGGAGTTCAAAGCCAGCTACTTTGATACGCATGCCAAAGATTACATCTCCACCACCGTCGATTTTGCCGCGGCTACCACCATGTCGTACAACGTCCCGAACGCCAAAATCTGGGGCTGGGACGTGATGGCGAAATACTCCGCCAGCCTGTTTAACCTGGACCTGGCCTATAACCGCACCCGGGGTAAAGACAGCGACACCGGCGAGTACATCTCCAGCATCAGCCCGGACACCGTCTCCAGCAAGCTGGATGTCCCCCTGGCGCAGAGCGGCTTCAGCGTCGGCTGGATCGGCACCTTCGCCGATCGCTCCACCCACGTGAGTAGCAGCTACAGCCACCAGCCGGGCTATGCGGTGAACGATTTCTACGTCAGCTATCAGGGCCAGCAGGCGCTGAAAGGCGTGACCACCACCCTGGTGCTCGGCAACGCCTTCGACAAAGAATACTGGTCGCCGCAGGGCATCCCGCAGGATGGTCGCAACGGCAAGATTTTCGTGAGTTATCAGTGGTAATTACCCTGCCCCGGTACTGCCGGGGCGTTTATCCGGAAGGAAGAGACAATGAATCACTACACACGCTGGCTTGAACTCAAAGAACAAAACCCGGGGAAATATGCGCGTGACATCGCTGCGCTGATGAACATCAGCGAAGCCGAACTGACCTGGGCGCGGGTGGGCCATGATGCGTGGCGTCTGCACGGCGACATCCGCGCGATCCTCGGCGCGCTGGAAGCAGTGGGCGAAACCAAATGTATCTGCCGCAACCAGTATGCGGTTCATGAGCAGGTGGGCACCTTCACTAACCAGCACCTGAACGGCCATGCCGGGCTGGTGCTCAACCCGCGCGCGCTGGATCTGCGCCTGTTCCTCCACCAGTGGGCCAGCGCGTTTCATATCACCGAGACCACCGCCCGCGGCGAACGCCAGAGCATCCAGTTTTTCGACCAGCAGGGCGATGCCCTGCTGAAGGTCTATACCACTGACCACACCGACGTGTCGGCCTGGGGCGACCTGCTGTCCCGCTTTATCTTCGCCGATAACCCGCCGCTGGCGTTAAAAGCCGCCGATCCGGCCATCAACGTGGCAAACGCCGACGCGGCAGCGGTGGAGAGCGAGTGGCGCGCCATGACCGACGTCCACCAGTTCTTCGGCCTGCTGAAGCGCCACAGTCTCACCCGGCAACAGGCGTTCCGCCTGGTGGGCGACGATCTGGCCTGCAAGGTGGAGAACAGCGCCCTGGCGCAGCTGCTCAATAGTGCCCGCCAGGACGGCAACGAGATTATGATTTTCGTTGGCAACCGCGGCTGCGTGCAGATCTTCACCGGCGCGGTAGAGAAAGTGATGCCGATGAAGGGCTGGCTGAACATCTTCAACCCGGCCTTTACTCTGCATCTGCTGGAAGAGTCCATCGCCGAGAGCTGGGTGACGCGCAAACCGACCGCCGACGGGCATGTCACCAGCCTCGAACTCTTTGCCGCCGACGGGACGCAGATCGCCCAGCTGTACGGTCAGCGCGCGGAAGGCGAGCCCGAGCAGCGCCAGTGGCGGTCACAGATCGACGCCCTGACGGTAAAAGGGCTGGCCGCATGAGAAAACTGCTCGCCCTGCTTGTCGCCCTACCGCTGGCCGCTACTGGCGCGGCACAGGAGAAGATCGTCGCCCTCGGCGGCGACGTGACGGAGATCGTCTACGCCCTGGGAGCGGAAGGTTCGCTGGTGGCGCGCGACAGCACCAGCCAGTGGCCGGAGCAGGCCACTGCTCTGCCGGACGTAGGCTACCTGCGCCAGCTCAATGCCGAGGGGATCCTGGCGATGCGTCCGACGCTGGTATTAGCCAGCGCCCAGGCGCAGCCTTCGCTGGCGCTGAAACAGGTCGGGCAGAGTCACGTCAGCGTGGTGACGGTGCCGGGCAGCAACGCGCTCAGTGCGATCGACGAAAAGGTGCGCGTGGTGGCCGAGGCGACGCACCGCGTTGCCGAAGGGGAAGCCCTGCGTAAGCGCCTGCAGCAAGAGCTGGCCGCCCTGCCCGCCACGCCGCTCAACAAGCGGGTGCTGTTTATCCTCAGCCACGGCGGGATGACCGCCATGGCTGCCGGGCAGGATACCGGGGCCGATGCGGCGATCCGCGCGGCCGGTCTGCAAAACGCGATGCAGGGGTTCTCCCGCTACCAGCCGCTCTCTCAGGAAGGGGTCATTGCCAGCCAGCCCGATCTGGTGGTGATTTCCCGGGACGGCATCAACGCGATGGGTGGAGAAGCGAATCTGTGGAAGCTGCCGGGTCTGGCGCAAACCCCTGCCGGACGGAATAAACAGGTATTGCAGATTGACGATATGGCGCTGCTCGGGTTCAGCGTGCGCACCCCGCAGGCCATCGGGCAGCTGCGCAGCAAAGCCGGGCAGCTGCCCTGATGCCTCGCCGGATCGGCTACTCCCTGTGGGGGCTGGCCATAGCGCTGGCGCTGATGACGCTGCTGGCTACCGGTTTTGGCGCGTTGCGCCTGCCGGTGTCCCTGCTGTGGAGCGGCAGTGACGAGGCGCTGCGCCAGATCTGGCTCACCATTCGCCTGCCGCGGGTGCTGCTGGCGCTGGTGATTGGCGGCTCGCTGGCGCTGGCGGGCTGCGTGATGCAGGGGCTGTTTCGTAACCCGCTTGCCGACCCCGGCCTGCTGGGGATCAGCAGCGGTGCCGCCTGCGCCGTCGCCCTGTGGGTGGTGTTGCCCGTTACCCTGCCCGCCCTGCTGATGCTCTACGCTCCGATGCTGGCGGCCTTTCTCGGCGCGCTGGCGGCCACAGTGGTGATCTTTCTGCTCAGCCAGCAGCGGGAGAGTTCCCTCTCGCGGCTGCTACTGGTGGGGATCGCTATCAACGCCCTGTGCGGGGCGGCGGTGGGCGTGCTCTCCTGGGTGAGTAACGACGCCCAACTGCGTCAGCTCTCCCTGTGGGGGATGGGCAGCCTCGGCCAGGCCCAGTGGTCCACCCTGCTGGCAGTGGCCTCGCTGATGATCCCCACCGTGGTGACGATCTGGCGGCTGGCGTCGGCCCTCAACCTGCTCCAGCTGGGCGAAGAGGAGGCGCACTATCTGGGCGTCGACGTGCGCCTCGTCCAGCGGATTTTACTCCTGTGCAGCGCCCTGCTGGTGGCCGCCGCGGTGTCGGTCAGCGGGGTGATCGGCTTTATTGGTCTGGTGGTGCCGCACCTGATGCGCATGTGGCTGGGGTCGGATCACCGGGCGGTGATCCCCGGCTCGGTGCTGGCGGGGGCCTTTCTGCTGCTGATGGCCGATACCGCCGCGCGCACGCTGGTCGCCCCGGCGGAGATGCCGGTGGGGCTGCTGACCAGCATTCTCGGCGCGCCCTGGTTCCTGTGGCTTATTTTCCGTCGTGGAGGTCAGCATGGCTGAACCCTTGAAGGCCGAAGGCGTGACTTATCGCGTCGCAGGCCGGGCGGTGGTGAGCGACGTCTCATTGTCGCTCGCACCGGGTGAACTGGTGGCGCTGATTGGCCCTAACGGTGCGGGGAAATCGACGCTGCTGCGCCTGTTAACCGGTTTTATCAGGCCTGATACCGGGCGCTGTCTGCTGGACGGAAAAGGTCTTGATGAGTGGAGTACTCAGACGCTGTCGCGCCAGCGGGCGGTGATGCGCCAGCAAACGCAGCTGGGCTTTGACTGGCCGGTGGAGGCGGTGATCGGGATGGGACGGTCACCCTGGACGTCACAGCCAGAACCGCAGGTGATAAGCCAGGTAATGGAAATGACCGGCTGTCAGCCGCTGGCCGGTCGTCAGTATGCGGCCCTGTCGGGCGGAGAGCAGCAGCGGGTACAGCTGGCCCGGGCGCTGGCGCAGCTGTGGTGCGACGGCACGCCGCGCGGCTGGCTGTTCCTCGACGAGCCCACCTCGGCGCTGGATCTTTACCATCAGCAGCATCTGCTGCGGCTGTTGAAAACGCTGACCGCCGAGGGGCAGTTGCATGTCTGCGTAGTGCTGCACGATCTCAATCTGGCCGCCTTATGGGCCGACCGGATCGTACTTCTTCATGAGGGCAGGATTGTCTCTCAGGGGACGCCAGCGTCGGTGCTGAAGGCAGATGACCTTGCGCGCTGGTATGGCGCGCAGGTGCATGTGGGGCAGCATCCGTTGAACGCCATTCCTCAGGTGTTTCTAACCCCTTAACGGATAGGTATCACCAGTAATTTTTCTGTTCTTAACGCAATGAAATAATTACAGGATTATAAAAGACTTACAGCGGCTCCCTGGTCCGGCTAAAAATCGCTGAGGCGTTGACCGCAGGCCGGGGCGAGGCGCATGGATGCGCCGAGAGGGCGTGACCTACAGGGATGTAGGATCACGCCCGACCCGATAGCCGGAGGGAATAAGCCGAAGGCACCGCAAAGCGGCGATTTTCTTTGCCGGGAGCCGGGATTGTTAAGGGGCGGCGGCAAGCCCCTTAACACGTTCACGGGTGACGCGGCTGACAGAGAAGTGCAGAACATAAGGTGAACGGAACAACCACCTGAGTCGCATGTTCCTCCTCACCCAGCCCTCTCCCTTAAGGTGAGCGGGCCAACCGTGCCACCATTTCTGGGGAGGTCTTACCCCCTAACTCGAACAGCTCACTTCCAGCCGCTTACCCCAGTCGGGTGGGCGGCTGATGTAGTCATCGCTGCGGTCGGCAAACGGGGTGCGCAGAGCGTCGTGCAGCCGGTGCAGCTCGGCGTAATCGCCTTTTTCCGCCTGCTCGATCGCCCGCTGCGCCAGCCAGTTGCGCAACACCATCGCCGGATTGACGGCATTCATCTGCGCCTGACGCGCATCATCCGCGATATTCTCCTGCTGGAGACGCGCGCGATACGTCGCAAACCAGTCATCAAAGGCCTGGCGGTCGATAAACTCGTCGCGCAACGGTGAGGCGGCGCTGTGCTGCTCGGTTTGGCCCAGCATACGGAAAGTACGGGTGTAGTCGCTGCCTTCCCGCGCCATCAGCGCAAACAGATTATTGAGGATCTCGTTGTCGCCCCACTCCTGGGTCATCATCCCCAGCTTGCGGCGCATCAGCTTGCCGTACTGTTGCAGCAGGACCTCCTGATAGCCATCCAGCGCATCGTTGAGCGCATCAACCTCGATAAACGGCGACAGGGATTGCGCCAGCCGCTGGAGGTTCCACAGCCCTACCGCCGGCTGGTTATCAAAGCTGTAGCGCCCCTGATAATCCGAGTGGTTGCAGATATAGCCCGGCTGGTAGTCGTCGAGGAAGCCGTACGGGCCATAGTCGATGGTCAGGCCAAGGATCGACATGTTATCGGTGTTCATCACCCCGTGAGCAAAGCCCACCGTCTGCCAGCTGGCGATCAGCGCGGCGGTACGCGCCACCACGTCCCGGAACCAGAGAAGGTACTTATCGGCATCGTCCTTCAACTGCGGCCAGTGATGGTTAATCACAAAATCCGCCAGCTGACGGACTTTCTCCGGCTCGCGGCGATAGTAGAAGTGTTCGAAATGACCGAAGCGGGCATGGCTCTGGGCCACGCGGATTAGCATCGCCCCCTGCTCCATGGTTTCACGCGCCACAGGGGTGTCGCTGGTGACAATCGACAGCGCCCGGGTGGTGGGGATCCCGAGGGCGTGCATCGCTTCCGAGGCCAGGCTCTCGCGGATGGTCGAACGCAGCACGGCGCGCCCGTCGCCCATACGTGAATAAGGGGTGAGCCCGGCCCCTTTCAGGTGCCAGTCCATCGTTTGTCCGTTGGCCAGCTGCTGTTCGCCGAGCAGGATCCCCCGCCCGTCCCCCAACTGTCCGGCCCAGACGCCGAACTGGTGGCCGCTGTAAACCTGAGCCAGCGGCTGCATGCCCGGCAGCAGGGTTTCGCCGCCAAAAACGCCAGCGCCCTTTTCGGGACTAAACAACGAGGCCGGGATTGCCAGTTCGTCGGCCAGCGCCGTGTTATGCCAGATCAGACGGGCATTATCGAGTGGGGTGGGTTTCAGAGCCGTATAAAAGCCGGGTAGTTCATCATGCCAGTGCGCGGTAAAAGACAGGGTCATAGGTCCTCCTGCTTTTAGTGTAGTGGGTTTATCAGAGGTTAAACACCGGGTAAGACAAGGGTTATCCCTGCACCAGAGAGGTGATGCGCTCCAGGGGAACGGCAGGCCACAGACTGCCCTGCATGGCGCTGAAGCCAAAAGCCGACAGCCGCTGCAGGGCAACGTCGTCGTCCACGCCGGCGACCATCAACGACTGACAGTAAGGCGAAACCTGAGTCATGATCGCCCCTAATAACAGTTCAAATGTATTATCTGTTAAATGCTGTTGAATAAAGTTTTTATCCAGCGCCACGCGTTTAAACATGCCATCAAAAATGGCTTTGGTGGAGGCATCTCCGGCACCGAAATTGCCAAGCACCAGCGGAAAACGCAGGGCAAAGTCCATCAGCGCCGTATTCATATTGCCTTTATTCAGATCGGGATAATTCTCATTAATAGTAAACTCCAGCCATGGATGCTGTTCACATATTGAAACACCATTTTGATCCATGAGCAGGTATTCGACAATTGTCGGTGAAATATTTATCCAGGCCGTGAGCTGTTGCTGAATAAAAAAGAGTTTGCAGCTGTCGAGCATCGCCAGCTGTTCCTGAAACAGCATCAGCTCTTGCTCAGGGGAGAGATACGGACGCACCAGCTCGGTCGGAATGCGGACCTGGTTGTCCACCCCAACAAAGTTCACGACTATTTCAAGGCCTGTCAGCGCACCTGAATCATGCCGTGCAGGCAGTAATAACAATTCAGACTGATAAGCAATATCCAGCATCACAATCATGGCGTCCGACCCGGTTTAAAAACGATACAAGACATCCTGAAACATATGCTGAAGCAATTCAACTTTATGGATTTTAATAAGATTAATTTCATTCGTTCCATTAAATATTCGGAATTTCCTTAGTCCTGAAATAATCTTATCCTGGATACCGCTTAATAGCCAGTTATCACTAACTACCAGAATTGCATCAAATTAATTCAGCGGCTAAGCAATTCTTATCAATTAAAGCCGGCTAACTAATACCATTTCGGATGAAAGAGAATGTCGCGCCGGGCGGCGCGACAGGATTATATACGTCGGGCCTGCCAGAAATTCTTGCGCCAGTAGACGTTATTGAGGGAGGAGCGCATCACGCCGCGGCTGGTGGAGGCATGAATAAACTGATTATCGGTATCGTATATCCCGACGTGCAGCCCGCTTTCGCCGGAGCCGGTTTTAAAGAACACCAGATCGCCCGGGAGCAGCTCATCTTTATCGATTTCGGTGCCAATCGTCGCCTGCTGACGCGTTTCGCGCGGTAGCTGCAACGCAAACTGGTCGCGGAAGGTCAACAGCACAAATCCCGAACAATCAATCCCGCCACGGGACATGCCGCCGTAGCGATACGGGGTGCCGCTCCAGTGATGCAGCTGATCGTTGAGCCCTGCAATCACGGCGATAGAATCAGACAGCCGCGCGTTAGGTGGCGGTGCGCGATGGCTGCTGCATCCTGCAAGAAATAGCGCGGCCACAAGAAGAAAACAGAATCGCATTCCTGACGAATCCTCTGATTTTTTGTGCTTTCCGTAATTTAGCCTGTGAATATGTCGCGACGCAACAAGCGGCTATTCCTGAGAAGTCGAAATGATCATTCTGTGACCTTCGATATCCAGACGGCGGAACGGCATGTCGTAGGCTTTTGCCAGATTTGGCGGCGTCAGCACGCTGTCGCGCGTGCCGCTGGCAATCAGCTGACCCTGCTTCAGCAGCCAGACGCGATGGGCGTGGCGCAGCGTATGGTTTAGATCGTGACTGCTCATCACCACCGCAATTCCCTGCCGGGACAGTGCGCTTAACAGCCGGTCGAGCGCAACCTGTTGGGCAACGTCGAGGCTGGTCATCGGTTCGTCCAGCAACAGGAGCTGGCCGTGCGGACTGGCACCCGGGTGAATTTGCAGGATAACCGCGGCCAGCCGCACGCGCTGCCACTCCCCACCGGAGAGCTGGCTGACGTGGCGCGAGAGCTTATCTTCGATACCCAACGCTCCCGCCACCTCACTGAGCAGCGCTTTTTGCTGATTGTCATGCTGATGCAGCGTCAGATAGTGCCAGACCGGCATGGCGAAGGGCGCGGTCTGCTGCTGGGCCAGATACGCCCTGCGGCAAGCCAACGAAGCAGGAGACCAGCGGGAGAGCGATTCGCCCTGCAACAGGATGTCGCCCTGTCCGGTACTCAGCCCGGCCATGCGTGCCAGCAGTGTGCTTTTACCTGCCCCGTTCGGGCCAACCAGGTGCAGGATCTCTCCCGCATTCACCTGGGCGGTAAGCGGCTGCAGACGCCCGGCTTCGGCCACGCCATTGAGCTGCATCAGAACCGACATTACTTCGCCAGCGCCAGCTTGATCGCTTCCATCAGGATCGGATCTTCAGGGGTCATATCCGGCGCAAAACGCTGGACCACTTCACCATCACGGCCAATCAGGAATTTTTCGAAATTCCACAAGATGTCATCAGGGTACAGCGGCGCACGGCCTTTGCTCGCCAGGCGCTCATAAAAACCGCTGCTTTCAGGGGCAACCGCCACCGGGGCGGCGGCAATCAGTTTCTGATACAGGGGATGACGCGCTTCACCATTGACGTCGATTTTGCTGAACATCGGGAAGGTGATGCCATAGGTGGTGCTGCAGAAGGTTTTGATCTCTTCTTCGCTACCTGGCTCCTGCCCGAGGAACTGGTTGCACGGGAAACCGAGCACGGTAAAACCGTCCTTTTCCCAGGCTTTATGGATGTTTTCGAGCTGCTCATACTGCGGCGTCAGGCCGCATTTCGATGCCACGTTCACCACCAGCAGCACCTTGCCTTTATAGTCTTCAAGGGTGGTGGTTTTGCCATCAATGGTCGTCACTTCGGTGTTCAGAATATCGTTCGGCATAGCATTCTCTCAGGTTATGGTTCAGATGGGCTGTACTTAACGTCCGGCTTTTAAGAGTAGCCAGATAAACACGGGCGCGCCCAGCGTTGCGGTCACCACCCCAATGGGCAGCTCCGCAGCGTTGAGCGCCAGGCGCGCGATAATATCCGCGAAAAGCAGCGCTGCGCCGCCTGTTACCGCCGCTGCGGGCAATAACAGCCGGTGATCGGTAATACCACACAAACGCAGCATATGGGGAATGACAAGGCCGATAAATCCAATAGCGCCAGCCAATGCCACGCTCACGCCCACCATCCAGCCGATGGCAACCACCAGCGTGTTGCGCCAGAAAGTGAGCGGTAAACCGAGCTGGCGGGCCGAAATCTCCCCCAGCACCAGAATGTTCAGCGGTGATGCCTGAAAACAGGACCAGACGATAGCGGGTGCAAGCAGCAGCATCAGCCAGCCCTGACCCCAGTCCACGCCGCCGAAGCCGCCCATCATCCAGTACATCAGCTGGCGCAGATCGAAGGCGGTAGAGAAGTAGACCGCCCAGGTCATCAGGGCGCTACAGATGATCCCCAGCGCCACCCCGGCCAGCAGCAGGCGGCTCACGGAGAGGTGACGGCGGGCGAAACGCAGCAAAATGAGAGTGATGATCAGCGCCCCGGCGATGGCGCAGAGGCTTAAACTCCAGCCCGATAGCGCCCCGCCGCCGAGCATCACGGCGGTAATCAGTCCTACCCCGGCCCCGTTTGACACGCCCAGTAATCCAGGCTCCGCCAGCGGGTTGTCGAACAGCGCCTGCATGATGGTCCCGCTGAGCGCCAGCGCCGCGCCCACCAGCACCACTGCCAGGGTGCGCGGCAGGCGGATCTGCCAGATAAACAAATCCCCACGGGGCGTAAACCACGCCTCAGGCCCAATCCACCGATCGCCAGCGCACAGGCTCAACCCCAGCGCGATAACCAGCGCCAGTATCAGAAAGAGCAATTTACGCAGATCGGAACGGTACTGCTGACGGGCAAATTCGGGCATCGGAGTCATTTTGCGGATGAATGATGTAACTGATTTTACGGTGGGTTTACAGTAGCGCAAAGAAAAAAGGCCGCATCAGCGGCCTTTTTGGTTAGATCATATCACTCTGCTTTGGGTGAGGCGTTTTCGACACGGCTTTTTAACTTCTGGCCGGGTCTGAAGGTCACCACGCGGCGAGCTGTAATGGGAATATCCTCACCCGTTTTCGGGTTACGGCCCGGACGTTGATTCTTGTCGCGCAAATCAAAGTTACCAAAGCCGGAGAGTTTTACCTGCTCACCATTTTCCAGAGCGCGACGGATCTCTTCGAAAAACAGCTCAACCAGCTCTTTGGCATCCCGTTTGCTAAGCCCAAGCTTATCAAACAGATATTCGGACATTTCAGCTTTTGTAAGCGCCATAGGTTCAATCCCTCAATGATGCCTGGAATCGCTCTTTTAATGCCTCTACACATTTGGCGACGGTAGCGGCAATCTCCTCTTCTTCGAGTGTACGGCTGGTATCCTGAAGGATCAGGCTGATAGCAAGGCTCTTGAAGCCCTCTGCTACGCCCTTGCCGCGGTACACGTCAAATAAGTTTACGCCAACTACCTGATTTACGCCAACTTTCTTACATTCGGCCAAAATATCTGCTGCGGGCACATTTTCGGCCACCACAACGGCGATATCACGACGGTTCGCAGGGAAGCGGGAAATGTCTTGAGCCTGAGGAATGACGCGGTCTGCGACCTTGTTCCACTCCAGTTCAAACGCCAGCGTGCGACCGTTGAGATCCAGCTTGCGCTCCAGCTCCGGGTGCACAACACCAATGAAACCAACGCGTTCACCTTTCAGATAAATCGCGGCACTCTGGCCCGGATGCAGGGCTGGAATGGCTTCAGCACGGAACTCAATTTCAGACAATTTACCGGTCAGATCCAGCACCGACTCCAGGTCACCCTTCAGGTCGTAGAAATCAACGCTGTTTTTGCTCAGATCCCAGTGTTCTTCATAGCGGTTACCGCAGATGGCCCCCGCCAGCATCAGATCCTGACGGATGCCGAGGCTAGCCTGGGTGTCCGGCACAAAGCGCAGACCGGTTTCAAAGATGCGCACGCGGCTCTGCTGACGGTTCTGGTTATAGACGATGGTGCTCAGCAGACCGGTCAGCAGCGACAGACGCATGGCGGACATTTCGCTGGAGATTGGGCTTGGCAGAATTAAGGCTTCCTGGCCCGGGTGGATCAGCTGCTGCACTTTCGGGTCAACGAAACTGTAGGTGATCACTTCCTGATAACCTTTGTCATTGAGCATGGTTTTCACACGCTTCAGCGAGAGGTCGGCTTCACGATGGGTGCCCATCACCAGCCCAGCCTGCACCGGCTCATCAGGAATGTTGTTGTAGCCGTAAACGCGGGCCACTTCTTCCACCAGATCTTCTTCGATCTCCATATCGAAACGCCAGCTCGGCGCTACGGCGGTCCATTGGTCCTGACCTTCGGTCACTTCACAGCCCAGACGACGCAGAATGTCGCTCACCTGCGCATCGGCAATGTGATAACCAATCAGGCGATCCAGCTTGCTGCGACGCAGGGTGATGGTGGCAGGCTTCGGCAGATGCGCTTCGCTGGTGACATCGATAACCGGACCGGCTTCGCCGCCGCAGATGTCGATCAGCAGGCGAGTCGCACGTTCCATCGCTTTGTACTGCAGGGCCGGATCCACGCCGCGCTCATAGCGGTGAGACGCATCGGTATGCAGGCCATGACGACGGGCGCGACCGGTAATGGACAGTGGGCTGAAGAAAGCGCACTCCAGCAGCACGTTCTGGGTTTCATCGTTCACGCCGGAGTGGTCGCCGCCGAAGATACCGCCCATCGCCAGCGCTTTGCCGTGATCGGCAATCACCAGGGTGTCGGCATTCAGTTTGGCTTCGCTGCCGTCCAGAAGAACCAGCATTTCGCCCTCTTTCGCCATGCGCACGACGATCCCGCCTTCGATACGATCTTTATCGAACGCGTGCATCGGCTGTCCCAGCTCCAGCAGGACGTAGTTGGTCACGTCAACCACCGCATCGAGGGAGCGAATGCCGCAGCGACGCAGCTTCTCTTTCATCCACAGCGGGGTGGGTGCCTTAACGTTGATCCCCTTCACCACGCGGCCCAGGTAGCGCGGACAGGCGTCAGCGGCTTCAACCTGAATTGGCAGGGTGTCGGCGATGGTGGACGCCACTGGCGCGATCTCAGGCGCGTTCAGTTCGGTCTGGTTCAGTACCGCCACGTCGCGGGCCACGCCGATGATGCCTAAGCAGTCGGCACGGTTTGGGGTAACGCTGATCTCGATGGTGTTGTCATCGAGCTTCAGGTATTCACGCAGGTCGGTGCCAATTGGCGCATCCGCTGGCAGCTCAATGATGCCGGAGTGATCGTCGGAAATACCCAACTCGGAGAACGAGCACAGCATGCCTTCAGACGGCTCGCCGCGCAGTTTCGCCGCTTTAATTTTGAAATCGCCCGGCAGCACCGCACCGACGGTCGCCACGGCCACTTTCAGGCCCTGACGGCAGTTTGCCGCGCCGCAGACGATATCGAGCAGGCGTTCGCCGCCCACGTTAACTTTGGTAACACGCAGTTTGTCTGCGTTCGGGTGCTGACCGCACTCCACCACTTCACCCACGACCACGCCGTTAAAGGCGCCAGCAACCGGCTCAACGCCGTCCACTTCCAGGCCCGCCATGGTGATCTGGTTAGAGAGCGCCTCGCTGTCGAGCTCGGTGTTCACCCATTCGCGTAACCACAGTTCACTGAATTTCATTGTTCTGTCCTGCCCTTATTTAAACTGTTTGAGGAAACGCAGATCGTTTTCGAAGAAAGCGCGCAAGTCGGTCACGCCGTAGCGCAGCATGGTCAGACGCTCCATTCCCATACCGAACGCAAAGCCGGAGTAAACTT
Organism: Leclercia sp. AS011; assembly: GCF_037152535.1. Classification (NCBI taxonomy): domain Bacteria; kingdom Pseudomonadati; phylum Pseudomonadota; class Gammaproteobacteria; order Enterobacterales; family Enterobacteriaceae; genus Leclercia; species Leclercia sp. AS011. The sequence continues at coordinate 1,574,524 of NZ_JBBCMA010000001.1, forward strand.
CCGGGTCAATGCCAACGTTACGCAGGACGTTCGGGTGCACCATGCCGCAGCCCAGCACTTCCAGCCATTTGCCGTTTTTACCCATCACGTCAACTTCTGCGGACGGTTCGGTGAACGGGAAGTAGGACGGACGGAAACGAACCTGCAGATCTTCCTCAAAGAAGTTGTTCAGGAAATCGTGCAGCGTGCCCTTCAGGTTGGTGAAGCTGATGTTTTTATCAACAATCAACCCTTCCATCTGGTGGAACATTGGGGTGTGGGTCTGATCGTAGTCGTTACGATAGACGCGACCCGGGGCGATGATGCGGATCGGCGGTTCCTGCTCCTTCATGGTACGGATTTGCACGCCTGAGGTCTGGGTACGCAGCAGGCGCGTGGCATCGAACCAGAAAGTGTCGTGGTCAGCACGTGCCGGGTGATGGCCTGGGATATTCAGGGCATCGAAGTTATGGTAATCGTCTTCGATTTCCGGGCCGGTCGCCACGGTAAAGCCGAGCTCACCGAAGAAACTTTCAATGCGGTCGATGGTGCGGGTGACCGGGTGCAAGCCACCGTTCTCAATACGACGACCCGGCAGGGAGACATCGATGGTTTCGGCAGCCAGACGGGCGTTCAGCGCGGCGCTTTCCAGCGCATTTTTACGCTCGTTCAGCACCTGCTGAACCTGCTCTTTGGCTTCGTTAATCACCGCACCTGCAGCCGGACGCTCTTCTGGCGGCAACTCACGCAGGGTAGTCATTTGAAGGGTCAGGTGCCCTTTCTTGCCCAGATATTCGACGCGGACGTTGTCTAACGCGGCAACATCTGAGGCCTGGTTAATGGCGGCCGTTGCACTGGCAACCAGCTCTGCGAGATGTGACATGGTTTTCCTCGTTATGTAGCGATATTTACAAGCGTCAGATACAAAAAAAGCCTCCATCAGGAGGCTTTCTGGCGCTGTTTTCCGTTTCGTCTTTCACGCGCTAGCCTCCTGATGTCAGGTGCTAAAGTAAAAGAAGAAGCGGAAAATAGCAGCATTCATGCTTGCATTACCTTGTGTGGTAAGGGACCTAACGCCTTATTGAAAAGGGTCGGCGGAAAATTGTCAACGTTTTGATGCTGTTGAAACGAAAAGAGGGAGCAGAGCTCCCTCTTTCAACTGGCTTATGCCAGAGCTGCTTTCGCTTTTTCGACCAGAGCGGTGAACGCTACTTTGTCGAATACTGCGATGTCAGCCAGGATCTTACGGTCGATTTCAACAGAGGCTTTTTTCAGGCCGTTGATGAATTTGCTGTAAGAAATACCGTTCTGACGTGCTGCTGCGTTGATACGCGCAATCCACAGTTGACGGAACTGACGCTTACGCTGACGACGGTCACGGTAAGCGTACTGACCTGCTTTGATAACAGCCTGGAAGGCAACGCGGTATACGCGTGAACGCGCACCGTAGTAGCCTTTAGCTTGTTTCAAAATTTTCTTGTGACGTGCACGTGCAATTACACCACGTTTTACGCGAGCCATGTGTGCTCTCCTGTATCTATATTCTTAGTAAAAAAATTAAACGTTAACGGCTTATGCGTACGGCAGGCACGCGATAACCAGACCCAGATCGCCTTTAGACACAAGGCCTTTTGGACGCAGGTGACGTTTACGCTTAGTAGATTTTTTGGTCAGAATATGACGCAGGTTTGCGTGCTTACGCTTAAATCCACCACCACCGGTTTTTTTGAAGCGCTTAGCAGCACCGCGTACGGTCTTAATTTTTGGCATCTTAATAACTTCCACTTCGCATTGTTAAATAAACGAAACCCAGGCGAACAAAACCTGCGAAGCCTGTCGGCTCCACAGGAATTGCTACTTGAAGGCCTACTGTTTCTTCTTAGGAGCGAGCACCATGATCATCTGGCGGCCTTCGATCTTCGTAGGGAAGGATTCGACTACAGCCAGTTCACTCAGATCGTCACGGACGCGGTTAAGCACTTCCATACCGATCTGTTGGTGGGCCATCTCACGACCGCGGAAACGCAGTGTGATCTTGGCCTTATCGCCATCTTCCAGAAAGCGTATCAGGCTGCGGAGTTTTACCTGATAGTCGCCATCGTCGGTACCAGGACGGAATTTGATTTCCTTAACCTGGATAACTTTTTGTTTCTTCTTCTGTTCCTTAGAAGACTTACTCTTTTCATAAAGGAACTTGCCGTAGTCCATGATACGACAAACTGGCGGTTCGGCGTTAGGGCTGATTTCAACTAAATCTACTCCAGCTTCTTCAGCCTTTTCGATTGCTTCTCTCAGACTCACAATCCCCAGCTGCTCGCCTTCCAGACCTGTTAAGCGAACTTCCTGGGCGCGAATCTCGCCATTGATACGATTCGGACGTGCCGTTTGAACTCGTTTTCCGCCTTTAATACCTTATTCCTCCAGTTGTTGAAGACTGCGGCTGCGAATCTCTTGTTGCAGCTTCTCAATCACTTCATTTACGTCCAGGCTGCCCAGGTCTTTACCACGGCGGGTGCGAACGGCAACTTTGCCTGCTTCCACCTCTTTATCACCACAGACCAACATATACGGGACACGACGTAAAGTGTGCTCGCGGATTTTAAAGCCAATCTTCTCATTTCTCAAGTCTGCTTTTACGCGAATGCCCGCATTTTGTAGTTTCTGCGTCAATTCTTTAACGTAATCAGCCTGAGAATCGGTAATGTTCATCACGACTACCTGCACTGGCGCAAGCCAGGTTGGGAAGAAGCCCGCGAACTCTTCGGTCAGGATGCCGATGAAGCGCTCCAGTGAACCGAGGATAGCACGGTGAATCATTACCGGCACCTGACGCTCGTTATCTTCGCCAACATAAGAGGCGCTTAAACGCTGCGGCAGGGAGAAGTCCAGCTGTACAGTACCGCACTGCCATGCACGATCGAGACAGTCATACAGGGTAAATTCAATTTTCGGACCGTAGAATGCGCCCTCGCCCAGCTGGTATTCGAACGGAATACCGTTCTCTTCCAGCGCCACGGCGAGATCCGCCTCAGCACGATCCCAGGTCTCATCGCTACCGATACGTTTTTCCGGACGCGTTGAGAGTTTGACGACGATCTTCTCGAAGCCAAAGGTGCTGTACATATCGTAGACCATACGGATACAGGCGTTAACTTCATCACGTACCTGATCTTCAGTACAGAAGATATGCGCATCATCTTGTGTAAAGCCACGAACACGCATCAGACCGTGCAGCGCACCTGATGGCTCGTTACGGTGGCAGCTACCGAACTCCGCCATACGCAGCGGCAGATCGCGATAGGATTTCAGACCCTGGTTAAAGATCTGAACGTGCCCCGGGCAGTTCATTGGCTTGATGCAGTATTCACGGTTCTCAGAAGAGGTGGTGAACATCGCATCTTTGTAGTTGTCCCAGTGGCCGGTTTTTTCCCACAGCACACGGTCCATCATGAACGGGCCTTTCACTTCCTGATACTGGTACGCTTTCAGCTTGGAACGCACGAAAGTTTCCAGTTCGCGGAAGATAGTCCAGCCGTCGTTGTGCCAGAAGACCATACCCGGCGCCTCTTCCTGCATGTGATACAGGTCGAGCTGTTTACCGATTTTACGGTGGTCGCGCTTCGCCGCTTCTTCCAGGCGTTGCAGATAGGCGTTCAACGCTTTTTTGTCTGCCCAGGCGGTACCGTAGATGCGCTGCAGCATCTTATTGTTGCTGTCGCCACGCCAGTAAGCGCCTGCGGTTTTCATCAGTTTGAAGTGATGACAGAAGCGCATGTTCGGCACGTGCGGTCCACGGCACATGTCGATGTATTCTTCATGATGATACAAGCCAGGCTTGTCATCATGAGCAATGTTCTCGTCAAGAATAGTGACTTTGTAGTTTTCGCCACGCTTCACGAAGGTTTCACGCGCTTCGTGCCAGCTCACGGTCTTCTTGATGACGTCGTAGTTGCTCTCGGCCAGCTCATGCATACGCTTTTCGAGGGCTTCGATATCTTCCTGGGTCAGCGTGTGGTCGAGGTCAACGTCATAGTAGAAACCGTTGTCGATAACCGGGCCGATAGCCATTTTGGTGTTAGGCCACAGCTGCTTGATCGCATGACCGAGCAGGTGAGCGCACGAGTGACGAATGATCTCCAGACCTTCTTCGTCTTTCGCGGTGATGATCGACAGCTTCGCATCGTTTTCAATTAAATCGGAAGCATCAACCAGCGTACCGTTTACGCGGCCAGCAATAGTGGCTTTCGCCAGACCCGGGCCGATATCCAGCGCAACATCCATTGGGCTGACGGCGCGGTCGAAATGGCGTTGGCTGCCATCAGGAAGAGTAATAACAGGCATTTTATGTCCTTATTTGCAGTGATGCCCCACACATAAGAGCATATGCAAAGAAAATAATCTTTAATTTACAGTGAATTGCCAAGCCATCTGACCAACAATCGTCAAATTGGCCCGCAATCATGCACAGGATCGAAATCAGAAAAATGGCAATTTACGATCAGCCTGATGATGGTAACACTAACGCCAGGGTGAAAACACCCTTACGGGCAGATTGAACGCGTTAGTACTTTTGCATGAGTTTAACGTGGAATTTCAAACAGCTTCTCGCAATAGCGGGGGGGTGAGCTATTCTTGAACAGGTCCTTCAACACACTATGGGGCATATTATGAACGTATCCAGCAGAACAGTCGTTATCCTCAACATTCTTTCTGCCACCGCCTTACTTGTGATTCTGGCAGAGAAGTTTCACTGGTTTTGACGCTCCTGTAGTAAACGCCTGATGCGTTAACCTCCCGACGAAGCGCAATTATTCTTGTTCTTTGGTAGATGACAGCGTCCAAAGAACAAGGATGATAGAATGCCAACGAGTCACGTTTGTTTGCAAAACCCCACATATATAAACTGACGTTTTAAATATCTTTACGCCCACGACACAAATAAAAAAACCGGTACATCAGAATCCGGTTTTTTTTATCGGCAACAACGGCCAGTATATCTATTTAACGTGCCTGAAGAATCAATCAGGACCATTCACCGGCAACCAGTTTATGCACGTCGAACGCGTCATCCATGGATTGCCCGGTAGATTGCGAACCTGGGGCAATGTTCGAGCCGGCTTCTACATCAGAGGCTTTGGTAATGCCAATTTGTGCAGAGCTGTCACTGGCAGAGGGATATACAGAATCAGCGGCAAATGCGCCGAACGACAGTGCAGAAAGCACTATTGCTGCAGATGCAGTAATGATTTTGTTCATGATGTTTTTCTCTTACTGAATTAATACAGAACGACTTAAGGCAATATCTAACCTGTGCTGATAGTTTAGATCTGGATCACACTTTTGCCTAGTCAAAATATTTATCAATTCGTGTCAAATAAACTGAATGTTAACAAAACGGGGAATTATGGAGAGAATATGGAGATATCGGCTGCCGCTATATTTTAAAACAGTGTTTATTATTTATCAGCACAAAAATTAAAAACGGGCCAATATATTATTGGCCCGCGGCAATTACATTTTGTAGCCCAGAGAGACTACCGTTCTGCGATCGGTATGCTCCGGTGCAGACGCTGGCGGCTCAGAGTTCCAGGTCACGTTGTAGGCCACTTTCAGCCCGAAATGAGCGTTAATCGCCACGTTCAAGGCGGTCTCGGAGTTGACGGTTGTGTCGTCAGCGCCAAAGACAGAGACGCCCTGGCTAAATTTGGCGTTATCGGTCATCTGCCAGGCGTAGGTACCGGACGCATAGCCCAGCGGCTGGGTTTCCGTGTCACCATCGGTATATTCGTCGTAACGGACACCCGGACCAAATTCAAAGCGGAAGCTGTGTACCGGGCCATTCAGGAACTGGCGACCATAACCTGCTGTGGCAACATCGCGCTCACGGTAACCGTTGTAGCGGTCGGTCAACCAGCTTGCCTGGCCGAAGAGATAGTCGACATCGGTCATGTTGTAACGGCTACGCCCACCCACCGCATATTTCTCGGAAGAGCGTTCATCGTTTGATGAGGTATTGCTCGCGTTACCCCACAGGGACCAGGCAGTCGTGTTGCCATACCAGGTCAGGGTGGTGTCGGCGGTCAGGGAGGAGCTTTTGGTATTGCCTGATTGCGCCAGATAACCTGCGTTCAGGTTGCCTTCAAAAGGTTTCTGTGCAGTGGAAGGATCGTCCATGACAGTAAAAACGGAATCATCGGCTGTTGCATGCATTGACGCAAACAGGCCTCCCGCTACCATCATTGCAGCGGGTACTGTCTTTAAAAGCTTCATTTATAAAGAGTCCGTACAACAAAAAAAGAGACCATTACGGTCCCGGAAACTTTCTTGCGGATCAATGCCATGGGATCCCGCGAAAGGTAACAAATTATAAAAAGGCTCAAATAACATAGCAATGATTTCTTGTTTCATTTTTGGAATAAGAACGATCTCAAACCAGCCGGATATTTATAAATAAAAGTCACGGCGCGCAACGATATTTATATTGAAAATCATATTGTTATTTACTTTCCCTTCTGCCAGTTCAGTGCCAGGCTTAAGGCTATCCTCATTTTAAGGAGATCAGCATGGTTCGTATCTTTACGTTGACGCTCTCCCCTTCTCTGGACAGCGCAACCCTCACGGCACAACTCTATCCTGAAGGTAAACTCCGCTGCAGCGCGCCGGTTTTCGAACCCGGCGGCGGTGGGATTAACGTGGCGCGCGCCATTGTTCACCTCGGCGGAACAGCCACCGCCATCTTTCCGGCGGGCGGCGCGACGGGGGAACACCTTGTCTCGCTTCTGGCGGATGAGCAGGTCGCGGTGGAGACGGTAGATGCCCATGACTGGACCCGACAAAACCTGCACGTACATGTTGAATCTACCCACGAGCAGTATCGCTTTGTGATGCCCGGCGCGACCCTGAGCGAAGATGAGTTTCGCCAGCTGGAAGAGAAAGTGCTGGCCATCGAGAGCGGCGCGCTACTGGTGATTAGCGGCAGTCTGCCGCCCGGAGTCAAAACTGAACGCCTGACCCAGCTGATTCGCGCCGCGCAACAGAAGGGAATTCGCTGTATCGTAGACAGCTCAGGTGAGGCCCTCAGCGCCGCGCTGAGCCTCGGCAACATCGAGCTGGTAAAACCCAATCAGAAAGAGCTGAGCGCGCTGGTCAATCGCGATCTCAGCCAGCCGGATGACGTGCGCAACGCCGCTGAAGAGCTGATAAAGAGCGGTAAAGCCCGGCGGGTGGTGGTGTCCCTCGGCCCACAGGGAGCGCTGGCCGTGGATGAAAGCGGATCGGTGCATGTTGTGCCGCCGCCGATGAAAAGCCAGAGCACCGTCGGCGCGGGCGATAGCATGGTGGGGGCCATGACCCTGAAGCTGGCGCAAGGCGCGTCGTTACGGGAGATGGTCCAGTACGGCGTTGCGGCAGGCAGCGCGGCGACCATTAATCACGGCACCCGGCTGTGCTCGCTGGATGACACGCAGAAAATTTTCACATACCTGACAAATGCCTAAGCGTTGCCCTCCCGGTGATCCGGCGAGGGCGACAAATAGCATGGATCGTCTATGCTAAAAAAATTTCGTGATAACAACGAGGTGAATTATGAGCAGTGGAGAGATCGCGCGCTACGTGGTAACCGTTAAAGTTCATGAAGACTCGCTGACGGAACTCAATGAAATCAACAACCATCTCACCCGCGGCGGTTTTTTACTGACCATGACCGACGAGGATGGCAACCTGCATGAGCTGGGCACCCATACCTTCGGTCTGGTCAGTCCGCTGAGTGAAGATGAGGTCAAAGCGCTGGCCACGGGGCTGGTGGAGAGCGCCACCGGCAAAGAGCCGCAGGTTGAGGTGAAGAGCTGGGAAAACTGGCAAAAAGAGCAACAATAAGTGCCACTGGGGCAACCAAACGGCGCAGATGTGCGTTAGTTCGTGTTTTTTGACCATAGTTTCACGCTAACTTTATGATCTGGCAGACAACATGGGAGAGCGATCATGTGGCAGGCTATCAGTCATCTTTTAAGTGAACAACTGGGCGAAGGTGAAATTGAACTGCGTAACGAGCTGCCAGGGGGCGAGATCCACGCCGCATGGCATCTGCGGTATGCAGGACGCGACCTCTTCGTGAAATGTGATGAACGCGAGCTGTTACCTATCTTCACCGCGGAAGCTGACCAGCTGGAACTGCTCTCCCGCAGCAAAACCGTCTCTGTACCCCATGTCTGGGCCGTTGGCAGCGATCGTGACTACTGCTTTCTGGTGATGGATTACCTCCCTGCCCGTCCTCTCGATGCACACAACGCCTTTATCCTGGGGCAACAAATTGCCCGCCTGCATCAGTGGAGCGAGCAGCCGCAGTTCGGCCTCGATTTCGACAACGACCTCTCAACGACGCCACAGCCCAACGCCTGGCAGCGACGCTGGTCGACCTTCTTTGCCGAACAGCGCATCGGCTGGCAGCTCGAGCTGGCGGCGGAAAAAGGGATGGAGTTCGGCAACATCGATGCCATTGTCGATCATATCCAGCAGCGCCTGGCCTCGCACCAGCCGCAGCCTTCGCTGCTTCACGGCGATCTATGGTCAGGTAACTGCGCGCTGGGTCCGAATGGCCCTTATATCTTCGATCCGGCCTGCTACTGGGGCGACAGGGAGTGCGATCTCGCGATGCTGCCGCTGCATCCTGAACAGCCGCCGCAGATCTACGATGGCTATCAGTCAGTCTCGCCGTTGCCAGCCGGTTTTTTGCAAAGGCAGCCGGTCTATCAGCTCTATACCCTGATGAACCGCGCTATTCTGTTTGGCGGTGAGCATCTGGTGATTGCGCAGAAAGCGCTGGAGCGAGTGCTGGCGGCATAGCGCAAAGACTGCCGGGCAGCACTGCCCGGCAGCAAAGCCTTACACCAGCCCGAGAAGGGAGAACAGGAAGTATCCGGCGATAATCATCAGTACCGGCAGTACGTAAAGTGTGAAGATTTGCAGGAAGATGGTGTGATTCGGCACCACGATACGCGATTCGATCTGCTCGCGGGTTAACCCCTCATCCCCTTTCGCCTTCTCCAGAATCAGCTGCGCCTCCATCCCTTCACGAATCAAGCGCGTCTGCCGACGCATCCTCGCGCCCGAAGCCTGTAGCGCCAGGGCGATAAAGATCAGGGCAAAGATGATCCAGAAGGCAATGTTCATCCCCTGCCGGAAATCGGGCGTCGGTGAGTTGTACCAGAAGAAATTCAGGAACGGCGTGTTGAAACGCATCATCTCGATCATGACGTGGGCAAAATCCAGCATCACGGCATTGATCCCGGCCTGTTTCTCGCTGTGGTCATAGATAAATTTCAGGACGGAAATAATGGTCGAGATCACCGCCGGGATAAAAATTACCCATCCGGCGATTATCTTCAGTATCGCTACACGTCCAGCTTGTTGATATGTCATCGGTTCCTCGGTTTAAAAATACATCCTTTCTGGCTAAGTCTACCTGCTGGTTGTCATTTTCGCCCGTTCTTTGCGGGTGATATGGTAAATTGCCAGGATTAGGTAGCCCTTACCCCTGATAAACCCACGAAAGGAGAAGTTGCATGTCGACGCCGCGTCAAATTCTTGCAGCCATTTTTGATATGGATGGATTACTGATTGATTCCGAGCCGCTCTGGGATCGTGCTGAACTGGATGTGATGGCCAGCCTGGGGGTGGACATCAGCCGCCGTCACGAACTGCCGGACACCCTTGGCCTGCGCATCGATATGGTGGTTGAACTCTGGTATGCCCATCAGCCGTGGGTCGGGCCGGGCCGGGACGAGGTCACCGACCGCATCATCAACCGGGCCCTGACGCTGGTTGAAGAGAACCGCCCGCTGCTCAACGGCGCGCGTGAAGCCGTAGCCCTGTGCAAAGCGCAGGGGCTGAAAGTGGGCCTCGCCTCCGCCTCGCCGCTGCACATGCTGGAAAAAGTACTGATCATGTTTGATCTGCGCGACAGCTTTGATGCGCTGGCCTCGGCAGAAAAACTGCCTTACAGCAAGCCGCACCCGCAGGTGTATATGGACTGCGCCGCGAAGCTGGGCGTCGACCCGACCACCTGCGTGGCGCTGGAAGACTCTGTTAACGGCATGATTGCCAGCAAAGCGGCGCGGATGCGCTCTATTGTCGTTCCCGCAGAAGAGAATCAGCAGGACGCCCGCTACGCGCTGGCAGACGTTAAACTGACCTCGCTGCAGGCGCTTACCGTGGCGCATCTGCGCGGGTAATTAGCGACGGCGGGCAACGCCCTGTTGCCCGCAAATATGATCCACATATTATTTTTGAAACATCATTTCATTTTAATTTGAAATTCCCTTTCCCTGCTTCTATGCTTATCTCAGAACAACTATACCCCCCTACTTTCTGAGGTCTGTATGATACTGGATGCCTTTAATCTTTCAGGAAAAGTTGCCATCGTTACCGGCTGTGATACCGGCCTCGGCCAGGGCATGGCGCTGGGTCTGGCCCAGGCAGGCTGCGATATCGTAAGCGTCAATCGCCGGATCCCGGAAGAGACCGCCGCTGGCGTTAAAGCGCTGGGCCGCCGGTTTATGGCCATCCAGGCCGACCTCAGCAAGCAGGATGCCATTAATGCTATTGTCGGGCAGACGGTAGCCGAAATGGGCCGCGTGGATATTCTGGTGAATAACGCCGGGACCATTCGTCGGGAAGATGCCCTCACCTTCAGTGAAAAGGACTGGGATGAGGTGATGAACCTTAACCTGAAGTCGGTCTTTTTCCTGTCGCAGGCCGTGGCCCGCCAGTTCATCGCCCAGGGGCAAGGCGGAAAAATTATTAACATCGCCTCCATGCTGTCGTTCCAGGGCGGGATCCGGGTTCCCTCTTATACCGCCTCGAAAAGCGGCGTGCTGGGGATCACCCGCCTGCTGGCTAACGAGTGGGCGCACCACGGCATTAACGTTAACGCCATCGCGCCGGGCTATATGGCAACCAATAACACCCAGCAGTTACGCGACGACGAACAGCGCAGCAAGGAGATCCTCGACCGCATCCCGGCAGGCCGCTGGGGTAAGCCGGAAGATCTGCAGGGCCCGGCGGTATTTCTCGCCTCGTCGGCCTCGGACTACGTCAACGGCTATACCCTCGCCGTTGATGGGGGCTGGCTCGCACGTTAACAGCTTTGTGACAAAGAGTTACACCGTCACTACTTCCGTATACTGTATAAAATCCCTATACTGGATGAATTGACAGTTTAGTGGGTTTTATCATGACGGCGGAAGGTCATCTGCTCTTTTCTCTCGCCTGCGCAGTGTTTGCCAAAAACGCTGAGCTTACACCGGTGCTGGCGCAGGGTGACTGGTGGCATATCGTGCCATCGGCAGTTTTGACCTGCCTGTTACCTGATATCGATCACCCCAAGTCGCTGCTCGGGCAGCGGCTGAAGTGGATCTCTAAACCCATTGCCCGCGCCTGCGGCCATCGCGGCTTTACCCACAGCCTGTTGGCGGTGTTTGCTGCGCTCACCCTCTTCTATTTAAAAGTACCGGACAGCTGGCTGATCCCGGCGGATGCTATCCAGGGGATGGTGCTGGGCTATCTGAGCCATATTCTGGCCGACATGCTCACTCCGGCAGGTGTTCCCCTGCTGTGGCCCTGCCGCTGGCGTTTTCGTCTGCCGATCCTCAGGCCGCAAAAAGGTAACCAGCTGGAGCGCGCTCTGTGCATGGCCCTGTTTGCCTGGGCAGTGTGGATGCCGCAGACGCTGCCGGAGAACGGGGCGGTGCGCTGGTCCTCGCACATGATTAATTCGCTGCAGTTTCAGTTCAACCGCTTTATTCATCATCAAAGTGAACAGTAACTGGACGAATCCCGCCGTTTTGGCATAACCCATTCCATTTGGATATAAGCGACCCGATCACACTTCTGATAATCTTGCGGCAACAAGGTCGGACCTAATACCGATCTGCAATTTAATCAGGAGAACGGGGATGAATTTTCCATTAATCGCGAACATCGTGGTGTTCGTCGGCTTACTGCTGTTGCTGGCGCAGTCGCGTCATAAACAGTGGAGCCTCGCCAAAAAAGTGCTGGTCGGTCTGGTGATGGGCGTGGTCTTTGGCCTGGCGCTGCAGGCCATTTACGGTTCCAGCAACCCGGTACTGAAAGACTCTATCCAGTGGTTTAACATTGTCGGTAACGGCTACGTCCAGCTGCTGCAGATGATTGTTATGCCGCTGGTGTTTGCCTCTATTTTGAGCGCGGTCGCCCGCCTGCATAACGCATCCCAGCTGGGTAAAATCAGTATCCTGACCATCGGTACGCTGCTGTTTACCACCCTCATCGCGGCCCTGGTGGGCGTGCTGGTCACCAATCTGTTTGGCCTGACCGCAGAAGGTCTGGTGCAGGGGACCGCGGAAACCGCGCGCCTGACCGCCATCGAGACCAACTATGCAGGGAAAGTCGCGGATCTTACCGTACCGCAGATGGTGCTCTCCTTTATCCCGAAAAACCCGTTTGCCGATCTGACCGGGGCTAGCCCGACGTCGATCATCAGCGTGGTGATTTTCGCCGCCTTCCTCGGCGTGGCTGCGCTGAAGCTGCTGAAAGATGACGCTCCAAAAGGCCAGCGCGTGCTGACCGCCATCGATACCCTGCAAAGCTGGGTGATGAAGCTGGTGCGTCTGGTGATGCAGCTGACCCCGTACGGCGTACTGGCGCTGATGACCAAAGTGGTGGCAGGCTCAAACCTGCAGGACATCATCAAGCTGGGCAGCTTCGTGGTCGCCTCTTACCTCGGTCTGGGCATCATGTTTGTGGTCCACGGCATTCTGCTCGCCGTGAACGGCGTCAGCCCGCTGAAATACTTCCGTAAAGTGTGGCCGGTCCTGACCTTCGCCTTTACCAGCCGCTCCAGCGCTGCCTCCATTCCGCTGAACGTGGAAGCGCAGACCCGTCGTCTGGGCGTGCCGGAATCAATCGCCAGCTTCTCGGCCTCTTTTGGTGCGACCATTGGTCAGAACGGTTGTGCAGGTCTCTACCCGGCAATGCTGGCGGTAATGGTCGCGCCGACGGTAGGCATTAACCCGCTGGATCCGGTGTGGATTGCGACCCTGGTCGGGATTGTGACCGTAAGCTCTGCCGGCGTGGCCGGTGTGGGTGGCGGCGCAACCTTCGCGGCACTGATTGTACTGCCTGCGCTGGGTCTGCCGGTGACGCTGGTGGCGCTGCTGATCTCCGTTGAACCGCTGATCGACATGGGTCGTACTGCGCTGAACGTCAGCGGCTCCATGACTGCGGGTACGCTGACCAGCCAGTGGCTGAAGCAGACCGATAAAGCGGTACTGGACAGCGAAGAACATGCGGAACTGGCGCACCGTTAATCGCCTCGCCCGTTAAAAAAAACCGCCTTCAGCAATGAAGGCGGTTTTTTATTATCTGTTAATCATCAATCTCTTCTTCCTGACGGACCTGAAGCGCCCAGCGTTGAGCTGACTCCGGCACGGTAAACGCCGGGGAACGACGGAAATGCTCGCCAGTCAGCACAAAGGCCACATATTTACCGCGTAACAACCAGACGTCACGAAAGCCATCCAGTTTGCTGGCATGTTCTGGCGGCGCGGGTTCAACCCGTGGCTGGTAACTGATAACAGGACGATTTTGTTGGCGAAGAGGTTTCATAAGCAGCGGGTTCACTAAAGCAAACTCATAAATCAGTAAATTCCTATGATAGCCGATTGCCCCTCCTGCGTCGCGCCCCGCGTATCTCATCAAGCGTAAGTGATAGCTATAAATCGGGTTTTCACCCGGCCCCCCGTCGACATTGTTCTATAGTTAATGAGTTTTGACGCAATTACGACCGCATTTCAGCAATGAAAACAGGAGACGAGTGCAATGTCGCAAAATGATAAGACTCACCACCCGCAGCAATCCCCGGTACATGACGAAAATGAAGCGAAACCCGGACTGGACTCCCTGGCCCCGGACGATGGCTCCCACCGTGCCAGTCCTGTCCCTACCCCGCCAGGCCAGCAGCCCACAGCCCCAGGCAGCCTGAAGGCACCGGACACCGGCAATGAGAAGCTGAACGCGCTGGATGCCGTACGTAAGGGCGGCGAAAATTACCCGCTCACCACCAACCAGGGTGTGCGCATCGCTGACGATCAGAACTCGCTGCGCGCCGGTACGCGCGGCCCGACCCTGCTGGAAGATTTCATCCTGCGGGAGAAGATCACCCATTTCGACCATGAGCGCATCCCGGAGCGTATTGTCCACGCCCGCGGCTCGGCCGCGCATGGCTATTTCCAGCCGTATAAGAACCTGAGCGATATCACCAAAGCCGCCTTCCTCTCCGATCCGGATAAGATCACGCCGGTGTTTGTCCGTTTCTCTACGGTGCAGGGCGGCGCGGGCTCCGCCGACACGGTCCGCGATATCCGCGGGTTCGCCACCAAGTTCTACACCGAAGAGGGGATTTTTGACCTTGTGGGCAACAACACCCCGATCTTCTTTATTCAGGATGCCCACAAGTTCCCCGATTTTGTCCATGCGGTGAAGCCGGAGCCCCACTGGGCGATCCCGCAGGGCCAGAGCGCACACGACACCTTCTGGGATTACGTCTCGCTGCAGCCTGAAACCCTGCACAACGTGATGTGGGCGATGTCCGACCGCGGCATTCCCCGCAGCTATCGCACCATGGAAGGCTTTGGCATCCATACCTTCCGCCTAATCAATGCCGAAGGCAAAGCCACCTTTGTGCGTTTCCACTGGAAGCCGGTGGCCGGGAAAGCCTCGCTGGTATGGGATGAGGCGCAGAAGCTCACCGGGCGCGATCCGGACTTCCATCGTCGCGATCTGTGGGAAGCTATCGAAGCGGGTGATTTCCCGGAATATGAGCTGGGTTTCCAGCTGATCCCGGAAGAGGACGAGTTCAAATTTGATTTTGACCTGCTCGACCCGACCAAGCTGATCCCGGAAGAGCTGGTGCCGGTTCAACTGGTGGGCAAAATGGTCCTCAACCGTAACCCGGACAACTTTTTTGCCGAGAACGAGCAGGCCGCCTTCCATCCAGGGCACATCGTCCCGGGGCTGGACTTTACCAATGACCCGCTGTTGCAGGGCCGTCTGTTCTCCTACACCGATACGCAAATCAGCCGTCTGGGCGGGCCGAACTTCCACGAGATCCCGATCAACAAGCCAACCTGTCCGTACCATAACTTCCAGCGTGACGGGATGCACCGGATGGAGATCGATACCAATCCGGCCAACTACGAGCCCAACTCGATCAACGATAACTGGCCGCGCGAGACCCCGCCGGGGCCAAAACGCGGTGGCTTTGAGTCGTATCAGGAGCGCGTGGAAGGAACCAAAATCCGCGAACGCAGCCCGTCGTTCGGCGAGTATTACGCTCATCCGCGCCTGTTCTGGCAGAGCCAGACTCCCGTCGAGCAGGAGCACATTATTGGCGCTTTCAGCTTTGAGCTGAGCAAAGTGGTGCGAACCTATATCCGCGAGCGGGTGGTCGATCAGCTGGCGCGGATTGATATCACCCTTGCCCAGGGGGTAGCTGAAAATCTGGGGCTGACGCTCACCGACGAGCAACGCAATCTGGCCCCGCCGCAGGACGTCAGCGGTGTGAAAAAGGATCCGTCCCTCAGCCTGTATGCCGTTCCCGGCGGGGACATTAAAGGCCGCGTCGTGGCGGTACTGCTCAACGATACCCCGCGGGCGAGCGACGTGCTGGCGGTGTTGCAGGCGCTGAAGGCCAAGGGCGTACACGCGAAGCTGCTCTACTCGCGGATGGGCGAAGTGACCGCCGATGACGGCTCGGTGCTGCCGGTGGCAGCGACTTTTGCCGGATCGCCATCCTTAACCGTGGATGCGGTGGTGGTGCCCTGCGGCGATATTCAGAGCCTGCTCAACAACGGGGATGCCGCCTATTATCTGCTGGAAGCCTACAAGCACCTCAAGCCGATTGCGCTGGCGGGCGATGCGCGCCAGTTCAAACCGCTGTTGAAGGTGGCGGATCAGGGCGAAGAGGGAATTATCGAAGGCGACAGCGCAGCAGGCGCGTTTATGGACGAGCTGGTATTGCAGATGGCGGCGCACCGGGTCTGGTCGCGTCGCAGTAAAACCGCCAGCATTCCGGCGTAAAAAAAGCCGGGTGGCGGCTTCGCCTTACCCGGCCTATAAATTCGCTACAACTCTGTGCCGGTGGGACATGCGTTTACCGGGTCCAAAAAACCGTAGGCCGGGTAAGCGCAAGCGCCACCCGGCATTTCCTCACAAATCCCCGAATGTCCCCAGCCTGTACCCGCGCTCAGCAATCGCGTATTTCAGCGACGTCGAGGTCAGCACGTCCAGCTCCGTCAGCCGCGGCCAGCAATAGGCGCTTTTACGGATAGTGTTATCAATAAACGCCGGGTGCGCCATCACCTCCAGCGATCGCTCGCCCTGCTGCACGGAGCGATCCAGCACGCTCAGGAACAGTGCCTCACTGATTTCCTCGCCATAAAATGCGCTGCTGAAACCGTCGGTGGTCGGCGGCAGATCGCCATCCAGCTCCCCGATCCCTTCGACCAGAGGATCGACACGCAGCGCCACCCCTTTGCGGCGGGCAAACTCGGCCACCAGCGGGAAGATGGCCGGGATCATATGCACATGGTGATGGCTGTCGATATGGGTCGGCTCGCGTCCGAAGAGATCGACAAAGCGATTGAACTGACAGTCCAGCTCGCGGGCAATCTCCTCCAGCGGCAACGTCCCCTGCTCTGCCATCTCCCAGATCCATTTCCCCAGCAATCCCTCACGCGTCAGCCCTGGCATCGGCGTCAGCGGCATGCCGAGGGTCAGCACAAAGTGCATTCCGACACCCAGTTCCGGCAGCACCCGGCTAAGTTCAGCGGCGTGCTCAATCGCATCGCCGTTGACCATGGCGGTGGTCGAAGTCACCACGCCATGCCGACAGGCTTCCACGATGCCGTAGTTCTGCCCTTTTGACAGGCCAAAATCATCGGCATTGACGATCAGCAGATA
Source organism: Leclercia sp. AS011 (assembly GCF_037152535.1). NCBI lineage: Bacteria > Pseudomonadati > Pseudomonadota > Gammaproteobacteria > Enterobacterales > Enterobacteriaceae > Leclercia > Leclercia sp. AS011. The sequence continues at coordinate 1,591,498 of NZ_JBBCMA010000001.1, forward strand.
TTCCATAGCGATCCCTCTTAGTGCTGCTCGCTTTTCAGCTTATCGATAGCGGCAGCAAAGTTCGGCAGCCATTTTTCATGGGCCAGAATCAGATCCCGCGCCAGCTTCTCGGCATCGCGGTCGGACTGCACCAGCGGGCTCAGGTTCAGGGCCAGCAGGACGTCGTTCAGCTCGCCGCTGATTGCCGCCTGGCTTGCCGCCACTTCAAAACCCTTGATGGTGTGGATCAGGCCCATCACTTTGTCATCAAAATGGGTCAGACGCGGATGCGGCTTCGCCCCCTCGCGGCCAAGGATACAGGTCATCTCCACCGCCCAGTCCGCCGGGATATTATCAATGTGGCCGTGGTGCGGCACGTTGACGTAGTGCTCCGCCTGCTTGTCGTTGTAGATGGCGTTGATCACTTCGCAGGCCGCATCGGAGTAATAAGCCCCGCCGCGCTGCTCCAGCTCTTTCGGCTTCACGTTCAGATCCGGGTTCTTATACAGGTCAAACAGCTCTTTTTCCACCTTCTGCACCACCTGCGCCCGGGCACCGCCTTTGTAGTACTCGCCCATTTCGATGACCAGCATCTCCTTCAGCTTGAAGTAGTAGAGCAGATAGGAGCACGGGAGCAGGTTCAGGGAGCGGATCAGCCCTTCGCTGAACGGCAGGTCGAAGATGTTCTTCACCGAGCTGGCTTTCAGGGTGCCCGACGCCACGCCGTCCAGCAGTTCCGCAAAGCGTGACTCGCCGTTAACCAGCACGTCTTTAATAAACACCATGTGGTTCAGGCCGAACAGGTCGATGGAGAGCTCGTCGTTATCGGTCAGGGCCAGCACGTCGCGGATAAACATCTTCATGCCGATTGGAATGTTGCACACCCCAATAAAGCGTTTGAAATCGGTGTGGCGGTAGACCGCCTCGGTCACCATCCCGGCCGGGTTGGTAAAGTTGATCACCCACGCCTGAGGGCAGATCTCCTGCACGTCTTTGATAATATCGAACACCACCGGAATGGTACGCAGCCCTTTGAACAGGCCGCCAGCGCCGTTGGTCTCCTGACCCAGATAGCCGTAGCTCAGCGGGATACGCTCATCCAGCTCGCGCGCCTTCAGTTGGCCGACGCGCAGCTGGGTGGTAACGAAATCGGCATCTTTAAGCGCTTCACGACGATCGAGGGTTTTATGCACGGTCATCGGCACACCCGCTTTTTTCACCATCCGCTGACAGAGGTCGAAAATAATATCGAGCTTCTCCTGACCTTCGGCCACGTCCACCAGCCACAGTTCGCTGACCGGCAGCTCATGATAACGCTTGAGGAACCCTTCCAGTAATTCCGGGGTATAGCTGCTTCCGCCGCCGATGGTCACTACTTTCAGTTTCTTTTGCATAATATTCTCCCTGGGAGATCCGCCTATTAAGTATAGCGATCCCGTCCCATGTATTTGGGCAAGTATTGAAGGCGATATTCCCGGCGGCGATCCGCCGGACGTTAATTAATTACCGTGATATTTTTCCGGTAGCTGTTCGGTGTAAAGGAGGTCAATTTCTTAAAGGTTTTAATAAACAGGCTCGGACTGCTATAACCGGATTCGTAAGCAATATCCGTCACCGAATAGTTGGTGATCTCCAGCTGTTTTCTGGCGAAATTGATCCGTATTTCATTAATGATTTGCACCGGCGTTTTCTGATAATAACGCTGGGTCGCTCGGGTCAGGTATTCCTGAGATTTACCCGACAGCGCCACCATATTCTCCAGCGCGTTTTCCCCAAAACGCAGTTTGTCGTGCATCATTTCAACGGTGGTGCGCAGCCATTGCGGGATATCGTCCGCCGCCTGCTGCTCTTCGCGATAGTGGCGTAAGCGGTTCACGACGTAGAAGGTTACCGTTTCAATGAATTCATCGAACTCATTATCACGAAAGTTAAGCGAGGCAATCACGGTGTCGATCCAGTTCAGGAATTCACTTTTGACGTGATACACCTGCGAGGCGACAAAGCAGAACGGCAGCAGCGGCGCGTAGTGGGTGTCGAAGAAGCGTTTACTGATGCCGACGTTGAGAATGCGCGTGGCACCAAAGTCATAAAAGCTCTGATGATGAGAGCCCATCGGGATAAAGACAAAGTCCCCGCGCTCCAGCAGCACCCGCTTGCCGTTGATCTCCTGGAAATAGCGGCCGGTCAGCACAATGGTGAATTCATAGTAGTCATGCTGATGCAGACCGCTGATGCTCTCCACCTTGTTGTAGATGAACACATGAAAATTTTTACCATTGAACAGCTGTTGTTCCCGGGCGGTAGTGATTTCCATGGCGCTGACCTCCTGCTATCCGTCTGACTTACTGCATTTTCTCGTGAAGTTCGATGAGTTCCGCTACCAGCTCACGCGCCAGCATGGAGGTCATCAGATGATCCTGGGCATGTACCAGCACCAGGCTGACCTTCATCTTACCTTCACCCTGATCGCTTTCGATCAGTTTTGTTTGTACCAGGTGCGCTTCATTCAGCGCGGTGCGCGACTGAGCCATCATCTCTTTCGCGGTGGCAAAGTCACCCTGCTTGGCTTTTTTCAGGGCGCCGTACGCCAGGCTGCGCGCCTGACCGGAGTTGATGATAAGCCCCATCACCACTTCTTCAAGGTCGTTCTCGGCGACGTCTTCTGCTTCTGCAACAACATTCTCTAAATCAAACATCTCGGTTTCTCCTGTACTGACGCGGGTTGCCCCGCATCATACGACATCAGAATTTCAGTGCGAGGGCGATATCTTCTTCGCTCTCTTCTTCATCAATGGTGGTCTGGGCCTTGTTGGCGATGGCGACGAATGGCATGTAAAGCACGGTTGCCACACCGAGGTTGAATATCGCCAGCAGGAAGGCCGCTACGCTGCCGTTGGTGTTAAAGAAGGCTCCCAGACCGGCTGGCATGGTCCATGGCGCGATGTTGGTCACCGGCGGGATAATCCCCAGGTAGTAAGCGGTCAGGGTAATGGCAGCCAGCAGCGGTTGCACCAGGATGAACGGAATGAACATCACCGGGTTCATGATAATCGGCAGACCGAAGAGGATAGGCTCGTTAATCTGGAAGATGCCTGACGGCAGAGCCAGCTTCGCCACCTGACGGTGATCCGCACGACGGGAGGTAATAAACACCGCGATGATCAGACCCAGCGTCGCCCCGGTACCGCCCAGGAAGATGTAGGAGTCGAGCATCGGTTTGGCCCACACGTGGAAGGTTTTACCCGCCGCCAGCGCCGCGTCAACGGAGCCGTACTGCTGATAAAGCGCCACGTTTTCCAGCGCCCACGGGGTCATGATGCCGCTGTCCAGCGCGGCCAGCGCCAGAGAGCCGTGCACACCGAAGAACCACAGCAGGGAGGTGAAGATCACGTAAGCCCAGCCCACGACGCCACCCATCGAGGCCAACGGTGTGGAGATAGTGTCCATGATGATCTGGTGGAAGTTGGTGCCCCAGTGAGAGAGCGCCCAGGCGATGGTCCCCATGATGGAGAGAATAATGAAGCCAGGGATCAGCGCCGAGAAAGAGCGGGACACCGAGGCCGGCACGCTGTCCGGTAAACGAATCACCCAGTTGCGACGGATAATAAAGGTAAACATTTCCGCCACGACCAGACCGATCACGATCCCGGAAATGATGTTAGCCCCGCCCAGCCAGTTGGCCCCTACCGCGTAGGCTTCACCGACGCTGTAAGGTGTTACGGTCATAAAGGCCGCAACAGATAATAAACCGGCGGCCAGCGAATCGACTTTACGCTCTTCCGCCAGCGCCATCCCAATAAAGAAAGGTGCCATCAGCGACATAATACCCAGCGTACCGTTGTACACATTGCCGCCGATGGCCTTGAAACCATTTAACGTTTCAATAGTTGAGGGATCTAAACGCACACCTAATGAATAGAAGAATGAACCATCACCGAAGCTAAGAAAAACGTTGTTAATTAAAACGAACATGGCACCGGCCAGGGTTAACGGCATGACTTTAATAAAGCCGTTTTTAATGGCGTTGACATGCGGTTGCTTTCCTATTTTAACTGCAAAAGGAAGGAGTACCTTTTCAAGCGCAGCAATAAATCTACTCATAGAAAATGCCCTTAAATGCCGCAAAAATATTGCGGCGTAAGTGTGTGTGAAATTGCTCTTTGACGGGAAAAATAAAAAATAAATTAATTAGCAGCTTTTTTAATCGCTGCTACAGCAGCTTTAAGAACACCCAAACCATCCACTTTGCCGTACAGCGCAGAGTCGATGACTTCAACGGGTTTATTCGGTAACAGACGTTGGATCTCAGGCAACATATAGGCAATTTGCGGCCCTAACAGCACGACATCCGCGCTGGTGCCTTTCTCGCCAGCCAGGGTTTCCGGGAAGGCTTCAATGATGACCGGTACTTCGTACTTCTCTGCCTGCGCGCGCATCTTTGACACCAGCAGTGACGTTGACATGCCCGCTGAGCAAAACAGATAGATATGTTTCTTTTCCATAGCAATTTCCCTCTTATGTGCTCACCGCTTTCGCCGCGATATCCCCGCCTTGACCGACCGGGTCCCTCTTTGGCGTATCTGATGAATGGAGTATACGGCAACTGCTACAGGAGGAATAATCTGTGAGAAACCACAATTGTCTCTCCTTGACCTGTCGTTATGACACCCTTCACATTTTAGGTAAATAATTCGCGGAGAGAATTAAGGTGACTGGCGACGTAAAAAAACCGGCCTGCTGGCCGGTTTGTCGCTTTGCTCAGGAAAAGGCGTTATCAGGCCTTAGGTGCCTGCGGGTCAGTGTCGTATTCCGCACAGGTCTGGTAGCCGGAGTTAATCACGTGGCCAGTATCGTCAAGGGCCACAAAGTAGGTTTCTGTTTTACCATCCCGTTGACCCAGGATGTATGTCTGGCAGGTACCACGAGCGTGGATCATCGTCACTTCTGATGACGGCTTACCGGCCAGCTGCTGTACCTGTGCACGGCTCATCCCTTTTTTAACGTCTTTTACGACGGGCTCTTTAAACTGGTCCGCGGTACGGTCATACGCGGTACACCCTGCCAGTAAAGTCATGACTGCCGCTGCGCCTAACATTCCTGCTAATTTCTTGTTCATATTCCGTCCTCTTGTTTATCAGCGTGTTATGTAAGCCTGGAATAGAAAACCACATTTTTCAACCTCAAGCGTGACGGCAAAGTTTTTTCGGAAAATTCCTGTAAAACAATTATAAGTGGCTAAATCGCCTGAATTCGCTTCATTCAAATGTGTGATCCTTGTCGTTTTCCGCATGACGGGTTAGCTTTAACAGAACATTCATCAGGCAAATTTGTGTAACGGAGGGGCTAGATGGCTCTGCAACAAGAGATTATCCAGGCGCTGGGTGCCAAACCCACCATCAATGCGGAAGAAGAGATCCGCCGTAGCGTCGATTTTTTGAAATCCTATTTAACCCGCTACCCGTTCCTGAAGACGCTGGTGCTGGGCATCAGCGGCGGTCAGGACTCCACCCTCGCCGGGAAGCTCGCCCAGATGGCGATCAGCGAACTGCGTGCCGAAACGGGTAACGAAGCCCTGCAATTTATCGCGGTGCGCCTGCCCTACGGCGTGCAGTTTGACGAGCAGGATTGCCAGGATGCTATCGCCTTTATCCAGCCGGATCGCGTGCTGACGGTAAATATTAAAGAAGCGGTGCTGGCCAGCGAAAAAGCGTTGCGCGACGCGGGCATTGAGCTGAGCGACTTTGTGCGCGGCAATGAAAAGGCCCGTGAGCGGATGAAAGCCCAGTACAGCATCGCCGGGATGACCAGCGGCGTGGTGGTGGGCACTGACCATGCCGCCGAAGCGCTGACCGGTTTCTTCACCAAATATGGCGACGGCGGCACCGACATCAACCCGCTGTTCCGCCTCAACAAGCGCCAGGGCAAACAGCTGCTGGCGGCGCTGGGCTGCCCGGAGCATCTGTATAAGAAAGCCCCTACCGCGGATCTGGAAGACGATCGCCCTTCCCTGCCGGATGAAGCCGCACTGGGTGTGACCTATGAAAACATTGACGATTATCTGGAAGGCAAGACGCTGGATGAAGGTACCGCCCGCATTATTGAAGGCTGGTATCTGAAGACCGAACACAAACGTCGCCCGCCGATCACGGTATTCGACGACTTCTGGAAACAATAATTCTGTCGGGGCGGCGTCTGCCGCCTCTTTTTTAACCACAGCACAGCTGCTACACTGTATGCCTGAACAGTATCAGGAGTAAGTTGTGAGCAGGCGTCAATCGGCACCGCGGCTTGAATTCGAAGCGGCAGCTATCTATGAATATCCCGAACATCTGCGCCCGTGGCTTGAGGCACTGCCCAAGCAGCCTGGCGTCTACTTCTTTCATGGCGACAGCGATGCTATGCCCCTGTATATCGGCAAAAGCGTCAATATTCGCAGCCGGGTGTTGTCGCATCTGCGTACCCCGGACGAGGCGGCCATGCTGCGCCAGTCCCGGCGTATCACCTGGATCCAGACCGCGGGTGAGCTGGGTGCCCTTCTGCTGGAGGCGCGTTTAATCAAGGAGCAGCAGCCGCTGTTCAATAAACGCCTGCGCCGCAATCGCCAGCTCTGCTCCCTGCAGATCACCGAGGGCAAGCCGCAGATCGTCTATGCCCGGGAGGTCGATTTTTCCCACACCCCGAATCTGTTTGGCCTCTTCGCCAACCGTCGGGCGGCGCTGCAAACGTTGCAGAGCTTGGCCGATGAGCGTCAGCTCTGTTACGGCCTGCTGGGGCTGGAGTCGTTGAGCCGCGGGCGGGCCTGTTTCCGTTCTGCGCTGAAGCGCTGCGCTGGTGCCTGCTGCGGGAAAGAGAGCGTTGAGGATCATCAGCAGCGACTTGTCGAGGGGTTGCAGGCGATTGGCGTCACCTGCTGGCCGTGGGACAGCGCCGTGGCGCTAAAAGAGTCGCGCCCGGACATGACCCACTTTCACATCATCCACAACTGGCTCTGGCTGGGTGCCGTCGACAGTCTGGACGAGGCGGCGGACCTGCTGCGCACGCCCGCTGGTTTCGATCAGGATGGGTATAAAATTCTCTGCAAACCGCTGCTGACCGGTAACTACGAAATCATTCCGCTCAGTGTCCCGGAAGCCAGAAAATCTCGCTGAACAGCAGAGTTCCCTCCTCCTTCAGCAGCCGCAGCGTATGGTTGCCTTCATGCCACCATGCGCCCTGATCGGGGGTGAGCAGCTTCTCCCCCAGCTGCCACGCTCCGCTCAGCACAAACACCACCCCGCCGCGTGACGCAAAGGTGGTGAAGGTGCGATCCGCTACCCGCACCTTTGCCCGGCAGCGATCCCGGCGGGTCATGATATTGAAATCCATCGACATCTGTCCCTCCAGCAACTGGGCCTTAACCGGCAGATCCCCGGCGAAGCTGAAGGGCTGATGACGCTGAAGGGTGTGCGTAAACGCCTTCCCGCCATCCAGATGCACCTCTCCCCCCTCCAGCAGGGTGATCACCCGATCGATGCCGGGTGAGACCGAAAAGTCGCCGTTGCTGGCCAGGGAGGCAATACTGGCACGCCAGTTAAATTCCCGGGTTGCCGGGGGAAAACAACATATTTCGCGCGTCTCACCGGCCCCGTTACGCCAGAGGCTAATCGGCATTTTGCGGATATCAAAGAATTCCATCACCACTCCAAATGGCGCAATACGCACCAGAGCAATCCGCGCGGGGCGGTCGCTTTTTGATTGTTATCGTTAGGTCATCACTGTGTAGTATCGGCAGATGTGCACAACGGCCTTAGCGCGACGGCCAAAAAATCCGTAACGTCAGACATTTCAAATACATTGTGCAAATCGATAACAGGAGAATACCGGGATGGCGGCGGCTGGCAAGAGGCAGGAAAAGAAAAAACCGCCGGACCTGTCCACAGCGTATTTGCTTGGGTGAACAGGACTCCGGCGGTCTTGAATGGCTGAACCGATTATTCGGCTGGTGGGGTCATTTTACCTTCCGGCGCGGAACGTTCTGTCAGACGCTTCTCAAAATTCGCATCAAACTGTTTTTTCTGTTCCGGGGTCAGAATGTTGTAAATCTTGTTCTGGGTTTCCAGGTGCGCCAGCATGCGGGCTTTGTTCTGCTCGGCCATCTTGTCGACCTGCGCCTGGGCTTTCGCTTTATCGAAGCTGTCGCTGGCGATGATGTCATGCATTGCGCGGCGCTCTTCTACCGGCGGACGCTTCATCTGGTCGCGCTGGCTTTTCATGATGTCGCGGATCTGCGTTTTCTGCGCATCCGTCAGGTTCAGGTCTTTAAACATCATGTCGTGATGCATACCCGGCTTACCTTTGTGATGCATCATTTTGCTGTCGGTCGGTGCTGCGGTAGTGGTGGCGGTATCCGCAGCGAACGCCGCGCTGGTAGCGCCCAGAGCCAGGGTAGAGGCAACAAACAGTGCAGTTAATTTACGCATAATTTTGTCCTTCCTTTCAGTTATTCTTCGGCGCTATGCCGTGTTGACGAGATTAACTTTACGGGGTTTATCGTCAATTAATCAGAGCAAGGGTAAAACAATGAAAGTGTAAAAAACAAAATATCGTCAAATATGGAGGAAATAAGGATAAAGCGTGGAGAGTTGAAACAAAAATAGACATGCGACTGATTTTAAAGAGATTGTGAAGGAGTATACCGGGGGAAAGATTAATAATAAAGCAAACAGCCAGGAATAATCTGTAATAAAACGGCAGCCAAATGAAATGGCGGAAAAAATAAACAACCCCACCGCGTTATGCTGATGGGGTTATGCAGTTTCAGGAGACTTTTTCCAGCATCAGTCCGGCGCGTAAACCAAAGGCTACGGCAGGGTTCGGGAAAAGAACGTATTCGGTCGGCTTGTGAACTTCATAACGCTCCTCGCCATCCTCTGCCAGCAAAACGCCCTGGCGGAACGGGGTGAAGTTCAGGGTATGCGCCGCCATGTGCAGCACAAAGGCCTCGCTGCGGCGGGTGATCTGCTGCACCACCCGGTACTGCTCCACCGGCTCAGTATGTTGCTCAGGTGCCTCGCCGCTCAGCAAGGCATACAGCGCCTGATGGGTGGTGGCAAAGCGGGTCAAATCGTTATGGCCGAACGGCAGCGCCTTGCCCAGCTCCAGGGTACAGGCCAGAGCGCCAAAGCGTTCGCAGCTGAAATGGGTAAAGGTACCACCCGGTGCCTGATGATAGACCAGCGCTTCCAGCCCGGCATCCCCCAGCCACTGAATAAAGGCTTCATCCCAGGGCTGACTGCGCTGAGGCAGCACGCCAAAACGCTCATGATAGGAGGCGCGGATCGCGGTATGCAGATCCAGGTGCCAGCGCTCGTCTTCCGCCTGCTGGTAAAAAGCGGTAATCCGCTCCTCCAGCAGCGCCGCTCGCGCGGTCTCGTCGCAGGGCGGAAATTGTGCTCCGCGCCCGCTGAACAGACGGTTGATATCGCAGGTCAGGTAGCGCTTGCCTGCCCGCAGCGCGGGCGGATTGCCGTAGATGACAAGCAGGCGGCAGCGCAGGGTCAGTTCGCCGCGGAACAGCGCCCCGATCAGCAGGTCGACAATTTCCACCGGCGCGGTTTCATTGCCGTGGATCCCGGCCGAGAGCACCAGTGCGCGCGTGCTTGCCACTTCCGGGGTCAGCTCCAGTATGCCGCGTGCCAGCCAGCGCCAGTGAAACGACGCCCCTCTGCCCTCCATGTGGGGAGGCGTCTCATCGGCCATCGTCAGCGCCAGAAAATTTTCCATCACGCCTCCTTTATTGCTGGAACGGGTAGACGGACCCGAGCTGCAGAATTTGCGTCAGGGCATCCAGCGCCTCGCGCCCTTCGCGCAGCAGCTGCGGATCCACCAGGTCGGCCTGAGTCAGGCGATCCCGGTAGTAGCGATCCACCCAGTCATTGAGGGTGTTGAACAGGGTCTCGTTCATCATCACCGCCGGATTAACCGCCCGCAGCTCCTCAGAGGTCAGCACCACGCGCAGGCGCAGACACGCCGGGCCACCGCCGTTAGCCATGCTCTCGCGCAGATCGAACACCCTCAGCTCGCTGATAGGGTTATCCTCCGCCACCAGCCCGCTCAGATAGCGCCAGACGCCCGGATGATTCTGTGACTCCTGCGGCAGGACCAGCATCATGCTGCCATCGTCCCGGCTCAGCAGCTGGCTGTTAAACAGGTAGGTTGCGACCGCATCCTGCACCGTGACCGCCTCAGTCGGCACCTCGATAGGCATAAAGCCAGGCACCCGTTCGCGCAGCGCCTGCAGCAGCTCGGCCTGGCGCACAAACGCCTGCTCATGGCAGAACAGCACCTGCCGGTTTGACACGGCGATCACGTCGTTATGGAACACCCCCTGATCAATCACCAGGGGGTTTTGCTGGGCGAACATCAGCTGCCCGGGGTTGACCTGATTCAGCCGGGCAACGGCCTGGCTTGCGGCCAGGGTCTGGCGTGCCGGGTAGCGGGCGGGGGCTTCATGGCCCCCCTCTTCGCGGCCATAGACAAACAGCTGCAGGCCCGGCTCGCCGTAGTCACCCCCGAGGCGGTTATGGTTAGCCGCCCCTTCGTCGCCGAACATGGCCACCTGCGGCAGCGCCGTATGCACGCTGAAGCGGGAGTCATCGCGGAAAATAGCGCGCAGCACCTGTTCGGTGGTGCCGGCTTCGCTGGCGCGGTGGAACTTGTTGTTCAGGTTGGCCACGGTTAAGTGCACTTTCCCGTCCAGGGTATCCGCCGATGGAGCCACCGTCGCGGCATTAGCGACCCACATCGAGGAGGCCGAACTGGCGGCAGAGAGCAGCTGCGGCATCTGGGTGCCCGCCTTCTCGACAACCTGTTCATCGCTGCCGGTAAAGCCGACCTGGCGCAGCACGCCGACGTTAGGCCGCTCCTGGGGCGGGATCACCGCCTGAGGAAAGCCTGCATCCGCCAGCGCCTTCATCTTTAACAGCCCCTGCTTTGCCGCCAGCTGCGGGTTGGAGATCTGAAACCGGTGCTTCGTCGAGGCCTCGTTGCCGAACGACAGTCCGGCATAGTGGTGGGTCAGGCCCACCAGCCCGTCAAAGTTAACTTCACGCGCTTTCATGGCGCTTCTCCCGTGTAAAATCGAGCCCCGGACTCAACTGCTCCGGCAGGACGATGGTCGGGGTTTCGAGGCTCGCCATCGGCCAGGCGCAGTAATCTGCCGCATACCAGGCGCTGGCGCGATGGTTCCCGGAGGCTCCCACGCCGCCAAAGGGGGCGGTACTGGCCGCGCCGGTGAGCGGTTTGTTCCAGTTGACGATCCCGGCGCGCGCCTCCAGCAGCAGCTGGTCGAACTTCTGACGATCCGGGGAGATCAGCCCGCACGACAGGCCGTAGCGCGTGGCGTTGGCCATCGCGACAGCCTGGTCGAAATCGTCATAGCGCCAGACGCAGAGCAGCGGACCGAAGACCTCTTCGTCCGGCACATCACTCACGCCGGTCATCTCGACGATCCCCGGAGTTAATAATGAGGTGCCCGCCTGCACCAGACGCGGATCCAGCAGCGACTGGCCGCCGCGGGCGACATGCTCCCGCCAGACGTGATAGACGTTTTTCGCCGCCTGCTCGGAGATCAGCCCGCCGATAAACGGCTGGTCGTTGTCATCCCACGCGCCTGGTACCAGCTTCGCGCTCACCTCCACCAGACGGGCGAGAAAAGCATCCCCTTCGGCACCGCGTTTCACCAGCAGGCGACGGGCGCAGGTACAGCGCTGTCCGGCGGTGATAAAGGCCGACTGGATGGTCAGGTGGACCGCGGCGTCGATATCCGCCGGATCCTCAACAATCAGGGCATTGTTGCCCCCCATCTCGAGGGCCAGAATTTTTTCCGGCTGCCCGGCCAGCTGGCGATGCAGTTGGTAGCCGGTGCCGGCGCTGCCGGTAAACAGCAGGCCGTCAATGTCGCTCAGGGCACTCAGCGCCTGGCCGGTTTCGCGCCCGCCCTGCACCAGATTAAGCACGCCCGGCGGCAGACCGGCCTGCTCCCACAGCCTGACCACCGCCTCGCCGCTCCAGGGCGTCAGCTCGCTCGGCTTGAAGATCACCGTGTTACCCGCCAGCAGCGCAGGCACGATATGGCCGTTCGGCAGATGACCGGGGAAATTATAGGGGCCGAACACCGCCAGCACGCCGTGCGGACGGTGGCGCAGGGTGGCGGCTCCGTCCGCCATGTCGGTATGCTGCTCGCCGGTGCGGGTGTGGTAGGCTTTCACCGAAATGGCGATTTTGTTGATCATCGCGGTGATTTCGGTCGCGGCTTCCCAGCGCGGCTTGCCGGTTTCGCTGGCAATGACGCGGGTCAGATCCTGTTTATTGGCCTCCAGCAGAGCTGCAAATTTTTCGACGATAGCCTGACGGCTGCTGAACGGCAGCTTCGCCCAGCCCGGGAAGGCCGCGCGCGCCGCACGGCACGCCTGCTCAACCTGCGTGGCGCTGGCGTCCGCCCCCTGCCACAGCACTTCCTGCCCCACGGGATTGTGTTTGATGCGGGATTCACCTTCGCCGGTCATCCAGTCGCCATTAATCCATAAGTTCATGCTGTTTTCTCCTCAGCGCACAGGCGCACCATGCGAATACGATCGCCAGCGCGGCATTTCAGGGCATCCAGTTGGGCTGCGGTCAGCACCAGACGTTCACAGTCAGGATCCACGCGGACCAGCGTGACCCGGAACTGGTCATATTGTTCATTGGCTACCATGCAGGCGGGCCACTCGCCCGGCGCAGGCTGGCCTTCGGCCACCTCCACCAGACGGCTTTTGCGGATCGCCCGCACCCGGTCGATGTCGCACTCCAGCGTCGGGCCGCCGTCAAAGATGTCGACATAGTTGCGGTAGCGGAAACCCTCTTTCTCCAGCACCGCGCGCGCCGGAGCGGTGTGCGGATGCACTTCGCCAATCACGGCCTGCGCCTCAGGGCTGAGGAAATGGGTATAGATAGGGTGTTTCGGCATCAGCTCGGCAATAAAGGCTTTCTGCCCGGTGCCGCACAGGTAGTCGGCCTTGCTGAACTCCATCGAGAAGAAGCGTTCGCCCAGGCTTTTCCAGAACGGCGAGAAGCCGGTTTCGTCGATCACGCCGCGCATCTCGGCCACCACTTTTTCGTTGAAGCGATCGCGGAAGGCGGCCATAAACAGAAAGCGCGATTTGGAGAGCAGGTAGCCGTTGCCCTCCTTGCGCCAGTCCGGATCGAGAAACAGGCTACAGAGTTCGCTGCTGCCGGTGTGATCGTTACTGAGGAACAGCGTCGGCAGCGCGTTGTAGACGTTCAGCTCTTTCGAGGCGTGCACCAGGGTGCCGACGCGGTAGTTGTACCAGGGATCGTTCAGACCCACCGCCACCTCGATGGCGCAGATCCCGGCCACGGTTCCGCTGTCGGTATCCTCCAGCACAAACACGTAACCCTGTTCGCCTTTCGGCAGCGTCCCTTGCCAGGTCTCCAGCGAGCGCTCAATGCGCGCCGAGAGGGTCTTTTCATCAACAGGAAGCGAGGTCAGCCCGCCTCCTGTTTTACCGGCAAGCTGCATGAGGGCGGATAAATCCCCGCGCTCAATGGGACGGATGACCATCATGATGACACCCCGGACTTCACCTGTTCACAGGCCAGCGCAAAGCGATCTAACCCGGTCTGCACTTCCTCCTCGCTGACGATCAGCGCAGGCGCAAAGCGCACCACGTTAGCCCCGGCGATCAACACCATCACGCCCGCTTTTGCCGCTTCCTGTGAAATAAGTTTAGCTTTTCCGGCGAATTCATCCGTGAGCACGCAGCCAATCAGCAGCCCCAGACCGCGAATTTCTTTGAACAGGCCGGTTTTGCTGTTAATGGCCTGCAGACGCTCGACGAACCACTGGTGACGCTGCCTGACGCCGGTCAGCACTTCCGGGGTGTTGATGATATCCAGCACCTGACCGGCCACCGCCGACGCCAGCGGGTTGCCGCCGTAGGTGGTGCCGTGAGTGCCGACGGTCATCACCCGGGCGAATTTGTCGGTGGTGAGCATCGCCCCCACCGGGAAGCCGCCGCCGAGGGCCTTGGCGGTGGAGAGCACGTCCGGCGTGACGCCGTAGTGCATATAGGCGTACAGCTCGCCGGTGCGGCCAACGCCGGTCTGCACTTCATCAAAAATCAGCACCGCGTTGTGGCGATCGCACAGCTCGCGCAGCCCCTGCAGGAAGGCTTTATCCGCAGGCAGCACGCCGCCCTCGCCCTGCATTGGCTCGACGATCACCGCGCAGGTGGTGTCGTCGATCAGCTCGCTGGCGGACTGCAGATCGTTGTAGACCGCGTGGCGAATATCCGGCGGCAGTGGCGCAAAGTCCTGGGAATAGGAAGGCTGCCCACCCGCGCTGACGGTAAACAGGGTGCGACCGTGGAAGGCATTTTTGAAGGCGACGATGCCGCTCTTCTGGCTACCGAAGTTGTCGTGGGCATATTTACGCGCCAGCTTCAGCGCCGCTTCGTTGGCTTCGGCCCCGGAGTTACAGAAGAACACCTTTTCGGCGAAGGTGGCATCGATCAGTTTTTTCGCCAGCCGCAGGGCCGGTTCGTTGGTGTAGCCGTTGCCGGTATGCCAGAACTTCGCCGCCTGGTCGTTCAACGCCTGACGCAGCGCCGGATGGGCGTGGCCCAGGGCGTTCACCGCAATGCCGCCGGCGAAGTCGATATACTCTTTGCCCTGCTGATCCCACAGGCGTGAGCCCTCTCCCCGAACCGGAATAAAAGCCGCCGGGGCGTAAACCGGCATCATCCATTCATCAAAGTTTTCACGCGTAATTGACAGAGACATAGCGACCTCATCCGGTAAATAAAAGGTTGATTAAATGTTAAATATTTATGTATTTGCCCTGTGAATGTAGATTGCAGCGTTCGTGCCAGCCAGCGATAAAAATGCATAAACGGGATGGGGTAACGTAATATCAACAGGTTACGACATGGAGTTATTCACTGTTATTGCATATAAAGTGAATATTTTTACAACAAGCGCGGCTTTGCCGGATGAAAAACAGCTGTTTTATGCAGAAGCGAAATATAATTCTGGAATTGTGATCGCTGGCGAAATTTGTGGTCCCTTTACGCGCCATTGGGGTGCATCACGCGCCAGATCGGTGCAAAAATTGCACTGTCGAATCGATCTGTCGCAGTAATTGGTGGAACATACGCAGCGGCGGCAGTCAGCCCAAAAAAATTCTGCTACCATCCTTGCACTATTCACCTTGCACTGGCAGCGACTATGAAATTTGTCTCTTTTAATATCAACGGCCTGCGCGCCCGTCCTCATCAACTGCAAGCCATCGTCGAACAACATCAGCCTGACGTTATCGGCCTGCAGGAGACAAAAGTTCACGACGACATGTTCCCTCTCGAAGAGGTGGCAAAACTGGGCTACAACGTCTTCTATCACGGCCAGAAAGGCCATTACGGCGTGGCGCTGCTCACCAAAGAGACGCCGGTCTCGGTGCGTCGCGGCTTCCCGGGCGACGGCGAAGATTCCCAGCGCCGCATCATCATGGCGGAAATTCCCTCTTCGCTGGGCAATATCACGGTGATCAACGGTTACTTCCCGCAGGGCGAGAGCCGTGACCACCCGCTGAAATTCCCGGCCAAAGAGAAGTTCTATCAGGATCTGCAGTCCTTCCTCGAAACCGAGCTGAACAAAGAGAATCCGGTACTGATCATGGGCGATATGAACATCAGCCATACGGATCTCGATATCGGCATCGGCGAAGACAGCCGCAAACGCTGGCTGCGCACCGGGAAGTGCTCCTTCCTGCCGGAAGAGCGCGAGTGGATGGCGCGTCTGATGGACTGGGGTCTGGTGGATACCTTCCGCCACGCCAACCCGGAGACTCAGGATCGCTTCTCGTGGTTTGATTACCGCTCCAAAGGCTTTGACGATAACCGCGGCCTGCGCATCGACCTGCTGCTGGCAAGCGCGCCGCTGGCAGAGCGCTGCATCGAAACCGGGATCGACTACGATATCCGCAGCATGGAAAAACCGTCCGACCACGCCCCGGTATGGGCGACGTTTGACGTAAAATGAATGACAGCCAACCGTCGTAAAATCCTGCTTGTATGCGCCCTTCTGGGCGCATTTGTTCTTATTTATACGCAACTGCCTCCCGGCACCCTGACGCTGGAAAATCTTCAGGCCCGCCATCAGGCGCTGCTGCTTTACTGCCAGCAGGCCCCGATCCAGAGCGCCGCCCTCTTTTTTATGCTCTACGTGCTGGTCACCACCCTGTCGCTGCCGGGGGCTGCGCTGCTGACCCTGCTTGGCGGAGCGCTGTTCGGCCTGTGGCCGGGGATCCTGCTGGTCTCCTTCGCCTCGACGCTCGGTGCGACCCTGGCAATGCTGGTCAGCCGGTATCTGCTGCGCGACTGGGTCCAGCGCCGCTTTGCCGGGCCGATGCGCACCCTGAATGACGGGGTTGCCCGCGACGGGGCCTTCTATCTGTTTGCCCTGCGCCTGATGCCGCTATTCCCCTTCTTTGTGGTCAACCTGCTGGCTGGCGTGACCACCCTCGGGGTGCGACGCTACTGGTGGGTCAGCCAGCTCGGGATGCTGCCCGGCGCGGTGGTTTTTCTCAATGCCGGCCACCAGTTAGGGCAGATCGCCTCGCTGCGTGATATCCTCTCGCCCGGCGTGGTTTTCGCCTTTACGCTACTGGGGCTGCTGCCGCTGGTCACCCGCTGGCTGTTCGCCCGCTTTTCCCGAACTTCTCCATAATAGGAGGCATTATGCGCCGTGTGCGTTTTTGCATGTTATTGACCGGCCTGCTGATGGCTGGACCGGCGCTGGCCGATGACGGCTGGCAGAAAACCAAAGAGGACGCCCGGGGTCAGACCGTCTGGTTTAACGCCTGGGGCGGCGATGAGGCGGTGAACCGCTACCTGGACTGGGTGAGCGGCGAGATGAAAAGCCACTACGCCATTACCCTGAAGATTGTCCGTCTGGCGGATGCCGCCGACGCGGTGAAACGCATCCAGACCGAGGCCAGCGCCGGACGCAAAACCAACGGCTCGGTCGATCTGCTGTGGGTCAACGGCGAGAATTTTCGCACCCTGAAAACCGCCGGATTGCTGCAGACCGGATGGGCGCAAAGCCTGCCCAACTGGCGCTACGTGGATCCCAGCAAACCGGTGAGTGAAGATTTCGCCATCCCGACCGAGGGGGCGGAGTCCCCGTGGGGCAGCGCCCAGCTCACCTTTATCGCCAGCCGCAAGACCCTGCCGCAACCGCTGGCGGATCCGCAGGCGCTGCTGGATTATGCCACTCAACACCCCGGCACCGTCACCTACCCGCGTCCCCCCGATTTCACCGGCACCGCGTTTCTGGAACAGATCCTGTTGACGCAGACCACCCAGCCGGAGGCCCTCAAACAGCCGCCGGACCGCGCCACCTTTGCCGCGGTCACCGCCCCGCTGTGGGCGTATCTGGATAAGCTGCATCCCCACCTGTGGCGCGAGGGCAAAGATTTTCCGCCGTCACCGGCGCGGATGGATGCCCTGCTGGCCAGCGGCAATTTAAACCTGTCGATCACCTTTAACCCGGCCCACGCCCGGCAAAAAGTGACCAGCAAGGAGCTACCCGCTGACAGCTACAGCTTTGGTTTCCAACAGGGGATGATTGGCAACGTGCACTTTGTAGCGATCCCGGCCAATGCCTCTGCCAGCGCGGGCGCAAAAGTTGTCGCTAACTTCCTACTCTCGCCGCAGGCGCAGATCCGCAAGGCGGATCCGGCCCACTGGGGCGACCCGAGCGTGCTGGATCCCCAGACCCTCCCTGCGGCACAAGCCGCGCAACTGCGTCAGTTTATCCCGGCAGAGCTCCCCGCAACGCTCGGGGAACCGCACGCCGCCTGGGTTAACGCGCTGGAGCAGGAATGGTTGCGTCGCTACGGCACCCACTAAGCGGGCTCGCCTGGCTGCTGATGGCGGCGGTCTATCTGCCCCTGCTGCCCGCCGTCGCCCTGCTGTTACCGCCGGTCTTCTCCCTGGAGAACTGGCAGGCGCTGGCAGCGGATCCGCAGCTGCCCCAGGCGCTGATCGCCACCCTGGTCTCCACCCTGATTGCCGCCGCCGGGGCGCTGCTGCTGGCCCTTGCGGTAGTGGCCGCTCTGTGGCCCGGCAGCCGCTGGCGACGGCTGTGCAACCACCTGCCCTGGCTGCTGGCTATTCCCCACGTGGCCTTCGCGGTCAGCGTGCTGCTGATTTTCGCCGAAGGCGGCGAGCTCTACCGCCTCTGTTCGATCTGCTCCCCGGTGCTGGATCGCTACGGTATCGGCCTTGGCCTGACCCTCGCCGTTAAGGAGAGCGCGTTTGTTCTGTGGGCGATTTACGCCTCGCTGCCGGAAAAAGATCTGGCACAAAAAGTGACCGTCCTGCGTTCGCTGGGCTATGGCCGCTGGCAGGCGCTGCGCTGGCTGATCCTGCCCGCCATTGCCCCGGCGCTGGGGGCAGTGATGCTGGCGACGATCGCCTGGACGCTGTCGGTGGTGGATGTGGCCCTGATCCTCGGGCCGGGTAATCCGCCCACCCTGGCGGTGCTGGCCTGGCAGTGGCTGTCCCAGGGGGATGCGCAGCAGCAGGCCAAAGGGATGCTGGTCTGCGCGATCCTGCTGATTATTCTGGAGCTGATCGCCGTCGCGCTGTTTATCGGCTGGCGACGCTGGCGGCGCACCCTCCCGGACGTCTCCGGTGAGCGCCCGACGCCGCGTCCGCTGCGGGTGGGGCGCGCCTGCGGCCTGCTGCTGCCCCTGGCGGGCCTCGTCAGCGTGGCGGTGCTGGTGCTGGTGGCGGGTGATGCGAGCGCCTCACGCGACACGGCGGCGGCGAGCCTGATGCTGGGTCTCTCTGCGGCGGCCCTTGCGCTGGGGGTGATCCTCCTCTGGCTGGAGTGGGGCCCGCAGCGCGGCGGCTTCTGGGTCTGGCTGCCGCTGGCCCTTCCCGCCCTGCCGCTGGTGGCCGGGCAGTATCGGCTGGCGCTGCTGCTCCAGCTCGACGGAGAGTGGATCGCCGTGCTGTGGGGACATTTACTCTGGGTGCTGCCGTGGATGCTGCTGGTGATGCAACCGGCCTGGCGTCGACTCGATCCACGGATGATCCTGATTGCCCGCACCCTCGGCTGGGGATCGTTTAAAATATTCTGGCTGATCAAATGCCCGCAGATGCTCCGCCCGGCGCTCACGGCGTATGCCGTCGGGTTTTCCGTCAGCATGGCGCAGTATCTCCCCACCCTGTGGCTGGGCGCGGGCCGATATGCCACGCTGACCACCGACGCCGTGGCGCTCAGCAGCGGCGGCAGTAGCGCCGTGCTGGCGGCCCAGGCGCTGTGGCAGCTGCTGCTGCCGATGCTGGTCTTCGCCGCCTGCATTGTGCTTTCCCGGCTGATTGGCCGCTTTCGTCAGGGGTTACGTTAATGCTGATGGTTAAGGATGTTTCGCTCTCGCTGCGCCAGACGACGCTGCTGCACAACGTCAGTTTTACCGTGCCACCTGGCGAGATCCTCACCCTGATGGGCCCGTCCGGCAGCGGGAAATCGTCGCTGTTTGCCTGGATGATCGGCGCTCTGCCGGGGGATTTTCGCGCCACGGGGGAGCTGTGGATCAATGCCCGCCGCTGTGACGCCCTGCCCACCGAACAGCGGGGGCTGGGGCTGCTGTTTCAGGATGCGTTGCTCTTCGATCACTTCAGCGTCGGGCAGAATCTGCTCCTGGCCCTCCCGGCGGCGGTAAAAGGTGAGGCGCGCAAACAGCAGGTGAACGACGCGCTGGACGCCGCCGATCTGAGCGGCTTCAGTCATCGCGATCCCGCCACGCTCTCCGGCGGGCAGCGCGCCCGGGTGAGCCTGCTCCGCGCCCTGCTGGCCAGGCCACAGGCGCTGCTGCTCGATGAGCCCTTCAGCCGCCTGGATAAAAATCTGCGGGACCAGTTTCGTCGCTGGGTGTTTGCCGAAGTGCGCGCCCGGCAGATCCCGGTGGTCCAGGTGACGCACGATGAGGACGATATTCCCGCAGACGGACAGGTGCTGCCGATGGCGGGCTGGCAATGAATCCCGCGACATCCTGCGCAAACGCAACGTTTTTTGGCGGGCAGATTGTCACAATCACCGCTCAATTTTTTACGATCGGGCATTTCGATGAAACGTGTTTCTCACCTTGCCGCGCTGACCGTCGCTTTAGGTCTCGCCTCTTTCTCCACCTTCGCTGCTGACATGGCACATTCCCTTACGCTGACCGAGCTTCAGCACCAGCATGGTACCCTTATTGATACCCGCGCCAGCGCCTTCTATAACGGCTGGCCGCAGAGCCTGAACGGCCCTTCCGGCCACGAGCCTGCCGCGCTCAACCTCTCCGCCAGCTGGCTGGGGGCGATGAACGAGACCCAGCTGAAAACCTGGGCGTCGCAGCACCAGCTGACCCCGACCACTCCGGTGGCCTTGTACGGTAGCGACAGCGAAAACCAGGCCGTCAAAGCCCGGCTGAATCAGGCTGGTTTTAGCCACGTCAGCGTGCTAAGTGACGCTCTGACCAACCCGGCGCGTCTCCAGCGCCTCGCCCACTTCGAACAGCTGGTCTACCCACAGTGGCTGCACCAGCTCCAGCAGGGTAAGCCGGTGACGGCCGCTCCCGCCGGGGAGTGGAAAGTGATTGAAGCCGCCTGGGGCGCACCGAAGTTTTATCTGCTGAGCCATATTCCCGGCGCGGGCTATATCGACACCAACGAAGTGGAAAGCGAGCCGCTGTGGAACAAGGTCTCCGATGCCGATGTGAAGGCGATGCTGGCAAAACATGGGATCCGCCATGACACCACGGTGATCCTCTATGGCCGCGACGTGTATGCCGCCGCGCGCGTGGCGCAGATCATGCTCTACGCCGGAGTGAAAGACGTCCGCCTGCTGGACGGCGGCTGGAAAGCCTGGGACGCGGCAAAACTGCCGGTGGAACGCGGGATGCCTGATAAGGTCACGCCAGCGGCCGATTTTGGCGCGCCGATCCCCGGCCAGCCACAGCTGATGCTGAATACCGAACAGGCCCGCGGCCTGCTGCACCGTCAGGACGCCTCGCTGGTGAGCATCCGCTCGTGGCCGGAGTTTACCGGCGTGACCAGCGGCTATAGCTACATCAAGCCGAAAGGCGAGATCGCCGGGGCTCGCTGGGGCCATGCCGGGAGCGACTCGACCCATATGGAGGATTTCCACAATCCGGATGGCACCATGCGTTCCGCAGACGATATCGCCGCCATGTGGAAGCAGTGGAACATTCTGCCGGATCAGCAGGTGGCGTTTTACTGCGGCACCGGCTGGCGGGCATCAGAGACCTTTATGTATGCCCGGGCGATGGGCTGGAAACATGTCGGCGTTTACGACGGCGGTTGGTACGAGTGGAGCAGCAACCCGCAGAACCCGGTTGCGACCGGTGAACGCGGGCCAGAAAGCTCACTCTGATCGCGGCTGACGCTGAACCTCCTTCAGCGTCAGATAGCCACTCAAGATGCGCGTTGCGGTGGTGAGCCAGCACAACGCGCCAAACACCCACGCCAGCCATGCAAAGTGCGCCGGGAACAGGCAACAGAGCACAAACAGCAGGATCGTTTCGGTGCCTTCCGTCAGCCCTCCGAGGTAATAAAACGACTTATGGGCGTAGCCCGGATTGTCGATGTCATGCTTCGCCGCCAGCGCGGCAAACGCCAGGAAGCTGCTCCCGGTGCCGATGAAAGCAAACAGCAGCCAGGCCGCGGGCAAGGCATTCACCGCAGGATTGGCCAGGGCAAAACCAAAGGGCACCAGGGCGTAAAACAGAAAATCGAGGGCGATATCGAGAAAGCCCCCGGCGTCAGTTAACCCGCGCCGCCGCGCCAGCGCCCCGTCCAGCCCGTCCAGCAATCGGTTCAGCACAATCGCCACCAGCGCCGCCAGATACCAGCCCAGGGCCAGAAACGGCAGCGCCAGCACCCCAATGGCAAAGCCGATCAGCGTAATGCCATCCGGCGTGATCCCGGGTTTATCCAGCGTCATCACCAGCCGGTTAAGCAGCGGTTTCAGGCGCGGATGGAGGTGACGGTCAAGCATCGTGTTTTTCTCCGGGCATGGCGCAGAGCCCCTGGGAGGGGATATCCAGCGCGGCATTGAAGCGCGCCGACAGGTTCTGAAAAGCGATAAGCGCGGTCATCTCGGTAATGACCTCCTCGCTGTAGTGACGGCGCAGCTCCGCTTTGAGGGCATCGTCCACCGCCGGTGGGGTGGCGGACACCGCCTCGGCATAGGCCAGCGCGGCGCGCTCCGGATCGCTGAACAGCGTACTCTCCCGCCAGGTCGCAACGGCCTGCACCTTCTCCATACCACCGCAGCGTTCCGCCAGACGCAGGGCATTGGCATCGATGCAAAACGCGCAGTGGCACACCTGCGAGACGCGGGTCATCAGCAGCGAACGCAGACCCGGGTCGAGCGGCGATTTTTTGCGCTCGAGAAAACCGACAAACAGCGCCACCAGCCAGAACAGTCGGGGCATTCTCCCCCACCAGCGCAGCGGATTCAGCACCGCGCCATAATGTTTTTTCTGCATCCTGGCGATTGGCGTTAAACTGGCGGGGATGGATTCGATGGGTTTAACCCAGACGGGCGGTAACTCTTTCACAGGAGGCTCCGTGGTCGCTGATAAGTACGCCGATCCTAACGCTTTCTCTCTCAACCATTATTGACGACCATGCTAAAAACACTCGATGTTGTTTGCGCTATTCTCGAACGGGATGGCAAAATTTTACTGGCGCAGCGCCCGCTGCATGCGGACCAGCCCGGTCTGTGGGAGTTTGCCGGAGGCAAAGTTGAGGCCGGAGAAACCCAGCCCGAGGCGCTGGTGCGTGAGCTGCGTGAGGAGCTGGGCATCGAGGCCCGCCCCGGGCGGTATATCGCCAGCCACCAGCGTGAAGTGTCTCGGCGGCTGATTAACCTGCACGCCTGGCACGTCCCGGCGTTTACCGGCACGCCCGAAACGCACTACCACAGCCAGCTGGTGTGGTGCTCGCCGCACGAGGCGCTGGACTACGATCTCGCCCCGGCGGACATTCCCCTGCTGGAGGCCTTTATTCTCTTACGCGACGCCAGACCAGCGGATTAGTGCTGATGGCATTCTGATCGCGCTGACACTGCAACAGAACCCCTTCGGCTTTTACCACTGACCCTTCTGAATAGTTCTGATCCTGATAGATGCAGCACTGGTTGCACGGCGGCGGGCGCTGACCGCTGGAGCTAAAGATCTCCGGCGGGATATTTACATCCACTCCCCCGGTACTAAATCGCTGGTCAGCCTGACTGCCGGCCGAGAAAACCCCAAGCAAAACAGCCATCACAATACGCTTCATCGACGTCTCTTCCTGTTGTGTCCTGATATTCACTATAACGGTAAACCTGCCGACAAACTTTAATCCCGTCGATCATCGTTTTTTATTATGACCCGGCGCGTCTGATGAATTTAACTTGAGGGCGAAATTTAGCTTGCGTCACAAAGCCCATCGGGTGGTATAGTCGAAAAACACAACAACATGCATCTTTTTGTTACAAATAAAATAATCCCAATATATTAGAGGAACTTATAGTTATGGACCAGGCGTGCTCTCTTGAATCCTTTCTGACTCGTGTTCAACAGCGTGATCCCCATCAGAGCGAATTTGCTCAGGCCGTACGTGAAGTGATGACCACTCTCTGGCCATTCCTGGAACAAAACCCCCGCTATCGTCAGATGTCCCTGCTTGAACGCCTGGTAGAGCCAGAACGCGTGATCCAGTTCCGCGTGGTGTGGGTGGACGACCGTAACCAGGTGCAGGTCAACCGCGCCTGGCGCGTGCAGTTCAGCTCGGCGATCGGTCCGTTCAAGGGCGGGATGCGTTTCCACCCGTCGGTTAACCTGTCGATCCTGAAGTTCCTCGGCTTTGAACAAACCTTTAAAAATGCCCTGACCACCCTGCCTATGGGCGGCGGTAAAGGCGGAAGCGATTTTGATCCGAAAGGCAAGAGCGAAGGCGAAGTGATGCGCTTCTGCCAGGCGCTGATGACCGAACTCTACCGTCACCTGGGCGCGGATACCGACGTACCGGCCGGGGATATCGGCGTAGGCGGGCGCGAAGTGGGCTTTATGGCCGGGATGATGAAAAAACTCTCCAACAACAGCGCCTGCGTCTTTACCGGAAAAGGCCTCTCCTTCGGCGGCAGCCTGATCCGCCCGGAAGCCACCGGTTACGGCCTGGTCTACTTCACGGAAGCGATGCTGAAGCGTCACGGGATGAGCTTCGACGGGATGCGCGTTGCGGTGTCCGGCTCCGGCAACGTGGCCCAGTACGCTATCGAGAAAGCGATGGAGCTGGGCGCGCGGGTGATCACCGCCTCCGACTCCAGCGGTACCGTGGTTGACGAAGCAGGCTTTACCACTGAAAAACTGGCGCGCCTGTGCGAAATCAAAGCCAGCCGCGACGGCCGCGTGGCCGATTATGCCCGCGAGTTCGGTCTGACCTATCTGGAAGGCAAACAGCCGTGGGCCGTACCGGTCGATATCGCCCTGCCATGCGCTACCCAGAACGAACTGGATGTCGATGCGGCGCACCAGCTGATCGCCAACGGCGTGAAAGCGGTCGCAGAAGGGGCCAACATGCCCACCACCATCGAAGCCACCGACCTGTTCCTGCAGGCTGGGGTGCTGTTCGCACCGGGCAAAGCGGCTAACGCTGGCGGGGTGGCAACCTCAGGTCTCGAGATGGCGCAGAACGCCGCGCGTATGGGCTGGAAAGCCGAGAAAGTGGATGCGCGTCTGCACCACATCATGCTGGATATTCACCACGCCTGCGTCGAGTACGGCGGAGAAGAGAAGCAGACCAACTATGTCCGCGGGGCGAACATTGCCGGGTTTGTGAAGGTGGCGGATGCGATGATGGGTCAGGGTGTGATCTGATTCTGTGGCTGTGCCGGGTGGCGCTGCGCTTACCCGGCCTAGGGTTCGTGCTTTTGTAGGCCGGGTAAGGCGTAGCCGCCACCCGGCAATTCCTCAGGCCGCACTCTTCTTCTTAAACTTTTTCTTCTTGTCGCCACCCGGCGCAACCATGCCGCGAAAATCCCTCACAGAGGTATTGCGCGCCTGGTTGATCAAATCGAATAACGTGCCCACCAGCGGCTGCATAAAATCCTGATAGCGACACTGCTTTTCGCTGATCTGGGTCAGGACCGACTCCCAGTGCGCGGTCATGTCCGGTCGTGCGGCCATCTCCGGCAGGGAATGGATCAGCGCCTTTCCGGCATCCGTCGCATGGATATAACGCCCTTTCTTGTGCAGAAAACCGCGTTTAAACAGCAGCTCGATGATCCCGGCGCGGGTCGCTTCCGTGCCCAGCCCGTCGGTGGCGCGCAGGATTTTTTTCAGATCTTTATCCTGCACAAACCGGGCGATACCGGTCATGGCCGAAAGGATGGTGGCGTCCGTGAAATGGCGCGGCGGCTGGGTTTGTCGCTCCACCACTTCGCCCTTCTCGCACAGCAGCTCATCGTCTTTTTTCACCACCGGCAGCGGCGTGCCGTCGTTCTCCTCGTCACGCTCTTTACTGCCCAGCAGCGTGCGCCAGCCCGCTTCGGCGAGGAAACGCGCCTTAGCGATAAACTTGCCTTTGGCGATCTCCAGCTCGATAACGCACTTGCGGAACAGGGCATCCGGGCAGAACTGCATCAGGTACTGACGAGCGACGAGGTTATACACCTTCGCTTCGTTCTCGGTCAGATTAACCTTGCTGCTGCGCGCGGTCGGGATGATGGCATGGTGAGCATCCACCTTCTTATCGTCCCAGCAGCGGTTGCGGGTATCCGGATTAACCACCGGCTGCGGCATTAAATCGGGCGCGTGGGCGGCAATGGCGTTCAGCACCGCGTGACGTCCGGCGAAATGCTCTTCCGGCAGATAGCGGCTGTCGGAGCGCGGATAGGTGATCAGCTTGTGCGTTTCATACAGCTTCTGGCAGATATCGAGCACGTTCTGCGCGCTCAGGCCATAGCGTTTCGCCGCCTCGATCTGCAGGGCAGAGAGGGAAAACGGCAGCGGCGCGGGTTCTGATTCCCGTTTATCGTTATAGCTGGTGACGACCGCAGGCTGCCCCTGAATGCGGGTCACCACGTGGTCGGCCAGCTGACGGTGCAGCAGGCGCCCCTCTTCATCCTGATAAGGTTCGCAGGCCTCGCTCGGCTGCCAGATGGCGGTAAAACGCTCCTCCTTCGGGGTGACGATATGGGCTTTCACCTCGAAGAAGTCTTTGGCGACAAAGTTCTCGATCTCTTCATCACGGCGTACCACCAGCCCCAGCACCGGGGTCTGCACGCGGCCCACCGAGAGCACCCCCTGATAGCCCGCGTTACGCCCGAGAATAGTGTAGGCGCGGGTCATGTTGATGCCGTACAGCCAGTCGGCGCGAGCGCGGGCCAGCGCCGAGACGCACAGCGGGACAAACTCGCTGTTGGATCGCAGACGCGAGATGGCGCGTTCCACTGCCTGGGGGTTGAGATCGTTGATCAGGCAGCGCTGCACCTCACGGCGTTTTTCCGGGGCGAGGTTCAGGTAATCGAGCACCTCGTCCACCAGCAGTTGCCCTTCCCTGTCCGGGTCACCGGCGTGGATCACTTCCGCGGCGTCGTTCAGCAGACGCTTAATGACGTTCAGCTGTTTAGTGACCGACGGGCGCGGCTGCAGCTGCCACTTTTCCGGCACGATGGGCAGATCGTTGAGATTCCAGCGCGCGTAGCGGCTGTCGTAGGCATCCGGCTGGGCCTGCTCCAGCAGGTGACCGATACACCAGGTGACCACCTGCCCGTTCCCGCACTCGATATACCCATCCCCCTTGCGATGCGGCTTGGGTAGCACATCCGCAATCGCCCGGGCGAGGCTGGGTTTCTCGGCAATAAATAACCGCATTGAATTAACGGATCTCAATCATCGGACGACCACCGCGGGCGGTCACCAGCTCGCCGATGGCGGTCAGGGTGATACCGAACTCCGCAGCGGTCGCCTGGACTTCGGCTTCTGCCTCCGGGGTGACCGCCAGCAGCAGGCCGCCGGAGGTTTGCGGATCGCACAGCAGATCGCGCCACTCGGCAGGCATCTCACCCATCAGGTGACCGTAGCTGGCGAAGTTACGCTGGGTGCCGCCCGGTACCGCGCCCTGGGCAATATAGTCTTCCACGCCCGGCAGCTTCGGCACGTCCTGATACCAGACCTGGGCCTGCACGCCCGCCCCCTGGCACACTTCGCTCAGGTGGCCCAGCAGGCCAAAGCCGGTGACGTCGGTCATCGCCTTCACGCCGTCGATATTGGCAAAGGCGGCCCCGGCGAGGTTCATCTGACACATCACCTCCGTCGCCAGGCCTTTGTGCTCCGGCTGCAGCAGGGATTTTTTCTCGGCGGTGGTGAGCACGCCAATGCCCAGCGGCTTGGTGAGGAACAGCTTGCAGCCCGCCTCGGCGGTGCTATTGCGTTTCACGCGCTCGGTTGGCACCACGCCGGTTACCGCCAGGCCAAAAATCGGCTCCGGGGCATCAATGGAGTGACCACCGGCCAGGGCGATCCCCGCCTGCTGGCAGGCAAAACGTCCGCCCTCGATCACCTCGCGGGCGATCTCCGGGGCCAGGGTGTTGATCGGCCAGCCGAGGATCGCAATCGCCATGATCGGCTTGCCGCCCATGGCAAAGATATCGCTGATGGCGTTAGTGGCGGCAATACGCCCGAAGTCGTACGGGTTGTCGACAATCGGCATAAAGAAATCGGTGGTGCTGATGATGCTGGTCCCGTTGCCTAAATCGTAGACTGCGGCATCGTCGCGGGTTTCGTTACCCACAAGCAGGTTCGGGTCGACAAACTTCGCCTGCTCGCTATGCAGGATGGTTTCCAGCACTTTGGGGGAAATTTTACAACCGCAACCGGCTCCATGGCTGTATTGCGTCAAACGAATGGCTTGCTCGCTCATGACAATCTCCTTTCATTACAATTGCACTATGTTAGCGCTCATTCCATTAAGTGATAAGTATGACTGTCTGAATTCTGCTGCAGTTGTTCAGGATCCAGACAGTTTTTGCGCGGAAGATCAGAAACGGGTGACAAAGGGGGCGGTGTCGGGCACGGAGACCGTGGTCGAGGCTTTCAGCTGCGGGGTCCCCAGATAGAGGAAACCGACGATTTTATCGTGTGCGCCGCAGTTCAGGCCTTCGCGCACCACCGGGCTGTCGGTCAATGCGCCGCTGCGCCAGATACCGTTATACCCCTGAGCGACGGCGGCCATCTGCATCGCCATGACCGCACAGCCGGCAGACATCTCCTGCTCCCACACCGGCACCTTGTGCTGCGGCTGGCATTTGGCGACCACGGCGATAATCATCGGCGCGCGGAATGGCGCGTTACGGGCTTTTTCAATCGCCTTTTCATCCTGCCCGGCGGCCACGGCTCCTTTCTCCAGCAGAGTGCTGAAGCGGTCGCGCCCTTCCCCTTCGATGATAAAGAAGTGCCACGGCTGTAAGGTGCCGTGATCCGGGGCACGCATCCCGGCGCGAAGAATATTGTCCAGCTGTTCGCCTGCCGGGGCGGGCTCCGCCAGACGCGCTGCGCTTCGGCGGTTAACAAGCAGTTCGAGTGCATCCATGGGGTTACTCCTGTCTTGAAATTTACTCAAAATTAACACGACGGCAGATTTTGTTACAGCCTGGCAGGCGATTCCTGCTGACAAGTGGCGGTCGGGTCATTACGATAGCCCGACAACACCGTCCAGTGGCGACGGGAAGGTAATTATCTGGACAGGGAGAATACATGCGAACCCTCTGGCGACTGTTTGCCGGCTTTTTTAAATGGACGTGGCGACTGCTTAATTTCGTCCGCAACCTGGTGATGAACCTCTTCTTCATTCTTATTGTGATGGTTTGCGTCGGCGTCTGGATGCACATCAGCGCCAGCAGCCAGGCCCAGAGCGCCGGGCGCGGGGCGCTGCTGCTGGATATCGCCGGTGTGGTGGTTGATAAGCCCTCCACCAGCAACCGACTGGGCGTGTTGGGCCGCCAGCTGTTTGGCGCCAGCAGCGACCGCCTGCAGGAGAACTCGCTGTTTGATATCGTCGACGCCATTCGTCAGGCAAAGGACGATCGCAACATTACCGGCATCGTGCTGGATCTGAAGAACTTCGCCGGGGCGGACCAGCCGTCCATGCAGTACATCGGTAAAGCGCTGCGTGAGTTCCGCGACAGCGGCAAACCGGTGATCGCGGTGGGCGATAACTACAGCCAGGGGCAGTACTATCTGGCGAGCTTTGCCAATAAAGTGTGGCTCTCGCCGCAGGGCACCGTCGATCTGCACGGTTTCGCCACCAATGGCCTCTATTACAAATCGCTGCTCGATAAGCTGAAAGTCACCACCCACGTTTTCCGCGTCGGGACTTACAAATCGGCGGTTGAGCCGTTTATCCGCGACGATATGTCCCCGGCCGCCCGCGAGGCGGACAGCCGCTGGATCGGCGAGCTGTGGCAACACTATCTGGCGACCGTCGCCGCCAACCGCCAGATCACCCCGGAGCAGGTCTTCCCGGGTGCGCAGGGCGTGCTGGATGGGCTGCGTAAAGTCGATGGCGATACCGCGAAATATGCTCTCGACAACAAGCTGGTGGATGCCCTGGGCTCCAGCGCCGAGATTGAAAAATCCCTGACCAAACAGTTCGGCTGGAGCAAAGAGGACAAGAACTTCAGCGCCGTCAGCTTCTATGATTATCAGCCGAAAAAACCGGCCGATACTGGCGACAGCATTGCCGTGGTCTTTGCGAACGGGGCGATCATGGATGGCGAAGAGACGCCGGGCAACGTCGGGGGCGATACCACCGCCTCGCAGATCCGCGACGCGCGTCTCGACCCGAAAGTGAAAGCCATTGTCCTGCGGGTTAACAGTCCGGGCGGCAGCGTCAGCGCCTCGGAAGTGATCCGCGCGGAACTGTCCGCAGCCCGCGCCGCCGGTAAACCGGTGGTGGTCTCCATGGGCGGGATGGCGGCATCCGGTGGCTACTGGATCTCAACCCCGGCGAACTACATCGTAGCGAACCCGAGCACCCTGACCGGTTCTATCGGCATCTTCGGCGTGATTAACACCGTAGAGAACAGCCTCGACTATCTGGGCGTGCATACCGACGGGGTGGCGACCTCGCCGCTGGCAGACGTTGCCATTACCAAAGCGCTGCCGCCGGAAGTGTCACAGATGATGCAGCTCAGCATTGAGAACGGCTATAAGCGCTTTATCACTCTGGTGGCCGACTCCCGTAAGCAGACCCCGGCGCAGATCGACCAGATCGCTCAGGGCCACGTCTGGACCGGCCAGGATGCCAAATCCAACGGGCTGGTGGATAACCTGGGCGATTTCGATGACGCCGTAGCCAAAGCTGCCGAACTGGCGAAGCTGAAGCAGTGGCATATCGACTTCTATCAGGATGAGCCGACCTTCTTTGATATGGTGATGGACAGCTTCTCCGGCTCGGTCAAAGCCATGCTGCCGGACGCGCTGCAGGCGTATCTGCCGGCACCGGTTGCAACGGCGGCGAAGGCGGTGAAAACAGAGGGCGACAAGCTGGCCGCCTTCAACGATCCACAAAACCGCTACGCGTTCTGCCTCACCTGCGCGAACGTACGTTAATCCCCATCCCCTCTTCCGCGAAGAGGGGATTTTTCTTTGAAGCCCAAGAACATTACATCATGCAAAAGAAATCAATCTATGTGGCCTATACCGGCGGTACCATCGGTATGCAGCGCTCGGAAAATGGCTATATCCCGGTTTCGGGCCACCTGCAACGCCAGCTGGCGTTAATGCCGGAGTTCCACCGTCAGGAGATGCCGGACTTCACCATCCACGAGTACGATCCGCTGATGGACTCTTCCGATATGACCCCGGAAGACTGGCAACATATCGCCGATGACATCAAGGCGCACTACGATCAATATGATGGCTTCGTGATCCTGCACGGCACCGACACCATGGCGTTCACCGCCTCGGCGCTCTCCTTCATGCTGGAAAACCTCAGCAAACCGGTGATTGTCACCGGCTCGCAGATCCCGCTGGCGGAGCTGCGTTCCGACGGGCAGATCAACCTGCTCAACTCGCTGTACGTGGCGGCCAATTTCCCGATTAACGAAGTGAGCCTGTTCTTCAACAACCGTCTCTACCGCGGCAACCGTACCACCAAAGCCCATGCGGACGGTTTTGACGCCTTTGCCTCGCCGAACCTCACTCCGCTGCTGGAAGCCGGGATCCATATTCGCCGCCTGGGTACGCCTCCGGCACCGCATACCTCCGGCGAGCTGGTGGTGCATCCCATTACCCCTCAACCGATTGGCGTGGTGACCATCTATCCGGGTATCTCCGCCGATGTGGTGCGTAACTTCCTGCGCCAGCCGGTAAAAGCGCTGATCCTGCGCTCCTACGGCGTGGGCAATGCCCCGCAAAACGGCGAGTTCCTGAAGGAGCTTCAGGAAGCCAGCAACCGCGGCATCGTGGTGGTGAACCTGACCCAGTGCATGTCCGGCAAGGTGAATATGGGCGGTTATGCCACCGGGAACGCCCTGGCGCAAGCGGGTGTCGTGAGCGGATTCGACATGACGGTAGAAGCTACCCTGACTAAACTTCACTACTTACTGAGTCAGGATCTGGATGTGCAGTCGATTCGTACCGCAATGATGCAAAACCTGCGTGGCGAACTGACGCCAGACGAATAAGGAGTGAGCATGAAACAACGTGCCCTGTTACTGGTGGATTTACAGAATGACTTTTGCGCCGGCGGCGCGCTGGCGGTGGCCGAAGGCGACAGCACGGTGGACATCGCCAACGCCCTGATTGAGTGGTGCAAAGCCCGCGGCGAGGCGGTGGTAGCCAGCCAGGACTGGCATCCGGCGGATCACGGCAGTTTTGCCAGCCAGCACAACGTCGAGCCCTTCACCCAGGGCGAGCTGGACGGTCTGCCGCAAACCTTCTGGCCCGATCACTGCGTGCAGCACACGGAAGGCGCTGAGCTGCATCCCCTGCTCAACAGCAAAGCCATTGATGCCATCTTCCAGAAAGGGGAAAACCCGAACATTGACAGCTACAGCGCGTTCTTTGATAACGGCCACCGGCAGAAAACCGGGCTGGATCAATGGCTGCGCCACCACGAGATCGTGGAGCTGATTGTGATGGGGCTGGCGACCGATTACTGTGTGAAATTCACCGTGCTGGATGCATTGCAGC
The DNA here is from genome assembly GCF_037152535.1 of Leclercia sp. AS011. Taxonomy (NCBI): domain Bacteria; kingdom Pseudomonadati; phylum Pseudomonadota; class Gammaproteobacteria; order Enterobacterales; family Enterobacteriaceae; genus Leclercia; species Leclercia sp. AS011. Next base: position 1,623,770 of record NZ_JBBCMA010000001.1, read on the forward strand.
TGGGCTACCGGGTGAACGTGATCACCGACGGCTGTCGCGGGGTGAACATTCAGCGCCAGGACAGCGCCCAGGCGTTTATGGATATGGCGGCGGAAGGTGCCACGCTGTACACCCTGGCGGACTGGCAGGAGACGCAGGGCTGATCGTCTTATGCCGGGTGGCGGCTTCGCCTTACCCGGCCTACCTGACCCGTAGGCCCGCACAAACGTAGCGCCGCCGGAAACAACCAGCCCTCTCCTGAGGAGAGGGCGTTAATCTGCAGGGTTACTGCATTTTTAACGTAGCAATTGGCTTCGGCGCGATGCCGAAATCCTCTTTCAGCTGTTGCTTACTCTTCATCACCATCTGACCCTGGGTATCGATAGTCATGTGCTGCGCATTGGTGTTATTGCGCGCCTGCCACAGCATCACCAGCTGCAGGCAGTTCTCTTTCTGCCCGGCGGTTAGCGCCACGCCGTCGGCCCACTTCCCCAGTTCAACCGCAGTGACCAGACGCTGATAAACCTCCGGCGTCATGCCGTTAATCATCTCTTCAATATTCATGTTAAATCGGGCTCCGAAGGAATAATTTGCTGAATCGATTTTTCAGCCTTTCGTCTGGTCACCATTCTGCTCATCGGTGAAGCTTAAGGAGGCGGAATTGACGCAGAAACGCTCACCCGTTGGCTGAGGGCCGTCCGGGAAGACGTGACCGAGATGTGCGTCACAGTTTCCACAGCGAATCTCAATGCGCTCCATACCGTGGCTGAAGTCCTTGAGATAGTGAATGGCCTCTTCACTGACCGGTTCATAAAAGCTCGGCCAGCCGCAGCCAGAATCGTATTTGCTCTGGGAGTTGAACAGCGCAGCGTCACACACCAGGCAGTGGTAGACACCATCCCGCTTGTTATGCAGCAGACGCCCGGTAAATGGGGGTTCCGTACCGTGATTTTGCGTTACGTAGAACTGCATTTCGGTGAGGTTTTTTTTCAGTTCATCCGGGTTTTGTTGATTCGACATAGGCTTACATCTCGCAGTTGAAACAGACAACTTTTACCCTCGATTCTAACAAAACATTAACACTGAAGTATGAACTTTTGATCTAAACTTACTCGTTGCGCAGAGGTAGGCAGACAAATGTGATCTACTCCACGTTTTTATGTGGTCAGCCCTTTAAAATCCCGTGCGCAGGCCCCATATGGGTGCAAGCTCCAAGGGAATGTGAGGTAGGTCAATCGAGCAAAGGTAGTGCTAAGGATTGATTTGTCGCAATGATTGACACGATTCCGCTTGACGCTGCGTAAGGTTTTTGTAATTTTACACGCAACCTTTTATTCACTAACAAATAGCTGGTGGAATATATGACTATCAAAGTAGGTATCAACGGTTTTGGCCGTATCGGCCGTATTGTTTTCCGTGCTGCTCAGGAACGTTCTGACATCGAAATCGTTGGTATCAACGATCTGTTAGACGCTGACTACATGGCGTACATGCTGAAGTACGACTCAACTCACGGTCGTTTCAACGGCACCGTTGAAGTGAAAGACGGCCACCTGGTTGTCAACGGCAAAACCATCCGTGTTACTGCTGAAAAAGATCCAGCTAACCTGAAGTGGAACGAAATCGGTGTTGACGTTGTTGCTGAAGCAACCGGTATCTTCCTGACCGACGAAACTGCGCGTAAGCACATCACCGCTGGCGCGAAAAAAGTTGTTCTGACTGGTCCATCCAAAGACAACACCCCAATGTTCGTTAAAGGCGCTAACTTCGAGAAGTATGCTGGCCAGGACATCGTTTCCAACGCATCCTGCACCACCAACTGCCTGGCGCCACTGGCTAAAGTTATCAACGACAACTTCGGCATCATCGAAGGTCTGATGACTACCGTTCACGCTACCACCGCAACTCAGAAAACCGTTGATGGCCCGTCTCACAAAGACTGGCGCGGCGGCCGCGGCGCAGCTCAGAACATCATCCCATCCTCTACCGGTGCAGCTAAAGCTGTAGGTAAAGTACTGCCAGAACTGAATGGCAAACTGACTGGTATGGCGTTCCGCGTTCCAACTCCAAACGTATCTGTTGTTGACCTGACCGTTCGTCTGGAAAAAGCAGCAAGCTACGAAGAAATCAAGAAAGCCATCAAAGCGGCTTCTGAAGGTGAAATGAAAGGCGTTCTGGGTTACACCGAAGACGACGTTGTTTCTACCGATTTCAACGGCGAAGTGTGCACTTCCGTGTTCGATGCTAAAGCAGGTATCGCACTGAACGACAACTTCGTGAAACTGGTTTCCTGGTACGACAACGAAACCGGCTACTCTAACAAAGTTCTGGACCTGATCGCTCACATCTCCAAATAAGTTGAGATGAGAAACTGATCCAAAAAGGCGACCTCGGTCGCCTTTTTTTATGGCATTAGAGACAGAGGACTGCGTAATGATAAAAACAATTTTTGCACTTCCGGTAGTCGAACAACTTACCCCTGTGCTTTCCCGCCGCCAGATTGACGATGTCGAAGTCATCGTGGTTGAGCATCCGCAGGTGCAGGCATCGGTTGCCCTGCAGGGCGCGCATCTGCTCTCCTGGCAGCCAGAAGGCGAAGTGGAAGCGCTGTGGCTGAGCGACATCACCTCCTTCAAAAAAGGGGCAGCAATCCGCGGCGGCGTGCCAATCTGCTGGCCATGGTTTGGCCCGTCCGCCCAGCAAGGCCTGCCGTCGCACGGTTTTGCCCGTAATCTGCCGTGGACGCTGAAAGCCCACAACGAAGATGAATCCGGCGTGGTGCTGACCTTTGAACTGCAAAGCGATGACGAGACCCGCAAACTGTGGCCGCACGACTTCACCCTGTACGCCCGTTTCAAGCTGGGTAAAACCTGTGAGATCGAACTGGAAGCACACGGTGAGTTTGAGACCACCTCTGCCCTGCACACCTATTTCAACGTCGGCGATATCGCTGCCGTCACGGTGAACGGCCTGGGCGATAGCTTTATCGACAAAGTGGATAATGCGAAAGAGGGCAAACTGAGCGACGGCATCCAGACCTTCCCGGATCGTACCGACCGCGTCTACCTGAACCCGGAAGCCTGCAGCGTCATTGAAGATACCGCGCTGAATCGCGCGATTGAAGTTATCCATCACCATCACAGCAATGTTGTGGGCTGGAACCCGGGCCCGGCGCTGTCGGTGAGCATGGGTGACGTTCCGGATGACGGCTATAAGACCTTCGTTTGCGTGGAAACCGCCTGCGTGAGCGAACCTCAAACCGCGACGGAAGAGAAACCTTCTCGTCTGGGACAGACCATTCACATTGTGAAGCGTTAATCCCCTCCCCTTGCCCTCTCTGTGCTGAGAGGGCATTACGCTCACGTCACACCACGTCTAACGCCGTTTTCTGTTTCGGTGCCGGGAAGGCCGCATCCAGCTGGTTTAATGCCTCCTCAGAGAGTGAAATGCCCAGCGCGCCCGCATTCTCTTCCACATGCTTAATGGATGACGCTTTCGGAATAGCCATCACCCCACGGTGACGTATCACCCATGCCAGCAACACCTGTGCGGCCGTGGCGTTATACTCTTTCGCCACCGCATTCACCGCCGGATGATTGAACAGCCCGGTGCGTAGCCGCCCGGCCTGCGCCAGTGGGCAATAAGCCATCACCGGTATCGACTCCTGCTGACACCAGGGCAGCAGGTCATATTCGATACCGCGCGAGGCCAGATGGTAGAGCACCTGATTGGTGGCACAGGCCCGCCCACCCGGCACCTGCCACAGCTCCTGCATATCTGCATAATCGAGGTTCGAGACGCCCCAGCGGCCAATTTTTCCCTGCTGTTGCAGCGTCTCCATCAGCCGGACGGTCTCATCCAGAGAATAATTCCCGCGCCAGTGCAGGAGATAAAGGTCGATATACTCGGTACCGAGACGCCGCAGGCTGGCTTCACAGGCGGCAATGCCTTTTTGCCCTCCGGCATTCCATGGATAGACTTTGGAGACCAGAAACACTTCGTCGCGCAGGCCCTTAATCGCCTCGCCGACCACCTCTTCTGCGCCGCCGTCAGCATACATCTCGGCGGTATCAATCAGCCTCAGCCCGCGGTCAATGCCTGCCCGCAAGGCATCCACTTCCTGGCGGCGCTGACTGGCCTTTTCACCCATATACCAGGTGCCCTGACCAATAGCCGGCAGCACGATGTTGTTACCAAAGTTAACGGTTTTTTCGCTCATCACACCCTCCTGTTTATCTGCACCACCTCAGGACAAACGGAGCGCAAGCGCTCCGTCATGATGTACCACCCTAAAACAAACGGGGCTCAAGAGCCCCGTTGTGATGCACAAATTGCACAGTAAAAATGCACAATCAGAAACTGTAGGTCAGACCCACCGACATCAGACCGGTCCAGGACTTATCGACCATCGGGCTGTCTTTCACCTCATCGCTGAGACGGTTGTAACGGCCGGTCGCGTAGACGTTCCAGTCAGGCGCAAACTTGTAGCTGGCGGTCAGCTCCAGGTACGGGTTCCAGCCATCGTCAGCGTCATAGCTGTTCAAGCCGCTGCGACGGGACTCTTTATGGGACACGCCATAATAGTAGTCGTTATAGTTTTCGCTGTGGTACTCCAGACCGATACCCGGGGTCAGGGTCAGCCCGCCGTTGGTGTAACGGTACAACCACGCCAGATCCCAGATATAGCCGTTACTGTTATCGAGCGTATCGCCAGCGAGGGCGGTGCGCAGGAAACCGTATTCGGTGTTATGGACCCAGGAAACCCCGGCCATCATGGTGCTCTTACGCTTATCGAGCTGACGAAGCTGATAGCTGTCGCTGTCGCCTGGCTTGAAGTGCGTCGGATCGTAGTAAGCCATGATGGAGAGTTTGTCGGTCTGGTCGTTCCACAGATAGTAGCCACCGCCCAGCCCGCGGAACCAGAAATTATCCCCTTCATAGGTGACAACCGGAACCGGGTAGATATCACGGTCATATTGCTTATAAGGGCTATTGATTACGCCGACACCAGCACCAACTGACCACTGATTCTCCGCGTATGCTGTACTCACTGAGGTGGCAACGATAATCCCCAGTGCCAGAAGTTTGAGTTTGGTCACAATCCATTCTTTCCTGTAGTCAAATAATCAGCGGGTGAAGTGTAACCGTCATTCCCCTCTTTTCTCAAAATTTTTTGTCAGCTAATCAATTCGATTAACCGGGTATCGTGCGTGCGGCAAATGACGAAACGCTGTCAGCCAGATTAACGTTCAGTGAAGCAAGTCGCATTGTCTGACAGGATTTGGCTGAATTTCTGGATGAGTTATTGATATGTCATTGAAATTAGTTTTTGCGTGCAGGCAAGTTTTGCAAATGCCATCTACGCTTAATTTTAAGAAGCTGAATACCCGATCACCCCCGCGGTTTTAGCGCCCGACCTGGCACACGGGTTGCTGCTCTGGCAGTGAGGTGCAACGGATCCCGCTTCCGGGAGCCTCTACTATTCATATGAACGGCTCTTTTCCTGTGCTAAAAAACGAAAGGACGGCATGCCATGAATATATTCGATCACTATCGCCAGCGCTATGAAGCTGCCAAGGACGAAGAGTTCACACTGCAGGAGTTTCTTACCATTTGTCGGCAAGATCGCAGTGCCTATGCCAATGCGGCAGAACGACTATTGATGGCTATCGGTGAGCCGAATATGGTTGATACTGCCCAGGAGCCACGGCTTTCCCGTCTGTTTTCGAATCGGGTCGTCGCCCGATATCCTGCGTTTGAAGAATTTTACGGCATGGAAGATGCCATCGAGCAGATTGTTTCCTACCTGAAGCATGCTGCTCAGGGTCTGGAAGAGAAGAAACAGATCCTGTATCTGCTGGGTCCCGTCGGCGGCGGTAAATCCTCGCTGGCTGAACGGCTGAAAGCCTTGATGCAGCGCGTACCGATTTACGTGCTCAGCGCCAACGGCGAGCGCAGCCCGGTCAACGACCATCCGCTGTGCCTGTTCAACCCGCAGGAAGATGCGCAGATCCTGGATAAAGAGTACGGCATTCCTCGTCGCTATCTCGGCACAATTATGTCGCCGTGGGCCGCGAAGCGCCTGCATGAATTTGGCGGCGACATCACCAAATTCCGCGTGGTGAAAGCCTGGCCGTCCATTCTGGAACAGATTGCGATTGCTAAAACCGAACCGGGTGACGAGAACAACCAGGATATCTCTGCCCTGGTAGGTAAAGTGGACATCCGTAAACTGGAAAACCACGCGCAAAACGATCCTGATGCTTACGGTTATTCCGGTGCGCTGTGCCGCGCCAACCAGGGGATTATGGAGTTCGTCGAGATGTTTAAAGCGCCGATCAAGGTGCTGCATCCGCTGCTGACCGCCACCCAGGAGGGTAACTACAACGGTACCGAAGGGATCTCCGCCCTGCCGTTTAACGGGATTATTCTGGCGCACTCCAACGAATCGGAATGGGTCACCTTCCGCAACAACAAGAACAACGAGGCCTTCCTTGACCGTGTGTACATCGTCAAAGTGCCTTACTGCCTGCGGATCTCCGAAGAGATCAAGATTTACGAAAAACTGCTGAACCACAGTGAGCTGGTTCATGCCCCATGCGCCCCGGGCACGCTGGAAACGCTGTCGCGCTTCTCGATCCTGTCGCGCCTGAAAGAGCCAGAAAACTCCAGCATCTACTCTAAAATGCGCGTCTATGACGGTGAGAGCCTGAAAGATACCGACCCGAAAGCGAAATCCTACCAGGAGTATCGTGACTACGCCGGTGTCGATGAAGGGATGAACGGGCTCTCCACGCGCTTTGCGTTCAAAATCCTCTCCCGCGTGTTCAACTTTGACCACGCCGAAGTGGCGGCTAACCCGGTACATCTGTTCTACGTCCTGGAGCAGCAGATCGAGCGGGAGCAGTTCCCGCAGGAGCAGGCAGAACGTTATCTGGAGTTCCTCAAAGGCTATCTGATCCCGAAATACGCCGAATTTATCGGCAAGGAGATCCAGACCGCCTATCTGGAATCCTACTCTGAATACGGGCAGAACATCTTTGACCGCTACGTCACCTATGCTGACTTCTGGATCCAGGATCAGGAGTACCGCGATCCGGATACCGGCCAGCTGTTTGACCGTGAGTCACTGAATGCGGAACTGGAAAAAATTGAGAAGCCTGCCGGGATCAGTAACCCGAAAGACTTCCGTAATGAGATCGTCAACTTCGTGCTGCGCGCCAGAGCGAACTTCAGCGGACGCAATCCGAACTGGACCAGCTACGAAAAACTGCGCACGGTTATCGAGAAGAAAATGTTCTCCAATACCGAAGAGCTGTTGCCGGTCATTTCGTTTAATGCCAAAACCTCAACCGACGAGCAGAAAAAGCACGACGATTTTGTCGATCGCATGATGGAGAAAGGCTACACCCGCAAACAGGTTCGCCTGCTCTGCGAATGGTACCTGCGCGTGCGTAAATCGTCCTGATAGCCCGGCGCCCGGCGGCGTGCTGCTTGCCGGGCCTACAAAAGATGCGAACCGTAGGCCGGATAAGCGCAGCGCATCCGGCTTTACGTCGCAGCATAAAGTTGGCAAATGCAGTACGGGGGGCATATGACCTGGTTTATTGACCGGCGTCTTAACGGCAAAAACAAGAGCACGGTGAATCGCCAGCGCTTCTTGCGTCGTTATAAATCGCAAATCAAACAGTCGATCTCCGAGGCCATTAACAAGCGTTCGGTGACCGACGTAGACAGTGGGGAGTCCGTTTCCATTCCGACGGACGACATTAGCGAACCGATGTTCCATCAGGGACGCGGCGGTTTGCGCCATCGCGTTCATCCCGGTAACGACCATTTCATTCAGAACGACCGCATCGAACGTCCACAGGGCGGTGGTGGCGGTGGTGGCGGCAGTGGTCAGGGTCAGGCCAGCCCGGACGGGGAAGGCCAGGATGAGTTTGTCTTTCAGATCTCCAAGGATGAGTATCTCGATCTGCTGTTTGAGGATTTGGCCCTGCCGAATCTTAAGAAAAATCAGCATCGCCAGTTAAATGAGTACAAAACGCACCGGGCCGGTTTCACCGCCAACGGCGTGCCGGCCAACATCAGCGTGGTGCGTTCATTGCAGAACTCGCTGGCGCGCCGCACCGCCATGACGGCAGGCAAAAAGCGCGAGCTTCGTGAGCTGGAAGCCAGCCTGGATAGCGTGATAAACAGCGAGCCCGCGCAGCTGCTGGAAGAGGAGCGTTTGCGCAAAGAGATCGCCGAACTGCGCGCCAAAATAGAGCGTGTGCCCTTTATCGACACCTTTGACCTGCGTTACAAGAATTACGAAAAACGTGCGGAGCCCTCCAGCCAGGCGGTCATGTTCTGCCTGATGGACGTCTCCGGCTCGATGGATCAGGCCACCAAGGATATGGCCAAGCGCTTTTATATTCTGCTCTATCTGTTCCTGAGCCGAACCTATAAGAACGTGGAGGTGGTCTATATTCGCCACCATACTCAGGCGAAAGAGGTGGACGAACATGAGTTCTTCTACTCGCAGGAGACGGGCGGCACCATCGTTTCCAGCGCCCTGAAGCTGATGGATGAAGTTGTGAAGGAGCGTTACGACCCGGCGCAGTGGAACATCTATGCAGCCCAGGCATCGGATGGTGATAACTGGGCGGATGATTCGCCGCTGTGCCATGAAATTCTGGCGAAAAAACTGCTCCCGGTGGTGCGTTACTACAGCTACATCGAGATCACCCGCCGCGCCCACCAGACGCTGTGGCGTGAGTATGAACATCTGCAGGCCATGTTTGATAACTTCGCGATGCAGCACATCCGCGATCAGGACGATATCTATCCGGTATTCAGAGAGCTGTTCCACAAGCAATCTGCCACCAGCAACAGCTAACGCCACCGCCGGTCACTGACCGGCGGTGTTACCTTCGTCTCAGACGAACCCCTCAGAAGGTCACATTCATTTTTGCCCAGACGGTGCGGCCAGGCTCATTCACCGGGGTATCAGAGGAGTAACCAAAGCTGCTGTTCCCCGCCAGGTTAAGGTGTTCGCTGTAGTCTTTGTCCAGCAGGTTATCGACGCCGGTACTCAGCTTCAGGAATTTATTCACCTTGTACGCCGCGTTGGCGGAGAGGATCGCAAACCCGGCGCTCTGATCAAAATCTTTCCCGACCACGTTCCCCTCGTTCATCGCCACCCGATGCTGCGGGCTGACCATGCGCAGCAGGCCAGTCGAACTCCAGTCGCCCTGCGCCCACGTCAGGCCAAGACGCGCCTCCAGCGGCGGCATCTGCGGCAGCGGCTGGCCATCGTCGGTGTTCTGCCCCCAGGCGTAGTTCAGGGTGGCGTCGGTTTTCCACTGGTCGCTCAGCTGATACGAGGCTCCCATCTCGCCGCCCATGATGGTGGCGTCCACGTTGTCGGCCTGGCTAACGTGGCTGTCGTCCGGATCGTAGATAAACAGGATGAAGTCGTTGATGCGCCCGACGTAGGCGGAGATCCACCCGGTGGTGCGTTCGCCTTTGTACTGGGCACCCACGTCGAGCTGGGTGGTTTTCTCCGGTTTCAGATGATCAAAGACGTCTGAAGTGCCATCCGGCCCGTAGGTTGGCGAGAAGAGTTCCCAGTAGTCGGGAAAACGCTCGGTATAGCCCAGCCCGGCGTAGACCATGGCCGGCATGCTGCCGAGGTTATGCTCCAGGCGCAGAAAACCCGCCGGGAGGGTCTCTTCCCGGCTGTCGCTGCCGATGCCGGTATAGTTATCCACCTCAACCTTATCCAGACGCGCGCCACCGATGACTTTGCTCAGATCGGTGGCATTCCACGTCAGCTCGCCAAATGTGCCGTAATCGTGGAAGCGGGCATCCTCCTGCCAGCCCTGGTCCTCGTCATCTTCGTTGCTGCGGTGGGTGTTGGTCTGCATGTCTACCCCGCTTTGCAACTGGAAATCTGACCACAGCCAGGTGCCCATTATCCTGCCGCCGACGGTACGGCGATCCACCTGTTTCTCCATCGGCATCGACATGTCCATCGAGCCCATCGGCATCCCGCCCATTGAGCCTGAATCCGGGGAGCGCATGGAGTAGTTATCCATGATGTGGTTGGCGTAGTTGTAGTAAAGGCTCATATCCAGCGAGTCGAAGACTTTACCGATATTCTGTTTCTTAAAGCGCAGGCCCAGGCTTTCACGCTTGAACTGGGAGCCGTCCATCCCGCGTCCGGCGTAGCTGGCGTCACCATTACCCTGCCCGGCAGTCAGCTCCAGCAGCGTGTCGGCATCCGGCGTCCAGCCGATAGCGACATCGGTGTTCCACTTGTCCCACTTCGAGGCCACGCGATCGCCATTGCCGTCTTTGTAATCACCGGACTTTGATTTATTGCCGTTGAGGCGCACATAGCCCTCATTGTTCCCAAAGCTGACGTCGGCGTTCTCATCAAAGCGATCGTTGGAGGCGGCGAGGAAGCTGGCATCGCCCTTGACGCCCGCGCTGTCAAAGCGTGGCGGTTCGCGGTCGAAGCGCACCGTTCCGGCAGAGTTACCCGGCCCCCAGAGTACGGTTTCCGGCCCTTTGGTCACGGTGAGCAGATCGTAGCTTTCCGGCGAGATGTACGAGCTGGGGGCATCCATGCGCGACGGACAGGCACCCAGCATCTCGCTGTCGTTGGTCAGCAGACGCAGTCGCGAGCCGAACATGCCGCGAAATACCGGGTCGCCGTTGCTGCCGCCGTTACGGATCTGGCTGAAGCCGGGAATGGTTTTCAGGTAATCGGAACCGTCGCTGGCCGGTACCGGCTGACGCGGCGTCTTTGGTGAAGTCACCACTTCCAGGGGAGAGAGCACCGGTGCCGTCACGGTGATCACGTCGCCGTCATTGAGCTGCGGCGCGGCGGTTTGCTCTGCGGCAAGCGCAGGGCAGGCGATCGCGACCAGCAGCGACCACGCCAGCGGATGGGGTAAAAATGTTGGTTTTTTCATTACGGTACCAGGCTAAAAGTGTCGGTGTGTACCGCTGCAAAGAACGAATCCCTTAGTTCAAAGAATGACCGTAACGAGCAGGCACATGTATCAGGGCAAAATTTTGCCGGGGTGCATGAGGGGCAACAACCTTTACCGAAGAGAATAAGACCTGCAGAAAGGGGTTGAAAATTTCGCCGCCGGTGAGTAGCGCCCTGGCAATACCGGGTCGCCTCAACTTTTTTTACCGATAACGCTTTTTAGCCTTCTGTAACGGCGTAAAGTAAGCAGGCTTACTTTTTTGCAAGGATAACAATATGTTTGACCCTACCCTGCTTATTCTTCTGGGCCTGGCGGCGCTGGGCTTTGTCAGCCATAACACCACGGTGGCGATCTCGATCCTGGTGCTGATCATCGTCCGGGTGACGCCTCTCAGCGGTTTCTTTCCGTGGATTGAAAAACAAGGCCTGACCGTCGGGATTATTATCCTCACCATCGGCGTGATGGCGCCGATCGCCAGCGGCACCCTGCCCGCCTCAACGCTGATCCACGCCTTTATGAACTGGAAATCGTTGATTGCCATTGCCGTAGGGGTGTTTGTGTCCTGGCTTGGCGGGCGCGGCGTCACGCTGATGAGCTCCCAGCCCAGCCTGGTGGCCGGCTTGCTGGTGGGCACGGTGCTGGGGGTGGCGCTGTTCCGCGGCGTGCCGGTCGGCCCGCTGATTGCCGCCGGGCTGGTGTCGCTGTTTATCGGGAAGTCGTAGCCAGACTGGCGATATAGCGCGCCGGGGTCTGGCCCAGCCCCTTTTTGAACATGGTGATAAAGGCGGTGGTGGAGTCATAGCCCAGACTGTGGGCTACCTGCTGCACCGACTGGCCGCGGATCAGCCCCTGCAGGGCCAGAATCAGCTGGAGCTGATGCCGCCAACGGCGAAAGCTGAGCCCGGTTTCACTCACCACCAGCCGGGCAAGGTTGCGCTCGCTCATCGCAAAATGGTGCGCCCACTGGTGCAGCGTCTGCCATTCGGCAGGTGATTCCGCCATCGTCTCGCTCATCTGACGAATTTTGGGGTGCGAGGAGACCGGAAGCTGCAGCTGCTCCTCGGGCTGGCGGGGCAGTTCATCAAACAGCACCTCCACCAGCCGCCGGGTGGCAGGCTCCTGCTGGCGGGGGCTGCGCTCCGCCAGAGTCAGGATTAACTCCCGCACCAGCGGAGAAATTTTTAGCGTGCAGCAGCGGTCCGGCAGCGTTACGGCCCCGGGCTCGATAAATAAAAAGCAGAGCCGGGCGCTGGGCGTGGCCTTATTGCTGTGTGGCAGCTGACCGGGGATCCAGACCGCAAACTGCGGCGGCACCATCCACATGGCATTCTCCACCTCACAGGTAATGGCCCCGTGCAGGGCCAGGATCAGCTGTCCCTTGCGGTGCTGATGCCGGGCAATGTGCTGCTCGTCTGCCACCACGTTGACGTTAAACGCCACCGCGGCGTCGTGCTGGCTGTCGGGATCGTACCCTTCAAGACCGAGTCCAGGCATAATGTTGTCCGATATTAGCGATAATCTGTCATTTTAGCTTGATTTCAACCGGCCTGAAAATGCGTATCCTGTAGCCTCATTTCGAGGTAAGAGAGAATAATGACCATAGCCCTTTCGACGACTGGCAAGCAGCGAGCGCTGCTGATTGCCGGGATCCTGCTGATTGCCACCTCGCTGCGGGTGACCTTTACCGGCGCAGCCCCGCTGCTGGATGCTATCCGCACGGATTATGCCCTGACAACCGCCCAGACCGGGCTGCTCACCACGCTCCCGCTGCTGGCTTTTGCGCTGATTTCGCCCCTGGCGGCCGGTCTGGCCCGCCGCATCGGGATGGAGCGCAGCCTGTTTATCGCCCTGCTGTTGATCATCGCCGGGATCGCCCTGCGCTCCCTCCCCTCAGCAGCGCTGCTGTTTGGCGGCACCGCGGTGATTGGCTGCGGCATTGCGCTCGGCAACGTGCTGCTGCCGGGGCTGATTAAGCGGGATTTCCCGGGTCAGGTGGCGAAACTGACCGGGGCATACTCCCTGACGATGGGGGCAGCCGCAGCGCTGGGTTCGGCGCTGGTGGTGCCCGTCGCCCTGAGCGGCGCAGGCTGGCACGGCGCGCTGTTGATGCTGATGGCGTTCCCGCTGCTGGCCCTGCTCCTGTGGCTGCCCCAGTGGCGTCAGCGCCCTGCCGGATCGCTCAGCGGCGCACGGGCGCTGCACAGCCGGGGCATCTGGCGCTCGGCGCTGGCCTGGCAGGTGACGCTGTTTTTGGGTATCAACTCGCTGATTTACTACGTGATTATCGGCTGGCTGCCGGCGATCCTGCAGAGCCACGGCTATAGCGAAACCGAAGCTGGCTCCCTGCACGGGCTGTTACAGCTGGCCACCGCCGCGCCGGGCATCCTGGTGCCGCTGGTCCTGCTTAAGCTCAAGGACCAACGTGGTGTGGCCGGACTGGCAGCGATGATGTGTGCGGTGAGCACCGCGGGGCTGTGGTTTATGCCGGATCTGGCGGTAATGTGGACGCTGATTTTTGGCTTTGGATCCGGGGCCACGATGATCCTCGGTCTGACCTTTATTGGCCTGCGCGCCAGCTCGGCTCATCAGGCCGCGGCCCTTTCCGGGATGGCGCAGTCGGTGGGCTATCTGCTGGCCGCCTGTGGGCCGCCTCTGATGGGTAAAATCCATGATGCCAACGGTGACTGGCGGATCCCGTTGCTGGCCTGCGGGCTGGTATCAGTGGTGATGGCCTTCTGCGGGATACTGGCCGGGCGTGACCGGGAGATCACGCCAGGCAAAGGCAGCACTCAGTAATTCTGTGCTGCGCGAAGCAGAGCGTGCACCAGCGGGGCCGGGCGTCCCGCCAGGGCGGCGCGCTCATGCTGGAACAGCGTGGCGACAAAGAACGGGTGCGTGACCAGCTCTACGGCACGGATCTCACCCTGCGCGTCCCAGCCGGTGACGCGCATATCGCCCTTCTCCAGCGCCTGCGCGAACTCAGGCGAGACGCCGTAATTGCAGTGGTAACCCTCTTCGATCTCTTCCTGACCATAGGCTTTGGCAATCAGGGTGTTGGCGCGCAGTTCAATCGCGTCGCTGACCTCGACCAGCGAGCAGGTCAGCGGAGCAATCACCATCCGGCCTTCGGTATCCGTCTCGGCGTGGGCTGCATCCTGCCAGCCCAGAACGTGACGGGCATATTCAATCAGCGCATGCTGGAAGCCACCGCAGGTGCCAAGAAACGGCACGCTGTTTTCCCGGGCGTAGCGCGCGGCAATAAACGCGGCTTGTGCATTTTTATAGGGACTGGCCGGAACCAGCCAGATAGCGTCATAGCCGACCAGGTCTTCCGGGCTGGTTAATTCGGTCGTCGCCAGCCAGTCGTAGTCGGCCGTGATATCCAGCACCGCGGCGGCATCATCAATGGCCAGAGGGATCGCCTGGTGGGCCAGAACGTCAGGATTGTAGTCGCCGACCAGCGCAATTCGGAGGGTATTTTTTACCGCAGAGAGTTCCATAGAGTGATCCTTATGCCAGACAAATATCAGATAACATAAGGCGCGTCAGACTACCGATCTTTCGTTGATATCACAACACCTTAAAATACGTGGGTGGAATGTGGTAGCGTTGAAGCGTTTTGTCGTGACGGGGAAAGGAGCAAAGCGATGATCCAGTGCAAACGACTGTATGACGAGGCCAGTAAAGAGGATGGCTACCGGATCCTGGTGGACCGGCTCTGGCCGCGGGGGATGAAAAAGGAGGCGTTAGCCTGCGACGAGTGGTGCAAAACCCTGACCCCGTCCAGCGACCTGCGTAAGGCATTTCACAGCGAAACGATCGACTTCGCCAGCTTTAGCGAGGCCTATCGCCAGGAGCTGGCTCAGCATCAGGACGAGGGGCTGCGGATTGCCCGTCTGGCGGACAAGCAGACCGTGACGCTGCTGTATGGTGCAAAGGACCGGGAGCAGAATCACGCTCTGGTATTAGCCGACTGGCTGCGCCAGCTTTAAATCAATCCAGCATCAGGGCGTCGAGAATTTCCGGTGCCTGTTCAGGCGTAAGCGGCATCAGGTGTTCCGGGCGTATAAACGCAAAGCCGTGCTGGCTGTCTACCGAAAACACATCGCCGGTCACCAGCCACAGGGCGCGCTCGGCCCCTGGCGGCAGCTCTGTCATCACCCCGTTGACCGGATTCAGGAAACGCTCTCCCGGTTGACAGAGGCTGAATAACTCAACGGATTTGCCGATATTGCGACGGCCTGCTGGCGTGCGGGCACCGATAATCATCGCCAGGCTGCCCGGATTTAACTGAAACATACTTCCTCGTAATTGGCTGCTGAATGCATAGGAATATTCTTAGTGCAGAGTGTATATCAGCCAACGGAGCCTGTCACCAGGGGGAAAGTGGTATCCTTTCTCCATGATTTCTTCATTATGACGACATCTTTCATTGCTAGAGTAGCGCTGTTCTCACATTGACCAGAGAACATCATTCCGTAATCAAGATGTCTTTTCCCCGGCCCGTGCCGGGGATTTTTTTACCCGCCAGAATTTGCTGTTCCTCGCCAGAATATATGAAATGTTGCAAATTCGTGTTCTACTACCCGCAGTCGAATCTTTCAGCAAAACAGTCAGGTACAGAGGTCATCTGTAGGGGAGTTGAGCAGCGTCATGTCGGATATTATTCTTGCCCGTGTTTCAGAAACGCTCAGCACTGAGCAATCGTTAGAGAGCCTGGTGCGTCAGCTGCTCGAAATGCTTGAAGTGGTCACCGACATGGAGTCGACCTACCTCACCAAAGTCGATATTAATGCCCGCCTGCAGCACATTCTGTACGCCCGAAACAGCCAACAGATGCAGATCCCGGAAGGTCTCAGCGTGCCCTGGGGCGAGACGCTGTGTAAACGCGCGATCGATTCCGACTGCTTTTACAGTGATAACGTGCCTCAACGCTGGGCAGATTGCGACGCGGCAAAAGCGCTGGGCATCACCACCTACATGAGCATTCCCATTCATCTGACGGATGGTTCCCTCTACGGTACCCTCTGCGCCGCCAGTTCCAGCAAACACCAACTGAGCGAGCGCGGCGAGCACGTCTTCAGGCTCTTCGCCGGGCTTATCGCCCAGTACATCGAGAAAGAGTCGCTGGTCAGGCAGTTGCGCGAAGCCAACGCCGCCCTGATTGCATACTCTTATACCGATGCCCTGACCGGCCTGCCGAACCGCCGCGCCATCTTCGAGAATCTCACCACCCTCTTCTCGCTGGCACGCCATCTGAAGCGCAACGCCATTATTGCCTACATTGACCTGGATGATTTTAAGCTGATTAACGATCGCTTTGGTCATGAGGCGGGCGATCGTTTTCTGATTGAGGTGGGCAAACGCCTGAACGACGGACGCGGCGATGAAGAGATTGTCGGCCGGCTCGGCGGGGACGAATTTCTGGTCGCCTGCCTTTGCCAGGATCGGGAGAGCGGCGAGCAAACGCCTTTAACCCTGGTAAAAACGCAGCTGAGCGCGCAGATTGCCGGTGAGTACTGGCTGGGCGATGTGCATCTGGTCTATCCGGGCGCCAGTCTGGGCGTGATTGAGGTGGACCCTGCCAAAATCGATGCCGACAGCGCGCTAAAGGCAGCCGATGCCGCTATGTACAGAGAGAAAAAAGGCAAATTCAAAACGCCCTTTCTCAATATCGATTAACCCCGTACACTCAACGGGTTTTTGCATTCAGGACAGGTGGTAGCATGCGGCTTGGTATTCTGTTCCCGATCGTGATTTTTATCACGGCGGTCATCTTTTTAACGTGGTTTTTTGTCGGCGGTTACGCTGCGCCCGGGGGATAAGTGAGAAAAACAACCATAATTATGCTGATTGTCGCCATCGCGGCCGTTGCCGGTAGCCAACTGGGCTGGTGGTAACGAATGCAAAAAGACCGCCACTGTGGGCGGTCTTTTTGTCTGAAGCGTCGGTTTAGCTTCTGACTTTACGGTAGATAAACAGCACCACCAGGGCACCGATTACGGCGACCATAAAGCTGCCGAAGTTGAAGCCATCCACTCTGCCGAAACCGAAGAGGGTACTGATCCAGCCGCCGACTACGGCACCGATGATCCCCAGTATGACCGTAACGATGAATCCACCGCCATCTTTGCCCGGCATGATCCACTTAGCCAGAATACCCGCGATAAGCCCAAAGATAATCCAGGATATGATTCCCATAACTGCTTTCCTCTCTGTATGGTTTTTGTCGTTAAATCAAATACACACAAAGCTTAGCACAAGATTCAGAATTGCAAGTTTGTGATAGCCATCACGAGGGAAATTTAAGAAAAAAGCGAGAAATGGTGGTTCCGCACAAAAATTGGGGTTGTAATCGTTAATGAGAAATATTATCTTTCTCAATACTGAATAGTTGAGCAAAACACTCAGGTATTCAGTACGACATTGCTCACATTGCTTCCAGTATTTCTTGCCCACGTTTCGTGGGCTTTTTTTTGCCCATCATGTTGTGATTTGACGTTCTGGATTTTGCTATTACGCTTATTAACACAATTCCAGTACAGCCATAATGGTATTGATAACATGAATGTTTCTAGTCGATTCGTGATCTGTATTAATCTTGTTTGTGCCAGTTCGTTGTTGATGCTTCTTTCTGACAAATTCAACTGGTTTTAATGTGGGCAGGCCCGGCATCTCGCCGGGTTCTTCTACTCAATCATCCCCTTCGTTCAAAAAACCGGCGCGGCGAATTTCCTCCCGGATCCCCATAAAAAAACGAGAGCGCTCAGGCTCCCGTTCATGTCTGACCCGCAGACCGGATCACAGGGTTTAGATTATCCTCAACTATTCGGTGGAGATAATTCAGATGCGGTTCGCAGAACAGTATTCCCTGTCTGGTGATGTTCCGGTTCACACCAGGCATTCATTAACTGCCTCAAAACGTAGATAAGCCCCGACACAATCAGAAGCGCGGATAAGGCTGTTAACAAAGCAATAATCATAAGAAACTCCATGTTCTCAGGTTTGTTTCTGGAAAATCTTAGAACATATTCTTCATTTGTCATCTGCCCGCGTGAATTTTCTCAAACAGACTGTCTGTTCTTTTGGGTCGAGTGTCCGCTCTGTGCTCAAACGAGCGTTATGCTCATCAGTGAAGCGAGGGCCAGACTGCAAACTACGTTTCGCCAGTTTCTTCTGCAGAAGGATAACGATTACAGGGAATCCGCAGGCAGAGATTGCACATACTGCCAGCAACGTGTTCACATTTTGTGAGCGCATGCCATGGTTAGGAAACAGATAAGAGGACAGGAAAAAGGCGACGGTTGTAATCAGATACATAATGGCTGTCTGTAATGAAGCGAACCCAGCCCGTTGCCTGTCATCAGGAAATTGAATCGTAACCGCCGCAGATGAAACCAGCCGACTGTAAGAGGCCCCAAGAAATAAAGTCATAAATAAAGCCGCATGCTGATAGCCGAGGGCGGGTATCAACAAACTCAGTATAAAGACCAGAGTTGAACCTGTAGCCAATATCAAAGCAGAAACACGCGTGGTTAATACGCCGGTCATTTTTGTCGACAGATAACCCGCCACACCCCCGCCGAAGAACAGCCAGGGCAACAAGTCTTGTGAAGCACTCATCCACTGGGTCATTAATGGCACCAGAACAGGAACGATCAGCATTGGGCTAAACTGCACAAGGGCATTACTGGAGGCGAACAGTACCGTATCCACATTGATAGACTGCATGCGGACGGGACCTGAAGAGGCTGGGGCCTGGGGGATGATGTAGATAATAAGAGGCAATGCCAACAAACAAAGCGCACTAATTAACCACAAAGCGACATACCAACCATAATGTGTACACAAAAATAACAGGGTGGGCATGCCTACAATACTTACCATCGAAAATGACGCAATCACCGTCGCCAGCATTTTCCCGCGTAAGTTAGCCGGTGCGTTATTTATTAATATACTTGTGCCTACCCCCATTGTCGTACCGCCCATTAACCCTGCACAGAATCGTAGTATTAGTAGAAGACCAAAACTGGTGATGAAGGTTGTTAAAACTGTCACCAGGCCTAATAAAGCCATATTAACGATTAAAAAACGTTTCTTATTGAAACGCTCAATCCAGTAAAAGGCGATAATTCCTGAAATAACAGCAGCAGCTGTGTACATCCCGGATACGTAGCCTGCGTATGAGACGGGAACCGCAAAATCTGCAGCCATAAAAGCAAAAACAGGGTTGAAAACCATATATTCCAGCGCATTAGTGAACTGGATAAAAGCCATTACCAGGGCTAAACGCATAAGGGCTTTATCATTAAATGTTTGTGGTACTGATGTCATAGCAAGCAACCTGAAGATGATAGATGCCTCAGCTTAACCGCTATCATTAGTGTTTATAACATGGTAAAAATGGCACTCATTATTATCATATATGGGATAATCAATGCGTCCGGCGTTAGATTTTAATACCCTCAAGGTTTTCATTGCTGTGGTTGAAAGAGAAAGCTTTGTTAAGGCCTCGAAAATCCTTGAAATGCCCACATCAAATGTGAGCCGTTGTATTGCTCAGCTAGAAGAAAAATTGAATCTTCAGCTTATTGAGCGCAGCACCCG
This sequence comes from Leclercia sp. AS011, assembly GCF_037152535.1. NCBI lineage: Bacteria > Pseudomonadati > Pseudomonadota > Gammaproteobacteria > Enterobacterales > Enterobacteriaceae > Leclercia > Leclercia sp. AS011. The sequence continues at coordinate 1,643,341 of NZ_JBBCMA010000001.1, forward strand.
ACATATGAAACTCACCCAGTCGGGGCATCTACTCTATACCCGAGCTAAACCCTTACTGGAGGCGCTTGAGCAAACCGAGACAGAATTAACCTTGCGGCAAATGCAACTCAAGGGCCCATTGCGTATTTGCATTCCGAACGAAATAGGTCCTGCGCTGCTGGGCTCTGTTATTGCCGATTTCGCCTGTCAGCACCCTGATGTGGAAATCAGCTGTATCACCAATTTATCGGGATTTGAATCTCTACGAGATGACCTGGATTTAGCCATCATCATTACCCGTGGCCAGATGGATGACAGCGACTACATAGCCCGTCATCTGGCGACAATCCCTTGCACCATTGTTGCAGCACCCTCCGTCATTCAGCGTTATGGCCGGCCTACGCATATCCAGCAGTTTGAAGAATTACCCTGTATTACCACCGTAAGTGCACTGAAAGGAGCGCCCTGGCAGTTTGCCAATAAAAAAGGGGAATTCGAGACCATTAAGGTGAAAGGTCATTATCGGGTAAACAGCGGAGAGATGGCAGGAAGAGCGGCAATAGCAGGTGTCGGTTTTGCCATTCTTTCCAGACAAGCCTGCCAGCCTTTCATTAATGATGGGCGTTTAGTCGAAGTTGAGTTTGAACAAACGGCAGCCCCACTGCAATTGTTTGCAATTTATTCAGACCGGCGTTACTTACCCGCTAAAACCAGAGCGCTGATTGATTTCATGCATCAGGAATTGAGCAATAGAGCCACGCCCTGACGTTAATTTGTTACAGCCTTATCGTCCATAAACTGTCTTAGTTTTGCTAACCGTTCAAATCCTGATAATAAAAAACGGGAGCCATCAGGCTCCCGTTCTCATACAACCCGAAATCCGGATTACATATTCGCGATGATCGCGTCACCAAACTCTGAACATTTCAGCAGCTTAGCGCCTTCCATCAGACGTTCGAAATCGTAAGTTACGGTTTTGGCGTTAATCGCGCCTTCCATACCTTTAACGATCAGGTCTGCGGCTTCGAACCACTCCATATGACGCAGCAGTAGTTCCACGCAATCGTTGTAAGCCATTAATTTCCATACGAATGATAACACAAAAACAGATTTCATGGGTTGCTTGACCTGCTTTATAACCCTTTGTTTTTGCGATAAATGCTTAGAGTTTTGATAACCACTTTTAAAGGCTAAGAGTGCCTTACTCGCTCATAACTATTTGTCTGTTAAGTGCCAGAAACGGACGTTATAACGGTTGTGGAAATACTCTAATACCGTGTTCATTTTTAGTTGAACACTATAAAAAGACCTCAGTTGCAAACTGGATCGCAAACCGGGTGTTCTCATTGAAAAAAAAGACCTAATTCACAAGTACTTTGTTCACCGCCAGTACCCGTGCAGTCGCTTTTCCATTTCGGGAGCGTAACTCTGATCCAAGCGATAAATCGTAGTGTAGTCAACATTCACTCCACGCTCGGCTAACATTCCTACAGTGCACGATAGCTGATCCTGTAATTGCAGTACCAGCGAATAGCCCTGAAAATACCGGCCATGGAAAGGATTCATCTGTTTCTCCGGTGAGAAAACGAGGTTCCATGTTATCAAATGCGATACTGAATGATATTTGCAACCGTGCCGCATAACTCTCATGGCGACACCAGACTGAGAAATTCCTTCACTGGCATGGGCCTGCCATACAAATAACCTTGCAGGTAGGTCACTTTACGGGCTCTCAGGTAGGCAGACTGCTCTTCGTTCTCCACCCCTTCGGCCACTAGTTTAAGATCGAGCCTGGTTGCAAGGTCAATCACATTATCAACAAGATGGGCAGGGATCGCGTCAGTCCCAATCATGCTGACAAAGCTCTTATCAATTTTGAGAATATCGATCCTCAGGTTTTGCAGGTAACTCAGGCTGGAATTACCGGTTCCGAAGTCATCAATGGCAATAAGAACACCGAGCTTGTGCAGTTCTGCAATCAGTCTGTGAGTGACGTCATCCACTACGAGCAGTTCACGCTCGGTTAACTCCAGGACCAGTTTGATGGGATTTTCCCGAAAGCTTGCGATGAACTCACAACAATCCTCCACCAGGCTAAAGTCCCTGAAGTGCGCTGCACAGATATTGAAACCGAAATGGAAGTTCCTTGGTAACTGTTGTACACAGGGGGCAAACTGTTCCCGTACCTGAGTTATCAAATTCCGTGTCATAGGGATGATGAGACCACTGTGTTCCGCCATAGGGATGAAACGATCCGGTGATATCATACCTTGCCGGGGATGCTGCCAGCGCATCAGTACTTCACAGCCGGTCAACTGAGTATGATCTCCAGACACTACGGGCTGGATATAGGGAATAAACTCCTGGTGATCCAGTGCCCCGCGCAATTCTTGCTCAGGCGAGTGCATACGCCCCGATTTTCTGAACGCCCAGATACCAGATACCAGACCCAGGAGAGCCCATGCAATGAGGCTGAATTTTGAGAAGCGCCAGATATTATCTATGTAGTCAGCGGGATACAGGCGGGTAACGATGCGAAACGGGTAACGCGTTGATGGTTGCTCCATATAACCTGGCGTTTCAAGTGGGAATAACTGATCTGTGGGCGTTTTCCCGGCTTGCCATCGTTGTTTCCCCACAACGAGGCTCAGGGGGGTATTGGTGCTTAAATTATTGAGTTCGGAGAGTAACAGGTACCCATAAATTCGCACCGTTATACTGTCGTTGCCAACAACGTCACGGTAAATAACGATCGGCTGGTCCACTTTTACCCAGTTGCCCTTCATGAGAAAGAGCTGGCCTTTCGTATAATTATCAATGTTGATGCGTTCCTGATACGGGCCGTAGAGGGAAGAGCAATAGATGTTATTGCCATGGGCCAAAAGAATGCTTCGCACATCCGGTGAGATTGCCACCTGCGTCCTGAGTAGAGGCACAATATCGTTGCAGGGTTTTCCAAGGCTTTCCCTTACAGCAAGGGCCACCTGATGGGCGTTGTCCAGGGACGAGTCAATCCTTTGTTGTGCATTCCGCAACTGGGTCCAGGTTTCCTGCTGCGTATTCGAGACCGTCTGCCACAGTATAATGGCGGACCCAAACAGAATACACCCCAGACTAACCGCGATGGCGCTAAACAGACGGACCTTAAATTGATGCGTTTTTAAAGTATTAAACGGCATGACTAGCCTCGCTAACACTGAAATAATAATGATGACATTATCGGTTTTTGTCGCATTAAGGAATCGAAGCAACGAAAAGATAAAACTGTTTTACTGGCGACAGTCCGCTCCTTGCTCATAGCGGACATTAAACTCCTTAGGGAGGATCATCTGATCCCCCTTACTACGCACCGCTTCTTACACCGGGCAATTATCACCATCACCATCGACACTGTTGATAAAGTACGTCACCCTGCCCATAACTTCGACCTCTTCCGCCGCTGTCCCCTCGATCGCCTCGCCGTCATCAGTGATTAACGCCTTACCTCTGAAAATTGCGAACTGCGTCCTTCCAGCGCTGAGGATCAGCAGCACCTGCCCCTGTACCAGTCGGCTAACCGGTTCGACAACAGCAAAACCTGACGAAGTTTCCAGGATGCGGCTTTCGTTCGTAGTGCAGATACTCGCCGGGGATAAACGCTGCTCGACATAATCGGTTGCCGGAGATACGAAGCCCATCAATGAACCATCCCCATGTTGCGCAGGATCCAGTAGTGATTGTCGGTTCCGTCAGTTGTCTTATCCGTGAAGTCTGGCTGGTAGCGCTGTATCCACTCGTTGGCGTCGGCCCGGCTGAAATGCCAATGGACCTTTGCCAACTCGCGGATAAAGTCTTCAGTGCGCAAGCACCGGTAGCCCTTGGGGTTAAGCTGTATTGCGGCCACAAATGCGGCGTGAATGTCGGAACGGCGGGGCATGATGCGCACTCCTTTATGCTGTTTTTATATACAGTAATTTTAATGTGAGTGCAGATCAAGATAGGCTTGCCTATTGATAATTACTGCTGAACATCCGGCTGTTCGTCAGAATGGGCTGCAGCCTCCGCTTCTGCTCTTAGTCTTTCCTGTTCCGCTATTGCTTCAGCCTCCAGCTTGTCTTGCTCGGCTTTCGCGCGCGCCGCCTCCTCTTCTTCCAGCCTTTTGGCCTCATCACGTTCGGCCTGAATACGCGCCGCCTCTTCCAGCTTTTTGTTATAGATACTGTCAGCAGGCATCTCAACACGCACAGAAACGAACTGATCGGCAGGAATATCAATCGGGTCTCCCTCGATAAAACCTTCGCGTTCGTTGCGGGCGAAGGTCGGGGCTCCCGGGTGAGTGCGATGGTAGGTTTTCACCAGTACAGAACCGTCAGCATTCACTTCATAGTCAAGCCATACCAGCGGCTGTCTGTTGCGGTCTTTCGGGATGTCAAAGCCGCCATCTATACCACCCCACTCAGCATCGGCGTTCAGGCCCATGCAGCCGCTCACCAGATACTCACCAATACCCAGGCGCGCTACGACACACCCCTCTGATTCGTCATTGGTCTGTGCGGTGCCATCATGGAAGATCTGCACTATAGGCGATGCGCCTTTCAGCGTGCCGTCTGCCGCTTTGGTCGTGTTCGTGGTGGTGTAAACTTCGCACAGTTTCCCGTTCGTGCCAGCATCAGAAGAAAGTATACGCAAGTACATTCTCGGCGCGGTTGCAACAATGGTGGGAATGACAACCTGATAAACTGTGTTTGCATCAAAGGGGACGAGCAATACCGATGCGTTATCATCAATGCCGCCAAGCTTCATTTTAGATAGGTAAGTACCGAATCCCAGGCGCTGCTCCTGGTTTATGGCCTGGAGAACTGTAGTTCCCAGACCAAACGCGCCAACCTCCATTACATTACCAGACGTCGTCCCGACATCACGCTGCGCAGCTGATTTCAGTCCGGCGATGTCCGCAGCGGCCAGGCTGATTGTATCTGTTCTGTTTGCCATGTTGTGCTCCTTATGCCCACACCCGGTACGGGCTGTCAGGGAATACTGTGAAGGCGTCTAACGATGCCAGGACCAGCGAGTCGTCGGTGACGCGCAAATATAAATCTCTCATCAGCGGAGTCCTTTAATTTGATTGGGAGTCAACAGGCGATGCCATATACGGAAGTTACGGATGTGATAAATAACGTAGGAGTTACTTTGAATCCTTAGTGACGTTGCCGCTCCTGTCGCCACGGTTGGCCCCTGCGTTTTAGCATTACTGTTTCCGTTAAAATAAGCAGTAATGGTGTCTGTTACATCCTGTGATAAAGCGAAAATCTTTTGGCTAAATGGATAAGCAACCGAATTTCCGGCACCACTGGATCCACGGTACGAATACATCATCGAAGCGGTTAAGCGAGTGATGATATCGTTCCTTGCTCCAGGGCATGTGACAATATCTGCATAACCTACTGTCGGTTGTACGTATCTGTTAACTGAAAGTTCAAATGCAACCACCCGGTTGATTAAGTCCCCGGAAAGCCTGTAACCAACGTTACCGGATGCCTGAAGGTCAAGGGTATCAACGGTTCTCGTAGTGGCTGCTGAACCGGTTGGAATATAGCTGGTTGCGATTGGATTCTTTTCACATTGAATTGTCTGATAGTAAACGACAGACCCTACAGCCAGGTTTCCGGATGTACTGCTAAACCAGAAGCTTCCTGATACGTTACCAGCAGCTGTTGCAGTAAAAGTGACACTGATATAACTGTACCCATCCCCGCCGGGTGTAGTCGTATAAGTAACCCCTCCAGATGAAGTCAGAGCCGCCCCGGTTATACCGTCGAAGTAAGCTTCAGCCACTTGAGTACCGTCGAGGGTGAATCTAAGACGAAGCCTACCTAAGGAAGACTTAGCCCTGGCGGATAAAGTCACTGCATCACCAATTGCAACAGAGATATTTGAACTTGCGTGTAGCTGGGCAGAACCTGTTGCCGTGTTGATTGTCCCCTGGCATGTCACGGCTTGCGTTGAACCATCCGTGATGGTTAATTTATCAATTGTCCCGTTGTTACTCCATTTAGTCGGATCGTTGCTGTTTAAAATATAATTAACAGAAGCCCCCTCCATCAATAAACCCTCTCGCTCAAAGCGTGGTTCATTAATAGCGGCGGTCTGGAGAACACCAGATTTATCAATATACGTCGCCGTCGTCGACCGGGTAAAAGCTGCTGACTTTGTTGGTAGCTCCAGCACCTTCCCTGAAATAGTCAGCGTGTCATATGGTGCAAAACCTGCATCAAGTTTCAGGCTGTCATTTAGAGGCAGCCACACATCAGGGTATGGTGCCTCTTCATAAGGGACGGAAGTCAGCAGCTGCGCGGCGGCTAATGATGCTGCTGCGTTATTTTCGCTGGTTTTGGCGTTGGTTTCTGAGGTCTTTGCGTTCGTCTCAGACGTTTTGGCGTTGGTTTCAGAGGTCTTGGAGTTGGTCTCTGAGGTTTTGGCATTTGTCGCAGACGTTGCCGCAGCAGTTTTGGACGAGTTCGCGTTCGTCTCAGAGGTTTTAGCGTTTGTCGCAGACGTCGCAGCTGCCGCGGCGCTGGTCCCTGCCGCGTTCGCAGCGGTGATCAGCTTAGACCAGCTTGGCCCCGTTTTTTTCGAACCGTCTGCGAGGGTTACGGTAACATCGCCAGTACCCGCCAGGATCAGGTCCTGGTTGGCGATATCAGTTTGCGCCTGGCGAAAACCTTCTGTAACGGCTTTCGCCAAATCGTCATCAATAGTGGCCATTCGTGATGTCCTTAAAATGAAAAACCCAGCCGGAGCTGGGTTGGATGGTCTGAGGTTATGGGGTTCAGGAGAAGGAGCCGGTTCCGCGGGTCACAGTGATAGTTGGTGCATAAATTGCCACTGTTGCATTACTGGAAGAAACGACAATGCTGGCATCAATACGCTGCCCACCCATCCCGGTCACCGCGTGCCGCGCGGTGAACCATAGCCCACCTACAGGCACGTCATAAGTAAACGTGCGGACGTTACCCGCGATAGTTACCTGAATGGTGGACGCAACCGCACCTGTAAGTCCTCGCACATATACCAATGACTCTACGACGGCGTTTTTATTCAACACGCTATTGCTGGAGTCGGTATACGACATAGCAACACTGGTTGAAACAGCATTATTCGACCGGTTGCTGGAGTCGGGGAACACCCCTGTGTTAGCTACGTCTCCAATGAAAGATGTCGCTTCAACCGTGCCCCTGAAGCTCCCGCTGGTCGCCTCAACTCTGCCTTTAAAACTCCCGTCAGTGGCATAGATCGTCCCGCGAACGGTCACGCCGTTGAACGTGGCATACCCGGATTTATTGATATGCCAGCCGACATTGCCGGTCCCGTCCCAGTTGCTGGACTGGATGTAATTGCCGATCTTGCCGTTGTCGATAGAACCGTCCTGGATGAACACCGAACGCATGAACATCTGGCCGCCAGTCGAAGCAAACACCAGCTCCTGACCGTTCGTCGTCGGGTTATAAACCGCGAACGTATCGGCAGAAATCAGGAAGTTTGAGGCCCCCGCACCGTCAATGCCCAGTTGGATACCCGCGATGCGTTTAACGCCGTTCGCCTCCACCTGGACTTTAACGCCCCACTGCGCGCTCAGCTTACCGTTGATATCAGCAACAGCCTGGCTGGTTGTCTGAACTGCGGAGTTAGTATCACCAATAGCTGCCGTGACCTGCTGAATGCTGGTCGCCGTGGCGCTCTCCAGATCCGTAACGGCTTTATCAATGCGCGTAATGGCTGCAGCATTGGTCTGGCCGTTTTGCTCTACCGTGGCCTTAAGCGTAGTGACCTGCTCCGCCACGGCACTTGTGGCATCCGCAGAGGTCTTCCGGACATCGGTGATCTCGGCCATCGTTTTCGTTTCGCCAACGGCAAACGTCACGCGCTGATCCGAGAATGCGGTGAAGTTGGCAAGCGCATTGGTGACGTTGCCGACAATACCGGCATCCCGGCTGGCCGTGTTACCGTCCACCTCAACCTTGAGGCTGTCGATACGGCGTCCCAGCGCGCTGTCACCATCCGTACGGGCTGTGGTTTCCGTGCTGATGTCCGCTGTGTTCTGGTCGGTCGTGGCCTTAACCGCAGCCAGGGCGGTGGTCTGCGCCTTGTTATTGTCAGCAACGGCTTTAGTGACCGTCGTGATATCGGCGGTGTTTTTGCCGACAGTCACCTGCAGGCCCGAAAGCGTGGTGGCCTGGGCTTCCTGCTCAGTCGTCAGCGTTGCGAGTTCCTGAGTAACGGCTGCATGGTTATCGTTTACGGTCGATTCCAGCTTCTTCCGCTCCGTCACCTCCGCTTCCTGCGCCGTGATGCGGGCCTGTCGTTCGGTGTACAGCAGACCCGATGCCAGTTTTGACGGATCGTCACCGGTATAGCCGCCCCGGATCTGCGTCGCCAGCGTCTCGCGCGCCGTGGCTTCCGCCTGATCGCCAGTAACACGGGCTGTCGTTTCCTGCTGCAGCGCCGCCATCCCGGCCCCCGGTGTTGGCCGCCCGACCGCTACCCAGTCAATCAGGTAGTAGTTCGTCGCGTCCTGTTTGGTGGACAGGTCCAGTCTGAACTGATTCATCGTGGCTTCGGTCAGCCAGGGGATGTTGTCGAACTCCACCGTAGCAATACCGTTGGCGTCATAGGCAGGCTCGGCGACGGTGATCATGTTGGTGTCGTTGAAACCACCAGTGCCACGCCACCGCAGCTGCCCCGTCCAGCCCGGCGCACCGACTTTCCTGATGCGGAGTTTAACGAAGCGATAGGACGAGGAGTTGATAGCCAGTGATCCCGGTGATGCCACCCACGGATCGGTGGCGTGGTTCGCCGGGCGGATCCACCCGTCAACGATTATGGGAGTCCCGTTCCCGGTCCAGCCTTCTACCGTCGAATCGAAGTACCATATTTTCACCGGGTCGAACTGGGAGCCGGTGCCTGCTGAAATCTGCGCAATCTGCTGCGCCAGCGAGTCAGAGGTGGTCTGAATTGTCTGGTTGACGTTGCTGATATCCGCGACGCGCTCGTTCTTCTCGGTCAGCAGCGCCTGCCCCCGCGCCGTTGCCTCGTCGGTGATGGCTTTCTTACGGTCCGTGACCTCCTTCGCCAGGCCCGCTTTAGTCGCCGCCGACTCTGTCGTTACTGCGGTGATGTCGTCGCGCGCAGACTGGATATCTTCATCCAGATCGGCAATGTCCGAAACGAGGTTTTTATAGCCATCAGTCTGTTCAAGCGTGTCGCCGATCATGTCGAGATAATCACCGGCTTTCGAGCTGGACTGGCCTGCCGCCCACTCCGTCCAGTCGCCGGTGTTGCCGATACGATCCACCAGGCGCGCACGGTACCACTGACTGACGCCCGCCCGCATCGGGCCATGCTGGTAATGCGTGGCCGGAAACGGCACCAGAGCCAGTAATTGCGGGTTAGCCTTGTCTTCAGTGGTGGCGCGCTGAATCTCGGTGTATGCCGTATCACCTGAGCCATCCGGGAAAGCCCAGGTAATATCGATAGCCCAGACGACATCATCCGTGGCGGCCAGTGCCTGCGGCGTTCCAGGCCTGCCGTTTTTGCCCGTAAGATAGGTGGTGTCAGCATAACCCCACGGCGAGCTTGAATCCTGAGCGTTCAGCGCTCGCACCCGCACGTCATAACTCCCGGTGTAAATCCCCTGCACCGTAAATCCCTGGGCGCTGCTCACCGGAACGTTTATCCAGTCGCCATTATCCTTGCGCCATTGCGCCTGGTACCGGATAGCACCATCCACCCGATCCCAAGAAGCATTCATGGTGGCAACGGTAAGTCCCTGCTCTATGTGGTCGGTTTCGGTGAGGGTGATGTTTTTCGGTGCCGGAAGAACGCTTACCGGCGTGACGGTGACCGGTGCCGGGGTAATGCGCACACCGTCATCGATATAGCGGTATTTATTCGGGTCATGCTGAACTGCGGTGATCGTGAAACCACCGTTGCTGTCGTCGTTCGCCCGGATGGATGTCACACGAAAATACTGGATAGCCAGGTTGTCGCTGTCGATGGCCCACACTGCGCCGGATTCAGGCGGCAGCCTGAAGGGGGTGGTGACCGTCACCGTCTGTTTATCCGCGCTGATGGACGCGATTGTCCGCGTCTGCGCCTTGCCGTCCGGCAGGTTGACCACCAGGCGATCGCCAGCAGCGTAATCAGCGGGACGATCAAGCGTAACGTTCCGCCCGTTTACCGCCCGGATGCGTCCGCCGTTCTGCCTGCCGGCGCGGAACGGGTCCGCGATACCGATAATTTCCGCAGGCAGGGGAATATAACCGTCCAGCCCCACGCCAAATGACACCGTTCCGTCGCGCGCATTAGACAGCAGTGCCCAGCGGCCCCGGCGGTGCGCCTCACTCTGGGATGTGCAGCCAATCGCCGTCATCGACATCTGGTTGACCTTGTACCGCTTCACCAGGTCGGAATCGTAGACACTCTCAACAGTATCGCTGTAATGGTTCTGAGGATCAGACCAGGACACCAGAGCAGACGAGTAGCGGTTTTTGTAGCTGCCGCCGCCGTAGGTAAACAACCCGTCGATCACGTTCGAGGCATGGTAGGTAAAATCAACCTCATCCTGCGGCACATCCGCGCGCACATAAATCTGGTCATTGCCCCAGAAGGTAATCCCCCTGAATATCGCCGCTAAATCGCTGAGAACGGTGTAGGCGTCCTGCTGGCTCTGGATGTAGACATTGCAGGTGAAGCGCGGCTCGGTCCCACCAGCCCCGTTCGACACCTTCTGATCGCAGTACTGCGCAATGGCGTACAACTCCCACTTATCGATCATGGCAGCATCGATGCGGGTACCCATGCCGTAAATCTCATCCAGCACCAGATCGTAAAATACCCAGGCCGGGTTGTTGGTGTAGGCCATTTTGAAGCCACCCGACCAGGTGCCGCTGTAGGTGCGCGTAACCGGATCGTAGGAGTCCGGCACGCGTACCAGTTTCCCCTTCGGCCTGCAGGTCACCTTCGGCGCGCCACTGGTAAACTGGCTGGAGTCGACCTCGATATACAGCAGCGCCGTATTGGGATAGCGTAACTTGCTGTCGATCACCTCAGCAAACGAGAACACCTTGAAGGCGTTTATCAGTTTTGAGTTACCCACGGAATCAGGCGTGATGCGACGCACCCGCACAGCCCAGCCGGTAGTGGCCGCTGGCAGGTCAATACGAATGTCGCGCTGGTATTCCGTGGTTGTCTTTCCGTCGAATTTGCCGTTAACCACCGTCTGCCAGGCAGCACCATCAGTCGAGAGATCGACGGCGTACTCCGTGACCGTCCCGACCATATCGCCGTTGTCTTTATAGGTGTACTGTACGGGCAGGCTCAGCTTAATACGCACGGCATCCAGCATCAGGTTAGAGAACTGGCGTGTCCACGGCGCGGTGGTGGTCACTGTCACGTTTGCCGACATTTCGTTGTCGACCTCAGGCAATCCCTGAATGTAGTCCTGATCCTGAGTGCCCAGGCGAAAATCCCACTTCACGCCGGTGAAGTTGTAGCTGCCGTCGGCGTTCGCCAGCGGGGTGTCGTTTAGGAAGATGTTCTGTGCCGTCAGCTCACCCTGGATTTCACCTTCAGCGATCGCCAGCAACATTTTTAATTTTGCTGTCGACAGCAGGTCATCCGGATCCTCAACAGAAGTGCGCTGTTTAGCGCCACCGCCTTTACGTCCCTGAATAAGGGTTTCATCTTCGAGAAGTCGCATATTTCACCCATAAAAAAAGCCACCCGCAGGTGACCTGTAGCTGACAATAAATTTCACTGCTGGTCGCTGGAGAAGATCCCCGCGCTGATAACTGCCCCGCCGATCTCGCGCTCACCAAAAAACACAGGCACCGGATAACCCACAGCCACGGTGTTCACCGGCGCGCCAAAGGCGTAGTTGGGTTTGTTGTCCGTGCTGGACGAGGCACCGACGTTGTATTTCGGCTGGGGTGTCAGCAGCTGAACAACACCCCCCAGCATCATCGACAGGCCGAGTCCAGTCAGGGCCGTTGTTGTCGCAGTTGCGGCAGCTGTACTCAGACCTATCGCCGTCAGCGAAGCACCCGCGGTAAAATACGCGGCAACGAGAGCCACCGCCCCGATAACGATCTGCAGTACACCTCCGCGCTTTGAGCCTTCAGTAATGGCTGAAATCCGGTACACCGCACCGCCGCGGGTCATGTCGAACTCGTCGAGCCCGATGTTGTGTTTGCCATTGAAGAAAGCGAAACGGATCCCCTTCATATGTCCTTCTGACAGGTAGCGTTTAAAGCCGGGAACCTGGCTGCACATGGCGCGCAGCATCTCGCGCAGATCCTGAACCTGAAATTGGTGTTCGCGCCCGAACTTTTTCGCCATGCGGCCTTCAAGAATGAGTGTCTTCAGCATTCATCAGCTCCCTGTGCCGGACCACACGAACGGTGCGGTCACGGAAATACTTGCCATACGGCACCCGGGCAGAAAGGTTGCCGAAATTATGGTGCAGCATGATATTGTCCTGGTGCTCGTGATGACCAAGGTAAACAGCCGCGTGGTTGGTTACCGGCGCCTGTATACGCATCATGATCATATCGCCGGGACGCATATCAGCCGGGTCCACCTGGATAAAGCCTTCTGCCTCCCAGTTATCGTCGTAGCGATTTTCTCCCTGCTCCCACCACTCGTACGGTACCGAGTAATCGCCCAGGGTAATGCCGTGTTCACGCTGGAACCACTCACGGATCAGCGACCAGCAGTCAGCAAAGCCCAGCACCCAGCGCCGCCCGGCGTAGTCCCGGTCTTCGCGTGGGGCCAGCGTGCAGAAATCACCATCCGGCCAGCTCATGATGCCCCACTCTACTCCGGACCAGTCGCACTGCACCCTGTCCATTTCGGACGGCATAAGCTGCACCACGTCCGGGTGGGAGTGGATAACCATAATGATTTCTCCCTGCTCCGACGCTGCCAGCTTATCCTCTGGCGAGATCGTGAAGGCCTCAGTGGGCGTTACTGAAATATTGCGGCACGGGATGTACTGCTGCGCCCGCCCGGCCTGCACCACCACGCCGCAAGCCTCGTTCGGATATTCCGCGGCGACGTGGGCGCGGATCGCTTCCATCAGTTTTTTTCGCATGGTTATTTACCCTGAAGGTTTGCCGCCGGGAAGCCGCCGAACGGCAGCGGGTTACCCGTCCCGAACCGCGCTTCGCAGTCCTGCATCTGGCCGCCGCACATATCCAGCGCCGGGTTATCCGTGGGGGTGCCATCCTTGAGAAAATAGCGGTTCCCGTTGTAGTCACATCCGGTGCCGGTGCGGTACCAGCCGCGCGTGCACCAGGTGCAGACCGGCGTGATCTGCCGGGTGGGCAGCTGCAGGTTCTGGATGTCAAAGGGTGAGCACAGTTCAAAGTCGACCTGCACCCGCGTTTCAGCGGTTTTGGCGTTGACGTAAAAAAGCTGCACGCGCTCGTCCGCCGGGCTGGCGTTCGGGTTGCCGGCCGTCCAGTTGGCCGCGTCCAGATACTTCGCCAGCGTGGTGTGGATCTTCACCTTCGCCCTCGCCAGGTCGTCGAACTCGAGGCAAAGCGCAGTCACGTAGTTGCCGACGTTCGACACGGAAAGCGTGGGTGTGGGCTGTGCCCCGGTACTGGACAGCTCCAGGCCTTTCAGCTCGTAAGGGTAAGGGTCATACTGCTGACCCTGCCAGATAATGGCAGGCAGGTTGTCAGCTGCGAATGCAGACCAGCCTGCAGAAGCAATATTGTGGGCATGGAAGCGCAAAATGGTATCCATGCCAAATTCGGTGCCGTCTATTTCAATCAGCTGTACTAGCTGGCCCGGTTCCAGCTGCTGAATATCCTGCGTGAAACTCATATTCACCCCATAAAAAAACCGCCCGGAGGCGGTAAGTCATTCTGGATTTGAAGATAATCAGGGAGCAAAGGACTGCTCGAACGTGAACACTACTGTCGCTTTTTTTCCGGAGGGGAACGAAACACTGAAGGAATCAGCCTTCATCCGATAGAGCTTCTTCTCCCCCCAGGGGTTCGTCCACCAGAACGATTTTGTAATGTGCGACATAAGGAACGCACGCAGCACTGAGGCCTCGCTTCGCGTGCCCGTCCAGTCAAGTTCCCAGACTTCGGACTTGTCATTGATCCCCATCCCGGCGATCTGTTTATACCCGTCGCCAAACTGGGACTGAAGCGTACGGGCGCTTTCCGTTCCACGGGCAGTTTTACGGGTGCCCCAGCTGAATGTGTCTGTCACCGCTACCTCCTTGGGTAAAGTACACCACCCGGCCCCAGTTCCTTTTTAAGCCGGTCAGTGATGGTCTGCTGAACAATGCCCTGAAGCTGCCGCGCCGTTCCAATGGTGTCCGCCTGGCTGGATTCGCCACCCCCCTGCTGACTGACACTGACCGGTGCATAAACGCTGATCCCCCGCATGGCCGCAGCGGGCATATTGCCGCCACCCACCAGTCCGCCGGACGCGTAACCGCGCATCATGCTGTACAGATTCCCCACCCCGATCCGGCTGGTCGCCTCTTTGGTAAAAACGAACTCCCCGCGATGAACCACCCCCGCAGGTTCATATTTACCGCCCGATCCGGTATAGCCACCCCCGGCAAATCCGATAGCCGAACTGACAGCGCCCACGATCCCCACTCCCGCCTGTTTAAGGGCGATTTGCGCCAGCATCGAAAGCGTTGAGCGGGTGAAGTCACTCCACTTTGCTTTACCGGTGGTAAGCATGTCCGCAAGGTTTTGCGTCATTCCGTCAAAGGTGCTGGCGGCTACATTTTTCATCTGGCCGTACGCGTCACCCGCAGAATCGGCGTAATCAGCCCAGGCGGATTTCCCACCAGACATCCAGTCACCGCGCATTTTATCCTGTTCCTGATAATATCCCTGTAGCGCCTGAAGCTCTTTCTGGTAGCCCTGATCTTTTTCAGATCCGCCGCCATTTTTCCAGCTCTGTAGTATCTGAGCCTCTTCATTACGGCGCTGTGCAGCACGACTACTCATCCCCGCGCTTTCCGCCAGCGCCCGGGTTTTCTCACCCATCTGGGTAACGTATTTTTGCGATGTATCCTGCAGACGGTTGAGGCGCTCCTGCGTGACGATCTGGTCACCCAGTTTTGCATTGATTTCAGCCTGAGCGAGCACCTTATCCTTGCTGGCGAGCAGGGACTTTTCATCTTCGGTCAGCGCCCTGGTTCTGGCTGCCTGCTCAAGGACCGTAAATCTGGCCTGTTCTTTCCACAACTGCTGGCGCTGCTGGCTGATCATGTCATTGATATCACTGTGCTGACGCAAAACCTCAAGCTGCGTCTGCAACTCCAGTGTCTGCGCACTGGTACTGTCGGTGAGCTTAGCGCCTCCAGGCGTCCTGCCTTTCGTCGGTTTTTTCAGGGAGTCCTCATATTCCTTTTTGGCCGCCGCCATGTTGATGTTGTAATCCGCCTGCAGGATCCGCCCATCTTTCAGAGCCTTATTCAGCTCATTCTGTCGTGAAGTGTATTTCTCCAGCGCTGACTGCGTTTTAGCGTAATTAGACTGCGCCTGTGCTGCATATTTCTGACGATCAGATTCCGCTACCGCTTCGCGGGAGGCATTCGCCTCATTCGCTTTGGAAATCCCCGCCTGTTGCTGCGCCATGTCCAGCGTCAGCCTGGCCGTTTCGCGGTCATTCCAGAACCGCGCACGTGCTTCATCATTTACATAACGGTCATCCTTTCGCAGGTTCCAGATTTCATCGGCCTTTTTGAAAGCGGCTTCTGCTTTTGTCACCATTTCCTGCGCGGTATCAGGCCGACCGACATCAAGCGCCGCATCCCACATCGACTTAAACGCGCGTTTCAGCGTATCGGCAGCAGTTTCAATCGACCCCATATTGTCGCGAATGGATTTGGTCTGATCGTTGAATCCGGCGGTGGCCGCGTCGTTTGCCGCCTTAAGTGCCCCGGCTTCATTACCGGCACGCTGCAACTGGGCAACATGTGCGATTTGCTCGGCGGTGACGTTGTGAAATTGCTGGGCCATTGCAATGAGCCCGGATGTCGGGTCAGTTGTCAGCTTGCCATACGCAGCGGCAACCTTATCGACTGGTACACCCGATGCTTCGGTGAAGCGGGCCACGGCCTGACTCATGTCATCAAAATGGGCACCGGCACGCACTCCGGCGTTGATCAGCTCCGTCAGTGCCTTGCTCGTCTGATTAAACGTAAGTCCGGCGGACTGGCCGCTTCGCGCCAGCGTGAGCATCCGATCGGCAGTCAGCCCTGAAGCGTTACCGGAGAGGACCAGTGTTTTGTTGAAATCGGAGAGTGTGGACGAGCCGGCATACCAGGTATACAACAGCGCCCCCGTCGCGGACGAAAGTGCACCAATACCAAGCATAACTGGCGAGATAGAACCCAACAGCGCACGAAACGTTGGAATAACACCGCCAAAGGAATCTTTTACCTGTCCACCCTGCTGGAGCAAAATAAGCCAGGGGTTCTGGCCACCTGCCAGCTGCGTTGCCACATCAGTAAACTGCGCCGGGAGCATGCGCATCGCCGCGGTATACTGACCGACAGAGATGCCTGCCTTGCGGGCAGCGCTCTCCTGGCGGCTGAATGACTGCTGGATCCGCAAAGCTGAATCGTTCGCCGCGTCCCCCGTTTTCCTGAATTCTTTTTTGACGTAGTTGATCTGCTCGTTAAATTTCGTCGAGTTGACGTCAAGATTAACGACCAGATCACCGACTGCCGTCTGGGCCATAGCGTATACCTCCAGAAATACCTTCCGCCTTCGCCATCAGCGCATCGTCGTCCGTCTCTGCTACCTCAATGGATTCAGATGCAGGTGAAAGAATGCTGAAGCTGGCAGGCGTCAGCTCCGGATCGGCAAAAAACAGGGTTGAAATGGTGTAGAGCAGGCCGGAGAAGTGGGCGTCCAGCTGCGCATCATGAAAGAAGTTATCCTGGTAGAAGATTTTCCAGTCGCCATACTCCGTAGAGGACATGCCAGCAAGCATGGCGCGCCAGTCAGGGCGACTGAACTCACGCGCCAGTTTCAGGACGAACGTCAGCTCACTGGCGAGGGCTTTTCCGCAGTTACGGATTCCGCAGGATCGCTAATCTCTCCCTCCGGGCTCTCTGACTGCGGCTCAATCATGCCGGAGAGGCGTTTCACCTTAAAATCCGCCTCTGCAATAAGCTCCGTCGGCCAGGTCTGCAGGACTTCATCCTGAATTTTCGATACTTCCGCTGGCGCGCCCTCAGGAAGCGTACCTTTCAGCGCATGACCATGCCAGAGCGACAACGCCACCAGGTAAGCACCATTTTTCACGGTGAGAGTGATAGCGGTCTGGAAATCACCTTCTTCAACCGCTTCCAGCTTTTTCAGGTACTCAAGGTGTTCAATGCGCTGCAGCGCGGACAGCTGGTACAGCGTCACGCTGCTGCCGTTATGCTCGAGCAGTTCAGTTTTAAGAAACATATTTACTCCGGAGTACGGGGCTCACGCCCCGGGATTCAGGAAACGGTCACCTTGCAGATTGCCGCAAAGTTACCGCTATTGGTCATGACAATAATTTCAACGGTGCCCGCCGCCACGCCGGTGACGGTCACCGTTGAACCACTGACCGTCACTGTTGCTTTCGACGGATCAGACGTCGCCACGCGGAAGGAAGTATCTGAAGCGCTGGCTGGCAGAACTGTCACTGCCAGTTGCGTGGTCGCACCGACAGCAACCGCTGCAGTGGATTTATCCAGGCTGATACCCGTCACGCCAATTACCGCAGTACCGCTGTCTTCTGCCAGTGAGGGTTTGCCGTTATTGGTGATCTTTGCCGTTCGGGTCATAACTTCTTTAGCCGAAACGGTCTTTCCAAGGCTGCTCACCCAGCCTTTAAAGACATCGACGGCGCCATTCGGGTACTTGATTTTGTATCCTTTAACCGTGCCGTCATCGAACCAGTTCACCAGGTCCTGCTGACCGCTTTCACCCGGCAGCCATGCCAGAGTAAAACTCGTGTCGCCTGCTGATTTCTGACCCTGCATGGATGAAGCCCAGTCGGCGTTGTCGTCATCGATATAGGTGTCGTCCTCTGACTCGGCGGTGAGTTCGCCTGGCTGCAGATCCTTGATCTTTGCCAGACGCAGCCAGTTAACATCCGAAAGGGGACTGGCGTAGGGATCGCCGCTTCCGGTGTAAATCCAGAGCGTAGTGCCGGCACCTTTCGTCGGTGCCAGCGGGTTAGGTGTGGTCATAACGTCCTCACATTTCGTAGGTGATGGAATATTTCAGATCGGCTGAACTCCAGAGTCCGATATCATCATCGCGCTGGTAGTCATAGCCCTGCTGCACCATGTTGGTGATAAGGGATGCAAGCCCCGGGATCTCCGACAGAACCGGGTAAACACGCGCTTCCATCCATTTATCCAGCTCCGAATCAGGCACCTGGGCAGGAAGAAAGACTTCAACATGAAGAGTGGCCTGCCAGACATCGGCATCCAGTTCTTCCCCGGTGTACTCCGCGTCGGTGAGATAAACGGCGACGGCCGGGAAATCTCCCTCTTCGAGCACTGCTGGCCTGCCGTCAAAATAAATGGCGTCAGTACCAATCGCGCTTTCCAGCGCGTCAAGAATCAACTGTCGGATATCACTGTGTTTCATTTTGTCAGAATCAACCTGAGTTGGTTTGTAAGGGATGCCCGGAGCTCTTTGGGCATATCCGAGTCCATGAGCTTCGGCAGCTCAGCTTTAAATGCCGTGGTTAAAGGGGCTGCCAGAGGAATGCTGACCACTTCCATCGGATAACGGGGCTTTGCTGTTCGCCTCATGACGTGCCAGCGACCATTTTTAAGCTGCTGAATGAATCCGCCCGGGAAACGGAACGGTCCAATGCGCAGCACGCTGTTGGCCCCTTTCTTATCCCGTTTTTTGCGGGAAAGGCGCACGCTGGCGGTACCGAGTTTTATGGCCGGTAAATTGCCACGGTTTACACGGATAAGCGCGCGGGGTTTATTAACCGTCGCACGTCTCAGCCTGGCGCGTTGCTTTACTAGTTTTCGCGGTACGCGGGTATCTTTCGACACGACTGCCACGCTGCGGCTGACGGCCCGGTTTGCCACGCGGTTAACGGCCTGTGCCGACGCACGCGGGACAGCCGTTTTGCTGATGCTGTTGAGATTCTCTATCGCCTGCTCAAGGCCTTTAATGGACATGCAGCCTCCTTAACGACGGCGGGTACCGGCGGGCGGGCTCCCGTTACCCAGCCAGATATGGCAGGATCCACAATCGTCAGGGCCAATTCGCTCAACCCAGAAAGCCCGCCCGTTAATCATCAGGGTGTCCATGCGTTCCAGCTGGTGAACAGTGGCGGTTTCCACGAACAGGGTCGGACTGGTACCTTCAACCCGAATCCCTACACTGGCATAACCAATATTCTCTGGATCATCGAAAACGCCCATCAGGGTGACACCTGACAAAGCGCCTGACATCACCTTTGCCTTTGCGCCCATCACACTGCGGATAGCGCCATCCGCTCGCGACATGGCCTCGTCAAAGAGATTATCGAAATCAGCCATGCGGTCCCCTTCAGACTTCTCTGGCCAGCCCCTTTGCGATCAGCTCGTCTGCATCCTGTTCGGATACGCGAATGATCACGCCGGGCTCAACGATGGAGACCGGTTCGTTACGCGTGGCATGCAGCGCGTCAATATGCAGGGTTGCCAGCGTTTCTACTGTTACCCGGTCATCGGTTGTGGTCGCTTTCGTTTTTTCTTTCACCGCATCAGCAATATCACCGTCGGTGCTGTCGGTGCTGTCGGTGCTGCCGGAAGCATTCTCCTCTCCATTTTCACCGTCAACCGAACCGGCATCTCCATCCAGCTCCTCTTCAAGCTCAGCAATACGCATCGACAGCTCCTGGATGGTGCCGCTGGTATTCACGTCACGGCCCAGCATTTTGCCCAGCTCTTTCAGCCGGGCGATGAGTGTCTCTTTTTCAGTCATGGAAGCTACTCCGAAAAATTGGCCCCGAAGGGCCACCGGGTGGAAGTTACGCGAGTTTGACGGACACAAACTCGTCCGCGTCTGCCAGCAGCATCAGCGGCGCGGACTGGATCATGGTGAATTCACGGGCCGGGTCACCGGTCTGCACCCAGTTTTTTGGATAGCGTGCAGAGGCGTTAATGCCCTCGCGCTGCGCGTCCACATCCTGGATACAGCCATAGGTCCGCAGACCGCGCGCCTGTGTGTTACCCAGTACCATAGTGTTATCTGGCAGGTAATTCTTCTGCACACCCCCTTCAACGTACTGACCGGCATACACGACGATTGCCACATCGCCGTACATACCTTTGTAGGAAACCGCCTGACCGAGATCCTTGAGTGCGGTTTCCAGCTCGGAGTTAGAGCCGCGGCGGGTATCCAGCTTGTCTTTGACGGCCTTAAAGGAGCGGAACAGTGACCAGCCCTTTGGATCGAACACGATGATGTTGACCACGCCACTGGCATTCACCGCATACGTCTCGATGTCATCGGTCGGATCATAGGTTTCTTTGTCCCGGCTGGACCACGCCGCAGCACCCACCTGAACAATGTTGTTTCTGGCGCTGCGCTGCATATCCACCTCCACCGGCTCGAACGCCTCCCCAGTCATGGTATATTTACCGCTAAGAACGGCGGATACGGCCTGCATTTCTTCGACCTGCGCAATCGCCAGCTCTTCATCTTTCATGTTCTGCAGAATAATGCGGCGGCGGCGATAGGCCGGATCAGCCAGGTTCTGTGGATCTTCATCCGGCAGGCGTCGCAGGGTCATCTGCGGGTTTACTTCGTGCTTGGGCTTAACATAACCAGGCGTGAATTCTGAAGTTGTACCGCCGCGGGAGCGGATGACCTTGCCGGAAATAACAGGCGAGACATAGAGCGCCATGTTAACCAGGCCCGGGATTTGCGACAGGTACACCTTCTCAGTGCTGAAGGGATAGCTTTCGCGGAAAAAAATGCGAAGGAAAAGCGGATCGAACTTAAATTTCTTCTCATTGACCGCCAGCAACTGGGCAGTGGTATAAATTGACATAGATTTTTCCCGTAAAAAAAGCCGCACAGGCGGCTTTTATGGATGAAAGTGAGTGTTAATAAAGGGTTTAGATGATGCTGACGGCCGTGCCGGTAAACGCATTACGCTTGATATGCTCATCTGTCACAGCTGAAGGCCAGAGAACATCTTCAATGCGGAATGAACCGGATTTATAAAATGCCAGCTCCACGCTGCTCTGGTCTGCCGCTACGGCAAGAATACCGCATGCCGCGCCAGCGTGAGCGCCGTCCCAGACCGTTAACTTGCCAGTGGCGGCATCCAGCATGAGTGGTGTCATGGCCGGCGTGGAGGCTGTCAGTTCGCCAGGTGCATATGCAGTGTGTGCCGGGTCACTGTTGCCGAGCGGCTGTAAATGGGTAAAAACTTCAGTCGTTGCCATAAGAGCCTCTTAAACGGGGGTGTTTAACAAATCGTCACCTGCTTCTGCAGATGCATTACCTGACGACAACGCACCAGGTGCTGTTTCCATCAGGCGATCCAGTGCCGTATCGGAACGCGCCTGGGCACTTTGCGGTGCCGCGGCCAGAATGCGCTGTGCGCTTTCGACCGTCATACCCGGCGTTTCGGCCAGTGCACGCGCCTGTGACTCACGTCCTTTCGCCTCTTCGCAGTTCAGGATCCCCATGATTCGGCCATTTTCGGCACTCACCGCTGCGGCGACCTGGGCACTGACCTCTGCCGGGGAAGCAACAACTGCAGCAGCGGATTCGACAGTATTTGTCTGTTCTGCTGACGCGGTTGCTTGAATAGCATCCGCAGCTGCGGCTGATGCGGTGGTTACTTTTTCCATATTTCCTCCAGGGGAGATTGTTTTTCGTTTGTTAAGTGACTCGCGCATCACGTTCAGCGCGTCAGTGTTATTGACCAGCTCTTCAGCCAGACCGGCATCCACCGATTCCTGACCGGAAAATACAGCCGCTTCGGTATCCAACACGGACTGCACGGACATGCCCGTATAAGCGGCAACCTTTTCGGCAAACATCCGGCGCGTGGCGTCGATCCGCGTCTGAAAATCATCGCGAACGTCTTTCGGTAGTTTTTCGTAAGGGTTGCCATCAACCTTGTGATCTCCGCTGTAAATCAGGGTCACCTCGACGCCCTGCGTTTTCAGGGCAGCGCCGTAGTTGCTGTGCGCCATCATCACGCCGATTGAGCCCGTACGCGCGGTTTGGGTGACCAGACGGCGGGAAGCGGCGCTGGCGATAAGTTGCCCGGCGCTGCAGTTCATATCGTTTGCCAGCGCCCAGATGGGCTTGATATCGCGCATCCGTGCAATAATGTCGGCGCAGTCGAATGCACCGGACACCATCCCGCCAGGCGTATCCATATCGAGGAGAATGCCGTCAACGCCGGGATCGCTCATGGCCTGCTGCAGGCGGGCAATGATCCCGTTGTATCCCGTCATGCCGGAATAAGGCTGCAGCGAACGGGTTTTACTGACCAGCGTGCCGGAAACGGGCAGCACCGCGATACCGTTCGTTATCTGGTAACTACGCGACGGCCGGGGCACCATCTCCTCATCATCACCAAAGAGCGCCAGCGGTTCGGCAATCTGCTCAGCACCAGGCGTTGCGCCAGACACCGTATCCGTCAGTCGGGTGATCCCCAACTGGCCTGCCAGCGCGCAAAAGAAAACCCGCGCATAGGCGGGTTCAAGCATCAGCGGCTCATTAAAGGCCATGCTGGCAATATGCGGGAGATTACGCAGTTCTGGCGTCATCTTTATCCTCCTCGTTTGATTTTTTCAGCCCGGATTCAAAAGCGGCTGCCGCCCAGGCCGGGGGTTTAAGACCCGCGCTCCGGCGCTCCATAGTTTCACGTACCTGCTGAGAAAATATTTCCTGATAGTCATCTCCGCGTTTGGCGCACTCCTTCTCATAGGTGCTGAGGCCGGCCTCGATCAGCATTACAGCCTCCTGCACCTCCTTCAGGCCATCAATAGCCATGCGCCCCGAGCCGATCCAGTTTGCGTTACCCCATGAAGTTCTCGCTTCCTGGAAGCTGAACCTGGCTTTGGATGGGAGCGTGACAACCCGGCGCGCAATCGCCTCTTCCAGCCAGCAGACAAACATCTGACAGGCCTGCCGGGCTGCTACGAACTTGCGTCGACCCATAAAGAACGCCCAGGATTCATTGGCGCTGGCGCGTGCGGTGGAGTAACTCATCTGGGAATAGTTACGCGAGAGCTGCTCGTATGACACCCCCAGCCCGGCGGCGATATAGCGCAGCAGTGACTGCTCAAATGTTGAATAACCGTTATCCGTATCCTGTGCTGACTGCAGATTCAGTGAATCACCAGGCATCAGGTGCGGGACTTTGGCACCACCGAGCCGAACCGGCGCCGCGGTGTAATACGATGCCATTTCACCCAGCCAGCCTGTCATTTTGCTTTGCTGGTCTTTACTGTCAGAGCCGAGAATAAAGTCCATCGCCGTCTGCGTATCCAGTTCGCTTTCAATGGTGGCCGCATACATCGCTTTCACGATCGCACTCTGCAGTTGCGTATTTTGCAGGGTGTCGAGCATCTTCATCTGCTCCATCACGCTGTAAAACACGTTGGCACCGCGCGTTTGCCCGTCTTCAAGCGGCTCGAACACATGGATAAACGATGGTCTGCCCCCATGGAGTTCGCGGGGAATATACGTCCATTTCTGCGCCATCCAGCCCGGATAACCATCCTCGCTTACGTAGTAGCCCAGCGCCGCACCAGCATCGTTTATGCTGACACCGGCGCGGCAGTTCCGGGTGTCCCCCATGTTATTGGGATTGCTGACGCGCTTCGGACTGACCATCTTGAATTGCGTGCGGAAAAGCCGCGTTGAATCACTGTCCCAGGTGGGCTGCACGAACAACTCACCGTTGAATGCGTGCGTCGCGACCCCCTCACGGATCATCATCGTAAACGTTCGCTTGCGCTCGGCATCAATCCCGCAAAAGTCATCTTCAGCATACTCATACCAGGCGGCTTCCACCTCCCTGGCAAACGCGCGGCACTCCTCTTCTTTAATACCGAGATAACGCCAGCTCGGGCAGTAACTCAGTCTGAAAAATGACCCAACGATGTGATCCTGGTGAAGTTGTACGGCGTTTGCTGCGTAGCCGTTATTTCGTACAAGATCGTCAGCACGGGCGTTTCCACGTGATAAATGAGGCAGGAGCGCCGCATCAGCACTTTCGATGGGCGGATTCCAGGAGCGCAACTGGCCGCCAAATCCGCCGTCACCGCCGTGATACCCGGCATATTCGCGCAGGGATGTTTTACCGTCTGGGCCCACTAAAGCTGGTAATTTCATACATAAAACCCTGCCGGTCCCCGGCGCCGTGAAGTGGAGCCAACCTGAGATTCGAGGTCAGCAATGTATTTTTTCAGCTCGCTGACTGAGGTAGCTGTAAATTCCACCCTTCGACCATCTTTCTGTACCGTTGCCACCCGTTTACCCATCATGAGGTCATGTAATGCAGTGCGTGCTGCCTCCAGATCAGCCTGTGTCGCCATTATTCTTCTCCGGATAATGCCCGGGCGTAATCCGCCAGGGTTTTGTGATTTTTACGCCCGCTGTCTTCCTCCAGCAGACTTGCCAGAAGAGAATCGAGATTAAGCTGCCATCGCGAAATGCTGATCCGCAGGGCTGCAAGTGCATAGACAAAGCAGTCGAGCGCCTCATTTCGTCGCTTTTTGCTGTCCCAGACGATCTTTTTCTTACCGTCTACCCACTTTTCGACCTGCTCCTCAGCTGTCAGCTGCTGAGCTTCGGCTAAATCATAGATTTCAGGGTTATTAGGGAAATGCACTGCCCCGGCGAGGGGTTCACCGGCCTCTGGCACGAGGGTGAAACGGTTATAGATTTGCTCTTTAGCCGTGTCGGTGCCCACTTCCGTGAGATAAACACCGTTTTTGTTGCGTTTGCGCGGCATGCTGGCAACGGGTTTACCGTAGACAGATGCCCCTTTAATGGGTATCAGGCGGAACAGGCCATGCTTTTTCGAGCGGTTGTAAACGATGGTCGGATCGATACCGCCGATATCCCAGCAGATGCGTGAAACCGACATTTCCACCCCATTTTGCCGGGTATATGTCCGGTTGATAGCCTCATCAATCCGAAGCAGAGTAGCTTCATCGTCATGACGGCCCATGATGATCTGCCTGTCGATAAGCCAGCTTTCTTCGCCGGGCCCCCAGCCCCAGACCCGCATTTCATAACGGTCAAGCTGGGAGTCAATACCGGCTGTCAGGTAGGCCACCCGCTCCGGTACCGCGGCACCAAAGTGCTCCTTACGTTCGGCCATTACGTCTGCATCGGGGCGGTCACCAATTTTCGGCTCCCATGTTTCGCCAAGCGTGGTATTCACGAAAGTCTTGCGCTTGCCGGTATCCCCTTTTGTCTTAATCCAGTCTTTGACGATTTGCACCCAGGTCGTGAAAGGACTGTAGGCAGTCCAGATATGAAAAGTGACGCTGTCAGGTGGATCAATTTCGGTACCGGATGATGAAAACCAGCACAAGCCGTCCCGTGTCCAGATCCCCGTCTCCCCGCAAAGATAACGGGCCTGCGCAAAATCGAGCTCCTGCTGCTTAATCACACAGGCGTTATGCTCGCAAAGGTAAAACACACTGGCAGGCTCACCCGGCGTCCACTTGAAGCCGAACGGCGTCTCTTTATCGCCGAATTTCAGATACTGCTCTTTCCCGCAATGCGGGCAGGGAACGTGGAACCGCAAAAAATGCTGCGACTCTTTCGCGGCACGCTCAATCTGGCAGGTGCCCCTGACTTTTGGCGTGGATCCGCGGATGGACTTGGGCCAGACCGAGCCTTCAATTCGTTTATCACCCAGAAAGGTTGGAGAGCCTTCTTTCTCTATGTCCTCATCGAAGGCGGCCAGCTCGTCATAGCCCGCCACATCGACGGATTTCTCGCGATAGTTTTTTGCGGCCTTCCCCCCCAGACACCAGAATCCACGCCCGTTTGAAAAACGCTTCATACTGAGGGTATTGTCCCGGTGTTTTTTGCCATACCAGGGAGCCAGCGCCAGCAAGGTGGGAATATCACGGATTGTCGGCTCGACATGCGACTTCATAAAGTTCTCGGCATCGCCGTCAGTCGGCAACCAGATAAGAGAGTTTCGCTGCTTATGCTGGATGAAATACGCATAAACCCCGAGCAGCATCTTTGAATAGCCAACACGGGCAGATTTCACGACATTCACTTCACGGATATAGTCGTTGCCCATGGCATTCATGATCGCACGCTGGAAGGGTAAGGTTTCCCAGCGTCCCTCCTGATAAGCAGACTCTTTCGGGAGGTAATAGTTATCGTCTGCCCATTCAACGGCAGTCATTGGCAGGGGTCTGACCAGAACAGAGAGCCCTTCCCTTACCGCATGAACAAAGTTATTCATCTGTATTTCTGTAATACTCATCCGCAAACTCCTGCATCCTCTCCGCAGACTCAACGCATTTATTAGCTCCCTTTGCAACCAGCTCTTTGAGATAAGCCAGCTGGCGATCATTTAATTCAGGGAATCGTCTCTGCATCGAAAGCGGAATGCTGTCCAGAACGGATGCCAGCTCCCCGGCCAGGCGAGATAGCGCAAAAATGGAGAAGGCCGTATCAATCACCTTATGCTCAGCTATCTGATTTTTTAAACGCTGCGCGATCGCCTGTTCAGAAGTCAGCTCAATTCTGGCAACCAGCAACGCCTCTTCATGATCATCATCGCTGCCATCATCCGTACGTGAGTAGCGGTTACGTTGAAGATAAGAAAGATAGAAATAGCGCCACTCATCTATGTCGAGTTCACCGCGTTTCTTTGAAACTGGCGCACCCGGTAGTTTTTGCAATCTGCGCAACTGCCGTTCCGTCAGGCGTAAATGTTCCGCCACCTCCACCTGAGTTGCCACAAGTCACCTCATCTGTTCCTGATCTGCTCTCCCACCTAAAAGACGGTCTCATCCGGTAAAATGAACAAAAAACGCATGTCCGGTTCTAGGAAATCATATTTTATTAATTTTCAATCAATTAGTTCCTTAACGAACCGGACATTACTTCTGGGAAATTTTCATAAATAGCGAGAATCTGCGAGGTCGCCGCCCCGTAGCAGGCCGATATGCCGGAAAGGACCCGCAAACGATAATGAATATTAATTGCATTGATACGCATGCGATGTGCAATAAAAAAGGCCGCTTTTGCGACCTTGTGTTTAGAAGGTGAGATTAAAGTAGTTTAATTTTTACGTCGTAACCTTCAAGGCCTGTCATCGTTTCACGAGCAACAAATTGAATTTCAGAAATTTCTTTTCCGGTTTTTTTTCGTAGTTCTGAAATTTTTTTGGCTATCAGAGCAGCAATGTCTTCTTCTGCCTTTTGCGTCAGATCTTCAATTTTCATTTTTTTACCTCTTCTAATTTATTTACCGTTTCCATTCTCCAGAAAGGTGGCAGTTTTTGATTAATAGTCCCCAACCATAACTGTATATAAATTATAGACCATCAATATTGCAGACGCTGCATGCACAAGGAAATCGCTTGCATAATCATTTGCATAGCGACCTCACCATGTTAGCTCTGCTCACGTTGATGTCGATAAAAAGCCCCTGTATCACTACAAGGGCTTTGGGCATATGGTGCCGGGTGCCTCCCGGTGAGCCATTGGGTTAACCACCCGTGACTCGCTGCTTCAGACTTTCACGATGAGCGCCAGTGAAGAAGAGTCATCAGGTTAATTAGCCCCACCGCTTAGGGGGATTCACCATAGTTTGATGTTAGCGGAAAAATTCTCACCAACCTGTTTCATTTCCATAAAAGCTCGCTTGCAACACAAACTTTCTTTTTAAAGCCAGGTTTCAACTACTTTACAGAAATTTATTCACTGCATTTACTACTTCATCACGCGAAAGCTCCCTGTCAGAAGCGACATATATTTCAATTTGATCGCCCGTAATGGAGTGAATACCTGCAAGTGATATTGGCAAATGCATTTCTTCGCCACCAGGATAATTTCTCGCAATCGTAGTAACACCCTCCAGAGTCTCAACGACCTCTGCAGGGTTTAAATTAAAGAAAACCAGAACCTTTTTCATAGATTTGCCTCAATCCCGTCATACGTCTGTCTTAAGGCAAACGTGTTTTTGACATCGCTAAACGCTAATTTTTAGAAAAGGCCATGCAAATGCATGGCCTTTATAAGTACCGCTCATCTTTCAAGTCTTGATGCTCCGGAGCCACCCGGGAGAGCAAGGACTGAATGCTAACCGATACACCAGCCTGAATGACTATTCAGGGAAGGTGGGTTGAGTCTATACGTTAAAAAAAAACAAAAACTCAAAAAAAAGGAATGGTTGTATTTATACCGCAGGATGGAACATATATTGTCATATATGCTTCCGCTATAGCATATTGCTCTACTTTTTTGCATGCAGATATTTTTTCAAGCCAACCCACATATGTATTTTGCTATTGGGAGTCCCGATATTCATTTCATAGCGTTGTACCAGGCCTGCCAACGGTATTTGTCAAGGCGCAGCTGGCGCAGGCATTGGGCGGTTTCAATATCAGCCTGCAGATCGTCATCGCTGTTGGTGCCAGCATTACTTCCCCTGCATGGCTCCTGCATCAAATCCGCTGATGGAGTTGGCAGCGTCGATTGCACGCTGGCGCAGCTGCACAGCAGCATCGTCAAACTGACACACCTTACGATCCGGAGACTGAACATATTTCACCACGTCACGGGTTATGGTTCGGTAGATGATCCGGCCTTCATCGTTGGCCTGCGCGGCCTTCTGCTCAACAGGCTGAATCGCCTTCTCTGCTTTGGCGCGCTTATCGGCGGCCAGGGCGTTGATGTAGTCGGCGTGGGCACTCCAGCCAGAACGCCAGGCGATTATCCCGGTGACCGAGATGGCGACCACCAGCGCCAGCAGCACATATCGCAGCTTCATGACAGCGCCCCCTGCGCCCGGCTGTAACGCACCTTACGGTCAGCCAGCCCATTCTGCCCGCCGTTGATGATCTGAGTGACGCGCACGATATCTCCGGAGTACAGCAGGCAACCGCGTAACGCGAAGAACCAGGCCGCCGACCGGGCAGCGTGTCGCTCCTGCTCCAGCAACTCTGGCGTACTGACCAGATCCAACTTGAGGGCAGTGCCGCATTTGGTGTAGTTATCACGCCCGGTGATCTGCAGCAGGCCACGGCCACGATATTTCCAGCCGTCGCCCTCAGCGATGTTGCCCATGCGTCCGCCGTATACCAGGTTGGCGATTTGAGACTGACGGGCCGTCTGCTTACCATCAACGCGGCCCAGCATCTCGCACTGATACGCCGTCAGGCGCTTGCCAAAAGTTTTCTTCATGCCGTCGACCGAGTAGTTGAAGTTCTCCACCAGCGAGGTAAAGCCTGCCGACTCGTGACCCAGCTGCGCGATGAACATGGCCTGATCGTTAAATGCGCTGATACCGAACTCTTTCATTGCCGCGTCGATATGCGGATACCAGCGCGCAGCTAACCCGGCGCTTAGTCCAGCCGCCTTCTGAAATTGTTTCTGATTCACTACTAACCCCTTATTAGGATCGGCGAGCATTAAGCTCCCTTGATGCTATGCAATCTATAAATCGAAGACATAAAAAACCCGCAAAAGCGGGACGGAAAATTTATGTTAATCAGTCAGCTTAGAGGTGGCTCTGTTAAACTGCTCTTTCAGCTCGTCGATGTGTCAGCATCGGCGCACATGCGAATGAGGGATAGTGATTACCTCTGAAGGAGAAACTATGTGGGTTATTCATCAAATTTCATTTCTTAATCCAGAAACTGTCTCAACGAATATCAAACCAACACTTCACCTTACCGACAATCAGGGCGAAGGACGATCCATCAAGATTGATATGAGCCCTGAAGACATTCGCAAACTGTCCATAGGTCAATTGGA
The DNA here is from genome assembly GCF_037152535.1 of Leclercia sp. AS011. Classification (NCBI taxonomy): domain Bacteria; kingdom Pseudomonadati; phylum Pseudomonadota; class Gammaproteobacteria; order Enterobacterales; family Enterobacteriaceae; genus Leclercia; species Leclercia sp. AS011. The sequence goes on from NZ_JBBCMA010000001.1 coordinate 1,673,336, forward strand.
AGATATAGCTAACGGAAGGCTAACTATTGCTGAGGCTTTGCAATAGCCTGACTAAGCTTGGCAATGTCACTTGCCACTGAAGAATCAATGCAACTCAATGCGTTATTAGTATTATCGAGTTGCATTTTCAATTCTTTTACCTCTTTTTCTATTGCCTCTATGCGTTGCTCTAAGGTCATAATAATTCCTCGGAAACAGGAGAATGAAAAAACGCGACGGTTAACAAGTTGCCTACAGAAATTGTGCTTGTTTCATGGGGTTCCTCACTTGGTGTCACCACCAAAGCGGACGTTAATAACTCGGTTTGCCACCGAACGGACCTGCTCGACGCCGACAAAGCCCAGCGCCCCGCCGATTGCAATGGAGAGGGATTGAGGAAGGTTTACGTAATCCAGAGCGGATACAGCCGTTAACGTCATGGCGCCGCACATCAGGCCCTCCAGCAACATCTTTTTCCAGCCGCCGCCGCCGTAGGCAATTCTCAGCACTGCCATCACCACTGAAAGCAGTACAGCGCCAATGGGTGTTTCACCACGCCACCAACTGTGGAGTAGATCGATTAACTCCGTCCAGGAGTGGGGGTCATTATGCATTTTCATATCTCTCACCTCGCTGGCTCGCGGGTGTTAGGTGGGAAGGTTCAGGCTCTCCGGATGAATTAACGACAAGACCTCGATGGGGGTTTCCGGGAGCCTGAAAAAGAAAAAGGCCGCAAATTGGCAGCCTTTAGGTAAGTGTTAACTAATAATCTACTTATGTGCTGGACGTTTGTGATGCCGGGTGCCTCCCGGTGACTCGTTACCAGTTATACGAGCCGCAAGCACACATATTCAACTGGATTGCCCCACCGCACAGGGGGATTCACCGCTTAAAAGTCTATAGCATATATTAAAGCGCACCGGTCTTTATTTCAAATATGTGGTGGCGTTAACGGTCCTGCTAAAATCTCAGCCTCTCCGTCATCACAAATATCATCGCCCTGTGTGAGGTGCCATATACCTGTAATGATTCTGCCTATTTCAGGGTCTTCAGTTTCGCCATTAGTGTAATAAGCGACCTGCACCCTGCCCTTATGCTGTATCCAGTAGAAACCTTCTTGCATACTCACCGTCCTCTTCAAGCTCTGATAGAACTCATCAAGACGACAGTATCTGATCTGTTTACCGGAATCCATGCGTGATGTGGACGGCAAAGCCCATATCAGAACCGTGCAAAGAAGCTCATTGTTGAGTGTGATGCCGGGTGCCTCCCGGTGACTCTGCGCCAGACCACAGAATCGCGCTACTCACCTGCCATGTCTAGTCGCCCCGCCGCATAGGGGGATTCATCACAGGCACAGCCTAGTCGTCTTCCTGCCATAAAGCTATTTTTATCTGTTTATATATTCAGTCTGAACAAAACGACCAGTAGTGCTGTGCTGGCTAAAGTCATATAAAACAAAAAGGCCGCCAATCGGCAGCCTTAGAAATCTATAGTACTGGGACTGTAGTGCCGGGTGCCTCCCGGTGACTCTATGCTAGACCACAGAATCGCGTCATTCACCTCCAAGTCTAGTCGCCCCGCCGCATAGGGGGATTCACCACAGGCGCAGCCTAATCGTCTTTCTTCAATAAAGCTAACTTTATCTGTTTATTTATTCAGTATGAACGAAAAAGACCGGCGGTACTATGAAGACCAGAATCATATAAAACAAAAAGGCCGCCAATCGACAGCTTTGGAAATAGACGATACTGAGGTTGTGGTGCCGGGTGCCTCCCGGTGACCCTGCGCTAGACCACAGAACCGCGTTTTACAAACCCGACTCGTTTTGCCTAGTCGCCCCACCGCTAAGGGGGATTCACCACCCGCGCACTGTACGCGGCTTGCATCTTAAAAGATACATTTTAATTACCTTTTATTAATAATAACAACCCGCCGTAGCGAGTTTTATGTATCTTTTAAGTCCGTGTCGTAGAAACCACTCTTAACAGAGTACGATAGTTTTTGCGTACGCGTTAGCGATTTTGTAAAATCGGCCTTTACACCAGTAAAACTATAAGGACCGATATGTTTGGCAAAATAAATTTGACTACAAAAGCCTTATCTACGTTGCAACTAGATACGAGTAACCCAAGGCTTTTAGGTTATAAAAAACAAGGTAAACTACAAACGGAAAAAGAAATCATCTCTCTGATGATGGCTCGCTATGGCATACGAGAATTAATAAACTCAATATTATCCAATGGATTTTATCCTGATGAAATTCTATATGCCATACCAGATAAAAATCAGCCTAATAAAAGAGTAATAGTAGAAGGAAACAGAAGACTAACAGCTTGCAAAGTATTAAAAAAACCAAATATCCTTAAAGGCACGGAATTTTCCAATTTAATTTCAAAGATTGAACGACACCCTAATTATAATGCAGCCATTGAAACCATTAAAAAATTAAACCTTGTAGAACTGAGTAGTCGCTCTGCAGCCAGAACTTATATAGCGTCCAAGCACACTAAAGAATCTATAAAGAGATGGAGTGTATACACGCAGGGTGCATACTATATTGATTTATTATCTGAATTTGATAACATCAACACACTTAGAGCATCAATCAATAATAGCGTATCTACTTCAAGAATACGAGGCGTTATTTTATTCACTAGATTAACCGATCAAATACTAGAACTTCCAACTCTCTCGCAAGAAGAAAAAGATATCTTAGTAAATGATATTGACAATATCAAGACCGAAGCAATCTTCAGATTAATACAGCGCCTAGATTTCAAAGCCAATATAGCTAATATCAACCTTAACAAAGAAGGTAAAATTGTTGTAAGAAAAATCGGCCAAAATGCTTACAATCATCTTCTTGCAAAACTTGCAAGGGACGCAAACTTCACAAAAAAACTTTCAACTCGACAAGAAGACGATAAAAAAATAAAAGAATATTTAGAAGAGTTGAAATTAATAATCAATCAATTCACCTATACAGATGTTGGGTTTAATGAAGATGAGACAGAAGATGATGATTTAACATTCGACTTATCCGAAAATGATGCCGATACAGATACTGTTGAAGATTCAAATGAAAAAGATGCCGATGAAGAAAATCAGCATTTTATAGCACCAGAGCCTCAAATCAAACCTGTACAAAAAAGAAAACAGAATCCTACATTACTTAAAAAAACAACCCCTTGTACATATCAGCACGCAAAAATTGACGAACTTATCTTCGAATCTAAAACATTAAATATAAACAGGCATAAACACAGTGCAATTCTTTTAAGCAGAACACTTATTCAAGTCGTTTTGTCATATATTATAAAAAAATCATCTCAGCATCAGAATTATAAAATAGAAGCAAAACATAACTATCTCGATCTAGACACTTTATTAATTTATTTTTCAAATAATATAAAAAATATATTCCCGGATGAACCGGACAAGAATGCTTACAAACTTATTCGTTCGGATTTGAATAGCTACAAGGATTCAGGAAAACTGATATCCAACTTAGTGACTCATAGTGATGCACATACGCTTACTTTACAAGAGGTTACTCATGTGCAAGTTAAGTTGCAGTCTTTGATGGATTATTTTTTAACCAAGATTATCAGTGGCCATCAAGCTCAGTAGTATGTATAATTAACCTGATGAAACGCTTGAGGTATTCTTAATGCTTACTTATGACTTTAACAAATTGAATTTATTGAAAAAAAAGACTGTAGGCGCTAGTTTGGGCATACCTCACATACCACAAGATGTTTCACCGATGAGATATCCTGGTGGTAAGGCTAAGCTTTCAAGATTCATGGCATTATTCATCGTATCTAACAAACTTGACGGCTGTACTTTAATAGAGCCTTTTTGTGGCGGTGCTGGCGGAACGTTGCCTTTACTGATCTCTGGACTAATCGACAAGTTAGTTCTGAATGATTTAAACCCATGCATTGCTTCATTTTGGCGCTGTTTAGTGAAGGACCCTAGTTCATTAATCTCGATGATTGAATCAGAGCCTGTAGATCTTGAAGCTTGGCATCATTGGCGGAATATATATTTTTCCCAAGAATTGCATACCGATCTAGAAAAAGGGTTCTCTGCATTTTTTCTGAACCGAACAAATCGGTCTGGGATGTTACATGCTGGTCCGATCGGAGGGCGCGTTCAATCACATGAAAAATACACTATTGACTGCCGCTTTAATAAAGAGAACCTAATAAAGCGTATTGAGTTAATAGCTCAACATGCAAAGAGAATCAAAGTTACTGAAAATGACGCTTGCAAATCTTTAAATAGAAGAGTGGAAGGTGAATTCATTTATGCGGATCCACCTTATGTTCAAGAAGGAAAAAACATATACAACAAATTCTGCTTTGCAGATAGTGATCATGCTCGCTTTGCTAAAAAAATCATGCGAAGCAAAGCTCATTGGTTGTTATCGTATGATGATCATCCTTTAATACATAGCCTGTATTCTTCATCGGGCATGAATATCATTGAATTGTCTTATGCTATTAATAAGGCTAGAGTCGGAAGAGAACTGTTAATCGCGTCAGCAAATTCCCGTCAACCAAACCTACATTGCTTTGATGATGCTGACGCGCCGTCATATAAACAAGTATTGGGATAAGGGCTAAAGCCCTTATCCCATTTCAGATAATATAATGCTCCTTACACCTTCGATAAAACCTAGAGCATTCTGCAATTCTTTCCTAATAGACCCATCAGAACATTTCCGTTTTTTCGCAATGGTTCGCAACGAAATTCCAACGACAAAGTGAGCGATAATTAGCCTATACTCTTCTGGTTTATATTTTCGTAATCGCGCTACGCAACCGTCAATCATGATCCCTTCATCGTCATCACATTGAGGACGTAATTTCTTACCATGGGGCAATAGGCCTTTGAAGCCTGCCGCAATTGGTTGCCAGTCAACGCCACTGTTGTCTGAAGATGCCCAAGCTCCCCATAGATCCATAACTTCATACATATCACGCATTAGTTCTCCTTAAGCCAGAACACCGAGCGCAAAGGCCCGGTCCAGCACTCTGATTATCATTTCCGGCTGAGTACCGTGCTTACGCTCGAATTCCACCGGATCGTTATGTAGTTCGGTATGGTGCTGACGGCACAGGGGGATTACGAGACTGTCGTGCGCCTTCGTTCCCATGCCACCCTGGCCCCAGCCGATTAGATGGTGTGGATCATCTGACGGCCTGCCGCAGCACTCGCAGGGCTGCGTCTTAACCCATGCCAGATATTTGGGTTTGTCCCATCGGGCCCGCTTTGGCCGTTTCATGAGGGTCTGCGGTGATTCAGGATCCACCAGCACGCCCACGACTGGCTTAATGGCTGGTGGTGCGCCTACAGGTGCTGCAGATAGCGCGCGAGCTTTCTCAGCGATGATGCTGGTGGCCGGTACCGACGGTACGATCTCGCTTTCGCTGTACGTTTGTTTCTCCGCCGGCAGGCGCAATGCATCGCGGGCAACGGATTCAGGCAGCGCATCAGTGACGCCGACACGAACAGCCCACCAGCACAACTCAGGCAGGGATATCTCGCGAGTCTTGTCGATCGTCAGCGCCGACCGGGCAGTGTCCAGCACCCAGTCGATGACGTTCTGACGCGCCAATTCCGCCAGGCGTTCGGTGAATTGCTCGCGCAGCTGGTTGTCGCAGTGGCCACAGAGAAGAATCGCGCCGGGCTCATGCCGCATGGTAGTCAGTTCGTGATAGTGGTAGTCGCTGTGCTGGTACTGGCAGGTGCCGCCGCCGTGGCGCAGCAACCAGTATTCTAGGCCAGCCAGCCCACCAGCAGCGGTGATCACCTTTTCGTGGAGGAAGAACGGACGCAGCGCCGGGTTGGACGCCAGCGGCTGCCGCAGTTCGGGAACTCGCCCGGTCTCAAAGCTGGCCATGCTGGCAGGCTGGCTCTCCACCAGCACGCGCCCTGATATGAACATGGGCATCAGCTCGCTGCCGGGTTTCAGCAGCACAACGCCCAGCTCCCGGGCGATAACCGGTTTCAGCAATGCGCGCATCAGTCGATCTCCCCGATGATGATCTGCCCTACCTCACCCCAGCGCTTCGTCACTCGAGAATCCCAGATATGGGCGTCATCCGCATAGATGGCATCCATCAGGGCCTTCTCCAGGTTATCTTTGTCGGGTTTCTGCTGGTGGGGTTTCCCCGCCATCTCCTGGCGCTTCTTCTTGCTCCAGCTCGGGGGCATCGGGAGGATAAATGTAATGTGTGCGCCTGCTTCCGGCAGTTCGACGCCCAGCAGCCGAACGTGATCGCAGAACGCGCGATAACGGAGAACCTCCGGGCGTTTCTTCCACTTATCGGCGCGGGTCATTCTTGGCTTGCCCATCGGGATGATGTTGTAGGTCTTCACGATTCCCTCCAGAGCTTTTGCTGGAAGGTCTTATCCTGACGCGGGACTCTGTTTGCCTCGGGCAGATAAGCGGTGAGTGTCCAGTGGATGAGATCGAAATCAAGGCTACGCACAGTGCGCACGTCATTGGCGCGATAGCGGGCCTCGAGTTCGTCCACTTCTTTCGTGGTTAACTGGGTATGGATAAAGCTGGTTTTCTTCATGCCGTCACCCCTGAGTGCGCAGGCAAAAAGAAACCGCTGATTCCGAAATGAACCAGATTAAGTTTTTGTTTGGTAGGTTTTTGCGCCATGGTATCTCTCCAGTGGCGCAGCAGGTTGTCAGTTGTTCAGGCTGACGAGGTGACTATATCAGAAAGGGATGAGGGGCGGTAACCCGCCTTAACGAGCATCTGGGTGAACATCGATAAATCGCCGATAAGCTCATCAGAAGCCATCGGCCTGCAGCTAAATTTATCGCCGTATCGGTAGAAAAGTACGCGGTCCTCTGGACCATATTGATATGATGCCATGACCAGTCCATCGTCACGGCGAACCAAATCGTACCAACCCTTTTGCTGCGCCTCGCTATCACTCACAAAACCCCCTCACTTTGCTATCCACAAATACCACCTCCCGGCGGGGAGAGATCCACTCCACATAGCCAAAATAACAAATGGCGCAAATTTCCTAATAAGTTCGCCGGAAGAAAAATTCATTTTTTCCTGTAGCATCTGAACCATACAACAAAACACTGTATATATAAACAGTGCAAATCCATTTAGCTTAGACATACAAGTGAAAAGCATGCATGCGCAACATCATTCATACGATTGATTTTAATGAATTTTCATTGATACTTCCCTGTAAAAAAATAACCATTATTTTTAACACTTGTGCGAGGCAGAGAGCTCCCGGGTAAATATCTGATAAGAACCCCCATCCTTCCCAAGCCATGAGCAGGTCTGCGTTTGAGGGTATATTGCGGTGATGACACTTCATATCAGATTGATAATTCGTTGTCGTACAGCGGCTAATATCTGATCGATTTAATAGATCATTCTCCAGTGATCGATCGGGTGTAGTACGGGTAGGTGAGCCAACCAATTCGTACCGCCGCAAAAGCTAGCGTTTTTATGTAGGGGCTGAATTCAGGCGAAAAAAAACCTCCCATGAAGGAGGTTTTTAGCTTCCGTGTAACGCACCTTGCCCAACCAGCTTAACGATCACGATCATTAATCTGCTAAGAGCAACTATCACACTTACAAGTGCGCCTACAACTGTATCACTCATATCAACAGTGCCTAGCTCAAGGAAAACAAATGCAGCTAAGAACATGACGATACTTAAACAAAAGACACAGGTGACGGATAAGTAAATAATTTTGGGGATTAACCCCTTACAGTGTGTCGTCATATCGTCCCCAATATGACGCGCCTGCACCGTAGGGCGTTCAACTCCTACGGCTCAGATATTATGGCTTATTGATGGCGTGGAATCAACGTGAGAAAAAGTTATCTGGTAATGGTCTGATTTTATTGGGTTTATATGTCAATCACTGCAATGCTTTTTGTAAGGGCTCTCTACGATAAGGTGTCCTGTAAAGGTTTATTATTAATCTCGCTTGTTAGGCACTCCTTGGATTACCATGTCGGTCAAATTACTAAGGGACTTGATGAACTATGAGCATCGTAATATTTAGCACCATTATTACTGGTGTTTCTGTCTTTGTGACAGGTCACATTTTGGTAAAGGGCGTATTGGATCCTTACCTTTCTTTTAAAGAGCATCTAGGGATGGTCTCAGCAATTCTTCTGCGTGAGCAAAGCAAGATCCTTAACATAAGTGCCAATAGAGATGTGATTAAGGAAATAAAACATGCTTCGGCCTTACTGCTTTCAAAATCTAACGCAGTACCCCTTTACGGCACTTTCGCTAAATTACGTTTACTTCCTCAGCATGAAAATTTACTTAAAGCATCGCGTAATCTAAATCTTATAGCGAGCATTTTGGAAGAGGCGAGAAATACTACCCCCAAGACTTCCTATACCACCGTTAACGATTCTCTCAATGCTATAGGTGATGAGTTGGGGGTCATTGTTACCTACAAAGGTCGATAAGCAAGCATCTAGAAAGCAATCTTTTGCTGAGGTGATGATGCGAGCATGGCCTTATACACTGCATTACCAGTCCAGAGCTTGTTGATCGGCGTGTCGCTGCTCATCGCTTTCGCAAAATGATGACCGAAGACCACCAGCTCTTTGTTGCTCATTGAATCACTCATGTAATACTCCTCGGTGCGTATAACGTTCCATGTCAAAGTCGATAACAGTGCGCTGGTCGCGGAATACACCGCAGCGGCCGTGCCGGATAACACCGCCGCGCTGAACAGCGATCCGGAGATATTTCTGAGCAGTCGTTCTGTGCAGGTCGAACTTCGCAACGACGTCGGCGGTTGTGATCCGGCCGTTCTCGTTCACCAGGCCGATAATCTGCTGGATAATCAGCGTGCGCTCGCTGTGTGTTTTTGGTCTTGGCATGGCGTTATCTCCGGGCCTGACGCAGGCACTTTTCACGGCACTGTGCGAAGCGGGCCACCTCGAGCGAACTGCAGGCGATCGCCATCATGTCGGTATAAACCGTTGCGGCCCGGCGCCAGAGCCCTTTGCTCTCCAGCTCTTTGGCCTTCGTTTCAGCGGCGAGGATTTTTACCGGATCGCTTTTTTGCTCCATGCACGGCAATACCTCATCAGGGATATCTGCGCCCGGCGCCGCGGTGTAGCTGTACTGCGTACCGCTGTGGTTGCGGATAATGACGCCTTCTTCCGTCAGCGCGCGAAGATGTTTGCAGGCGGTAGTGCTGGCCATATCCAGCGCTTCAGCAACATCCTTGATGTCGCAGTTCGGCTGGTAGCGAACAAAGATCGCCACCTGGTCTTTCAGGGTTAATAGTTTGGTCATTGGTCATCACTCGATTCAGTTAGTTAAACCTGCCGCCTTACGGCGTTTGTACTCATCCATCAGCAGCTGCGCCGGAGTTGGCCCTGCCGGGTGCTGCGGTGCTGCAAGCTGGCGGCGAATCGGTGGTACCGAAAGGCCGTTACTGACGTGCTTGCTCCATTTTGTTAACAGCTTCTCTGCCAGTTTTTTAAGTTCCCCCTCTGTCATCTGGCGCTCCACGCCCGTTCTGCGCATCTCAACGCAGATGTGATACAGGACTGGTTGCGACCATGGGTATTTATCGCTGCCTGAGTACCGATAGGACTCGTTACGCCAGCGGCGGTATTCCGACATCACACATTCCGAAGTCAGGTTGAAGTGGTTAGCGCCGCTCTCTGAAACGAGCGATACAAACTCAGCAAGATCTGGCGGCCATGTGTTTCCTGCTGCGCAGCGCTCCATGCACTGCTGGCAGACCAGCTTGATTTGCTTTTCAGTCATCGAACCTATCTGGGCGATCCAGAGCGCCGACGGCTCCGCCCCATTCTTCTGCGTCCACCGGTTCGAGAATATTTCCCCCATGACCTGCCACAGGCGCCATGCCGTTTCCGTTGACATCAAGTCCATGGCGGCGTCTCCACTCAGCGTGGGCTGACTGAATCTGCTGAACAGCCCTGGATGCTGTAGGCTCTCCCCGAACTCCTTCATTGTCCTTACCTCCGGTTTCCGGTTGTTTTTTGGATCTCACCAGCACAACGTGCCGTGCGAGTTTTTGCTCCCACTGAACCTGGGTGAACACCTTCCCCTCTGACTCCCAGTACGATGCGAACTCAGCGAGCTCAGTGGCCAGGTAATCAGGCTCAGGCAAAGCTATTCCCCACATCGCCGCGCGCTGGCGAAAATCTCTGGATGGCAGCCACGCGCTGGTCATGGTGAATTTACCGATCGGCTCATCCAGACCCTCAAGGTATCGGGCTGCAGTTGGCTCAACCGGGGGTTGTCCCTCTTCCGATTTTTCTTCCACGCCCTCGTTAAGAGAGGGGTTTAGATCTTCTCTTCTCTTCTCTTCTCTGGTCCGCTTTTTGTCTGCATCTGATGCGGACATCTTGCGGACATTTCGTTTTCTGTCTGCCTCCTGCGCACGCCGCTTCGCGGACTGCCCGTTATGCTCAGAAAATCTTGGCATACAGAGACTTACATCATTCGATTCAAGCCAGCCGACAGTTATAAGAGCCTGCGCGAAACCTTCAAATCCGATCATGTCGTTAAGAGTTTTTGGGGAGTACCCTTCTAGCTCTCCATCTACTGAGTGGGCATCAAACAGACACCATGTCGCATGCAGTGCGCCGACAACGCGCAATCTGTCCGCATCCAAAGCGGACGCAATGCGGACGACTTTGGGGTGTGTGTGCAAATCAGCACGCATCTTGATCCAGTCTCCAGCCATTACCGCTCTCCTGCCGTGGATGATTTATTGATCATTGGTCAAAACTCGATTACGTAAATAGCGGAGCCAGAGCCTGCAGGTGAGCAATCACCACGCCGGCCAGCTCTCCCGGTAGCAGTGCTGCATTGGCAAGAAGGTTTTCAAAACCCTCCTTCGCTTGCTTCTTGCTCGGCAGGCCTAGCAACTTTGCCTGGTGGTGCTCTCCGGTCTCTTTTATTGCCTCGGCCACCAGCTCCATGTCGGTTTTACCCTGACGGAGGCCATGTTTTCTGGCGATCTCAATCGGCATTGCCATGCTGATCGCGTCCGCGAGTTGCATGACATAAGCCGTGTACTTGCTGGAATTGGTTTCGTTTTTCAGGTAGCGATAAAGGTTCTGTTTATTCACAGTGATCCCACGTCCGCCCTCTTTTGCCCACTGCTCGGCCACCAGCTGCGTAACAACGTCCTGCGCCTGGCCGGGTAGAGTAAGCTCCCATTCACGAACGGCTGTCAGGATCGCCTGGCGCCGTAGGTTGTCTCTGCGGCGTGGTTCATACTGATTTTTTGTTTTCAGCGGAGCGATAGCCTTTTGGTTATCATGCTCATAAGTGATTGCGTGCATTTGAACTCCTTAACCATTTGTTTGTGGCGGGAAAACCTCATCTAAAGAACAGCGCGCCCCCAGAGCATTCAGCGCGCCTACGATACGGCGGGAGTCTTCCAGACTTGGCGTTCTCAGATTCGATTCGTAGTTCGCCAAACGTGGTTGGTTCCAACCAATCTGTTGTGCAAGCGCCAGCTGGGAAATGTTTGCTTTTTTGCGATAGTGAGAAATTAGGTTCATCCGACTCTCCTGTAAGATGTGAACATTATTCACATATCGTGAATTACATGTCAACATAATCGTGAATCGATAAAGATTCACTATGCGTGATAAAATCGAATCATGAAGACAATTGCAGAACAGATCGGCGAGCGTATTAGAACGCTGCGCATTCAAAAGGGATTGAGCCAGGCCCAAGCTGCAAAGTTATGCGGTTGGTCAGCTGCGTCTCGTCTCGCCAATTACGAATCCGGGTTGAGAAACGTTGGCGCTGACGATGCAATGGTTTTAGCCAGAATATTAGGCACTTCACCAGGCGAACTGCTATTCGGTGAGCGCGGTGATGAAGATAAATGGCTTACAGAAAAACAAAGAGTAATGCTCAATTTGTTCAAACAATTACCTGAAACTGAGCAAGATAAAATGATTGATATCTTCCAGGTCAGGCTAAAAGAAATTGATGAATACGTTGAGAAGTACCTTCGCGGACGATTCAAGCCGATGGATGACCAGTCTGATACAAATAGCTAACTAACTCATACCATCCATAACCAGCCATCCGGCTGGTTTTTTTTCGTCCTTACATCCAAATCATCACGTTATGTGAAAAATAAAATTCACTTTTTGTATTGACGAGATATTCACGCCGTGTGAAACTTCGAGCACACCAAGCAGCAAGTAGGTCATCTAGGCAGGACGCCCACGTAGTAGCTGCCGGCGGCATATGAAACACCGGATGAGATGACCAGAGAATGTGCTTTGCGGTGAACCAGCTATTTGCTGAGTTTATCGAGTTTTTCAGGCGGAGAAGCGACTGACCACCGCAGCTGGGGCGCCAGCAAAGCACATACAAACAATGCGCAGCAGATAGTACCGTTCCGCTTGCCAGCGTTACAGGCTGATATAGGAGTAAAAATTGTGGATTACATGGACATCAGAAAGAGTGAGCTTTATGCACATTGCAAAGGCTCACTCTGGAGAAATGGGTCTGGCTGGAAAGCATATAACCCTATTTCCATTCGTCTTCTGCGAGCTTCTGGTTAAGAAAGACTTCGAATTTTACATAGAGTTTTTCAATCTCTTCAACAGGATCGTGTTGGTCTGAAAGATTTCGGCCGGATGAGATTTGAGCAGAACGGTAGGAGTTATATGTATCAACCGCTAGGCGAGTTAAATACAAGACCTTCTCTTCTTTTTCCACAGTTAATTCCCTCGTTACAGTATGGGAATTACCACAATAGCACTGAAGTTAGGGCCGCGATACGACAGGCAAAATTAAACAGGAGATAACCATGATCGACTACGCACGTAATCCCGTTAAACAGCAGGCTATTCGCCTCAACATTGTTGAAGTCCTGATCCGCAAGTTCTGCTACTTCATGGCGCAAAAAGGCAATCCAGAGCTCAACGCATGAACTCGCTTTTCGCCTTAATCGTTAACGTCTGCGCCCTCACCGGGGAATGCTCAGACATCATGCTCGGGGTTTATAAGACCGAGGCGGTTTGTGAAGCAGCTGCCGCAGAGCAGCACGTTAAAGGACAGTGTTACCCGTACAAACCGGCTGACGACCAACAGCCAGCGTTACATTTTTAATCGAGTTTTGACCAATGGCCTGACTGGCCCTGAAGGGATCCATTATGGAATTTGGAATGAAACGAGTGATGGCATCTGTACAGGCTGTTGCGGTTCTGGAAAGAATCTACTGCGGCAAGCCAGTACCCCTCGCCACACTGAGTAAAGAATCGAAGCTCTCAGTTTCCTACCTGGAGCAAATTTTTAAGCGGCTGCGCAGCGGCAAGCTGGTCACCTCACACAGAGGACCGGGCGGCGGATATAGCCTTCGTGAAGGTGATATCTCAGTTTCAGCAGTCATCCGCGCAGTCAGCAAGATCCCGTCGAATACCACGTTCGACCCGGTTCTTGTTGCACTTGACGGAGTGCTTATCTCTCAGCTGGCGAACAAGCCCAGCGCCCAATAAGCACAAAACCCGCGCAAGGCGGGTTTAGTACCCGGTCAGCCGACCAAAGCTTTCCGGAATCGAGTTTTGACCAATGACCACTACCTAAGCAGCGCTCATTAGCTGTTGGGTATCTTACACCCAAACGAGGCTCCACCATGGAATTTTTTTATCATATTAAGGCGACTCAGAAATCCGGCAAACCTGACGGTGTTATCTGGTTCAGTGCCAATACGGCGTCACGCGCTGCGCTGCAGCTGGACGTCGCGCTGGAAGATGTAGGTATCGAAACTGGCCGCGGTAAGGACTACGCCAAGCCTGTTCGTACCGACATGCCTGTTGTTGACGATCTACCTGAAGAAGGCGTGATTGATTACACCTGGTGCAAATGCTACGAACTGGCTGACGACCAGCGAACCTGGAATGTGATTGCCGGCACTGCGCAGCAACCTCATCCAGACGGAAAAGTTGTTGAGGGTACCGACACCACTATCGTCGATAGCGTGGATATCGAAACTGGCGAAAGCATTGTTGATGCAGATGGTACCGAAACGGTTTGTGATGCGGTAAGAGAGTTCCGCGAGCGCAAACTTCCGGTATTGACGACCGTCGCCACCCTGCCTTTCCGTCAGCGTCTTCTGGCGCAGTTCATCGCGGACAAACAGTATCTCTACCACGTCGACGAAGAGCAGAAGAAGGCCATACTGGAGCTTGAGCTGGATGTGGACAACAGCTACGTGCAGAACCTTATTCTGGCCGCCGAAAATGTTGAGGGCTTCAAGAAAGCACATGAGCCCGACATCTGGAAAGTGGTCAGTGCTCTGAAAACCATCTTCCCAGTTGATGGAAAACGCACAGAGCTGTCTGTCGTCATCCAGTTCTTCAAAGCGTGGTTCAACACCGGACACATTGACCGCGGGATCCTGACGCGAGAGTGGGCCGCCGGCAATCGCATTAACCTCGTGCAGCGCACTGACTCAGGGACCAATGCTGATGGTGGATACGTAACCGACCGCGGCGCTGACACACAACATACCCTGGACACCCTTGATCTGGAAATCGCCTGCGCCCTGCTGCCGATGGACTTCAACCATCGTGAAATCCCGGGCAGCATTGCGCGCCGCGCCAAAGAGATTATCGCGAACAAAGAAGAGCCGTGGAAATCGTGGAGCAAGATCCTGCGCAACCAGCCTGGCGTTCTGGCAGTGAACCGCGCGGCGATCTTCAACCTGGTGCGCATCGCGCCGGAGGATATCCACCTGAACCCGGTTGCGCATCTGGAGTTCGTTAACCAGACGATGACAGCTGAATTCAATGCTGCAACTGAGTTGCTGCCGCTGCCTGCGCCAGCTGCTGAACCTGAGGTGCCAGCAGCACAGCCGGGCGGCGGCGGAAAAACCGATCGCAACCCTAACTACAAACCCGACTTTGACGGGCTCGATACTGAGATTGCGTTGGCAACGCTGTCAGCAGATTTCAATATTTACGACATTCCAAGTGATGTTTTCCGCCAGGCGAAGGCTATCGTCGCTGCGAATGACAGTCCGTTTAAAGAATGGTCTGAAGCTTTGCGCGCAACGCCCGGCATTCTGGATTACTCCCGCGCTGCAATTTTTGCGCTGATCCGAAGTGCTCACCCTGAGCACTACAAACAGCCTGGGCGTCTTTCCGGATACATCAAAGCGAACCTGACCGAAATCGACCACGAGAATCCTACAGCGGAAGTGCTGGCGGCGGCTCGACACACCCCTGAGGTTAGCTGGGAAAAAGAAATTAACGAGAAGATTGAAGCGGAAAAAGCAGCGTTAGTCAGCCAGCCGCAAGTCGCCAATCTTGGCGGCGGCATGTTCTCCATCGAAGGCCTGATGAACGAAAACCAATCACAAACAGATGACCGTTCATCGGTTATAGAGGAGACCACCAGCGATGTGCAGATGGAAGAGACTGACCCGACGGAAGGAGAAAGTGTTGACGCGGTTCCACCAGGCGAAAGCACTGATGCAGCTGATCCGCAAACAGCTTCCCTGAACCCGGCTGAGGTTCTGACCGCCGCGGCGCCGATTCTGGAAAACCAGTATCAGGCCGATGTAAACCAGAAGCCCGATTCTGTCAGCCAAAACAGCAATTCTATAAACCAGAACGAGCCAGAACCGGCACGAAATGAGCCAGAAGCGCATCAGGACGAGCCAGCCATGTTCACGCATTTGATGGTTGATCTCGAGACAATGGGTAAAAAACCGGGCGCGCCGATCGTTTCTGTGGGGGCCGTATTCTTTGACCCGGCCAGCGGGAAAACCGGCGCTGAATTCTATCAGGTGATTAGCTTGGAATCGTCGATGTCATTCGGGGCCAGGCCAGATGCCAGCACCATCCTCTGGTGGTTAAAGCAATCGCCGGAAGCACGATCTGCAATCGTAGTGGATGATACGGTCGGCCTAGTGGAAGCGTTGGAGCAATTCCTCGACTTCATTGCTGAAAACGCGGCTAACGGCTCCAAGAATGTGCAGCTCTGGGGAAATGGCAGTTCGTTCGATTGCTCACTTCTGGAAGCGGCTTTCGAGCTGGCCGACACGCCCTTCCCGATCCCGCACTGGAACTATCGGGATGTGCGTACCGTCGTCGAACTGGGCAAAGCAGTTGGGTTGAACTCGCGTTACGACATCCCTTTTGAAGGCGATCAACACAATGCCCTGGCCGACGCCCGCCACCAGGTCAAATACGTATCAGCTATCTGGCAGCGCCTGACAGCAATCTGATTTCAGTTTTTCAGCCAATGGCCCGTTTCTGGGCCATTATGAGGTAAAGCATATGATCCAGATGTTAACTCTCGAAGAATGGGCCGCTGAAAAATACAGAAGCAACCCTCCAAGCGTGTCGACACTTCGACGATATGCGAAGCAGAATCAGTTCTCTCCACCTGCTATGAAGCAGGGCCGCTTATGGCGTGTTCGTGAAGATGCTGAACTGGTAGGTGAATTGACTGCGCCGGTAGTTAAGAAGAACGACTCCATATTGCTGCAAAGGATTTTGAACGATGGCTGCCAGACCACGTAAAAACAATGTATCTGTTCCGAACCTTTACCCCCTCTACAGCAGGAAGGTGAATAAGGTTTACTGGCGTTATAAACATCCAATCACTGGCAAATTCCATGCGTTGGGCACTGATGAGGCCGAAGCTGTAGCAATCGCCACGGAAGCAAACGAGCGCCTGGCAGAACAGAGGACCCGGCAAATTCTGGCGATCAGCGACAGGATCGCCACCAGCAAAGGTAAGGCGATCACGGTATCAACATGGCTCGACCGATACTGGAAAATTCAGGAAGAGCGTCTGGCGTCGGGCGATATCAAGCTGAACACGTTCAAACAGAAAAGCAAGCCGGTTTCGTTGTTGCGAGAGCGTGTCGGAATGAAGTTGCTGCCATCAGTGGATGTCCGCGATATCGCCCAATTGCTTGATGAGTACGTCACAGCCGGTCAGCCGCGAATGGCCCAAGTAGTTCGGACAGTGTTGGTTGATATTTTTAAAGAAGCGCAGCATGCGGGTGAGGTTCCTCCGGGTTACGATCCTGCCTCAGCGACCAAAAAACCCCGCCGAAAAATCACCCGCCAGCGCCTTAGTCTGGAGGAATGGCAGAGGATTTTCGATATTGCAGACAGCACCCATCAATATATGGGGAATGCAATGCTGCTGGCATTGGTGACGGGCCAGCGCCTCGGTGATATTTCCAATATGAAGTTTAGCGATGTCTGGGATGATCACCTGCACGTACTTCAGGAAAAGACAGGGAGCAAAATTGCCATCCCTCTCTCGCTTCGCCTCAACGCAATAAACTGGAGTTTGCGGGATATAATTTCTCGTTGCAGGGATTATGCGGTCAGCCCTTATCTGGTTCATTTTTTCAGAGCCACCTCTCAAGCAGAACGAGGCTCGCAGGTTAGATCCAATACGCTGACCACAAATTTCAGCAAGGCCCGTGACAAAGCAGAGATACCACTGGAAGAAGGCAAGACGCCGTCTACTTTTCACGAGCAGCGTTCTTTAGCGGAGAGGTTATATAAAGCGCAGGGTGTGAACACGAAAGAGCTTCTTGGACATAGGTCCCAGCAGCAGACTGATGGCTATCATGATGACCGTGGGAAGGACTGGACGACAATCGCGATATAGGATTTTGGGGTGGGGTTTTGATAACTTGTTTTGATAAACTTTTGATAACCGTTCGAAAGCTAATAATAAAAAAAGGGAACCATCAGGCTCCCGTTCTTATACAGCCCGGAAACCGGATTACATGTTCGCGATGATCGCGTCACCAAACTCTGAACATTTCAGCAGCTTAGCGCCTTCCATCAGACGTTCGAAATCGTAGGTTACGGTTTTAGCGTTAATCGCGCCTTCCATACCTTTAACGATCAGGTCTGCGGCTTCGAACCATTCCATATGACGCAGCATCATCTCTGCGGACAGGATGATGGAACCTGGGTTCACTTTATCCTGACCAGCATACTTAGGTGCGGTACCGTGGGTGGCTTCGAACAGGGCGCACTCGTCACCAATGTTCGCGCCTGGTGCGATACCGATACCGCCAACCTGCGCCGCCAGGGCGTCGGAGATGTAGTCACCGTTCAGGTTCATACAGGCGATAACGTCGTACTCAGCAGGACGCAACAGGATCTGCTGCAGGAATGCATCGGCGATCACATCTTTAATGATGATCTCTTTGCCGGTGTTTGGGTTCTTGATCTTCTGCCATGGGCCGCCGTCGATCAGCTCGCCACCGAACTCTTCCGTCGCCAGCTGGTAGCCCCAGTCTTTGAAGGAACCTTCGGTGAACTTCATGATGTTGCCTTTGTGAACGATGGTCACGGAGTCACGGTCGTTGGTGATCGCATACTCAATCGCTGCACGCACCAGACGCTTGGTGCCTTCTTCGGAGCACGGCTTGATGCCGATGCCGCAATGTTCAGGGAAGCGAATTTTCTTCACGCCCATCTCTTCGCGCAGGAACTTGATTACTTTCTGTGCGTCAGCAGAGTCGGCTTTCCACTCGATACCCGCGTAGATATCTTCGGAGTTCTCACGGAAGATAACCATGTCGGTCAGCTCAGGGTGTTTAACCGGGCTTGGGGTGCCCTGGTAGTAACGTACCGGGCGCAGGCAGACGTACAGGTCGAGTTCCTGACGCAGCGCAACGTTCAGGGAGCGAATACCGCCACCGACTGGGGTGGTCAGCGGGCCTTTGATGGCAACGCGGTAGTCACGGATCAGATCCAGCGTCTCAGTCGGCAGCCAGACGTCCTGGCCATAAACGTGGGTAGATTTTTCACCGGTGTAAATTTCCATCCAGGAAATTTTACGCTCGCCTTTATAGGCTTTCTCAACAGCGGCATCCACCACTTTCAGCATCGCTGGAGTTACGTCAACACCGATACCGTCACCTTCGATGAACGGGATAATCGGATTGTGTGGGACGTTCAGCTTACCGTCTTGCAGGGTGATCTTTTTACCTTCCGCCGGAACAACTACTTTGCTTTCCATTAACCTCTCCTTCGAGCGCTTCTGGTTGTTACTGATCTTATGTTAATAATTTGTAATGAGCCCATCGATAGTACCTGAATGTCTGGCGCCATGAAAGGCATTCGTTATTAGGCTATAATGCGGCAATTGATAACTTCTGAAAATACCATGCAGAAAACTTCTTTTAGAAATCACCTGGTTGAACGATTCAGCACACGACAAGCCACCAGGCCGCGTAAGCAACGTGCGCCAACACGCGTTATTTTGTTCAATAAACCTTACGATGTCCTGCCGCAGTTTACCGACGAAGCCGGGCGCAGCACCTTGAAAGATTTCATCCCCGTGCAGGGCGTCTATGCCGCGGGTCGGCTCGATCGCGACAGCGAAGGGCTGATGGTGCTCACCAACGACGGCGAGCTACAGGCAAAACTCACGCAGCCGGGAAAACGCACCGGAAAAATCTACTTTGTGCAGGTTGAGGGTGTTCCGGACGACGAGGCGCTGGCGGCCTTGCGTAACGGCGTGACGCTGAACGACGGCCCTACCCTGCCCGCGGGCATTGAGCTGGTCAGCGAACCAGACTGGCTCTGGCCGCGCAATCCGCCGATCCGCGAACGCAAATCGATTCCCGTATCGTGGATCAAAGTCACGCTTTATGAAGGCCGCAACCGCCAGGTGCGTCGCATGACGGCCCATGTCGGCTATCCGACATTGCGTCTGATTCGCTACGCGATGGGCAGTTACACGCTTGATTCTCTCGCCAACGGTGAATGGCGGGACGTTACTGATCAGGGAGAACATCATGTTTAAACCGCACGTCACGGTAGCCACCGTGGTCCACGCTCAGGGCAAATTTTTAGTGGTGGAAGAGACCATCAACGGTAAAGCGTTGTGGAACCAGCCCGCGGGCCATCTCGAAGCCGACGAGACGCTGGTTCAGGCCGCAAAGCGCGAGCTGTGGGAAGAGACCGGTATCCTTGCCGAACCGCAACACTTTATCCGCTTGCATCAGTGGATCGCCCCGGACAAAACGCCGTTTTTGCGCTTCCTGTTTGCCATTGAGCTTAACGAAACGTGCGCCACTGAGCCGCACGACAGCGATATCGACCGCTGCCTGTGGGTGGATGCTGACACCATTCTGAGCGCAACTCATCTGCGTTCGCCGCTGGTTGCGGAGAGCATTCGCAGCTACCTGAGCGGCAATCGACTGCCGCTGGAGACGATTGGCGAATTTAACTGGCCGTTTACAGAGGGTGTCAATGCCGGGGGCGCGTGATAGAATACGCCGCCTTGAAGTTCAATGTCGTGAGTATTCCAATGTCTGAAAGCCAAAAAAAAGTGATCGTCGGCATGTCCGGCGGCGTCGATTCTTCCGTCTCAGCCTGGCTGTTGCTGCAACAGGGCTATAAGGTTGAAGGCCTGTTCATGAAGAACTGGGAAGAAGACGATGGCGAGGAATACTGCACCGCCGCTGCGGATCTGGCTGATGCGCAGGCGGTTTGCGACAAGCTCGGCATTGAACTGCACACCGTCAATTTTGCCGCAGAGTACTGGGACAACGTATTCGAGCATTTCCTTGAAGAGTACAAAGCCGGCCGCACGCCGAACCCGGATATTCTGTGTAACAAAGAGATCAAATTTAAAGCCTTCCTCGAATTCGCTGCTGAAGATCTGGGTGCTGACTACATCGCGACTGGTCACTACGTGCGCCGCGCCGATGTCGACGGCAAAAGCCAGCTGCTGCGCGGTCTCGACGGCAACAAAGATCAGAGCTACTTCCTCTATACCCTCGGCCACGAACAGATTGCCCAAAGCCTGTTCCCGGTGGGCGAGCTGGAAAAACCGGAAGTGCGTAAAATCGCTGAAGAGCTGGATCTGATCACCGCCAGGAAAAAAGACTCCACCGGGATCTGCTTTATCGGTGAGCGCAAATTCCGTGAATTCCTGGGCCGTTATCTGCCTGCCCAGCCGGGCAAAATCATCACCGTTGACGGGGATGTGATTGGCGAGCACCAGGGGCTGATGTACCACACCTTAGGCCAGCGTAAAGGGCTGGGGATTGGCGGTACCAAAGAGGGTAGCGAAGATCCTTGGTACGTCGTCGATAAAGACGTTGAAAACAATATTCTGATTGTGGCCCAGGGCCATGACCATCCGCGTCTGATGTCCGTCGGCCTGATCGCCCAACAGCTGCACTGGGTTGACCGCGAGCCGCTGAAAGGCACGCTGCGCTGCACAGTGAAAACCCGTTATCGTCAGACCGATATTCCCTGCACCATTACCGCGCTGGACGACGAACGCATTGAAGTGCGTTTTGACGAGCCGGTGTCCGCCGTCACCCCGGGCCAGTCTGCCGTCTTCTACAGCGGTGAAATCTGCCTCGGCGGCGGTATTATCGAACAACGCCTGCCGCTGACTGCGGTTTAATGCGATTACACACAGAAAGGAGCCAGTGTGGCGAAGAACTTTTATGACATCACCCTGGCGCTGGCGGGAATTTGCCAGTCTGCCCGTCTGGTGCAGCAGTTGGCGCATCAGGGTCATTGCGATGCTGACGCCCTGCACGTTTCACTCAACAGCGTCGTGGATCTGAACCCCAGTTCAACCCTCGGCGTCTTTGGTGGTAGTGAAGCGAATCTTCGCCTCGGTCTGGAAACCTTACTCGGTGTGTTAAATGCCAGCAATCGTCAGGGGCTGAACGCGGAACTGACGCGCTATACCCTGAGCATGATGGTGCTGGAGCGCAAACTGAACGCCGCCAAAGGGGCCATGGACACCCTGGGCGATCGTATTTCGGGCCTCCAGCGTCAGCTCGATCATTTCGATTTACAGTCAGAGACCTTACTCAGCGCCATGGCCGGCATTTATGTGGACGTCATCAGCCCACTGGGGCCGCGGATCCAGGTCACCGGCTCTCCTGCCGTCCTGCAAAGCCCGCAGGTACAGGCCAAAGTGCGCGCCTCGCTGCTGGCGGGTATTCGTGCCGCAGTGCTGTGGCAACAGGTCGGCGGTGGCCGCCTGCAGTTAATGTTTTATCGTAATCGCCTGACGACTCAGGCAAAACAAATTCTTGCTCATTGTTAACCTCCCGGAGTTGCGAACTATGGAATTATCCTCACTGACCGCCGTTTCCCCTGTCGATGGACGCTACGGCGATAAAGTCAGCGCGCTGCGCGGGATCTTCAGCGAATATGGTCTGCTGAAATTCCGTGTCCAGGTTGAAGTACGCTGGCTGCAAAAGCTGGCCGCACAGGCAGCGATCGCGGAAGTTCCTGCTTTTGACAGCCAGGCAAACGATTACCTTGATAAAATCGTTGCTGAATTCAACGAAGAAGACGCGGCGCGCATTAAAACCATCGAGCGCACCACCAACCACGACGTGAAAGCGGTTGAGTATTTCCTGAAAGAAAAAGTGGCAGACGTCCCGGCGCTGCACGCGGTCTCTGAATTTATTCACTTCGCCTGCACCTCAGAAGATATCAACAACCTCTCCCACGCCCTGATGCTCTCTACCGCGCGGGAAGAAGTGGTGCTGCCGTACTGGCGCAAAATCATCGACGCGGTGAAAGCCCTGGCGGTAGAGTATCGCGATATTCCGCTGCTCTCCCGTACCCACGGCCAGCCTGCTACTCCGTCCACCATCGGTAAAGAGATGGCTAACGTCGCCTACCGCATGGAGCGTCAGTACCGCCAGCTGGAGCAGGTGGAGATCCTCGGCAAAATCAACGGTGCCGTCGGTAACTACAATGCCCACATCGCCGCCTACCCGGAAGTGGACTGGCACCAGTTCAGCGAAGAGTTTGTGACGTCTCTGGGCATCCAGTGGAACCCGTACACCACCCAGATCGAGCCACACGACTATATCGCCGAGCTGTTTGACTGCATCGCGCGCTTCAACACCATCCTGATCGACTTCGACCGCGATGTGTGGGGCTACATCGCCCTGAACCACTTCAAGCAGAAGACCATCGCCGGTGAAATCGGTTCCTCCACCATGCCGCACAAGGTCAACCCAATTGACTTCGAAAACTCCGAAGGCAACCTGGGCCTGGCGAACGCCCTGCTGCAACACATGGCGAGCAAACTGCCGGTATCCCGCTGGCAGCGCGACCTGACCGACTCCACCGTGCTGCGTAACCTCGGCGTGGGCATCGGCTACGCGCTGATTGCCTATCAGTCTACCCTGAAGGGCGTGAGCAAGCTGGAAGTGAACCGCGAGCGTCTGCTCGACGAGCTGGATCACAACTGGGAAGTGCTGGCGGAGCCGATCCAGACCGTGATGCGTCGCTATGGCATCGAAAAACCGTACGAGAAACTGAAAGAGCTGACCCGCGGCAAGCGCGTTGACGCTGAAGGCATGAAGCAGTTTATCGACGGTCTGGAACTGCCAGAAGACGAGAAAACCCGCCTGAAAGCGATGACTCCGGCTAACTACATCGGCCGCGCCATTGCGATGGTTGATGAGCTGAAATAACGCTTTTTACCCTCTTTCCGCCCGGAAAGAGGGTCCCTTCCCCTTCGGTTTACGAAATGTTTATCCCCGCCGCAACATAATCAGCGTTAAACTATTCAGACCATTAATATTAGGGAGAAGCGATGATGCGCGTACTGGTTGTTGAGGATAATGCGTTGCTACGTCATCACCTGAAGGTTCAGCTTCAGGAAATGGGGCATCAGGTGGACGATGCTGAAGATGCTAAAGAAGCCGACTACTATCTCAATGAACATTTGCCCGATATCGCCATCGTTGACCTGGGCCTGCCTGATGAAGATGGCCTGTCCCTGATCCGTCGCTGGCGCAGCCACGATGTCTCCTTGCCGGTGCTGGTGTTAACCGCCCGCGAAGGCTGGCAGGATAAGGTTGAAGTGCTGAGTGCCGGCGCGGATGACTACGTCACCAAACCCTTTCATATCGAGGAAGTGGCCGCCCGCATGCAGGCCCTGATGCGCCGCAACAGCGGTCTGGCCTCGCAGGTGATCTCCATTCCGCCGTTTCAGGTCGATCTCTCCCGCCGCGAACTGGCTATTCATGACGAGGTGATCAAGCTTACCGCCTTTGAGTACACCATCATGGAGACGCTGATCCGCAACAGCGGCAAAGTGGTGAGTAAAGATTCCCTGATGCTCCAGCTCTATCCTGACGCGGAACTGCGCGAAAGCCACACCATCGATGTGTTGATGGGACGGCTGCGCAAGAAAATTCAGGCGCAGTATCCGGAAGATGTCATTACCACCGTGCGCGGCCAGGGCTATCTTTTCGAATTACGCTAAATGAAAAAACTTTTTCGTCCCTTTCTGCCGCTGTCCCTGCGGTTTCGCTTCCTGCTGGCTACAGCGGTGGTGGTGCTGGTGCTCTCGCTGGCCTACGGAATGGTGGCGCTGGTGGGCTACAGCGTCAGCTTCGACAAAACCACCTTCCGCCTGCTGCGCGGGGAGAGCAATCTCTTCTATACCCTCGCGAAATGGGAAGACAATAAAATCACCATCGATATGCCGGAGCATCTGGATCGTCAGAGTCCGACCATGTCGCTGATCTACGACGAGAAAGGCAAGCTGCTGTGGGCGCAGCGCGATGTGCCCTGGCTTATCAAAAGCATCCGTCCCGAGTGGCTTAAAGCCAACGGCTTTCACGAGCTGGAGGCGGACGTGGATGCCACCAGCGTGCTGGTCGGTAACGACCGGCACATGCAGAAAGAGCTGGCCGAGATCCGCGAGGACGACGACGACAGCGAGCTGACCCACTCGGTGGCGGTCAATATCTACCCCGCCACCATGCAAATGCCGCAGCTGACGATTGTGGTCATCGACACCATTCCGGTTGAGCTGAAACGCTCTTATACCGTCTGGAACTGGTTCGTGTATGTGCTGGCCGCTAACCTGCTGCTGGTGATCCCGCTGCTGTGGCTGGCCGCCTGGTGGAGCCTGCGGCCCATCGAGTCGCTGGCGAAAGAGGTGCGCGAGCTGGAAGAGCATCACCGGGAAAAACTCAATCCCAACACCACGCGCGAGCTTACCAGCCTGGTGCGTAACCTGAACCGGCTGCTGAAAAGCGAGCGTGAACGTTACGACAAATACCGCACCACCCTGACCGACCTGACCCACAGCCTGAAAACGCCGCTGGCGGTGATGCAAAGTACGATGCGCTCCTTACGCAGCGCGAAGCTGAGCGCCGATGAGGCGGAGCCGGTGATGCTGGAGCAGATCAGCCGTATCTCCCAGCAGATCGGTTACTACCTGCATCGCGCCAGCATGCGAACCGGCGGCACCCTGCTGAGCCGGGAGTTGCACCCCGTCGCCCCGCTGCTGGACAGCCTCACCTCGGCCCTGAATAAGGTCTATCAGCGCAAAGGGGTAAACATCACCCTCGATATCTCGCCGGAAATCAGCTTCGTGGGTGAAAAAAACGACTTTATGGAGGTGATGGGCAATCTGCTGGATAACGCCTGTAAATACTGCCTGGAGTTCGTCGAGGTCTCGGCCCGCCAGGGGGAAGATGAGCTGCACATTATCGTTGAAGATGACGGCCCGGGGATCCCGCAGGGCAAGCGCGATCAGGTCTTCGATCGCGGACAGCGCGCTGACACCTTACGCCCCGGCCAAGGAGTGGGCCTGTCGGTGGCGCGCGACATTGTTGAGCAGTACGACGGCCGGATCGACACCAGCGACAGTCTGCTCGGCGGCGCGCGCATGGAGGCGATTTTTGCCCGTCAGCATCTTACAAGCGACGAGAGTTAAGCCTTCGTTAAGCCTTCGGGTGAAAAAAGCGTGATTCTCACACGCAGGCCGCTGAGCTTCCGTTATAATCCGAGTCAGTAAAAGCCTGCGGAATATAAATATGGATTATCAATTAGCCCTTAACTGGCCCGACTTTATCGAACGCTACTGGCAGAAACGCCCGGTGGTTCTGAAACGCGGCATCCCCAATTTCGTCGATCCGATCTCTCCCGATGAGCTGGCCGGCCTGGCCATGGAGAGCGAAGTCGACAGCCGCCTCGTCAGCCATAACGAGGGGAAATGGCAGGTCAGCCACGGCCCGTTTGAAAGCTTCGATCACCTGGGGGAGAACAACTGGTCCCTGCTGGTGCAGGCGGTCAACCACTGGCACCAGCCCGCCGCAGCCCTGATGCAGCCCTTCCGCGCCCTGCCCGACTGGCGGATGGACGATCTGATGATCTCCTTCTCCGTGCCGGGCGGCGGCGTTGGCCCGCATCTGGATCAGTACGACGTGTTTATCATTCAGGGTACCGGCCGCCGCCGCTGGCGCGTGGGCGAGAAGGTGCCGATGAAGCAGCACTGTCCGCATCCCGACCTGCTGCAGGTGGATCCTTTCGTCGGCATCATCGATGAAGAGCTGGAGCCGGGCGACATTCTCTATATTCCGCCGGGTTTCCCGCACGAGGGCTACTCCCTTGAGAACTCGATGAACTATTCGGTGGGCTTCCGTGCGCCAAGCGGTCGCGAGATGATCAGCGGGTTTGCCGATTACGTTCTCCAGCGCGAGCTGGGTAGCCATCGCTTCAGCGATCCGGACGTTCCTGCCCGTGAGCACCCGGCCGATATTCTGCCTGAAGAGCTGGATAAACTGCGCGGGATGATGCTGGATCTGATCAACCAGCCGCAGCACTTCAACCAGTGGTTCGGGGAGTTTATCAGCCAGTCACGTCACGAGCTGGACGTCTCCCTGCCGGAGCCGCCGTATCAGCCGGATGAGATTTACGATGCCCTGCAGCAGGGTGACAAGCTGGTGCGTCTGGGTGGATTGCGCGTGTTGCGCATTGGCGAAGAGGTATACGTCAATGGCGAGCAGCTGGACTCTCCGCACCGCCCGGCGCTGGAAGCCCTGGCCAGCCATACGGTGCTGACGGCCGACAAATTCGGTGATGCGCTGGAAGATCCGTCGTTCCTCGCCATGCTGGCGGCGATGGTTAACAGCGGGTACTGGTTCTTCGAGGACTGAGTCGCTTAAACATGCCGGGTGGCAATGCCCGGTGGCGCTACGCTTACCGGGCCTACAAAACCATACCCTAGGCCGGGCAAACGCAGTGCCGCCCGGCGTTTCTTACCGGCGTTCCCCAGCGTCAAAATCCTCCACCTCCCCCGCCCAATCTTCCGGATATAACCCTTCCCGCACATCGCGATGAAAGGTGGAATACGGCCAGTCTTTCACACGTGTCACGTAACCATGTTTCAGCGGATTGATACAGATGTAATCCCTGTGTCTGCGCAGATCGTTTTCATCCCGGATAGTGTGTTCCCAGAACCGCGGCTGCCAGATACCCGACATCCCGAGCGCACGGGTGAAGGTCTTTTTAATATCCCGCCAGCGACCAGAGTAGTCGGTGTCGTTTTCGGGCAGCGTCCAGATAAAGTGCATATGCTCCGGCAGGATCACCCAGGCGTTAATCAGAAAGGGCTTCGCGCGCTTAACGCATTGGGTCGCCGCGCGAAGCGTAGCGATATGGCGGATCAGCAGATCGCTGCGCCGGTTTTGCAGATTAACAGTGAAAAACCAGGTTCCGCCCGGTACGTAGTGACGTCGGTAGTTTGACATATGAGGTTCCCTCCCCATTTGTGAAAGTGCCGGGCGGCACGTTGTTTGCCCGGCCTGGGTGTACACCGGGCAGTTACTGCTGCTTCGCCGTCAGCTCGGCAATCCTTACGATCACCTGCACCGCTTTCTCCATCCCCTCGAGGGTCACAAACTCGTGCTTGCCGTGGTAGTTGTAGCCGCCGGTAAACAGATTCGGACAGGGTAATCCCATAAAGGAGAGCTGTGCGCCGTCGGTGCCGCCGCGGATCGGTTTGAGCTGCGGTTCGACTCCGCAGTCGCGCATCGCCTGCTGCGCCACCTCGAGAATGTACGGATGCTCGATCACCTTTTCATGCATATTGTAATAGCTGTCCTCAATGATCAGCTCAATGTAGCAATCCGGGTGCAGCCCTTTGCCCACCTTTTTGGCGATATCCATCATTTTGCGTTTACGCGCTTCAAACCCGTCGCGGTTAAAATCGCGGATGATGTAGTGCATGTCCGCGCGATCCACCGTCCCTTTAATGCTGGTGAGGTGGTAGAAACCCTCATAGCCCTCAGTTTGCTCCGGGCTCTCCTCTGCCGGAACTTCGGCATGAATGCGGGCCGCCAGCGACAGCGCGTTCACCATAACCCCTTTCGCCGTCCCCGGGTGGACGTTGTTACCGACGATGCGAATATTCACCGACGCCGCATTGAAGTTTTCGAACTCCAGCTCGCCCACGCCGCCGCCGTCGACGGTATAAGCCCAGCGGGCATCGAACGCCGCGACGTCGAAATGCTTCGCCCCTTTGCCCACCTCTTCATCCGGGGTAAAAGCGACGCGGATATCCCCGTGCGGCACCTTGTTGTGCTTCAGCACCGCCAGGGCGGTCATGATCTCGGCCACTCCGGCTTTATCATCGGCCCCCAGCAGCGTTTTGCCGTCGGTGGTGATCAGCGTCTGTCCGAGCAGCTGGTGTAACACCGGGAACATCACCGGGGATAAAACTTCGTCGCCCACGCCGAGCGCGATGTCGCCGCCGCGATAGTTCTCAACAATCTGCGGATTCACGTTTTTACCGCTAAAATCCGGTGAGGTATCCACATGGGAAATGAAACCAATGGCCGGAATATCGCCGCTCACGCTGGCGGGGAGCGTCCCCATTACCGTCCCTTTGTCACTTAACGTGACGTTGACCAGACCCAACTCTTCCAGTTGCGTCTTTAACAGCTGTAACAGTTTCCATTGCCCTTCGGTGCTCGGCACCTGGCGGACACCCGGTTTAGATTGGGTATCCAGCGATACGTACTGTAAAAAACGCTCAAGTAATTTATCCATGCAGCCACCCTCACTTTTCGTGACAACATTATCAGTAAGCAGCAAAACCCAAATATTGCGTCAGGTCACTTTTATCCCGTAAACGAGAATATTTCCGTTTTTCGTCGCTTTCGCTAATAAATGTAGCTTATCAATGGGTAACAAGGATTGGCGATGACAACGTATTCCCGTAGAATGTCCGCCCTCATTACGTTTCACCAAGGTGGCTAACCACAAACCCCGCTGCAATAAGTACCTGCGGCGTCGATATGGGACTGAATCAAAAATTGAATACACAACCAGCTTCACTGTCACCGTTGGTGCAACTGGCCGGAATTGGTAAAAGCTTTGACGGGAAAACCGTCATTTCCGACCTCGATTTGACCATCAACAACGGCGAATTTCTTACGCTGCTTGGCCCGTCGGGCTGCGGTAAAACGACAGTGCTTCGCCTTATCGCCGGGCTGGAAAACGTCGATCACGGCCATATTCATCTTGAAGATCAGGACATTACTCAGGTTCCTGCTGAACACCGTCACGTCAATACCGTCTTTCAAAGCTACGCCCTGTTCCCGCACATGACGGTTTTCGAAAACGTCGCCTTTGGCCTGCGGATGCAAAAAACCCCTGCCAGTGAAATCACGCCCCGCGTCACCGATGCCCTGCGCATGGTGCAGCTCGAAGAGTTCGCCCAGCGTAAGCCGCACCAGCTGTCGGGTGGACAGCAGCAGCGCGTCGCCATCGCCCGGGCGGTGGTCAATAAGCCGCGCCTGTTGCTGCTGGATGAGTCTCTCTCCGCGCTGGATTACAAGCTGCGTAAGCAGATGCAGAACGAATTAAAGGCTCTGCAGCGTAAGCTCGGGATCACCTTTGTCTTCGTCACCCACGATCAGGAAGAGGCCCTGACCATGTCCGATCGCATCGTGGTGATGCGCGACGGCAAAATCGAGCAGGACGGCACCCCGCGTGAGATTTACGAAGAGCCGAAAAACCTGTTTGTGGCCAGCTTTATTGGCGAAATCAATATCTTCAGTGCTACGGTTATTGAACGCCTCGACGACCAGCGGGTGCTGGCGAATGTCGAAGGCCGCGCCTGCAATATCTTCGTCAACTTTGCCGTGGAACCGGGACAGCAGCTTAATGTCCTGCTGCGCCCGGAGGATTTGCGCGTCGATGAGATCCACGATGAAACCGAAGCGGAAGGGCTGATCGGCTATATCCGCGAGCGCAACTACAAAGGGATGACGCTCGAGTCGGTGGTCGAGCTGGAAAACGGCAAGATGGTGATCGTCAGCGAGTTCTTTAACGAGGACGATCCGGATTTCGACCACTCGCTCAATCAGAAAATGGTCATTAACTGGGTAGAAAGCTGGGAGGTTGTGCTGGCTGATGAAGAACACAAGTAAGTTCCAGAATGTGGTGATCGCCACTATCGTCGGTTGGCTTGTGTTGTTTGTCTTTTTACCCAACCTGATGATCATTGCCACCAGCTTTTTGACCCGCGACGATGCCCATTTCGTCTCGCTGGTCTTTACGCTGGAAAACTACGCGCGCCTGCTCGATCCGCTCT
The DNA here is from genome assembly GCF_037152535.1 of Leclercia sp. AS011. Classification (NCBI taxonomy): domain Bacteria; kingdom Pseudomonadati; phylum Pseudomonadota; class Gammaproteobacteria; order Enterobacterales; family Enterobacteriaceae; genus Leclercia; species Leclercia sp. AS011. Next base: position 1,703,749 of record NZ_JBBCMA010000001.1, read on the forward strand.
ATTTCCAGGTGCTGCTCCATTCGCTCAACATGGCGCTGATCGCCACCCTGGCCTGCCTGGTCCTTGGCTACCCTTTCGCCTGGTTTCTGGCGAAGCTGCCGTCGAAGGTGCGCCCGCTGCTGCTGTTTCTGCTGATTGTGCCCTTCTGGACCAACTCGCTGATCCGCATTTATGGCCTGAAGATCTTCCTCAGCACCAAGGGCTACCTGAACGCGTTTCTGCTCTGGCTGGGGGTGATCGACACGCCGATCCGCATCATGTTTACCCCTGGGGCGGTGATTGTGGGGCTGGTCTATATCCTGCTGCCGTTTATGGTGATGCCGCTCTACTCCAGCATCGAGAAGCTGGATAAACCCCTGCTGGAAGCCGCGAGAGATTTGGGTGCCAGCAAGCTGCAGACCTTTATCCGCATTATCATCCCGCTGACCATGCCGGGGATCATTGCCGGCTGCCTGCTAGTGATGCTCCCGGCGATGGGGCTGTTCTACGTCTCCGATCTGATGGGCGGCGCAAAGAACCTGCTGATCGGCAACGTCATCAAGAGTCAGTTCCTGAACATTCGTGACTGGCCGTTCGGCTCGGCCACCAGCATCACCCTGACGCTGGTGATGGGCCTGATGCTGCTGGTCTACTGGCGTGCCTCACGCCTGCTTAACAATAAAGGTGAACTGGGATGATCGGTCGACTGCTCCGCGGCGGTTTTATGACCGCCATCTATGCCTATCTCTACATTCCGATCATTATTTTGATCGTCAACTCGTTTAACAGCTCGCGCTTTGGCATCAACTGGCAGGGATTTACCACCCAGTGGTACAGCCTGCTGATGAACAACGACAGCCTGCTGCAGGCGGCGCAACACTCGCTGACGATGGCGATATTCTCCGCCACCTTCGCCACCCTGATTGGCTCCCTGACCGCAGTGGCGCTCTACCGCTACCGTTTTCGCGGCAAGCCCTTCGTCAGCGGAATGCTGTTTGTGGTGATGATGTCCCCGGACATCGTGATGGCCATTTCGCTGCTGGTGCTGTTTATGCTGCTGGGGGTGCAACTGGGCTTCTGGTCGCTGCTCTTCTCGCACATCACCTTCTGTCTGCCGTTTGTGGTGGTGACGGTTTATTCCCGTCTGAAGGGCTTTGATGTACGGATGCTGGAAGCGGCGAAAGATCTGGGGGCCAGCGAAATGACTATTCTGCGCAAAATTATCCTGCCGCTGGCGATGCCCGCCGTGGCCGCGGGGTGGCTGCTCAGCTTTACCCTGTCGATGGATGACGTGGTGGTTTCGTCGTTTGTCACCGGACCGGGCTATGAAATTCTGCCGTTGAAGATCTATTCCATGGTGAAAGTCGGCGTCTCACCGGAGGTGAACGCGCTGGCGACCATACTGTTGATGTTATCGCTGGTTCTGGTGATCGCCAGCCAGCTTATTGCTCGTGATAAAACAAAATCTCAGGGGACCGTGAAATGAAAAAAATGCTTGCCGCTGCGGCGCTGGTGCTGGGAATGGGCGCTGCGCACGCGGACGACGGTAAAACGCTCTACTTCTACAACTGGACCGAGTATGTGCCGCCAGGCCTGCTGGAGCAGTTCACCAAAGAGACCGGCATCAAGGTGATCTACTCCACCTACGAGTCGAATGAAACCATGTATGCCAAGCTCAAAACCTATAAAGAGGGGGCATACGATCTGGTGGTTCCGTCGACCTATTTCGTCGACAAGATGCGCAAAGAGGGCATGATCCAGAAGATCGACAAATCGAAGCTCACCAATTTTTCAAACCTCGATCCGGAGATGCTCAACAAGCCGTTTGACCCGAATAACGACTACTCGATTCCGTACATCTGGGGCGCGACGGCGATTGGGATCAACAGTGAGGCGATGGATCCTAAAACGGTGACCCGCTGGGCGGATCTGTGGAAACCGGAATACAAAGGCGGGCTGCTGCTGACCGACGACGCGCGCGAAGTGTTCCAGGTGGCGCTGCGTAAGCTGGGCTACTCCGGCAACACCACCGATCCGAAAGAGATTGAAGCGGCATATCACGAGCTGCAAAAACTGATGCCAAACGTCGCGGCCTTCAACTCCGATAACCCGGCGAACCCCTATATGGAAGGGGAAGTGAACCTGGGGATGGTGTGGAACGGTTCAGCATTCGTGGCGCGCCAGGCCGGTACGCCGCTGGAAGTGGTGTGGCCTGAAGAGGGCGGGATCTTCTGGATGGACAGCCTCTCTATTCCGGCCAATGCCAAAAATGTCGACGGGGCGCTGAAGCTGATTAACTTCCTGCTGCGCCCGGATGTGGCAAAACAGGTGGCGGAAACCATCGGCTATCCAACGCCAAACCTGGCCGCCCGCAAGCTGTTGAGCCCGGAGGTGGCGAACGACAAGTCGCTCTATCCGGATGCGGAGACCGTCAGCAAAGGCGAGTGGCAGAATGACGTGGGCGACGCGAGCCGTCTGTATGAAGAGTATTACCAGAAGTTGAAGGCGGGGCGTTAATGCAATAACATGCCGGGTTTCGACCCGGCATGACTCATTGGTACAAGGATAAGTACATATGAAGCGGAACAGTAACGTTCTTTATTCTCTTTTTTCTGCATCGATATTATTTTTACTACCGTTAACAAGACATGAGAATTAAGTTTTCTGATTTAAAGGACTGAAGGTAACATCATAAAAGGACTCATTATGTCAAAAATAGCGCAGAGAAAAGCGCCGCCCCTCTTCGGTGTCGTTGCCGTCAACGACATTTATTGCGATATCATAAGAAACGTCCCCAGAAGCGAATGGCTTGGCGTAACGATGCCGCTTCTGACAGTAATCCCCTTTCTGTTATCGATATTTTTTATTGGCCCAATTATTGGGTATTCTCCTGTATTTATTCTGGTTGAGATTATACTCATCCTGATGTTCTATAGCAGCATCCACGCATTGCGTGTCGTTATTACCCACCCCAAAACATTACTCGTCAGGCTGAATCGCAAACGCCAACGCGTGTATGTTCAAACGTATCGTCCCACGCGTAATATCTTTGCGAAATGGCCTGTCGAAACGCTGATTTATGACTGGAAGGTCATTGAAGCCCATTTTAGTAACGGTTCCGGAACCGCGGGCTCCCGGACATGGTATAAGTGGCAAGCCCCCTCGACTGACGGGAGAAAAAACTGGGTGATCATCAGCGATGATAACGCGCCTTTATTTTATCAAGTCTCTCGCTTCTCTACCGATATTGCAGATACTCTTTTGAGTTATGCGGAATCCTGGGCGTGGTGCAGAAACTATATGAAAGGCCTGATGACACCCGTTAATTTAATATCGATAGAAAATAACTACTCTTTTAAATATTGCGTGACGAGACTGAGTAGCCGGACGTTGTCACGTGTCAATGAACAGGATAAATGGACAACCATTTTCCCCGTCAGGAATCCTTTTTTCTGGCTACTTTCTTTTATTATGGTGCCAACCATTTTACTGGACGCTCTGGCAATGAGACGAATTATGCGCAGGCTGCCGGAGACGCCGTGGTCTGATGCGGCGCAGGCCGAATCAACAACAGATAAACAATAGATTAATCATTTATTTTAACTGCGTAAGGTCCTGCGTTGTTGTCAGGGCTTTACGGGTAATCTGGCGTTGATTCGCGCCGCTCAAATATTTACTCCGATATTTTTTGCAACGCATCATCAATTTTGCCAACCATATACATCAGCGGCTTCCACAGCGCCACCAGCGTAACAATTGTGCCGAACAGCTGCACATCGCCATACGCAAGTTGCCCAGTAAACAGCAGGTATACCAGGTTAAATATACAAGAACCAGCGGAGACAATGCCGATGTACAAAAAGAGAATGAACAGAATATTTCTGCTGTCAGAAAGGCGAGGCAGGCAACACTGGCTCCATAGCCCTGTCCCTACCGCCACAATAAAAATAATGGCCGATATAATTAGCGGGTTATCCATAACCTGTTCCTGTCGTTCCTTAAAAATTTGCGCGAAAAACGTCTGCTCCTCGCGCATTGAAGCACTTACAATCCCTTAAGAAGCTTATCCACAAACTCCGGCACCACTTCGCTCGCCAGTCCGTAGACTTTTTCCTCAAACTCGCTGCCCACCTGGCTCGGCTCAAGGTTCAGCTCCACCGTGTGCGCCCCGTGCAGCTTCGCCTCGTGGACGAAACCCGCCGCCGGATAGACGTGCCCGGAGGTGCCGATGGCGATAAAGACATCTGCCATGGCCAGGGCGCTGTAGATCTCATCCATTCCCAGCGGCATTTCGCCAAACCAGACCACATGCGGACGCAGCGGAGAGGGAAACTGGCAGCAGTGGCATTTGTCATCGAGCGTCACATCGCCGGTCCAGTTGAAGACCTGCCCGCTGTTGGAACAACGTACCTTCAGCAGCTCACCGTGCATATGGATTACATTCTGGTTGCCCGCGCGTTCATGGAGGTTATCGATATTCTGCGTCACCAGCAGAAAACGATCGCCCAGCGCCTCTTCCAGCCTTGCCAGCGCCAGATGCGCCGCGTTAGGGGCAATCTCTGGCGACTGGAGCTGGCGACGACGGGCGTTGTAGAACGCCTGCACCAGCTGCGGATTACGGGCGAAGCCTTCCGGCGTCGCCACATCTTCTACGCGATGCTCTTCCCACAACCCGTCGGTAGCGCGGAAGGTTCGAATGCCCGACTCGGCGGAGATCCCCGCCCCGGTCAGGACCAATACTCTGGGTTTTTCCATCAATTCTGGCAGCGCCCCATCCTGAAAGAAAATTCGCTGGCGTAAGCGTTCACGCAAGCGGCGTTTGTTTTTGCGAAAACGGCTGAGTCGATGTGACCGACGCGACAGCATAGTAACCTCGTATGGCTAACGGGTGAGATGGAGGAACGCGGCACCGCGCATCCCGCCGGCATCGCCGTGGCGCGCACGCTCAATGCGCGGCACGCGGGCAACCGGCAACAGATGACGCGGCAACCGACCGGATAACCGCTCGGCGATGGCCGTAAAGTTCGATAATCCTCCGCCGATCACCAGCAGGTCAGGATCGACAATGGTCAGGATATTGCCCAGGCACACGGCAAGCAGATCGAGATAACGCTCCACGTGCTCAATGGCCTGTTCATCACCCTGCTCCCACAGGGTAATGATTTCCGGTGCCTGTCGTTTTTGATGATAGAAGTGTTCATAAAGCCATGCAAATCCGCCGCCCGAGAGGTAATTCTCGATGCAGCCGTGTTGGCCGCAGCCGCAGCGCACCAGCGGGAAATCGCGCCCGACCACCTCCAGCGCATCCACCGGCAGGCGGATATGGCCGAACTCGCCGGTGATGTAGCTGCGCCCGGTGACCGGTTTTCCGTCGACAACGATCCCGCCGCCGACGCCGGTGCCGAGGATCAATCCCATCACCAGCGGATACTGCTGGAACTCGTCATCCCAGGCTTCGGAGAGGGCAAAACAGTTGGCGTCATTGTCGAGGCGCACGTCGCGCTCAAGGAGTCTGCTCAGATCGGCGCGCAGCGGCTTACCGCTGGCGGCAGGAACGTTGGCGGCGTACAGCGTGCCGTCGTCGGTTTCCGGCATTCCCGGAATGCCAATGCCCACCGAGCCCTTCACGCCGAAGCGTTCATCGGCCTGGGCCACCAGCGCAGCAATGGCGGTTAAGAATTCATCGTAGCTTTCACGCGGGGTGGGAACACGGGTTTCCCACTGCAGTTTCAGGTGGGTATCGAATACGCCCAGCGCAATTTTGGTGCCGCCAATATCAAATCCATAATACATAAAGCATTCCTCTTTTGATCCGGCGGCAACGCTCACCGGATCATGACGTAATTACTGGCCACTTAACACCCTCGCCGGATCGATCTTGCTTGCGCGACGCGCCGGATACCAGCTCGCCAACAGACTCAGCAACAGGGCCGTGACCAGTACATAAACGACGTCCAGCCAGTGTAATTCTGATGGCAGGAAGTCAATAAAATAGATATCGCCCGACAGGAACTGATGGCCAATCAGGGCCTCGAGACCGTTGATAATCGGCGTCAGCTGCAGCGAAACTACCACACCGATGACCACGCCGCACAGGCTGCCAAACAGCCCCGCCAGCAGACCATACCAGACGAAAATGGCACGAATAAGACCATCTTTTGCCCCGAGGGTACGCAGCACCGCGATGTCGCCGCTCTTGTCTTTTACCGCCATCACCAGCGTGGAGACGATGTTGAAACAGGCCACGCCGATCACCAGCACCATCGCCAGATACATGATGGCGCGGATCATCTGGATATCACGATACATATAGCCGTAAGTGCCGATCCAGCTCTTGATGTAGACATAGCTGTTGGTCACTTCCCCGGCGTCGCGCACCAGCTTGTTAGCGTTGAAGACGTCATTAACCTTGATGGCGATGCCGGTGACGCTGCTGCCCATATCGAGATACTGGCGCGCATCTTCCAGCGGCACCATGGCAAAGCTGTGATCCAGCTGGCCGCTGAGCTGCAGAATACCGGTCACGTGCAGGCGCACGCGCTTCGGCTGCTGCAGCTTATGATCGGCGCTGGCGTTGGGGATCATGATGGACACCCAATCGCCCTGCTTCACCTTCAACGCATCGGCTACACCCTTGCCGATGATGATCTGCTGATCGCCGGCTTTAAAGTTGGCCCAGGCCTCTTTCTGGATAAACTGCGGCAGCGCGCTGAGTTTCTCTTCCTGACGCGGGTTGACCCCTTTCACCTGGATGGCGCGCAGGTTCGCCCCGCTCTCCACCAGGCCGGTAAAGTTGATATAGGGCGCAGCGGCGGCAATGCCCGGCACCTTTTCCACCTTGTTCAGGGCGTCGTTCCAGTTATTCCACGGCTGGTTCACCGGCTCAATTTCACCGTGCGGCACCACCGCCAGAATACGGTTATTCAGCTCGCGCTCGAAGCCGTTCATGGCGCTGAGACCGACGATCAGCACCGCCACCCCCAGCGCAATGCCGATGGTGGAGATAACAGAGATCAGCGACACCATGCCGCCGCGACGACGACCCCGGCTAAAACGCAGGCCGATGAGTAACGATAACGGTGAAGCCATCAATCCGCTCCCATCAGCGTCAGCTCGGTATTCAGGTGACCATCACGCATCTCCAGCTGGCGGGACATACGTTTTGCCAGCTGCAGGTCGTGGGTCACTACCAGAAACGCGGTGCCCTGAGAGGCATTCAGCTCCCCGATAAGCTGGAAGATGCTGTCCGCGTTGCGGGCATCGAGGTTACCGGTCGGTTCATCCGCCAGCACCAGGCGCGGGTTGTTAACCAGCGCACGGGCAATCGCCACGCGCTGACGCTCGCCGCCGGAGAGCTCCGATGGGCGATGGTTGCCGCGATGACCGAGGCCTACCGCTTTCAGCATATCGCTGGCGCGGGCGTTAATTTCAGCCGGTTTCTTTTTGCCGATCAGCAGGGGCATCGCCACGTTTTCCAGCGCCGTAAAGTCCGGCAGCAGGTGGTGGAACTGATAGATAAAGCCCAGCTCACGGTTACGCAGGTCGGCTTTGGCGCTTGATGACATCGTACTCAGCGGGGTGCCGGAGAAGATCACGTCGCCGGAGGTCGGCGTATCCAGCCCGCCGAGCAGGTGCAGTAAGGTACTTTTCCCGGAGCCGGAGGTGCCGACAATCGCCATCATCTCCCCTTCTCCGACGCTGAAGCTGACATTGTGCAGGACATCCGTCTGCACCGTGCCTTCCTGATAGCGTTTGCACAGGTTGTCGCATTGCAACAGGATCTTATTCATAACGTAAAGCCTCAGCGGGTTGGGTGGCGGCAGCGCGCCATGAAGGATAAAGCGTGGAGAGTAAGGCAATGACCATCGCCACCAGGGCGATACCCACGACCTGCAGCGGCTCAATGGCGACCGGCAGCGCCGCGCCGTCGAGTAACGCGCCGATAATCGGCATCAGGTTGTTCAGCTGGCTTGCGAGCAGGGTACCGAGTACCGCCCCCAGCAGCGCGCCGACAATCCCGGCGCTGGCACCCTGGACCATAAATACCGCCATGATCTGCCGCGGCGTGAGGCCCTGAGTTTGCAGGATCGCCACTTCGCCCTGCTTCTCCATCACCATCAGGCCAAGCGAGGTAATAATGTTAAACGCGGCGACCGCCACAATCAGGCTCAGCAGCAGGCCCATCATGTTCTTTTCCATGCGTACGGCCTGGAACAGCTCGCCCTTACGCTCGCGCCAGTCCTGCCATTTGGTGCCTTCCGGCAGGGTTTGCTGGCTCAGAACATCCACCTTTAGCGGCTCGTTGAGCCACAGACGCCAGCCGGTGATATTGCCGAGCGGATAGCGCATCAGGCGCGATGCGTCCTGGATATTGACCAGCATCTGGTAGCCGTCCACTTCGCTGTTGGCGGCGAAGGTACCGATAACGTTAAACAGGCGCTGGCTGGGTAGACGCCCCATCGGCGTGAACTGGCTGGCGGAAGGAACCATCACCCGCAGCTGATCGCCGCGGTTAACGCCGAGCTGGCCGGCAAGCTGCTCGCCGAGAATGACGTTGTACTGGCCGGGGGCCAGATCGCTCTGTTTGACGTTGACCAGATACGGCGTCAGGGGATCTTTTTGCGCCGGGTCGATACCGAGCATGACCCCAACCGCTACGCTGCGCGCGCTCTGCAACACCACGTCACCGGAGGTGATGGGTGCCACGCGGCTGACGCCCTGCAGCTTAACGGCGCTTTCTGGCAGCTTCTGCGGATCGACTGACCCACTGCTGGATGAGAGAATGGCCTGCGGCATCAGCCCCAGAATGTTATTTTGCAGCTCGCGCTCGAAGCCGTTCATGACGGACAACACCGTCACCAGCGCCATCACGCCAAGCGTAATGCCAATGGTAGAAAGCCAGGAGACAAAGCGACCGAAACGGTCCGCGGCGCGCCCACGCATATAACGTAAGCCTATGAAAAGTGCGACAGGTTGGTACATGAAATCCGTCTGTTTGCTGGTAGCAGACCCACGAGTATATAAGCGAATCCGCTAAGGGTAAATGACTGATACCCGAAGCGTTGCTAATCAATTATCCGAAAAATCAGGTTAAATCAATGCAGTAACCGCCGCCTGGCCCTTCCCTCCCTCACCGCGCCCTTTGCAGTTTTTCTGAAAATCGTCCGCTTACAGACTCTTACCCGTTACATCCCGTCAACCGCTCAACACACTTACCCCTTTCGATGACGATAACAACAGGACCCGGTAAGCGATGAAACAAAAAGCACTATGGATTAACCAGATAAAAGGGCTGTGCATCTGCCTGGTGGTGATTTACCACTCGGTGATCACCTTTTATCCCCACCTCGAGGCGCTGCACTCCCCGCTTTCGGTGCTGCTCGCCAAATGCTGGGTGACGTTCAATCTTTATCTCGCCCCCTTCCGCATGCCGGTGTTCTTCTTTATTTCGGGGTATCTGGTCCGGCGCTACATTGACGAGGTGGACTGGAAAACCTGCGTCGACAAACGGCTCTGGAGCATTATCTGGGTGCTGGCGCTATGGGGCGTGTTGCAGTGGCAGGCGCTGACCCATCTCAATGCGTGGCTGGCACCAGAGCGGGAACTGAATACCGCCTCGAACGCCGCCTATGCCGACTCGCTGAGCGGCTTTATCACCGGGATGCTCACCGCCAGCACCAGCCTGTGGTATCTCTACGCCCTGGTGGTCTATTTCACCCTCTGCAAGCTGCTGAGCCGCTGGAAGCTGCCGCTCATTGGGCTGCTGGCGCTGGTCAGCATCGCAATCAACTTCCTGCCGCTGCCGTGGTGGGGGATGAACAGCGTGGTGCGCAATATGATCTACTACAGCCTTGGGGCCTGGTACGGGGTGCAGCTGATGGCGTGGATGCAGGCCCGGGTGTGGCGCCGCGACGCGCTGGCGGTGGCGGCGTTCGGGGTGGTCTCCGTCGTGCTGTGGTTCGTGGGCGTTCCCCTGCCGCTGTCGCTGCTGTCGATCCTGCTGATTATGGCCCTGTTCTACCGCCTTGAGCAGCGTTTCACCGTTGGTCCTGACAACCTGCTCAACGTGGTGGGCTCGAATACCATTGCCATCTACACCACCCACCGCATCCTGATCGAAGGGGTCAGCCTGTTTATGATCCACCAGCTGAACAGCGGAACCTGGCCGGTATGGGCGGAGCTGACGCTGGTGCTATTGTATCCCTTTGCCAGCCTGCTGGTCTGCACCCTGGTGGGACTGGCGGCGCGTTAGCTCTCCACTGCGCTGACCGGGGATTTCTTCTTTACCCCGCCTGCCCGTCTGACGCCGGTTCAGGCCACGCGCTAGCGCCCCTGCGGGGGCCTATTCACGCTGTGTGCGGTTACGGTTTGCTAATGTAAAACGATCAAGGATAATAAAGACATTGTGTATCAGTGATATGCCCACGAAGAGATCCTGACAAAGCCATGCCAGAACAATATCGTTTTTCCCTGCCCGGCAAAGCGGGCGACCAACGCCAGTTGGGTGAACTGACCGGGGCAGCCTGCGCCACGCTGGTTGCGGAAATTGCAGAGCGCCATCAGGGACCGGTGGTGCTGGTCGCCCCGGATATGCAAAACGCCCTGCGCCTGCATGATGAGATCCGCCAGTTTACCGATCAGCTGGTCACCAGTCTTGCCGACTGGGAGACCCTGCCTTACGACAGCTTCTCCCCGCACCAGGAGATTATCTCCTCGCGCCTCTCCACGCTCTATCAGTTGCCCACCATGCAGCGCGGCGTGCTGATTGTGCCGGTGAATACCCTGATGCAGCGCGTCTGCCCGCACAGCTATCTGCACGGGCATGCGCTGGTGATGAAAAAGGGGCAGCGCCTGTCGCGGGATGCCCTGCGCGTCCAGCTTGATAGCGCAGGCTATCGCCATGTAGATCAGGTCATGGAGCACGGGGAGTACGCCACGCGCGGGGCCCTGCTCGACCTCTTCCCGATGGGCAGCGCGCTGCCGTATCGCCTGGATTTCTTCGATGACGAAATTGACAGCCTGCGCCTGTTTGACACCGATACCCAGCGCACGCTGGAGGAAGTGGAGGCCATCAACCTGCTGCCGGCGCACGAGTTCCCGACCGACAAAACCGCCATCGAGCTGTTCCGCAGCCAGTGGCGGGATAAGTTTGAGGTCAAGCGCGATGCCGAGCATATCTATCAGCAGGTAAGTAAAGGCACGCTGCCAACGGGCATCGAATACTGGCAGCCGCTGTTCTTCAGCGAACCGCTGCCCGCCCTGTTCAGCTATTTCCCGGCCAATACCCTGGTGCTGAACACCGGCGATCTGGAGGCCAGCGCCAACCGCTTTGAGAGCGAAACCCGCGCGCGCTTTGAGAACCGCGGCGTGGATCCCATGCGCCCGCTGCTGGAGCCTGAGCTGCTGTGGCTGCGCACCGACGAGCTGTTCAGCGAGCTGAAACGCTGGCCGCGCATGCAGCTCAAAACCGACAGCCTGCCGGACAAAGCCGCCAATACCAATCTGGCGTATCAACCGCTGCCGGATCTTGCCGTGCAGGCGCAGAATAAATCCCCGCTGGATAACCTGCGTAAATTCCTTGAGGCCTTTACCGGGCCGGTGATCTTCTCGGTCGAGAGCGAAGGCCGACGTGAGGCGCTGGGCGAGCTGCTCAGCCGCATCAAAGTGGCGCCGAAACGGATCCTGCGTCTGGACGAGGCCAGCGGCACCGGACGCTATCTGATGATCGGCGCGGCCGAACATGGCTTTATTGATAAGCTCAATAATCTGGCGCTGATCTGCGAAAGCGATCTGCTGGGTGAGCGCGTGGCGCGCCGTCGTCAGGACAGCCGCCGCACCATTAACCCGGACACGCTGATCCGCAACCTGGCGGAGCTGCATCCCGGCCAGCCGATTGTCCATCTCGAACATGGCGTGGGCCGTTACGCAGGGATGACCACCCTCGAGGCTGGCGGCATCAAGGGCGAGTATCTGATGCTGATGTATGCCAACGACGCCAAACTCTATGTGCCGGTCTCCTCCCTGCACCTGATCAGCCGCTATGCGGGCGGTGCCGAAGAGAATGCGCCGCTGCATAAGCTCGGCGGCGACGCCTGGGCGCGGGCGCGGCAGAAAGCGGCAGAAAAAGTGCGCGACGTGGCGGCGGAGCTGCTGGATATTTACGCCCAGCGCGCGGCCAAGTCCGGCTACGCCTTTAAACACGATAAAGAGCAGTACCAGCTATTCTGCGACAGCTTCCCGTTTGAAACTACCCCGGACCAGGCCCAGGCGATCAATGCCGTGCTCAGCGACATGTGCCAGCCGCTGGCGATGGACCGGCTGGTGTGCGGCGACGTGGGCTTCGGCAAAACCGAAGTGGCCATGCGCGCCACCTTCCTCGCGATCGAGAACAACAAGCAGGTGGCGGTGCTGGTGCCAACGACCTTGCTGGCCCAGCAGCATTACGATAACTTCCGCGACCGCTTTGCCAACTGGCCGGTACGCATTGAGATGCTGTCGCGTTTTCGCAGCGCCAAAGAGCAGGCGCAGATCCTGGAGCAGGCCAGCGAGGGCAAAATCGATATTCTGATCGGCACCCATAAGCTGTTACAGAGCGACGTGAAGTGGAAAGACCTGGGGCTGTTGATTGTCGACGAAGAGCACCGCTTTGGCGTGCGTCATAAAGAGCGGATCAAAGCGATGCGCGCCGATGTCGATATCCTGACCCTCACCGCCACGCCGATCCCGCGCACATTGAACATGGCGATGAGCGGCATGCGCGATCTGTCGATTATCGCCACCCCACCGGCACGTCGTCTGGCAGTGAAAACCTTTGTCCGGGAATACGATAACCTGGTGGTGCGCGAGGCGATCCTGCGTGAAGTCCTGCGCGGCGGCCAGGTCTATTACCTCTACAACGACGTGGAGAATATTCAGAAAGCGGCCGACCGGCTGGCGGAGCTGGTGCCGGAGGGGCGGATCGCTATTGGCCATGGTCAAATGCGCGAGCGCGAGCTGGAACGGGTGATGAATGATTTCCACCACCAGCGCTTTAACGTACTGGTCTGCACCACCATCATCGAAACCGGGATCGACATTCCTACCGCCAATACCATCATCATTGAGCGGGCGGATCACTTCGGTCTGGCCCAGCTCCACCAGCTGCGCGGCCGCGTCGGACGTTCGCACCATCAGGCCTATGCCTGGCTGATGACCCCGCACCCGAAAGCGATGACTACCGATGCGCAAAAACGCCTCGAAGCCATCGCCTCGCTGGAAGATCTGGGAGCGGGCTTTGCGCTGGCGACGCACGACCTCGAGATCCGCGGCGCGGGCGAGCTGCTGGGTGAAGATCAGAGCGGCTCAATGGAGACCATCGGGTTCCAGCTGTATATGGAGCTGCTGGAAAATGCCGTCGATGCCCTGAAGGCAGGGCGCGAGCCGTCGCTGGAAGATCTCACCAGCCAGCAAACGGAGGTGGAGCTGCGGATGCCGGCCCTGCTGCCGGATGACTTTATCCCGGACGTGAATACCCGTCTGTCGTTCTACAAACGCATTGCCAGCGCCAAAGACGAAGCCAGCCTGGATGAAATCAAAGTGGAGCTGATTGACCGCTTTGGTTTACTGCCGGATGCGGCGCGCAACCTGCTGGATATCGCCCGCTTACGCCAGCAGGCGCAGAAGCTGGGGATCCGCAAGCTGGAGGGGAATGACAAAGGCGGCATGATTGAGTTTGCCGAGAAGAACCATGTCGATCCGATGTGGCTGATTGGCCTGCTGCAGAAACAGCCTCAGCACTACCGCCTGGACGGCCCGACGCGTCTGAAATTCACCCAGGACCTGGCGGAACGCAAAACCCGCATGGAATGGGTACGTAACTTTATGCGACAGCTGGAAGAGAACGCCGTCGCCTGACCGACTGCCGGGCGACCTTGCTTTCGCCCGGCCTTATCCCCCGCGCAATTTACAACTCTTTGCAATCCGCCTGGATTTCCCGACACGTCTATTCGCCATAATTATCAATTAACTTACAAATATTAATAATCTTATTGCTATGGATTCTGGTGATGATGACGACTTCGCGTTTTACCCGTTGGATATCGGTAGTTGCGCTGCTTTCGACCCTGGCGCTGGCCCTGCCCGCACAGGCCAATACCTGGCCCCTGCCCCCTGCGGGCAGCGGTCTCGTGGGCGAGAACCGTTTTCATGTTGTTGAAAATGACGGCGGCTCGCTGGAAGCGATTGCCAAAAAATATAACGTTGGCTTTCTGGCGCTGCTGCAGGCAAACCCCGGCGTGGATCCCTATGTTCCCCGCGCGGGTAGCGTGCTGACAATCCCGCTGCAAACCCTGCTCCCGGATGCACCGCGGGAAGGGATTGTGATTAACCTGGCCGAACTACGTCTCTACTATTACCCGCCGGGGAAAAATGAGGTTACGGTCTATCCGATCGGTATTGGGCAACTGGGAGGCGATACCCTGACGCCAACCATGGTCACTACCGTGTCGGACAAACGCGCCAACCCCACCTGGACGCCGACCGCCAATATCCGCGCCCGCTATAAAGCCCAGGGTATCGATCTGCCCGCGGTGGTGCCTGCCGGACCGGAAAACCCAATGGGTCACCATGCGATCCGCCTTGCGGCCTACGGCGGGGTCTATCTGCTGCACGGTACCAACGCCGATTTCGGGATAGGCATGCGCGTCAGCTCCGGCTGTATTCGCCTGCGGGATAATGACATCGAGACGCTGTTCCGCGTCATTCAGCCCGGCACCAAAGTGAATATCATGAACACGCCGATCAAGGTGTCAGAGGAGCCCGGCGGCGTGCGGCTGGTGGAGGTGCATCAGCCTCTGTCGAAGCAGCTGAATGACGATCCGCAGACCCTGCCGATTGTCCTGAATGCCGCCCTGCAGGGCTTCAAAGCCCAGTCAGACGAAACGGTGATGGAGCGTGCAATGGAAGCCCGCTCGGGGATGCCGGTGGATGTCACCCGACATTCGGAAACTCAGGCGCTATAAAAAAACGCCCTGCATATGCAGGGCGTTTTTTTAGCAGTGGCATTAATGAGGGTTAAGCCAGGCTTATTTGTAGATCACCGCAGTACCGTGCAGGTTGTTCGGGCCGGTAACGGAGGTGATACGGAAAGATTTCGCACCCATTTCATCCGCTTTTTGCGCTAACTGGTTTTCCAGAGAGCCCAGGTTAGTCCCGGCGTTCGCGGAGATGGTCCCCACTTTTTGTTGATCCGCAGGGGTAGACTGAACCTGTACAGCGGCGAAGCTGGCGAATGACAGTGAGCTTAGTACGGCAGCGGCGATCAGTGTTTTTACGTTTTTCATGTTATGAACCTTATGCAAGTGATGGGGAGGTCGTAAGCATTAACTTAACGATCGATAACTAAATGATAAATGTGATCTGCATCACGGTCAAATTCTTTTTATAACGATCGTTAAAATAAAATTAAAAGCGTTTAAATTCATATTGATATAATGAAATTAATTTTATGAATTCAGCGCTGGCTGCAAGAAGGGATTATTTTTATAATGGTCATTCAACAAACCAACTGAGGTACAACGGCTCATGACAACCGATCATACGAGTTGCGCGAAAAAAAGCCGTGGCCGACCAAAAGTGTTCGACAGGGAAGCGGCGCTGGATAAGGCCATGACGCTGTTCTGGCAGCACGGGTATGAAGCAACATCGCTGGCCGACCTGGTCGCAGCGACGGGAGCCAAAGCGCCTACGCTGTATGCAGAATTTACCAATAAAGAGGGGCTGTTCCGCGCGGTGCTGGATCGCTATATCAGCCGTTTCGCCGCCCGCCATGAAGCGCAGCTGTTCTGCGAAGAGAAGCGTGTTGAAGAGGCATTGAAAGACTACTTCACCGCGGTGGCGACCTGCTTTACCAGCAAAGATACCCCCGCGGGCTGTTTTATGATTAATACCTCAGCGACGCTGGCGGCCTCATCGGAAGAGATTGCCCACACGGTTAAGTCTCGCCATGCGATGCAGGAGGAGACGCTGTGCCGGTTTTTAGAGCAGCGCCAGCAGCGCGGTGAGATCCCCGCTCAGTGCGATCCGCACAAACTGGCCCAGTATCTGAGCTGCATTCTGCAGGGGATGTCGATCAGCGCCCGGGAAGGTGCCAGCCTGGAAAAACTGCAAACTATCACGCAAATCACTTTGCGCCTGTGGCCTGAACTTCTGAAAGCCTGATTACCAGGGCGGCCTGCCGCCCTGCTCTCACCTGTTCCACTCCATCATCAGCCAAACCTTTTACAAAGATAGCCAAAAACTATCACCGCCATTCTGCCGCTTGCTATCCTTAAGGGGTAATTATTGCCGTGCTAATGATTAGGTACGTGATTTTTAACGGAGCTGTTCTGGCTATTCACATTCATAAGGAGAACAAAGAATGATTTTGCTATTACCCTTTTTCAAAGTGTTAATGGTAATAACATTATTATTTGGTCTCTGGGTCTTATGTGGTGGGTCAGTTTTATTTGCTTTTCTTTCATTACTGATTACAGGATTTATGTTGCTGCGCCAGAATGACGAATTTGACCTGTAACCACCGATACCCAGCTTCATCTCTAAAAAAGACCTTATTCCCGACGGCCAGGCTGCGGGCGCTAAGGTCTTTTTTATGGATAAAAAAAGCTCCCCAGCCTGAGCGAATGGGGAGCTAAACGCAGAGAACAGATTTTTTTATGCTTTGTTATTAAGTACCAGCTGACCATCACTGTTCAGCGGAATTTGTGTGCCGGGATCTTTATCCATGCGGATTTTGCCCTGCTGATCGCCAATTTTGTAGGTCACATCGTAGCCGAGCATTTTTTCTGATTTGTCATACACCGTCTTACAACGCTGCTGCGTCGAGGTGTAGGTATCGCGCTCCTGCAGGGCACCTTGCGCCTGGTTACCGGCATAGCCGCCACCCAGCGCGCCCACGACCGTGGCAACATCTTTACCGCGTCCGCCACCAAACTGATGGCCAATCACACCGCCGGCCACCGCACCCAGCACCGAACCGGCAATACGGTTTTCATCCTGCACCGGACGACGGTGCGTAACGGTCACGTTACGACACTCCTGACGCGGCGTTTTTACCGTCTCTTTAATCGGTGTCGCCGAAACGACCTGCGCATACTGTGGGCCACGTTCAAAGACATTGAGACTGGCAACTGCCGCCACGCCTAATGCGGCAGCTACGCCAATCCCTATACCTGCCACCATGGATTTATTCATGGGACAACCTCCTTTTTATTGCTATTGGTAACAATTCTCCTACCAAAGCGAGATGTTCGCAAATCAGAAAAGGGAGCAAAAATGTGGGAAGAACCGGGAAAATAGCGTGATTAGGAGGACTCTTAGGCCGCTGAGCCGTTTTTAGCAGTGCGATATGCTAAAAAAGCCCCTCCGCAGAGTGCGCAGGGGCGGAGGGTTTAGTGCAGTTTCAGACGCGGTCGGATGACGCGGTTGATACTGCCCACCACCATCATCAGCCCGGTTTTAAAGTAACCGTGCAGCGCAACCTGGTGCATACGGTACAGGGAGATGTAGACGAAGCGCGCAATACGCCCTTCTACCATCATCGAGCCGCGCATCAGGTTACCCATCAGGCTGCCGACGGTGGAGAAGTTAGAGAGCGACACCAGAGAACCGTGATCTTTGTAGACATAGTTCTTCAGGGCCTTGCCTTTAGCCTGCGCCAGGATGTTATACAGCGCCAGGCTGGCCATCTGGTGCGCGGCCTGAGCACGCGGTGGCACAAATCCGCCTTCCGGACGCGCGCAGGAGGCGCAGTCGCCAATGGCGTAGATGTCCGGATCGCGGGTGGTTTGCAGCGTCGGCTCCACCACCAGCTGGTTAATACGGTTGGTTTCCAGGCCGCCGATCTCTTTCATGAAATCAGGCGCTTTAATCCCTGCCGCCCAGACCATCAGGTCGGCATCAATGTGTTCACCATCTTTGGTGTTCAGGCCATGTGCATCGGCGCTGGTCACCATAGTCTGGGTCAGAACGCGCACGCCCAGTTTGGTCAGCTCGCTGTGGGCTGCGCCGGAGATACGCGGCGGCAGCGCAGGCAGAATACGTTCGCCCGCTTCCACCAGCGTCACGTTCAGCGCCTCGTTGGTTAACCCTTTGTAGCCGTAGCTGTGCAGCTGTTTCACCGCATTGTGCAGCTCAGCAGAGAGCTCAACGCCGGTCGCGCCGCCACCGACGATGGCGATGTTCACCTTGCCACTTGCGCCGAGGTTATTGGAGTATTTCAGGAACAGGTTCAGCATCTCCTGATGGAAACGACGCGCCTGGTGCGGGTTGTCGAGGAAGATGCAGTGCTCTTTGACGCCCGGAGTATTGAAGTCGTTAGAGGTGCTGCCCAGCGCCATTACCAGCGTGTCATAGGCCAGCTTGCGCTCCGGCACCAGCAGTTCGCCCTTCTCGTCGCGCAGCTCGGCCAGAGTAATGGTTTTGCTTTCACGGTTGATATCCATTACCGAGCCCAGCTGGAACTGGAAACCGTGGTTGCGCGCATGTGCCAGATAGCTCAGCGCGTCAACGCCCTCATCCAGAGAACCAGTTGCCACTTCGTGCAGCAGCGGTTTCCACAGGTGGCTGTGATTGCGATCGACGAGCGTAACTTTGGCTTTTTTACCGCGTCCGAGCTTCTTTCCCAGCTGTGTAGCCAGTTCCAGACCGCCAGCACCACCACCCACAATCACTATCTTTTTCAATGGCGTAGTCAACGTGACCCCCTAAATTATTAACCAATTGTTAACTAAAAGTTATTAAAATAACCTTTAGTTAACAACAAGTTACAGCACTGAAACCATTCAACGGACATGAGAATAACATGTTCGGTGCATTGGTCATACCAAAATTGATATGCATCAAGTTTTGCCGCTGAAAATTTACACAAGCTTAGCAAAAAGAGAGCCCGGCTCACGTCATGTGGCCGGGCTCAGCGTGAAATCAGGAATTAACCTAAAGTCTTGAACGCTTTGATGCGTTGCAGATGAGGGGCGATATTCTTGAACTTATGCGTCTGCTCTTCATCCCAGACGATTTCGTAGTAGTGGTGCAGCAGTTCCGCGGCGCGCGGGCTGTTAAGCGCCTCATCGTTGCGGGAGAGGATCACCAGGCAGCGATCGCGGTTCTTCTCGCGGAAATTGCTCACGCACTTGGTGGCGATATCAACGTACTCTTCCGGCCGGTCGATCTTGCCTTCCATATTCTCGTTCGGAAACAGGTTAGGGTTGAACACCACCTGGCGAATATCACACAGGAAGCCAATACGCTCCGCCCAGTATCCGCCGAGGCCGACGCCACAGATCAATGGTCGTTCATCGACGTTCAGCTGCAACATTTTGTCCACTTCCTTCAGCAGATGCTGCATATCATGCTTGGGATGACGCGTGCTGTAGCTAATCAGCCGCACATCCGGGTCGATAAACTGCAGCTGCAGTACTTTCTCGTGATTACCGGGACTGTTCGAATCAAAACCGTGCAAATAGATGATCATCGTATCCTCGCCACACTACGCTTGCCAGGAGGGGTTACTGCCCCGCTTTATGCGCTTCCCAGCGCTCATGAAGCGCGTCTAGCTGCGCATTCACGGTTTTCCAGCGTGCTGTATCCCGCAGCTCCTGACGGCTAAAAGAACCTTTATGATACAATTGTGTAACACGTTCAGCCTTGATCGGCGACAGGTTATCTAACACGCTCACTGCGCCTTTACGATTATTGCAGACCAGGATCATATCGCAACCCGCATCCAGTGAGGCCTGGCCGCGTTCCGCGTAGCTGCCCATGATCGCCGCCCCTTCCATCGACAGATCGTCCGAGAAAATCACGCCGTTGAAGCCCAGCTCCTGACGCAGGACGGTTTTCAGCCAGTGCGGCGAGCCGCTGGCCGGACGCGGATCGACATCGGAGTAGATCACATGCGCGGGCATGATGGCATCGAGCTTGTTGTCGGTGATGAGCGATTTGAAAATCGACATATCCCGGGTGCGGATCTCCGCCTGAGGACGCGGGTCGCGCGGGGTCTCTTTATGGGAGTCCGCCGTCACGGCACCATGACCCGGGAAATGTTTGCCGGTGGTTTTCATTCCGGCGTCGTGCATCCCGTCGATAAAGCGGGTCGCCACCTGTAACGCTTTCTGCGGATCGTCGTGGTACGCGCGCTCGCCGATGGCGGCGCTGATATGGCCCACGTCCAGTACCGGGGCGAAGCTGATATCAATGTCCATGGCGATCATCTCGCTGGCCATCAGCCAGCCGGCCTCCTGCGCCAGTTGGCCGCCCTCTTCCAGACCGAGGAGCGCCGCAAACGACTGGGCAGCGGGGAGACGGGTAAAGCCGTCGCGAAAACGCTGCACACGACCGCCTTCCTGATCCACCGCCACCACCAGACGGTGATGTGACGCCTCGCGGATCTGGCGCACCAGCTCCCGTAGCTGCGCCGGATCGTGATAATTGCGCGTAAACAGGATCAGGCCACCCACCAGCGGATGCGCCAGAATCTCGCGCTCCTCCGCATCCAGCTCATAACCTTCCACATCTAACATGACCGGACCCACACGAACCTCTCTTATTCTGTCTCTTCTAACTGGCACCAGATCTCATCGGCCAGCGTAATAAATTGTTTGTCTTGTGACTGTTGCCAGCGCAGCTCAAACCAGCCTGCCATTAGCATCAGCACCCAGGGGCGCCAGCATTGTACCTGACGTTGCAGACGGGACAGCTCAAGCTGTGCGGCCTGCGCGTAGGCAGCGAGCAGCTGCTGACGCTGGGCGTCGCTCTCTGTCCAGACGCTGGCCAGCTCCAGCGCAACGTCGCCGTCTCCGGCGTACTCCCAGTCCAGCAGCCGGACGCCAGCCGCGGTATGAACGATATTACCTGCATGAACATCCATATGCAGCGGCGCCAGCCGCAGCGGGCGCGGCTCCCCCCGTTTTTGCAGCCGCTTATGCCATTGCAGCCACAGCGGCGTGCGACGGGACGGCGCGGCCTGCAGCCAGTACTGCTCCAGCAGCGGGGCCAGGGTGATGCGCCAGCCAAATCTGGGCTGTTGGTGCAGATGATACAGCATCGCGGCCAGCGCGGGTGCGGCGGGTAATCCGGTTTTGATCTCACCGGTGAGATAATCGACCGCTATCCAGCCGGGACTGTAAAAATGCGGCTGGGGGGCGATGTCGGCGGGAAGATGGCGTAGCGCATGGTACTGACGACGAAAATGGGCTGGGGTGGCCAGCGCGGCGTGACACTGGCGCAGCACCAGTCGCCGCCCGGCGTGCTCAATAATGCAACTCGCGCCGCTCAACCCGGCGTGGGTCTGCGGCGCGATAAGGCGATACTGCGGGAAAAAGCGCGACAGCAGTGTGTCGCGCGTCAGGTTACTGTTGCTGAACTGCACCTTTACCTGACCAGATAATTTCACCTGTCTGAACCAGCATCAGCTGCATTTGCAGCGCTGGCGCGTTGACGTTGCCGGTCGCGCTGGAGTAGAGCACATACTGCGCCCCTACGTTGCGGGCAATGCCGATAGCTTTACTGCGCGAGCCCAGGCTGTCCTGTGGGGAGAGGCCCAACTGCTGCTTGGCTACCGCCAGCTGCTGCGCGGACACCAGGGTAAATTTGCCGTTGTTCGCCAGCGCATTGCGCAGCGTTTCGGTGGCTTCTCCGGCGTTCAGGCTGCCGTTGGTGCGGTTATTGACGCTGTCCACCAGCAGCACGCTGCCTGCGTTGACGCCCTGAGCCTGCAACATTTTGGCGACCATTGGCTGCATCGCGCCGTTCCAGTCGTAATGACGTTCACGAGGCGCAGGCTGAGCGGTCTCTTCCTGATGCTCGATCGGGCCTGGCTGTGCCGGTACTGACGGCACGGTTGGCACGGTAGGAACGGGCTGTGTTGGCTGGACCGGCTGTTGTGCGCCTGGCTTCACCTCTTCAACCGGTGCAGGTGGCTGCTCGGTACGGCTAATACATCCCGAGAGGAACAGGGCAAAAGCCGTGACCAGCGCGTAACGACTAAAATTTTTAATCAAGGATCACCCCTTAGAGATAGAGATAAAGTCTGACCTTATGCGCACCCAGATAGTTGGCGCTGCCGTAGAGCGTGACCGACGAATTCGCCGGGATAGTCACGCTGCGTGGCGCCTCAAGCGGGTGCATTTCCAGGCCTCTGGCGTCATACCAGAAAAAACGGTAATGGACGGTAACGGACTCTTGTCTTTCATTAAACAGCGTTGAAGAGGCAGACGGCTGGATCTCGCTAATGGTCAGCGACGGTTTTTCAGCGGTAATGCCCGCCGCCAGCACGGATGACTCCATCACTAATGTTTGCTCATCATTAACGGGGATTGAAGGCTGAGATTTGCATCCCGCCAGCACCACCATCATCAAAAGCATCGCAATCCGTCCACCGGGCATCTTAAAGACCTTTATGCGCAAGCATCGGCCCCAGCGGACGACCGCCAAGCAGATGCATATGAATATGATAAACTTCCTGACCACCGTGGCGGTTACAGTTCATGATCAAACGGTAACCGTCTTCGGCCACGCCTTCCTGCTCAGCAATTTTCGCTGCTACTGTCAGCATACGGCCTAATGCCAGTTCATGCTCAGTTTTCACGTCATTTACCGTCGGAATCAGAATATTAGGAATAATGAGGATGTGGGTCGGCGCCTGCGGAGAGATGTCGCGGAAAGCGGTAACCAGTTCATCCTGATAAACGATATCTGCCGGGATCTCGCGGCGGATAATTTTACTGAAAATGGTTTCTTCAGCCATGAGGTTTTCCTTATTCATTAATCTGGCGACGTGCCCGGAGACAACCCACTCGGTGCAGGCGCATTAGTTTGTGACACGACTCAAGAGTATGAGCGACTTTCTCTAATCCTTTCAACCTTATCCCTCGATTTCTTTCCTTATAGCGCAATTTATACGCAGCGGTTTAGCGCGCCCTCCCCTGAAATCTTAAAACATAATTTCAGATACGGCTGAAACCTCTGTTTACAGGTTTAATCACAATGCGTATATTTCGCATTTGCATTTACATGCGCATTTCATACATAGAAAACGACCTCAGACTGTAGCTACAGAACTGAGGCATAACATTCACACTTCACTCAGAAGGTTTGCTGATGTCTTTCACGAATTATACCAGGGACGGGCAACGCCAGCCTGTCACTAACCCCTCGCTGCTCGCAGCCTGTATTGCTTTCGCGTTGACACCCGTCGCGACTTTCGCCGCCCCGGCGGAAGAGACGGTTATTGTTGAGGGCTCATCGCAGGCCGACGCCGCGGATGAAAGCCATGACTACAGCGTAAAAACCACGACTGTGGGCACCAAAATGCAGATGATCCAGCGTGACATTCCACAGTCAGTGACGATCGTCGGCGAACAACGCATGGAAGACCAACAGCTGCAAACCCTGGGCGACGTGATGGACAACACGATGGGGATCAGCAAAAGCACCACTGACTCCGATCGCAGCAACTTCTACTCTCGCGGTTTTGAAATCGACAACTACATGGTCGATGGCATCCCAACCTACTTCGAGTCGCGCTGGAATCTGGGTGATTCTCAGTCGGACACCGCCCTGTTTGAGCGGGTTGAAGTGGTGCGCGGGGCCAACGGCCTGATGACCGGGACAGGCAACCCGTCCGCAGCAATCAATATGGTGCGCAAGCATGCCACCAGCCGCGAGTTCAAGGCCAACCTGTCGGCTGAATACGGTAGCTGGAACAAACAACGCTACGTGATGGATATGCAAAGCCCGCTGACGGAAGACGGCAATCTGCGTGGCCGCATTGTGGCGGGTTATCAGGACAGCGACTCCTGGCTCGACAACTACAATCAGAAGCGGACCTTCTTCTCCGGGATTCTGGACGCCGACCTGGGTACCAGCACTTCCCTGTCCGCAGGCTACGAATACCAGCGTATCGACATTAACAACCAGACGTGGGGTGGATTGCCGCGCTGGAACACCGACGGCAGCGTCAGACATTACGATCGCGCGCACAGCACCTCGCCGGACTGGGCTTACAACGACAAAGAGTTCAATAAGGTCTTCTTTACCCTGAAGCAGCGCTTTGCCGACAACTGGCAGGCCACGCTGAATGCGACCCATACCGAAGCGAAATTCGACAGCAAAGCGATGTACCTCGATGCCTATGTCAACAAGAGCACCGGCATGCTGGAAGGGCCTTACGTGAACTACGGTCCGGACTACGCCTACATTGGCGGTACCGGCTGGAACAGCGGCAAGCGTAAAGTGGATGCGGTGGATCTGTTTGCTGACGGGGGCTACGAGCTGCTGGGTCGTCAGCACACCATGATGATTGGCGGCAGCTACAGCCGTCAGACCAACCGTTACACCAACTCCTGGGCCAACGTCTTCCCGGATGAGTTCGGCAGTTTCTACGACTATAACGGTAACTTCCCGGAAACCAACTGGGGATCGCAGTCGCTGGCCCAGGATGACACCACCGACATGAAGTCGCTGTACGCGGCAACCCGTATCTCGCTGGCCGATCCGCTGCATCTGATCCTGGGCGCACGCTACACTAACTGGCGTGTTGATACCCTGACCTACGGATTAGAGAAAAACCACACTACGCCTTACGCGGGTCTGGTCTACGATATCAATGACAACTGGTCTGCCTACGCCAGCTATACCTCTATCTTCCAGCCGCAGAACTATCGCGACAGCTCGGGCAAATATCTTGACCCGATCACCGGTAATAACTACGAAGCGGGGCTGAAGTCCGACTGGATGAACAGCCGTCTGACCACCACCCTCTCCGTGTTCCGCATCGAGCAGGATAATCTGGGACAAAGTACCGGACGGACGATTCAGGGCTCCACGGATACGGCTTACGAGAGCGTAGATGGTACCGTGAGTAAAGGCGTTGAATTTGAAATCAACGGCGCGCTGACGGATAACTGGCAGATGACCTTCGGCGCAACGCGTTACGTTGCCGAAGACAACAACGGCAAAGCGGTGAACCCGCAGCTGCCGCGCACCACCGTGAAACTTTTCACCAGCTACCGTCTGCCGGCCATGCCTGAACTGACCGTCGGTGGCGGCGTTAACTGGCAGAACAGCGTCTATACCTATCAGGACACGCCTTACGGCACCTGGCGTGCATCGCAGGGCAGCTACGCGCTGGTGGATCTCTTCACCCGTTACCAGGTCACCAAGAACTTCTCCCTGCAGGGTAATCTGAATAACCTGTTTGATAAGACGTACGACACTAACGTGGAAGGCGAAATCGTGTACGGCGAACCGCGCAACGTCAGTGTGACCGCAAGCTATCAGTTCTGATCAATCAACCGTTATTCAAGGGAGCCTGATGGCTCCCTTTTTTGTGCGCGCGGTTTGCCGGGTGGCGGCTGCGCCTTACCCAATCCCGGTTTTGCAGGCCCGGTAAGCGTAGCGCCACCGGGCATTTCCTCAACCACAGGCAATAAAAAAGGCAGCCATTCGGCTGCCTTAGTCTCCCCAGGTCACAACTTAGTTGCTGCGGATGTACTCATCCATTTCGGTTTTCAGGTTATCGGATTTGGTACCGAAGATAGCCTGTACACCGGAACCTGCAACAACTACGCCAGCTGCGCCCAGTTTTTTCAGACCCGGCTGGTCAACTTTCGCGATATCAGCAACGCTCACACGCAGACGAGTGATACACGCGTCCAGGTTAGTGATGTTCTCTTTACCGCCGAACGCTGCAACCAGTGCCGGAGCCATTTCGCTGGTTGCGCCAGCTTTAACGTCGTCAGTAGCATCTTCACGACCCGGAGTTTTCAGGTCCAGTGCTTTGATCAGCACGCGGAAGATGGTGTAGTACGCAACCGCGTAGCACGCACCTACGATTGGGAACAGCCACAGTTTGCTGCTGTTACCGGACAGAACGATAAAGTCGATCAGACCGTGCGAGAAGGAGGTACCGTCACGCATACCCAGCAGGATACAGATTGGGAACGCCAGACCTGCCAGAACCGCGTGGATAATGTACAGGATCGGCGCAACGAACATGAAGGAGAACTCGATCGGCTCGGTGATACCGGTCAGGAACGAGGTCAGCGCTGCGGAGATCATGATACCGCCCACTTTTGCACGGTTCTCTGGTTTAGCAGAGTGCCAGATTGCAATCGCAGCAGCCGGCAGACCGTACATTTTGAACAGGAAGCCGCCAGACAGTTTGCCTGCAGTTGGGTCGCCTGCCATGTAGCGAGGGATGTCGCCGTGGAAGACCTGACCTGCTGCGTTGGTGTATTCACCGATCTGCATCTGGAAAGGAACGTTCCAGATGTGGTGCAGACCGAACGGCACCAGGCAACGTTCAATGAAGCCGTAGATACCGAACGCCACAACCGGGTTCTGGTACGCAGCCCACTGGGAGAAGGTCTGGATAGCGGAACCAATCGGTGGCCAGATGAAGGAGAGGATCACACCGGTGAAGATCGCCGCCAGGCCAGAGATGATTGGAACGAAACGCTTACCTGCAAAGAAGCCCAGGTACTCAGGGAGCTTGATGCGATAGAAGCGGTTAAACATATACGCCGCAATAGCACCCGAGATGATACCGCCCAGAACCCCGGTGTCAGCCAGGTGTTTCGCAGCGATCTCTTCCGGTGGTAAGTGCAGCACCAGAGGTGCAACCACAGCCATGGTTTTAACCATGATGCCGTAGGCAACTACAGCGGCCAGTGCAGATACGCCGTCGTTATTGGTGAAGCCAAGCGCAACGCCGATGGCGAAGATCAGTGGCATGTTAGCAAAAACAGAACCGCCTGCTTCGGCCATCACATGAGAAACTACGGCTGGCAGCCAGCTGAAGTTTGCAGAACCGACGCCCAGCAGGATACCTGCGATAGGCAGTACGGATACCGGCAGCATCAGCGATTTACCGACCTTCTGCAGGTTAGCAAATGCATTCTTAAACATAATTGAGAGTGCTCCTGAGTATTTGTGCTTTTTTTACGTTTTCACGCATTGGCCCGGGGGGAGAACCGTGCCGTGGACAGGACATCTAAGCGCCCTTTATTTATTACACAGAGTAAAATAAATCCGCGTATCTTTGTTTGACGGCTATCACGTTTCAGCGCAGGGCAGCTGAAAAACTTTCAGATTTTTACAAAACAGATTGCCAGATGTTTCTAAAAAGGTCTTCACCGCCCCCACTTGGGCGGTGAACTTTACTCGTTTTGGCTATTAATTACGAGCCATAAAAAAATAGATTAATCAGGCAGATTGCAGGCGGGAAGGATCGATGTGAAACAGGCTGGCAAAGTTATCGGTGGTGATGCGTGCCAGTTCTTCAACGTCGACGCCTTTTAAAACGGCCATATACTCGGCCACATCCCGTACCATCGCGGGCTGGTTCTCTTTACCGCGATGCGGGACCGGTGCCAGATAAGGGGAATCTGTTTCCACCAGCAGACGATCGAGCGGCACGTAGCGCGCGGCATCACGAAGCTGCTCGGCGTTACGGAACGTCACGATCCCGGAAAACGAGATATAAAAACCCAAATCCAGCAGCTTGCCCGCTGTTTCTCTGTCTTCAGTGAAACAGTGTAGTACGCCGCCGCAATCCGTCACCTTTTCTTCTGCCAGGATCGCCAGCGTATCGGCGCGCGCGTCACGGGTATGGACGATCACCGGTTTATTCAGCTCCCGACCAATACGGATATGGTCGCGGAAAGACGCCTGCTGGCGGGCTTTAGTTTCCGGGGTGTAAAAGTAATCCAGCCCGGTTTCGCCCATTGCCACCACGCCCTCTTCCGCCGCCAGACGGCGTAAATCTTCGACGTCGTAGGCTTCATCCTGGTTGAGTGGATGCACGCCGCAGGAGAAGACCACGTTGTCGCGTACGCCTACCAGCTCACGCATGGTTTTGTAGCCGGGTAAGGTCGTGGCGACCGCCAGGCAAAATTTCACATCGCGGGCGGCGGCTTTTGCCAGCACGTCATCGACGTTTTTATGCAGGGATTGATAATCCAGGCCATCGAGATGGCAGTGTGAGTCGACTAAAAACATAATGTCTCTCTCAGAGATGTGATACAGGCAGCGTCGTGCCCGGTTGCAGGTAATGCTCGATAGTGAGTAACAGGTCGGTCAGGACAAGCTCCCGATTCAATCCCGTTACGCTGAGTAGTTGTTCACGACACTGGCAGACATCATGAAGGATAGCCCGCAATGCCACACCCGGCAGGCGTTGCGCCAGACGATTAACCAGCGGCCAGGCATCGGCGTTGCTTAACAGGGTCGCCCCCTGCTGAATTTTAAGGGCGTCCAGCAGCAGAGCTGCCAGCCAGTGCAGGCGATCGGGGGCTTGCTCATGGTTCAGGACCGGAAGCAGGCTCAGCCAGTCGCTGCTGTCCGACACCGCACCGAGCGCCTGACAAAGTTGTTCCCGTTGCGTCTGGATGTTGGGCTGTAGCAGGGCCAGCGCCGCGGCAGGTGCCCCGCCGCTCAGACGCAGCGCGCTCAGCGCCGCCTCTTGTGACGTTGTCACTTCCCGCGCCAGCCAGCTGACGGCCCACGCCTCCTGCGGCACGCTGAGATGATGCAGACGACACCGGCTGCGCAGGGTCGCCAGCAGCCGTCCAGGTTCACGGCAGGCCATCAGGAACCAGGTATTTTCCGGCGGTTCTTCGAGGGTTTTTAACAGAGCGTTGGCCGCGGCCTCGGTAAGCTGGGCGGCATCCTTCAGCCAGACGACTTTGGCCCCACCCAGTCGCGCGCGCTCGTAGAGCTTTTCACTTACCGCGCGCACCGCGTCGATGCCGAGCGCGGTTTTGCCCTTCTCCGGCTCCAGCGCGTAATAGTCCGGGTGCGTTTCCGCCTGCATCAGCTGACAGCTGCGGCACTGACCGCAGCTTTTATGTCCCTGCGGCTGCTGGCACATCAGAAAACGGCTGATGGCGTAGATCAGCGCCTCATCGCCCATGCCCGGCAGCGCCTGGATCAGTAACGCATGATGCCCCCGACCGGACTGATAGCTGTTCACCAGCTGCTCAAAGTGCGGGCGCAACCATGGATACCATTTCATGCCTGTTGTTCCTTCAGCCAGTCAGTCACCGTCTGGCGAATGTCGTTCATCACCTGTTCCAGCGGCTGGGTAGCATCAATGGTGCGGATCGAACTGTCCTGGGCCGCCAGCTCAAGGTAGCGGGCGCGGGTGCGGTTAAAGAAGTCCAGCGACTCCTGTTCGATACGATCCAGTTCGCCGCGGGCGCGGGCGCGTTTCAGTCCCACTTCCGGGGTCACGTCGAGGTAGAGCGTCAGGTTCGGGCGGAAATCACCGAGGATCGCATCGCGCAGCGTGCCAAGCATCTGCTGGTCAATGCCGCGTCCACCGCCCTGATAGGCCTGGGTGGAGAGATCGTGGCGATCGCCAATCACCCAGCATCCCCGCGCCAGAGCAGGTTTGATGACGGTGTCGACCAGCTGGACGCGTGCGGCGTAGAACATCATCACTTCGGCTTTGTCGGTGATCACTTCATCCCCGACCGATTTGATGTCCAGCACCAGGCTGCGCAGTTTTTCAGCAAGCTGGGTGCCGCCCGGCTCGCGGGTGAAGATCATCTCTTCAATGCCACACGCTTTGAGCGTCTCGACCACCACGTCACGTGCGGTGGTTTTCCCGGCGCCTTCCAGCCCCTCAATGACGATGTAATTACTGCGCATTTTTTTCCTTAAGTGCCTTCAGATAATCCTGAACCGAACGATTATGACTGGCAAGATTGGTGTTAAAAGTATGTCCACCCTTTCCGTCCGCGACGAAATAGAGATACGGAGTTTTTGCCGGATGCGCGGCGGCATTCAACGATGCCTGACCCGGCGTTGCAATCGGCCCCGGGGGTAAGCCGCTAATGACATAGGTATTATAATCGGTTGGGGTTTCCAGGTCTTTCCGTGAAATTTTGCCCTTGTAATTCTCACCCATACCGTAAATCACCGTCGGATCGGTCTGCAGACGCATGCCGATACGCAGACGATTGATAAAGACCGAGGCGACCTGATCCCGCTCGCTGGCTACCGCCGTCTCTTTCTCGACGATTGAGGCCATGGTCACGAACTGGTTCTGATCTTTATACGGCAGATTCTCCATCCGCCCTTCCCAGGCTTTATCCACCGCTTCAACCATCTTTTTATGCGCGCGCTGCAGCAAAGCCACATCCGTAGTGCCCGCAGTGTACATCCAGGTATCCGGCCAGAGCCACCCTTCGACCCACTCAGGATGTTCAAACTTCAGGGCCTCAGCGACGGTGGCGTAGCTGTCGTCCTGCAGCGTATGTTTGATATAAGGGGCGTCGCGGAGCTGTTTCAGGTAATCGCTCAGGCGCATCCCTTCCACGAAACGCAGCGGGAACTGCGCCTCTTTACCGCTCTCAAGCAGCTGCAACATCTCTTTGACGGTCATCCCCGGCGTAAAGCGATAGGTACCGGCTTTGAAATGCGACAGCTCAGGCTGCACGCGTAACAACCACTGGAATACCCGCGGACGGTTAATAATCTTCTCGCCATAGAGCTGGTCACCCAGCGCCAGTCGCCCGGTGCCCGGTTTCAGGGTAAAGATCGTCTCTTCAGAGATCAGAATTGGACTGCCCGCCAGCTGGCGAACTTTCCACATCCCCACGCCAGCGGCAATGCCCAGCACGACAAGGATGAGGAGAATAAAGCGCAACATTTTTTTCATGACTATCTGCTTTGCTCACACAGAGGGGCTAAGAATGCGTATAACTCACGCGATGAAAAACGTTGAGAACCGTACTGGCGAACCGGCACGACGGGCATCAGCGCATTGCAGACGACCATCTCGTCCACCTCAGCCAGTGCAGCCTCAGAGGCATGCACTTCGGCAACGCGGTACCCGGAGTGTGCCAGCTGCTGAAGACAAAACTGGCGCATCAGGCCGATGACGCCAGCCTGATCCAGCCGGGGAGTGAAAACCTCGTTACCCTGACGCCAGAATAAATTCGCGGCACAGCATTCCGTAATCACCCCTTCGCTGTCAAGAACCAGCGCCTCGTTAGCCTGGGTCTGTTCGAGATGGGTGCGGATCAGCACCTGTTCAAGTCGGTTAAGGTGTTTTATCCCTGCCAGCTGCGGGTTACGTCCCAGCCGTACCGGGCTTAGGGCCAGCACAATGCCTTCGCGACGCCAGCCTTCATAATGGGCGGGATACGCCGATACCGAAAGGAGTCGAACCGGATGCAGGCAGTTCGCTGCGCTGTAACCTCTGCCGCCGCTTCCCCGACTGATAATGACTTTCAGTACGCCACTCTCGTTTCCCCGGACAAGCGCGATCATTTCGCGCTCTAATTCGGCCCACTCAACAAAGGGAATGAGCAGTTTTTCACAGGCTTTCTGCAAGCGTTGCAGATGGGCATCCAGCAGACAGACCTGGCCCGCAGCAATACGCGCCGTGGTGAAGCAGCCGTCACCAAACTGAACAGCCCTGTCGCTCGCCGGGAGCGTTTCCTGGGGTATGCCATTGATCAAGAACATGATGGCTCCTTTTAAAGGGGCGAATAGTCTGGCAGGAAGGCGAGCCGCGGACAAGGGAATAAAACCGAATAAAAAAGGCCCGACAAGCGGACCTTTTTTATCAATGTGCCGGGAAGATGTTAAACCGCCCCGGCTGTCAGCCTCAGACCTTTTTAAAGATCAGAGAGCCGTTGGTGCCACCAAAGCCGAAGGAGTTACACAGGGTGTACTCCAGGCCGCTGACCTGACGCGCTTCGTGCGGAACGAAGTCCAGATCGCAACCGTCATCCGGGTTATCCAGGTTGATGGTTGGCGGAACAGCCTGATCGCGCAGCGCAAGGATGGAGTAGATGGATTCTACTGCACCCGCCGCACCCAACAGGTGTCCGGTCATGGATTTAGTGGAGCTGACCATCACGCGGCGGGCCGCATCGCCAAACACAGACTTAACCGCCTGCGCTTCAG
Organism: Leclercia sp. AS011; assembly: GCF_037152535.1. Lineage (NCBI taxonomy): Bacteria > Pseudomonadati > Pseudomonadota > Gammaproteobacteria > Enterobacterales > Enterobacteriaceae > Leclercia > Leclercia sp. AS011. The sequence goes on from NZ_JBBCMA010000001.1 coordinate 1,735,684, forward strand.
CTTTGTCGCCTGCTGGCGTGGAAGTACCGTGCGCATTCACATAGCCAATCTGGCCCGGTTCGATACCCGCATCGCGGATCGCGTTAACCATTGCCAGCGCAGCACCTGCCCCGTCTTCCGGCGGAGAAGTCATGTGATAAGCGTCGCTGCTCATGCCGAAACCAATGATTTCTGCATAGATTTTTGCGCCACGTTTCTTCGCATGCTCGTACTCTTCCAACACGACCATACCTGCACCGTCACCCAGCACGAAACCATCACGGTCTTTATCCCACGGACGGCTTGCCGCCTGCGGATTATCGTTGCGGGTAGACAGAGCGCGCGCTGCGCCGAAACCGCCGACACCCAGTGGGGTACTGGCTTTTTCTGCGCCGCCTGCCACCATTGCATCGGCATCGCCGTAGGCGATGATACGCGCCGCCTGGCCGATGTTATGCACACCGGACGTACAGGCAGTGGCAATCGAGATGCTTGGACCACGCAGGCCAAACATGATGGTCAGGTGACCTGCCACCATGTTAACAATCGTTGACGGAACGAAGAACGGGCTAATTTTACGTGGACCACCATTTACCAGAGAGGTATGGTTTTCCTCAATCAGGCCAAGACCACCAATCCCGGAGCCAATAGCGGCGCCAATACGGGTTGCGTTCTCTTCCGTAATTTCAAGGCCAGAATCCTGCATGGCCTGAACGCCAGCGACAATTCCATATTGAATGAAGGCATCCATCTTGCGCTGTTCTTTGCGCGAGATGATCTCTTCACAGTTAAAATCCTTTACTAAGCCAGCAAATTTCGTTGCATAGGCGCTAGTATCGAAATGGTCGATTAGGCTGATGCCACTCTGACCGGCAAGGAGAGCGTTCCAGGTAGACTCTACGGTATTGCCGACAGGAGATAACATGCCAAGTCCGGTCACAACTACACGACGCTTAGACACGCTTGTCCTCCAGGGAGGGATAAAAAAAGAAAATCGAGGGACTACAAAAGAAAAAACACAGGCGGTCGAATGACCGCCTGGAGATGCTCACTTACGCCTGGTGACCGTTGATGTAATCAATGGCAGCCTGAACGGTGGTGATTTTCTCAGCTTCTTCGTCCGGAATCTCAGTATCAAACTCTTCTTCCAGAGCCATTACCAGCTCAACGGTGTCAAGAGAATCTGCGCCCAGGTCTTCAACGAAGGAAGCGGAGTTCACAACTTCTTCCTGCTTAACGCCCAGCTGTTCGCCGATAATTTTCTTAACGCGTTCTTCGATAGTGCTCATACTCTTAAATTTCCTATCAAAACTCGCTTTCGCGATGGTTTTCGTAGTGTATAAAATGTTGAAAAATTTGCAACTAAATCCCGGCAGGTCTTACCACGATTTTACGTTATTTTGAGGCCATTCGCCCTAATAACGCAAATATTTTCTATCGTGATTAAACCATATACATCCCGCCATTGACGTGGAGAGTTTCACCAGTGATGTAACTCGCTTCGTCAGAGGCTAAAAATGCAACCGCGCTGGCGATTTCTTTAGGGTCGCCTAAACGACCCGCCGGAACTGCCGCCAGCGTACCCGCACGCTGCTCATCGGTCAGCGCACGCGTCATGTCCGTTTCAATAAAGCCCGGAGCAACAACGTTTACAGTAATTCCGCGGGACGCAACTTCGCGCGCCAGCGACTTACTGAAACCGATCAGACCTGCTTTCGCCGCAGCGTAGTTAGCCTGACCAGCATTTCCCATGGTACCAACCACAGAACCGATAGTGATAATACGCCCATGACGCTTCTTCATCATAGCTCGCATTACCGCTTTTGACAGACGGAACACAGATGACAGGTTGGTTTCGAGAATATCGCTCCACTCATCATCTTTCATTCGCATCAATAAGTTGTCGCGAGTGATTCCGGCATTATTGACCAGAATATCCACTTCGCCAAATTCTGCGCGAATATTTCCCAGAACAGATTCGATAGATGCAGGATCGGTCACATTCAACATCAGACCTTTACCGTTCGCACCCAGGTACTCGCTGATCGCCTGCGCGCCGCTTTCGCTGGTCGCGGTGCCGATCACTTTCGCGCCACGCGCGACAAGGGTTTCAGCGATAGCACGGCCAATACCGCGGCTTGCACCAGTAACCAGTGCGATTTTTCCTTCAAAACTCATGGTGTTCCTCTTTTTACTGCGCGAGTGCCGCTGACAGGGCTTCCGGCTCATTAATGGCCGATGCGGTCAGGGTATCAACAATACGTTTGGTCAGACCGGTGAGGACTTTACCCGGGCCCACTTCATATAAATGTTCCACGCCCTGGGACGCCATAAACTCAACGGTTTTGGTCCACTGAACCGGGCTGTACAGCTGACGAACCAGCGCATGGCGGATAGCCTCTGGCGCGGTTTCGCACTGCACATCAACGTTATTCACCACCGCAATGGCTGGTGCGTTGAAGGTAATTTTTTCCAGCTCTACCGCCAGCTTCTCGGCAGCCGGTTTCATCAGCGCGCAGTGCGAGGGTACGCTCACCGGCAGCGGCAGCGCACGTTTAGCACCTGCAGCTTTACAGGCTGCGCCTGCACGTTCAACCGCTTCTTTATGACCGGCGATAACCACCTGGCCCGGCGAGTTGAAATTTACCGGAGAGACCACCTGACCTTCTGCAGATTCTTCACAGGCTTTGGCGATAGAAGCATCATCCAGACCAATAATGGCCGACATGCCGCCGGTGCCTTCCGGCACCGCTTCCTGCATAAATTTGCCGCGCAGTTCAACCAGACGCACGGCATCAGCAAACGCAATCACCCCTGCGCAAACCAGCGCAGAGTATTCACCCAGGCTGTGACCGGCCAACAGCGCTGGCGTTTTGCCGCCCTGCTGCTGCCATACGCGCCACAGTGCGACCGATGCGGTCAGCAGTGCAGGCTGGGTCTGCCAGGTTTTATTCAGCTCTTCGGCGGGCCCCTGCTGGGTCAGCGCCCAAAGATCGTAGCCCAGGGCGTCCGACGCTTCACGGAAGGTCTCTTCGATGACCGGATACTGCTCCGCTAAGCCGGACAACATTCCAACGGCCTGAGAACCCTGACCGGGGAACACAAAAGCAAATTGCGTCATTTTTTTATCCTTATACTAGAAACGAACCAGCGCAGAACCCCAGGTGAAACCGCCCCCGAAGGCTTCGAGCAAGACCAGTTGGCCTCGTTGAATTCGTCCATCGCGCACCGCTTCGTCAAACGCGCAGGGCACGGATGCTGCAGACGTGTTGCCATGACGATCCAGCGTCACCACAACGTTATCCATAGACATGCCGAGTTTCTTCGCCGTGGCGCTAATAATGCGCAGGTTCGCCTGATGCGGCACCAGCCAGTCAAGGGCGGAACGCTCGAGGTTGTTCGCTTCCAGCGTCTCGTCAACGATGTGCGCCAGCTCGGTTACCGCCACTTTGAAGACTTCGTTACCGGCCATGGTCAGGTAGATTGCATTGTCCGGATTAACACGATCGGCGTTTGGCAGCGTCAACAGCTCGCCGTAGCTACCGTCCGCATGTAAATGCGTTGAGATGATGCCCGGCTCTTCAGATTGCCCTAACAGGACAGCCCCGGCACCGTCACCAAAAATAATGATGGTTCCGCGATCGGTTGGATCGCAGGTACGTGCCAGCACATCAGCACCGATAACCAGCGCATTTTTAACGGCGCCAGATTTCACGTACTGATCGGCAATGCTCAGCGCATAGGTAAAGCCTGCGCAGGCAGCGGCAACGTCAAACGCCGGGCAGCCTTTAATGCCCAGCATATTCTGCACCTGGCACGCGGCGCTTGGGAAAGCATGCGTCGCAGAGGTGGTCGCAACGATAATCAGGCCAATGTCGTTTTTATCGACACCCGCCATTTCCAGCGCGCGCTGGGCGGCTTCATAGCCCATGGTGGAAACTGTTTCATCTGGCGCGGCAATACGACGTTCGCGGATACCTGTACGCGTGACGATCCACTCGTCAGAGGTATCGACCATTTTTTCCAGATCGGCGTTGGTTCGCACTTGCTTTGGCAGATAGCTGCCGGTACCTAAAATCTTCGTATACATGTACGCTCAGTCACTTTTTGCTAATACAGATCCCAGGCGAGCGGCAATCCGCTGTGGGACTTGTCGCTGCACCGCCTGCACTGCCTGTTCAATCGCGACGGCAAACGCTCGCTGATTGGCCGCACCGTGACTCTTAATCACAATGCCGCGCAATCCTAACAGACAGGCGCCATTATACTGGTCGGGGTTGAGGTGACTGAATCGCCGCGTCAGGCTCTTTTGTAACCAACGCTTCAATATAATCAGCCACCATGACCGTTTTTTACCCTCTCCCTGCGATTTAAGCAGAGAAAGAAACATTCTCACCACCCCTTCCATGGTTTTTAATGTAACGTTTCCTGTAAACCCGTCACACACCAGTACATCCGTTTTTCCGGTCAATAATTCGTTGGCTTCGAGATATCCAATATAGTTGATGGATGGCTCATTTTTTAGCCGCTCGGCCGCCTCACGGATGCTGTCGAGACCTTTGGTCTCTTCCTCGCCGATATTCAGCAAAGCCACGCGGGGACGCGAGATCCCCACCACTTCCTCTGCCAGCACCGAGCCCATGACGGCGAACTGCGCCAGCATAACACTGTCGCAGTCGACGTTAGCGCCTAAATCCAGCACCACCGTTTTGCCCTTTTGCTGGTGCGGCAGTACCGTGACCAGCGCCGGGCGCTCAATACCCTCAAGAGGTTTAAGCAGTAATTTTGCCAGCCCCATCAGCGCGCCGGTATTGCCAGCGCTAACGCACGCCTGGGCGCGCCCTTCTTTTACCAGCTCCAGCGCAATGCGCATTGAGCTTCCGCGGCTGCTACGGATCGCCTGTGAGGCGCGGGCATCACTGGCAATAACTGACTGGGCAGGAATAATCTGCAGACGTGAACGTTGTTCGAAGTCAGCTTTTGCAAGTAATGGCGTGATTGTGTCGGGATTGCCGACTAACAGGAGAGTGAGTTGCGAATTAGAGTTCAGTGCCTGCAATGCTGCAGGCACTGTCACGGAAGGGCCAAAATCTCCCCCCATGACATCTAACGCCAGGGTTAGACGTGTCAAGGTATCGTCGCAGCCTGGTTCGGTATATCCCCGTTTGCACGGGGAAACCCTCACTAAGCCTAATCACGCAAACGCGTGATTACTTAGTGATAACCTTGCGGCCGCGGTAGAAACCGTCAGCGGTGATGTGGTGACGCAGGTGTTTTTCACCAGAAGTCTTGTCTACAGACAGGCTGGTAACTGCAGTCAGCGCGTCATGGGAACGACGCATGCCACGTTTGGAACGGGTTGGTTTATTCTGTTGTACGGCCATGGACCTTACTCCTTAATTACTTACGCTTTAAACTGGCTAATACGGCAAATGGATTTGGTTTTTGCGCTTCATCAGGCAGTTCCCCAAAGACCATGTCCGCCTCGGACACTTCACAGTGTTCAGAATCATGCACCGGAACTACAGGCAAGGTGAGGATGATTTCATCTTCAACCAGCGCCAGCAGATCGATTTCACCGAATTCGTTAACCTCAATCGGCTCATACGCTTCCGGGAGTGCTTCAGCCTGTTCGTCTGAACGAACCGGACTAAAACAATATGTTGTGTGAACATGAAGTGGGAACGGTTTCCCGCAACGCTGACACTCGAGCGTGACCGACACCTTTGCATCACCGGTAATAACGGCAAGGCGCTGGGGATCGATTTCGAACGACATGGAGCATTCCACATCACTGTCCACACTGACTACGGATTCGGCGATACGCTCAGCCTGATCACGAGTATAGATACCTTCGTAATCAAGGCGTTTTTGAGCCGTACGAACCGGATCAAGAGTCAGGGGTAATTTTACCTTTTGCATAGGGCGCGCATATTAACTTTGTAACGTCATAGAGTCAAAGAAAAAGGCAACCTCAGGCTGCCTTTTGCCATTTATTCGCACACATTGCGGCCCGTAGTTTAAAATGGCTGGCATCGATACGCTATATCTGGTGAAAAAAATATGCCAAATCTCATTCTCGCCTCCACGTCACCCTACCGCCGCGTGTTGCTGGAAAAGTTGGGCGTCCCCTTCGAATGCGCCGCGCCGGACGTGGATGAAAGCCCACAGCCCGGGGAGTCGCCACGCCATCTGGTGGTCCGTCTGGCTCAGGAAAAGGCGAAAAGTCTGGCTGCGCGATTCCCTGACCACTTAATTATAGGTTCCGATCAGGTTTGCGTCCTGGATGGAATGATTACCGGAAAACCGCACACCGAAGAGAATGCCCGCCAGCAGCTGCTGAAAGCGCGCGGCAGTATCGTCACCTTCTACACCGGCCTGGCTCTTTATAATTCGTCTACGGGCCATTTACAGACGGAATGCGAACCCTTTGACGTCCACTTCCGCCATCTCAGCGAGCAGGAAATTGACGATTACGTGCGAAAAGAGCGGCCGTTAAACTGCGCAGGCAGCTTTAAGAGCGAAGGGTTGGGGATTGCGTTGTTTGACCGGCTGGACGGGCGGGATCCGAATACGCTGGTGGGATTACCGCTGATTGCGCTGTGCCAGATGCTGCGTCGGGAGCATTACAATCCGTTGATGGCGTAGCCATTTGCTTTGCCCGGCGGCGCTACGCTTGCACGGGCCTACGGCTTTGTAGGCCGGGTAAGCGCAGCGCCACCCGGCATTAATTTCCGCGCAGAACTTTCAGACAGCGCTTCAGCTGTTCGTCCAGCGGGGCTTCGATACGCATCACCTCACCGGTACCCGGATGGGTAAACTTCAGCGCGGCGGCATGCAGGAACAGACGTGATAAGCCCGTACCGGCCAGCTGTTTATCAAACTCACGATCACCATAGCGATCGTCAAAGGCGATAGGATGGCCCGCATGCTGCGTGTGAACGCGGATCTGGTGGGTACGCCCGGTTACCGGGCTGCAGCGCACCAGGGTGGCGAATTCATACCGCTCTTCCACCTTAAACCGGGTTTCAGAGGGTTTACCTTCCTGGCTCACGCGAACGATACGCTCACCGCTTTGCAGAATATTTTTCAGCAGCGGCGCCTGTACTACTTTGACATGGGACTGCCACTGTCCACGCACCAGCGCGAGGTAGTCCTTCTGCATTCCTTTCTCACGCAGCTGTTCATGCAGCGAACGCAGCGCCGAACGCTTTTTGGCAACCAGCAGAACGCCGGAGGTGTCGCGGTCAAGACGATGGACCAGCTCCAGGAAGCGGGCTTCCGGGCGCAGCGCGCGCAGGCCTTCAATCACGCCGAAGCTCAAACCACTACCGCCGTGTACGGCGGTGCCTGAGGGTTTGTTGAGCACCAGAATATGATCGTCTTCATATAAAATCACATTCGTCAGCGCCGCGACTTTATTCAGATGCGGCGACACCGCCTCTTCTTCCCGCTCGGCAACGCGCACGGGCGGAATGCGCACTTCATCACCCGCTTCAAGTTTGTATTCAGGTTTGATGCGCTTCTTATTAACCCGTACCTCACCCTTACGCAGGATGCGATAAATCATGCTCTTTGGCACACCCTTCAGTTGGGTGCGCAAAAAGTTGTCGATGCGTTGCCCCGCTTCATCTTCGGTGATGGCAACCATTTTTACGGCTGGAGTCTCTGTTTTCATGGGGGGCGATTCTAATTATCGCCAGCCATTAGCGCCACTCATTTTTCTATGCTTATATTTACCTTTACCCGGTCAGGGTTTCGTTCACGCAATCGATTTGGTGGTTATTAAACCAATCCTTCGAAGGAAGTGAAAAAACTGTGAGTAACCGGGTGATAATTGGTAAAAGTCATCTTGCTATAACCCGGTTAGCAATGGAATAATGCTGCTGTTTTCCGTGTTAAATCCTGGTTAAGCAAGGATATCGACGGAATGACCAATTTTGTCTGACCGATCATCCACGCAGCAATGGCGTAAGACGTATTGATCTTTCAGACAGTTAGCGGGCTGCGGGTTGCAGTACTTACCGGTAAATGGAATCTTCTCTGGAGAGTTTTACCCAGGCTATTCCCCTGATAATCGCGCTGTATTTCCGTATGAAATACAGGCAACCGACACTTTGCGCCTCTTAAGCGAGCGACAACCGTGAGGTTGGCGACGTGAAAAGACACGAGGCCATCGGTTCATACCCCGGAAAGCGTCACCTTGCCCGCAGCTTAGTCGTCAATGTAAGAATAATGAGTAAGTTACGATGAAAAGAATGTTAATCAACGCAACTCAGCAAGAAGAGTTGCGTGTCGCCCTTGTGGATGGGCAGCGTCTGTACGATCTGGATATCGAAAGTCCTGGACACGAACAGAAAAAAGCGAACATTTACAAAGGCAAAATCACCCGCATTGAACCCAGCCTTGAAGCCGCATTTGTTGACTACGGTGCCGAGCGTCATGGTTTCCTCCCCCTGAAAGAGATCGCTCGCGAATACTTCCCTTCTAACTATAACGCCCATGGCCGCCCGAACATCAAAGATGTGCTGCGTGAAGGCCAGGAAGTTATTGTTCAGATCGATAAAGAAGAGCGTGGCAACAAGGGTGCCGCACTGACCACCTTTATCAGTCTGGCAGGCAGCTATCTGGTACTGATGCCGAACAACCCGCGTGCGGGCGGTATCTCTCGCCGGATTGAAGGCGACGATCGTACCGAGCTGAAAGAAGCGCTGGCCAGTCTTGAACTGCCCGACGGCATGGGTCTGATTGTCCGTACCGCAGGCGTAGGCAAATCTGCCGAAGCGCTGCAGTGGGACCTCGGCTTCCGCCTGAAGCACTGGGAAGCGATTCAGAAAGCCGCTGAAAGCCGCCCTGCTCCATTCCTGATCCACCAGGAAAGCAACGTCATCGTGCGTGCCTTCCGTGACTACCTGCGTCAGGACATCGGTGAAATTCTGATTGATAACCCGAAAGTGCTTGAGCTGGCTCGCCAGCACATTGCCGCGCTGGGTCGTCCTGATTTCACCAGCAAAATCAAACTGTACACCGGTGAAATCCCGCTGTTCAGCCACTACCAGATCGAATCTCAGATTGAATCCGCCTTCCAGCGTGAAGTTCGTCTGCCGTCCGGCGGCTCTATCGTTATCGACAGCACCGAGGCGCTGACCGCCATCGACATCAACTCCGCGCGTGCTACCCGCGGCGGTGATATCGAAGAAACGGCGTTCAACACCAACCTCGAAGCGGCCGATGAGATTGCCCGTCAGCTGCGTCTGCGTGACCTCGGCGGCCTGATCGTTATCGACTTCATCGATATGACGCCAGTCCGTCACCAGCGCGCGGTGGAAAACCGTCTGCGTGAAGCGGTACGTCAGGATCGTGCGCGTATCCAGATCAGCCACATCTCCCGTTTTGGTCTGCTGGAGATGTCCCGTCAGCGTCTGAGCCCGTCCCTCGGTGAATCCAGCCACCACGTCTGCCCACGCTGTAGCGGCACCGGCACCGTGCGTGACAACGAATCTCTGGCGCTCTCTATCCTGCGTCTGATTGAAGAAGAAGCGCTGAAAGAGAACACCAAAGAAGTCCACGCCATTGTGCCTGTGCCGGTTGCCTCCTACCTGCTGAACGAAAAACGTGCTGCGGTTAGTGCTATCGAAGCGCGTCTGAGCGGCGTGCGCTGTGTGATCGTCCCTAACGACCAGATGCAAACCCCGCACTACTCTGTGCTGCGCGTGCGTAAAGGCGAAGAGACATCCACCCTGAGCTACATGCTGCCGAAGCTGCATGAAGAGGAGATGGCCCTGCCTTCCGACGAAGAGTACGCCGAGCGTAAGCTTCCGGAACAGCCAGCCCTGGCCGCGTTTGTGATGCCAGAAGCGCCACCTGCCCCAGCGCAGGAGACCGTGGTCGCCAAACCGGCAGCAGCTAAACCTGCGGCAGAAGTCAGCCAATCTGCTGAACAGCCTGGCCTGCTGAGCCGCTTCTTCAGCGCGCTGAAGAAAATGTTTGCTGGCGAAGAGCCACAACCAGCCCCGGCACCGGTTGAGAAGAAAGAAGAGAAACAGGAGCGTTCACCGGATCGTCGTAAACGTCAGAACAACCGTCGTGACCGCAACGAGCGCCGCGATAACCGTTCCGAAAATAACGAAGGTCGTGAAGGCAGCGAAAGCCGCGACAATCGCGAGAGCCGTGATAATCGCGATAACCGCGAAGGGCGTGAGCGCCGTGAAGGTCGTGACGATAACCGTCGCAACCGTCGCGAGAAGCCGCAGCAGAACGCGGAAGAGCGCGAAACTCGCCAGCCGGTCAGCGAAGAGGCTGACAAAGGCAGACAGCGTGATGAGCAACAGCCACGCCGCGAGCGCAACCGTCGTCGTAATGATGACAAGCGCCAGGCGCAGCAGGAAGTTAAAGCGCTGAATCGCGAAGAAGAGACCGTGCAGGATGCCGATCAGGAAGAACGCGTTCAGGTCATGCCGCGCCGTAAGCAGCGCCAGCTGAACCAGAAAGTGCGTTTCGAGTCTCAGACCGAAGAAGCAGCAGTTGAAATCGCAGCACCTCAGATTGAACCAGCCCAGAGCACCGAGCTGGCGAAAGTTGACCTGCCTGCGGTTATCGAAACGGCACCTGAGCAGGAAGAGACCGGTGAAGGCCGTGACAACGCAGGTATGCCGCGTCGTTCACGTCGCTCCCCACGTCATCTGCGCGTGAGCGGTCAGCGTCGTCGTCGTTATCGTGACGAGCGTTACCCGCTGCAGTCGCCGATGCCGCTGGCTATCGCCTGTGCATCGCCAGAAATGGCCTCTGGTAAAGCCTGGATCCGTTATCCGGTTGCCCGTCCTCAGGAGCAGCAGTTTGACGAGCAGAACGTTGCTGTCGACGCGGTTGCCCCGGTAGCGCCAGTCGTTGATGAGGTTATCACCGAGGCGGCGGCAGTGGTTATCCCTGAACCGCAGGTTGTTGAAGTCGAAACTTCACATCCGGAAGTGATTGCCGCGCCTGTGACAGAACAGCCGCAGATTATCGCTCCTGAAGATGCCGTCGTCGCGGAACAGGTTGTGGAAGACGCTAAGGCTGCTGAGCCGGTGGAAATCACCGAGGAAGCCGTTGAACCTCAGCCGGTAGTGGAAGTTGAAGTGGAAACTGAAGTTCAGCCTGAAGTTGAAATTGACGTTGAACCTGTTGCGGAAGAGAAACCTGAAGTCGCTGAAGTCAAAGCGCCGGAAGTGAAGCCAGCACCAGCCGTTCAGGTTAACCCAGAACTTCACCACGCCACTGCGCCAATGACCCGCGCCCCGGCACCGGAATATGTTCCGGAAGCCCCACGTCACAGCGACTGGGTACGCCCGGCGTTTGATTTCGACGGCAAAGGCTCTGCAGGCGGTCACAGCGCCACGCACCAGGCAACAGCGCCTGCTACGCGCCCGCAGCCAGCTGAATAAGCCCGCTTAAGCGCAAAAGCCGACCTCCGGGTCGGCTTTTTTTATGGCTTCTGTCCCGGCCTGCGCATCCCGGCGATTGCAGGCATCACCTCTCGCATCATCTCCAGAAAACGGCGCAGACGTGCCGGATAGTAGCGTGACCACGGATAGACCAGATGCACCGGCAACGCGGCCGGCTGCCAGTCGGGCAGCAGGTGCACTAGCCTGCCTTCACGGATATCGGCTTCTACCGTCCAGCTTGATACCACCGCCACCCCCAGCCCGGTCAATGCGCTTTTCCGCGCCACGTACAGGCTGTCGGTGCTCAGCCGGGGCGAGATTGCCACCCGCAGCGGTTGCGGTGCACCTGAGTGGAATAGCTCCACGTGCTGGCGATAAAAGGTATTCAGTGCCACCCAGGGCAGCGCAGAGAGATCCTCTGGCTTCCCGACCGGGTCATGGCGGGCGAGCAACTCGGGAGAGGCAACAATACAGCGCGGCACCTCGGCCAGTAATACCGACACCGTGCCCGGGTCGATCTCCGCCCCCACCCGGATAGCGCAGTCGATATTGTCACTCAGAAAATCGGCTGAACGATCGTTGAGCATCCACTCTACGTTGAGGCGTGGATAGCGCAGCAAAAATGCCGTTAATGGCTCCAGCAGCTGCTCCTGCCCGAAGGCGTGGGGGGCGCGAACACGGAGCACGCCCACGGGTTCATCTTCCGTCTGCCCGACTTCATCTTCCAGCGCATGCCAGCTGTCGATCACCCGACGGGCATGCTGGTAGCAGCGTTCGCCGTCGTCGGTCAGCTTCATGGCATGGGTGGTACGCAGGATCAGACGCACGCCGAGCAGCGTCTCCAGCGACTGCAGGCGACGGCTCACGGTAGCCTGGGTAGTGGCCATCTGCACGGCGGCGGCGGAAAGAGAGCCTGTCTCAATGATGCGCACAAAAGTTCGCATCAGTTCGACCCTGTCTATACGCTCTGAACGCTTCATGATCTATCCGTTTATACGTTACACGTATAAGTGTTTTAACACTGCGCCTGCTACCACCGCAAGCCGGGCTGGTAAAGAATAGCGACACACCCGAAATGAGGAACTGCATATGAACACCAGCCCATTAACCCCAGCCGTCAGCCGTTGGGTCATTTTTATCCTCGCCATTGGCGCCGGATTTAGCGTTGCTTCTATCTATTATGCCCAGCCGCTGCTGCCGCTGATGGGTGCCGATCTGCATCTCAGCATTGAAGGGATGGGGATGGTGCCGACGCTGACTCAGGCAGGTTATGCGCTGGGGATCCTGTTCCTTCTGCCGCTGGGCGATCGCTATGACCGCCGCACCCTGATAGTGGTAAAAAGTATCGCTCTGGCGGGGCTGCTGCTGGCCTGTAGCCTGACGGGGCAGATCCACTCTCTGCTGCTGGTCAGCCTGCTGATTGGGATGGCGGCCACCATGGCGCAGGATATCGTTCCGGCGGCGGCAATTCTTGCCCCGGCAGGTAAACAGGGGAAAACCGTCGGGACGGTGATGACCGGCCTGCTGCTGGGGATCCTTCTCTCCCGTACGGTGAGCGGCGTGGTCGGTGAAGCCTTCGGCTGGCGCGTGATGTATCAGCTGGCAGCAGTAAGCATTGCGATCCTGGCCGCCGTGATGTGGTTGATTTTACCCCGCTTCGCGGTTCCGTCGAACCTGCGTTATCCGGAATTGATGCGTTCCATGGCGCACCTGTGGCGTCGTTATCCGGCGCTGCGTCGTGCCGCGCTGGCGCAGGGCTTCCTCTCTGTCGCCTTCAGCGCCTTCTGGTCTACCCTGGCGGTGATGCTGATGGAACACTATCAGCTGGGTAGCGCCGTCGCCGGTGGGTACGGCATTGCCGGTGCCGCAGGTGCCCTGGCCGCCCCGCTGGCGGGCGGTCTGGCCGATAAACTCGGTGCCGGTAAAGTCACCCAGCTCGGTGCCGCCCTGGTGACCATCTCCTTTGCCCTGATGTTCCTGATGCCCGCCCTCGGCGTACAGGGGCAGTTGGTCCTGATTGCGATCTCTGCGGTAGGTTTTGATCTCGGCCTGCAATCAAGCCTGGTCGCCCATCAGAATCTGGTTTACGGTCTGGAGCCGCAGGCTCGGGGGCGTCTGAACGCTCTGCTCTTCACCGGCGTGTTTATCGGGATGGCGCTGGGTTCCGCGCTCGGTAGTCAGCTGTATACGATGGCAGGCTGGCCGGGTGTGATTGCCCTGGCGACGGTTACGGCAGCCATCGCGCTGGTTATCCGTCTGGCAGAAAGCGCCCGCACCAGCAGCGCAGTTGTGCAGAATTCCTGATAAAAAAAAGCCCAATCCGTGAGAACGGATTGGGCATACGGAACATAACCAGTTTCAAGTCATGTCCAAAGGTCAAACCTGTTACTTATTCAGCTGGAACAGAGACATACCCTGCATATCGCTGAACGCTTTGTAGGATGCCTGAAGTGCAGCCTGCTGCATGGTGTAGGAAGAGATCGCCGCGTTCCAGTCAACGTCTACGAGATCGCTCATCTGCTGGGTCTGGCCTAACGCACGATCGCTGCCCAGCGTATCGAGGGCATCGAGTTCGGTCAGTTTGGTCCCCAGGTCAGCACGTACGGTCAGGACGTTATCCAGCGAGTTACGCAAGCCGCGGTTCGCCTTATCGATATCCAGATTCAACTGGTCCATCTTATCCTGATCGTCACTGACTGGCGTATTCAGCGCGGCAATGGCGTTATCGATAATTTTAAACAGATTCTTTTCCGGGGTAGAACCATCCGGCTCTGGCACAGCATTGCTGGTAAAGGATTCAAACACTTCACTACCGGTATGACTGATCTGCATGTTACGCGCGGAATCGACCTGCTGTCTGATAGGCGTGTCGCCGCCGTTATATTTGGCGGTCGCTTCATCAAACGCCGGGGCGTCCGTTTTATAACCGGCAAAAATATAGCGTCCGTTACCGTCGGTACTGTTTGCCAGGTTGACCAGCTGATCGCGGATACCCTGCAGATCGGTAGCAAGGGAGCTACGGTCGTTGTCGCTCAGGGAGCCGTTACCGGCAGAGATAATTTTATCCTGCGCCGATTGCACCGCCTTGGTCACTTGACTCAGCACGCTCTCCTCCAGTCCTACTCGCTGAGAGGCGAAAGAGCGCGCCAGCGTGTACTGGCTGTTCTGCGACTGCGCCTGCGACAACACCACCGCCTGCGAGGCGGCGATCGGGTCGTCAGACGGACGGTTGACACGTTTACCGGTGGACATCTGCTCACCGTAACTCAGCCACTTGCTCTGGGAATCGGTGATCCCACGCATGTTCTGCTGATACATCATCTGGGTGCTAATACGCATCGTTGACCTCAGCTTTAGCGAATATTAATTATTGCGTCGAAGAGCGTGCTGGCGGTTTGCAGCACCTGGGCATTGGCCAGGTAGTACTGCTGGAAACGCTGCAGGTTGCCGTACTCTTCGTCGAGGTTAACCCCGGAGATCGACTGCTGCTGGTTGCTCAGCTGCGTCGTCACGTTTGCCTGGGTAGTGCTGCTGGTTTTCAGCGTCGCCGTTTTGCTGCCGACGGTACTCACCAGAGAGGCATAGGCATCGTTAAAGGTTTTGTTGCCGCCAACCACTTTGCTGTTCTGCAGATCCAGCAGCGCCTGACCGTTGCGGTTATCACTTTCACCGCCCGTCGCGTCAGAGGCCAGCGCCAGTTTTGACTCATCGCTGATGGCCAGATCCATATTGACAATGGCACTGGCGACAGGCTTAACGATAAAGCTGTCTTTATTTTTCGCCGCGCCCGATACGTTGACCGTCAGGCCATCGAAGGAGAGATTACCGCTGCCGTCATCGGTGGCGGTGATCGTGGTTTTATCGGAGAGGCGGGTGATCTTCCAGCTGGAGCCATCAAACTCCATCTTGTAATCAGTCGCCTGCACTTTGCTGTAGTTGGCCATGTCAACTTTCGCAGTCACGGCAGCCGAGCCCGTATTTTTGCTGTTGGCCAGTACCGCAGGTGCACCGATATCAAATAATTTTTCGCCGGCCTCGCCATCTGCGTCAAAGCCTTTTGCGTGCTGGGTATTCATCGCGTTAGCAAAAGAGAGCGCCAGCTGGTTCAGGGTGTTACGCGCAGCGTCGAGCTCTTCGGTACGGAAGGTCAACATGCCGCCCAGCGAACCGCTGGTCAGCAGTTTTTCCGGGATCTCAACCGGGCCAGAGGTGCCATCAACAAAGGCCACCGTGGTACGGGATGGATCGGCGCTGGATTTTACCGCCGCCAGCTGGTTGGAGGTGCTGCCCTGGACCAGGTTGTAGCCGTTGCCGAAGGAGACGTTATAGGTGCCGCCGTCCTGGACAGAGACTTCGACGCCCACGATCTGGTTCAGCTCGCTCACCAGCTGGTCGCGCTGATCGAGCAGGTTGTTCGGGGAAGCCCCTGCACCCACGCCGGTCAGACGGGAAATCTGATCGTTCAGGTTGGCAATCTGTTTGGCGTAGTTGTTGATCTGGTCAACGCTGGTGCCGATCGCGATGTTGATCTGCTTATCCTGATCGCGCAGATACTGATCGTTCACCTTAAACTGGTTCACCAGGCCATCGGCCTTGCCCAGCACCGTCTGGCGCGCTGCCGGATCTTCGGCATTGCTGACCAGGGTCTGCAGGCTGCTGAAGAAGTCCTGCATGGTGGTCGCCAGGCTGTTGGTGCTGCCGGACAGCACGTCGTCAATTTTGGACATCTGCTGGTAGCGGGTGGTTAGGGCGCTGCTCTGGTTCTGCGCAGCGCGCAGCTGGTTGGTAATGAATGAATCATATTCGCGCTGTACCCCGGAGACATACACGCCGTTGCCAACCCAACCGCCGCCTGTCAGGGTGCTATTTGAGGCGCTCAGCACCGTCGTCTGACGGGTATAGCCCGTCACGTTGTAGCTTGAAATGTTATTACTGGCGGTATTCAGCGCAGCCTGTGCCGCACTGAGGCCACTCATGGCGCTGTTGATCAAACTGGACATGGGGGTTCCTTTTATACTTTCAGACACGAGTCCTGCTGGAGATTATCGGCAGCCCCCAGCCGGACTTGAGAACTTTCAGAACAGATTTTCGATATCGTTGCTGTAGGCTTTGCTGACTTTCTCACCCATCGCTTTGAGTTGCTGGATCATGCTGGTCAGCTTGCGGGCATACTGCGGATCGGTCGCGTAGCCTGCGTTCTGCAACGCCTGGGCACCCTGCTCTGCCGTCGCCGCCTGGGTCACTGCCGCGTAGCGCGGGTTGCGGCTCAACACACCGACATAGTCTGAAAGCGCTTCCAGATAGGAGCTGTAGACGCGGAACTTCGCTTTAACTTTCTTCGCCTCACCGTTTTCATATTCAGTGGTGGTGATCTCGGTGGTTGGCCCTTTCCAGCTTCCCGTCGCCTTCACGCCAAAGATGTTGAAGCTTGGCTCGCCATTCTCCCGACGGATCTGCCGTTGCCCCCAGCCAGATTCCAGCGCCGCCTGGGCCAGAATCAGGTGATGCGGCACCCCGCTCTGCTGGCTGGCAAGACGCGCCGGCAGCGAGAGCTGGGCCAGGAAGTCTTTGCTGTCCCCGGTGAGCGGTTCATCGTTACTTTCTGGTGCTTTCGGTACCGCTTTACGCACCATCTGGGTCAGGGCCTGGTTTTGATAGCTGGTCACCTTTTCCAGATCGAACTTCATCGGTACCTGCTGCGGTGCCTCTTCCGGCGGCACGCCCTGGGCGGCCGCCATCTGCTTTACGATCACATCGGCCAACCCGAGCCCTTTACCGGAGGTCATCTGCTGCGCAATCTGCTGGTCATACATGCTGGTGTACAGACGCGTTGAGTCGCTGCTGAAGATGCCGTCTTTCGGCAGCGCCTCACGCATGCTTTTCAGCATCATCTGGACAAACATCCCTTCCACCTGGCGGGCCACCGGGCGGATGTTACCCGCCGGATCTTTGCCCGCTTTGGCTTTCAGGTCGTTGAGCGACTGGGTATCCCAGGCCGCGCTGCTCAGCAGTTTGCTATCGGTCAGCATCAGATAATTTCCAGTTTGGCGCGCAGGCAGCCTGCACTCTGCATCGATTGCAGAAT
This sequence comes from Leclercia sp. AS011, assembly GCF_037152535.1. Lineage (NCBI taxonomy): Bacteria > Pseudomonadati > Pseudomonadota > Gammaproteobacteria > Enterobacterales > Enterobacteriaceae > Leclercia > Leclercia sp. AS011. The sequence continues at coordinate 1,753,171 of NZ_JBBCMA010000001.1, forward strand.
CGACATCAGATCGATCGGGGTCGCGCCCAGCGCGTTCAGCGCCCGCACCACGTTGTTCAGGTTGGCGCTGGAGCGCACGCTCTGCAGCGAGCCGCCGCTCTGACGCATATCAATCTGGGTCTGCGGCGTTACCACGGTCTCCCCGCCGCCAAACGGCGTATCCGGCTGGCTGACGTTAGCCGAGCGGTTGACGGTGACCGACAGGTTGCCCTGCGCCACGGCGCAGTTATCCAGGGTCACTTCACGGTTCATCACCACCGACCCGGTACGGGAGTTGATGATCACTTTGGCATCCTGCGGCGTGACGTTCACTTCCATATTCTGGATATCCGCCAGCAGGCGAACCTGGTTGCTGCCTCCGGAGGAAACGCGGATCTGCACGGTGCGGGCATCCAGCGCCGTGGCGCTGCCATAGCCGCGGCCGCGGTTAATGGTGTCCGCGATCTGCTGCGCCATCGTGAAATCGTCCTGGTTCAGCTGCAGGTTGATGGTGTTGCCGGACCCGAACTGGGTTGGCAGTTCACGCTCAATGATCGCCCCGTTGGTGATACGCCCGCCGTTAAGCTGGTTAACCTGCACGCTGCTGCCGCCTGCGGAGGCACCCGCCCCGCCGACCAGAATGTTACCCTGCGCGAGGGCGTAGACCTGGCTGTCGACGCCTTTCAGCGGGGTCATCAGCAGCGTACCGCCACGCAGGCTTTTAGCGTTACCCATGGAGGAGACCACCACGTCGATGGTCTGCCCCTGGCGGGAGAATGCCGGGTAGGAGGCGGTAACCATAACCGCCGCCACGTTTTTCAGCTGCATGTTGGTGCCGGCCGGCACCGTGATGCCGAGCTGGGAGAGCATGTTGTTCAGGCTCTGGGTGGTGAACGGGGTCTGGGTCGTCTGGTCACCCGTGCCGTCCAGCCCGACCACCAGGCCGTAGCCGATCAGGGAGTTTTCTCGTACGCCCTGAACGCTTGTGAGATCGCGGATACGGTCGGCCTGGGCAACGGTTGCCACCAGCACCAACAGGATCCCGAAGAGGGATTTGCACATAGGTCGCCTCGCTTACATCGGAGATAAATTAAGGAAGAAACGCTGCAACCAGCCCATATTCTGCGCTTCATTGATGTAGCCGTTACCGACGTACTCGATGCGCGCATCCGCCACCTGGGTGGACGGTACGGTATTGGAGCCGCTGATGGTGCGAGGGTTAACCACACCCGAGAAGCGAATGAACTCAGTGCCCTGATTAATGGCGATCTGTTTTTCACCCACGACATGTAAATTGCCGTTCGCCAGCACCTGGTCGACGGTAACCGTCAGGGTGCCGCTAAAGGTGTTGCTGGCATTGGCGCCGCCTTTACCGTTAAAGGAGTTGCCGCCAGAAGCCTCGGCATCGGCGCGAGCATTACCGAAGAGACCTTCGAGGTAACGCGGCACGGTATCGAAGCCAAAATTGGTTTTCCCGTCCCGGCTGGCATTCGCTGACGAGCTCTTGCTGGCGCTGACGTTTTCCTGGAGCTGGATGGTCAGCGTATCGCCGATATTGCGCGGGCGACGGTCTTCAAACATCGGCTGATAACCGTAGTTAATCGGCTGCGCTGTCTGGAAAATAGAGCCATTCGCGACCGGCGTCGGGCCAGGAATGGGTTGGGCGGAAGTCGCACCCTGCACCAGAGGTTGAGACGGAACCCATGCGCAACCGGTGAGGGTAACGGCCAGAAGGGTCACTATCGGATAACGAATCGCCGCGAGTTTTTGCATTGCCTTCATCTTCGAAAACAGGGAGCCGGTGCGGCGCGAACCGCACCGGACTACACCTTAGAGTTGCGTCAGTTTCTGCAGCATCTGGTCGGTCGTCGACACTGCTTTACTGTTAATTTCGTACGCGCGCTGAACCTGGATCATATTCACCAGCTCTTCCGCGACGTTGACGTTTGAGGTTTCCACATACCCCTGATACAGCAGACCTGAACCGTTCAGACCCGGCGTGCTCTCATTCGGCGCACCGGAGGACTGGGTTTCGATGTACAGGTTCTCACCGATGCTTTCCAGACCGGTGTCGTTCATGAAGGTGGTCAGGTTAAGCTGGCCGACCTGCACCGGCGCGGCCTGACCCTGCTGGGTCACGCTCACGATCCCGTCACGCCCGATGGTAATGCTCAGGGCGTTAGCCGGAATGGTGATCGCCGGCTGCACCTGGAAACCGCCCGCCGTCACCAGCTGACCGTTCTGATCCACCTGGAACGAGCCGTCACGGGTGTAGGCAGAGGTTCCGTCAGGCAGCTGCACCTGGAAGAAGCCCTGGCCTTTGATCGCCACGTCTTTGCTGTTGTTGGTCTGGGACAGGTTGCCCTGGCTGTGCAGACGCTCGGTAGCCACCGGACGAACACCGGTACCGATCTGCAGACCGGATGGCAGCGTGGTCTGTTCAGACGACTGCGCACCCGGCTGGCGGATGGTCTGGTAAAGCAAATCTTCGAAAACCGCACGCTGACGTTTAAACCCATTGGTGCTCACGTTCGCCAGGTTGTTGGCGATGACATCCATATTGGTTTGCTGCGCGTCGAGGCCGGTTTTCGCGATCCATAAAGAACTGATCATAGGGTGTCCTGTTAACTCATTGACAGCAGCTGGTTGGCGCGACCGGCGTTTTCATCAACGCTGGAGATCACCTTCATCTGCATTTCAAAACGGCGCGCGCTGGCGATCATGTCGGTCATCGCCGCCACTGGCTTAACGTTACTGCCTTCCAGCACGCCAGACATGACGCGAATGCTGGGGTCGGCCTGTAAGGTCGCGCCACGGGTGGCCTGCGCCGCCTGGGTCAGACGGAACATACCGTCATCGCCACGCTGCACTTCAAAACCTTCGGCTTTGACCAGCTTCAGGCGGCCAACCGGTGCCACGGTGTTCGGCGGATCGCCGGGGTTCAGGGCCGAAATGGTCCCGTCAGCCGCGATGGTGATCTCCGAGCCTTCCGGCACGGTGATCGGGCCGCCTTCGCCGATAACCGGATGTCCCTGGATGGTCAGTTGCCCGACTGCATCCACCTGGATGTTGCCGTTACGGGTGTAGCCTTCGCTGCCGTCGGCGGTTTCTACTGCCAGCCAGCCGTCCTGCTGCAGCGCCACGTCAAGCGGGCGCGAGGTGTAGTCCATCTGCCCTGGCGTCATGTCGGCACCCGGCGTGGACGCAGTGACCAGCGTACGCGTCGGCAGGGAGAGTCCTTCCACCGGGACGGCGCGCATCGCGTTGAGCTGTGCGCGGAAACCCGGCGTCGATGCGTTCGCCAGGTTACTGGCGGTGACGGCCTGCTGATTGAGCGTCTGACTGGCAGCGCCCATCGCGGTATATATTGCGTGATCCATTAAGCTATCCCGTCAGCCTGTTAGCGGAGGTTAACCAGCGTGTTGAGGATCTGATCCTGGGTTTTGATGGTCTGCGCGTTCGACTGATAGTTACGCTGCGCGACGATCATATTGACCAGCTCTTTACTCAGGTCGACGTTGGAGGCTTCCAGCGCGCCGTTGGTCAGGGTACCGAAGTTACCGGAACCGGCGGTGCCCAGCAGCGCCACGCCCGAAGACTGGGTAGCGGACCAGACGTTGTTCCCTTCCGACTGCAGGCCTTCGTTGTTGGCGAAGTTCGCCATCACGATCTGACCCAGCACCTGGTTTTGTTCGTTGGAGTAGTTACCAACCACGGTACCGTCATCGTTGATCTGATAGCTCACCAGGTCGCCCGGCTTGTAGCCGTTCTGGTTGGTGGCGACGATGTTGTTCGCCCCGGTGTTCTGCTGCATGGAGTTCAGGAAGCTCAGGTTGAACGTTACCGCGTCCGCGCCACTCAGCGGATCGGTGGTAACGTTGATAGCCGCGTTGGCATTTGCGGTGGTGCTCAACGTACCGGCGGCATCGTAGTTGTAAACGCCTTCCAGGTTACCGTTGGGGTCGAAGCTCATCTGCGCCGCTTTGGTGATCTTGCCGTTCGCTACGCTGCCATCCTGGGTATAGAGATCCCACTTGTTGTCTGCCGTTTTCACGTAGTAGACATACATGTTGTGGGCGTTACCCTGGTTGTCGTAAACGGTGATGGTGCCTTTCTTGTTGAAGCTGTCTGAATCCGGGTTCAGGTTGGTCGCGTCAAACGCAATGGCCGGCACGCTGTCGGTGGAGTTCAGGTTGATCTGCTGCGCGGCAGTGCTGGTCGCTTTGGCCGACATCAGGGTGTTTGGAATGTTGATCGGCTGCGGGTTGGCACCGGTCTGCACCGTTGGCGGGCTACCTGCTGCCGGATAGCCGGTCAGCTGCAGACCCTGCATGTTCACCAGGTTGCGGTTTTCGTCCATGCTGAACTGGCCGTTACGGCTGTAGTAGACCGCACCGTTGCTGTCGAGCATACGGAAGAAGCCGTTCTGGCTGATGGCCACATCCAGGCCACGCCCGGTGTTGGTGGTGGTACCGTCTGAAAAGTCCTGGGTGATCCCGGCGACTTTTACGCCCAGACCCACTTTGGAACCGGCGAACATATCCGCGAACGACGCGCTACCGGACTTAAAGCCATAGGTCGCGGAGTTGGCAATGTTGTTACCAATGACGTCGAGGTTAGTGGCTGCAGCATTCAGGCCGCTGACCGCTTGTGAAAAGGCCATGAGTTACTCCTAAAGGGTTTAAATAATCTGCCGAACTTCGTCGAGCGTGGTGGTACCGTGAGTCCCGAGATCCAGCGTGTTACCGCTGCTGCTGCGGATCACGCCCTGCACCATCGCAAACTGCAGGGGCTGTGCCACCAGCTGCGTGCTGCCGCTGCTGGCGGAAATCGCCACGTTGTAAGAGCCGTTTGGCGCCGTGGTGCCGTCGGTCAGGGTGCCGTCCCAGGTAAAGGTATGGACGCCCGCTTTCAGCTCGCCAATGTCAATGGTACGCACCACTGCACCGTTCTTATCGGTGATGGTGGCGGTCACTTTGTCCGCGCTCTGCTGCAGCTCAACGCCAAACGGAGTGGTGGAGGTCGTGGTTGAGCCTTCGGCACCGCTGGTACCTGCCAGAACGGTAGAGCCCGGGATCATCACGCCATGGCCAATCAGCGTGCTGGCCTGCATCGACTGGCTGCTGTCGATCTGTCCGGAGATGGAGCCCAGCGTAGTGTTGAGTTTCTCGATGCCGCTCACCGTACTGATCTGCGCAAGCTGCGTGGTCAGTTCGTTGTTCTGCATCGGGTTGGTCGGATCCTGGTTTTTCAGCTGCGCAACCAGCAGGGTCAGAAAGCTGCCCTGCAGATCGGAGGCGTTACTTCCGGTCAGCGAGCTGCTGCCGGTGGCGCTGCCGACGCCAGTAGCAGTCGATCTGTCATTTACATTGACGGCGAGGGACATGGATCTCTCCTTTACTGGCCCAGAGTGAGGGTTTTAAGCATCATGCTTTTCACGGTGTTCAGGACTTCTACGTTGGCCTGGTAGCTGCGGGAAGCCGACATGGTGTTAACCATTTCGCCGACCACATCCACGTTAGGCATTTTGACGTAGCCGCTGGCGTCGGCCAGCGGGTTGCCTGGTTCATACACCAGTTTGTCCGGGGCCTGGCTCTCAATCACGCTGGCCACTTTTACCCCGCCGGTTTGCGCACCCGGTGCAGCATCCACCTGGAACACCACCTGCTTGGCGCGGTAGGGTTGACCGTCCGGACCCGTCACGCTGTCGGCGTTCGCCATGTTACTGGCGGCAACGTTCAGACGCTGGGACTGCGCGGTCAGGGCTGAACCCGCGATATCAAAGATATTGAGTAAGGCCATTATTAATTGCCTCCCTGCAGAACACTCATCATGCCTTTAATCTGTCCGCCGAGAACGGTCAGCCCCATCTGGTACTTGAGGCTGTTATCAGCGAACTGCGTACGCTCCCGGTCCATATCGACGGTGTTACCGTCCAGGGATGGCTGATCGGGGATGCGATAAAGTAAATCGGTACTCGGGGTGGTTACGGTCTCTGCGGGAATATGGCGTGCAGAGGTCAGCGCAAGGGCAACACCGCTATTCTCGGCCCGACCACGCTCCATCACTTTCTTTAATTCACTGGAAAAATCGATATCACGCGCCTGAAACCCGGGGGTATCGGCGTTGGCGATATTGGCGGCCAGAATCTCCTGACGCTGGGCACGCAAGTTGAGCGCTTCTTGCTGAAAACGTAGCGCGGCGTCGAGTTTATCGAGCATGTCTCCTCCGCTGATGGCAAAATTTCAGTGGATAGCTTAAATCTCCACCCGTCTCTGTCATCGACGGAATAAGCGCAAAATGCGTCGCTATTTATTGCGTTGATGCCCGGCCGCTACAGGTAGAATTCTGCTCATTCTGTAATCCGACGGTATCTGGCGATATGGCATTCAAACGTGGTGTGACCGCAACCCTCCTCCTCTGGAGCACCCTCTCTCAGGCGCAGGATCTGAACGCCCAGCTGACGGCTTTTTTTGCCCAGCGACTGGCGGGATTCAGCGATGAGGTGTCGGTCCAGGTCCGCACGCCAGCCAGCATGCTCCCCACCTGCGATACGCCTGAATTCAGCGTCCCTGGTAATACCCGTCAGTGGGGCAACCTGAGCGTGACGGCACGATGTGCCAATGAAAAACGGTTTATTCAGGTTGCAGTTCAGGCGACGGGCGATTATGTTGTCGCGTCCCAGAACATCCCCCGGGGTGCGGCCTTGCAGCCCGGTAGCGTAACGCTGAAACGTGGCAGGCTGGATCAGCTCCCGCCGCGCACGATTCTGGATATTAACCAGGCGCAGAACGCCATTAGCTTGCGCGATCTGGTGCCCGGGCAGCCGCTGCAACTGTCGATGCTGCGTCAGGCATGGTTAATCAAAGCCGGGCAGCGGGTGATGGTGATCGCCAGCGGCGACGGCTTTAGCGTGAACAGCGAAGGACAGGCGTTGAACAATGCGGCCGTGGCGCAAAACGCCCGCGTCAGGATGACTTCAGGCCAGGTTGTGAGCGGCACCGTCAATTCTGATGGGAATATTCTGATTAACCTATAATCTTTTTAAAGATTATGCGGCGACTGCCGATAAATCATTAACAAATGAAAATGTCAGGCGCTAACGCCGCCAACCCTCGATGAGGACACCACAATGAGCATTGATCGTACATCGCCCCTGAAACCGGTTAGCACTGTACAACCTCGCGAACTGAATGACACTGCGACGGCAAAAACGCGCCTGCAAAAATCGGCAGCGGCCAACAGCACCAGCGTCACGCTGAGCGATGCCCAGGCGAAACTGATGCAGCCGGGCAGCAACGATATCAACATGGAACGTGTTGAAGCGCTGAAAACTGCGATCCGTAACGGTGAGCTGAAAATGGATACCAGTAAAATCGCTGACGCGCTGATCCAGGATGCGCAAAGTTTTTTAGAGTAATCGCCGTATGAGTCGTCTGACGGAAATAATGGATCAAATGACGGTCGTCTTAAACGACCTGAAGACGGTAATGGACGCCGAGCAACAGCAGCTCTCTGCCGGGCATGTTAACGGCAGCGCGCTGCAGCGCATTACAGAAGATAAAAGCTCACTGCTGGGCACTCTGGATTATCTGGAGCAGCAGCGACGCACCGAGCAGACCGCGCGCCTTAGTGCTAATGATGATGTGGCCGATCGCTGGCAAACTATTACTGAAAAAACTCAGCATCTGCGCGACCTCAATCAGCACAACGGCTGGTTACTCGAAGGGCAAATCACCCGCAACCAGCAGGCGCTGGAGGTGCTGAAGCCGCATCAGGAGCCGGCACTGTATGGCGCTAATGGCCAGACATCCAGCTCACGCAGCGGCGGGAAGAAGTTTTCGATTTAAGTGCCCGGATAAGACAGAGAATGGGGAGTACCGACAGGTACTCCCCTTTTTTGCGTTACGCCGTGCGGCGGGCGAACTCTTTTACCTTAAAGCCCAGCACCGCAAGGGTGGCGAAGTATGCCACCACACCCACTACCACCACGGCCATCAGGCGCAGCAGACGATAAGGCATGGTGCCCAGCGACCAGTCCGGCATCACATACAGCATCCCCACCAGCGCTGCGGCCATCACCAGCACCGCAATCACCAGACGCAGCAGGAAGCTCGACCAGCCCGGCTGGGGGGTAAAGATCTTCTGCTTTCTCAGCTGCCAGTAGAGCAGCCCGGCATTGAGGCAGGCCGCCAGACCAATGGAGAGGGACAGACCGGCATGTTTCAGCGGGCCGATAAAGGCCAGGTTCATCACCTGGGTCATGATCAGGGTGACGATGGCGATCTTCACCGGGGTCTTGATGTCCTGACGCGAGTAGAAGCCCGGGGCTAACACTTTCACCACGATCAGCCCCATCAGACCGACAGAATAGGCCACCAGCGCCCGCTGGGTCATGGCGGCGTCAAAGGCGGTAAATTTGCCGTACTGGAACAGGGAGACGGTCAGCGGTTTGGCGAGGATCCCCAGCGCCACCGCGCTCGGCAGCGCCAGCAGGAAGCAGAGGCGCAACCCCCAGTCCATCAGGCGGCAATACTCATCATGATTGCCGCTGGCAAAGCTGCGGGAGAGTGACGGCAGCAGAATCGTCCCCAGCGCAACCCCCAGCACCCCGGACGGAAACTCCATCAGGCGGTCAGCATAGTACATCCACGACACCGATCCGGAGACGAGGAACGAGGCAAAGATGGTGTTGATGATCAGCGAAATCTGGCTTACCGAAACGCCTAAGATCGCCGGGCCCATCTGCTTCACCACCCGCATGGCCCCGGCATCGCGCAGGTTAATGCGCGGCAGCACCAGCATGCCGATCTTCTTCAGATGCGGTAGCTGATACGCCAGCTGCAGCACGCCGCCCACCGTCACCGCCCAGGCAAGAGCCAGTACCGGCGGATGGAAGTGCGGCGCGGCAAACAGCGCAAAGCCGATCATGCTGACGTTCAGAAACGTTGGCGCGAAAGCCGGGACCGAGAAGCGGTTCCAGGTGTTCAGGATGGCCCCCACCAGAGACGCCAGCGAGATCAGCAGAATATAGGGGAAGGTGATGCGCAGCAGTTGCGAGGTCAGCGCAAACTTGTCGGCGGTATCGGCAAAGCCGGGGGCGGTGATCATAATCACCCACGGCGCGGCCAGCATCCCGATCACCGTGACGATCGCCAGAGCGAGGGTCAGCAGTCCCGAGACGTAGGAGACAAATACCTTCGTTGCGTCTTCACCCTGCTTGCTTTTGTACTCCGCCAGAATAGGGACGAAAGCCTGAGAAAACGCCCCTTCGGCAAAGATACGTCGCAGCAGGTTGGGCAGCTTAAAAGCAACAAAAAAGGCGTCAGTCGCCATCCCTGCGCCAAAGACCCTCGCCACAATGGCGTCGCGCGCAAAGCCCAGCACGCGCGAAAACATGGTCATCGAGCTGACGGCAGCCAGCGATTTTAATAGGTTCATTAACGTGAGCTTCCACTACCTGAAACAAAACGCCTGCAGAGCAGGCGTAATTTCGCCGGGTGGCGTGATGCTTACCCGGCCTACAAGACACAAAACGCGCCTAGTCTACTCGTAAAAACACGAATTGCTATGGGCAGATGTTACAGCGGGTTATTCACTCATGGCATCGCGCCAGAGCTTCTCCACGATACGCTGGGCGCGGATCGCCTGTTCGCCTGCGGTTTCAGGAACCGTCTGATTTTGCACGCATTCGATAAAGTGACGCGCGCAACCCGCAAAGCCGCGCTGCTCCAGGGTGCTCTGCCAGCCCGGAATGGCAGGCGTAACCACCCCTGCCCCACGTTCTTCGCGCCACTCGCGCATATCGGTGATGTCCAGCAGCGCCCCGTCGGTAACCGCCTGGATCCACTCCCGCTGGCTGCCCGCCCGGCGGTGCATGGAGGTAGTGATCTGCAAACTGCCGGCGCTGAAATGGTGCTCGGCATAGACCATCGCCCCCTGCTCGTTAGTCAGCAGTGTGCCGCCAGAGAGCTGCGCATTATCGCCCGCCAGCCACAGAGCGGTATCCACCACGTGCAGATAATCATCCAGCAGGGTGAAACGCAGGTCGTTAGGCCCGATGCTGTCGGCGCGGTGCTTATCCATCCGCAGGGAGGCCGCATGACCGAGTTGGCTTTTCAGCTGCTGGTAGAGCGGCGCGAAGCGGCGGTTGAAGCCGACCATCAGGGTGAGCTTCTTCCGGGCGGCGAGGTCAATCAGGCGCTCGGCGTCGGCCAGGTTATCGGCCAGCGGTTTATCGACGCAGACATGGACGCCCGCTTTAAGCAGTTCGCTGACCACCTGATAGTGAGTGACGGTGGCAGTGTGGACAAAGACCACATCGCACGCGCGGGCCAGCTCCTGTAACGACTCATAATAAGGCATGCGCACGGACTCGCAGATCCGCAGGGCCTTATCCCGCGACGGCGACCAGGCCCCCTGTAACGTCCAGTCTGTCGCGGCGCTCAGCACCGGCAGCCAGGCTTTCTGCGCGATACCGCCCAGCCCCACAACGCCTACACGTAATTTTGCCACCGTTAATCTCCCAGATGTGCCAGCAGCGAATCGAGGCGCTGCTTAAGTTCTTCGACTTCGTTTTCGAGCGCCTCAACGCGGGCCAGTAAGGTCTCATCCGCCACCGGCGCGGCGGCCTCGGGTGCTGCGACGGTCGTATCGACCTCACCGCTGAAGAGGTGCATATAGCGGCTTTCCCGCTTGCCCGGCTCGCGCGCCAGACGCAGGACAAAAGGCCCATCTTCCCGGGCAGCCAGGCCTTCGAGCGCCTGCTCCACCTCCTGCATATCCGCGAACTCGTGCATACGCGCGGCCCGGGTACGCAGCTCGCCCGGCGTCTGCGCGCCACGCAGCAGCAGGGTGGCGATCAGCGCCACTTCGGCAGAGTTCAGCTTCAGGGCACCAAACTCGGAGTTGCAAAACCGCTGCTCATATTTGGTGACACGATTGCCAAAGCCGCTGACGGTGCGCAGATAGTGGTGTTTAACCAGCGCATCGAGCAGATCCTGTACCTCATGCTCGGCGAGGTTCATCACCGGCTCACGGTTGGTTTTCTGGTTGCAGGCCAGGGTGACCGCATTCACCGAGAGCGGATACTGTTCCGGCGTGGTGACCTGTTTTTCCAACAGGCAGCCGATGACCCGGGCTTCTGTAGCGGTTAACTGGTATTTCATCTCTGTTCCTTAGCGCCCCGCGCTCCACTCTTTGGTTGTCAGCGCCGTCAGGACATGATCGCGCCATTCGCCATCAATCAGCAGGTAGTCTTTGGCGTAGCCCTCTTTTTCGAACCCGAGGCGCGCCAGCAGATCCCCGCTGCGCTGATTGTGCGGCATGTAGTTGGCCATAATGCGGTGCATATGCTGCGTCCTTTGCATATAGCGAATGGCCGAGGTTAAGGCCTCAAACATCAGCCCCTGCCCCTGCCATTTTTGCCCGATGGAGTAGCCCAGATAGCAGGCGTGAAAGGATCCCCGCACCACGTTAGAGAAGTTGGCGATCCCGACGATCTCTTTCTCATCCGGATCGAGCAGGGCAAAATAGAACGCCGAGCCCTGCTTGTGAAACTCGGCAATCATGCTCAGCCGGGCCTGCCAGCCGGAAGGATAACAGTGGCTTTCATCCCGCACGGGTTCCCAGGGTTTTAAAAACTGACGATTCTCAGCGTAGTAGTCCGCCAGACGCCAGGCATCACGCTCGTGCACCAGACGAACCACCAGCCGGTCGGTCGTCAGGCGCACTTTCGGCACATTACTGCGATAGCCAAACATGGATACAACTCCTTCCTGTAACAACCTTGACCCGTTAGCTTTACTATACCTGCGCCGCTGCCGTCTGGGAAAACAGTGACATACCATTTTGAAGACTTTTCACATTTTTCGATTAAAAGCCTCAATCAAAGTACCCTTTTGATAAAAAAATATTGTCGCCTGCGCGATGGGAAAAACCCCGGCGAAACCGCAGAATATTAGCGCGCTCATCATTTTTATTTCCCTGGAGGGGAAATGTCTCGTATATCACAGGCCCGGAGTCTGGGTAAATATTTCCTGCTTGTCGATAACATGCTGGTTGTCCTCGGCTTTTTTGTCGTTTTCCCGCTTATTTCGATTCGCTTTGTCGATCAGATGGGCTGGGCGGCGCTGATGGTCGGCATTGCCCTGGGTCTGCGCCAGTTTGTCCAGCAGGGGCTGGGGGTGTTTGGCGGAGCCATTGCCGACCGCTTCGGCGCTAAACCAATGATTGTCACCGGCATGCTGCTGCGGGCTGCGGGGTTTGCCACCATGGCCATCGCCCATGAGCCCTGGCTACTGTGGGTCTCCTGCTTGATCTCCGGGCTCGGCGGCACCCTGTTCGACCCACCGCGCACGGCATTAGTGGTCAAGCTGATCCGCCCTCAGCATCGCGGGCGCTTTTTCTCCCTGCTGATGATGCAGGACAGCGCCGGGGCGGTAGTAGGCGCACTGCTGGGCAGCTGGCTGCTGCAGTATGATTTCCGCCTGGTCTGTGCCACGGGCGCGGTGCTGTTTATCCTCTGCGCGGGCTTCAACGCCTGGCTGCTGCCCGCCTGGAAACTCTCCACCGTTAAAGCGCCGGTGCGTGAGGGGCTGGATCGGGTCTGGCGGGACAAACGCTTTATCACCTACGTCCTGACTCTGGCGGGCTATTACATGCTGGGGGTACAGGTGATGCTGATGCTGCCGATTATGGTTAACGATGTGGCGGGCTCCCCGGCACCGGTCAAATGGATGTACGCCATTGAGGCCTGCCTCTCCCTGACGCTGCTCTACCCGATTGCCCGCTGGAGTGAAAAACGCTTCCGCCTCGAACACCGCCTGATGGCGGGTCTGCTGCTGATGTCCCTGAGCATGCTGCCCATCGGGATGGTGAGCTCCCTGCAACAGCTGTTTATGCTGATCTGCACCTTCTATATCGGCTCCATCATCGCCGAACCGGCCCGGGAAACCCTGAGCGCCGAACTGGCCGACCCGCGTGCGCGGGGCAGCTATATGGGGTTCAGCCGTCTCGGGCTGGCGATCGGCGGCGCGCTGGGGTATGCCGGGGGTGGCTGGTTGTTCGACGCCGGGAAAGCCTTCAATCAACCCGAGCTGCCGTGGATGATGCTGGCCTTGATCGGGGTTATCACCTTCTTTGCGCTGGGCTGGCAGTTCAGCCATAAACGCCGCGTGCCCGTTATCCTCGAGCCCGGAGCCTGACAGGCGCAGATATCAGTTTTTTCTGCTGGTCTGGCTCACTCTCCCCTGACATACTGGCGCGTCAGGATTGAAGCGCTGACATTTATGTCGAGGAAAACCATGAAAAAGATCGTTATTGCCACTGCGTTGATCATCAGCGGCCTGCTGGTTGGTTGTAATCAGCTCACCCAGTACACTGTCAGTGAACAGGAGATCAACCAGGCACTGCAAAAGCGCAATAACTTTGCGAAAGATATTGGCGTTCCGGGCGTGGCGGATGCGCATATCGTCCTGACCAACCTTGCCAGCCAGATTGGCCGCGAGGAGCCGAACAAAGTGATGCTCTCCGGCGACGCCAGCCTGGACATGAACTCGCTGTTCGGCAGTCAGAAAGCCAACATTAAACTGAAATTAAAAGCGCTGCCGGTCTTTAATAAAGATCAGGGCGCTATCTATCTGCAGCAGATGGAGATCGCCGACGCCGTGGTGTCGCCGGACAAGATGAAGCCCGTCCTGCAAACCCTGATGCCCTATCTGAACCAGTCGCTGCAGAACTACTTTAACCAGCAGCCAGCCTACATCCTGAGCGAAGATAACAGCAAGGGTGAAGCTCTGGCGAAAAAATACGCAAAAGGCATCGAAGTGAAGCCGGGTGAGATTGTCATTCCCTTCGTCGATTAACCTCCAGGGCGCTTCGGCGCCCTTTTTTTTACAGAAAAGAGTGCAAACGAAAACGTTTCCCCCTATTCTTTGTGTCCGGCAAAAATCATCTCACTCAGCCGGAGCCTATCCATGACTGCACCATCCCAGGTTTTGAAAATTCGCCGCCCAGACGACTGGCATATCCATCTTCGCGATGGCGAGATGCTCAACACTGTCGTGCCCTATACCAGTGAAATTTATGGCCGCGCGATTGTCATGCCAAACCTGGTGCCACCCGTCACCACGGTCGAGGCGGCGATTGCCTATCGCCAGCGCATTCTTGACGCCGTGCCTGCCGGTCACGATTTTACCCCGCTGATGACCTGTTACCTGACCGACACGCTCGATCCGAACGAGATAGAACGCGGCTTTAACGAAGGGGTGTTTACCGCCGCCAAGCTTTATCCGGCCAACGCCACCACCAACTCCAGCCACGGCGTGACCAGCATCGACGCCATTATGCCGGTACTGGAGCGTATGGAAAAACTGGGGATGCCGCTGCTGGTACACGGTGAAGTCACCCACGCCGAGATCGACATTTTCGACCGGGAAGCGCGTTTTATCGAAACCGTGATGGAGCCGCTACGCCAGCGCCTGCCGGGTCTGAAAGTGGTGTTTGAACACATCACCACCAAGGACGCCGCCGAGTATGTGCGCAACGGCAACGAGCTTCTGGCCGCTACCATCACGCCGCAGCACCTGATGTTCAACCGCAACCACATGCTGGTGGGCGGCGTGCGCCCTCACCTCTATTGCCTGCCGATCCTCAAGCGTAATATCCACCAGCAGGCACTGCGTGAGCTGGTCGCCAGCGGCTTTGAGCGCGCCTTCCTCGGCACCGACTCCGCTCCGCACGCCCGTCATCGCAAAGAGGCCAGCTGCGGCTGTGCAGGCTGCTTCAACGCCCCTACCGCGCTGGCCAGCTATGCCCAGGTCTTTGACGAGATGAACGCCCTGCAGCACTTCGAGGCCTTCTGCTCTCTGAACGGCCCACGCTTCTATGGCCTGCCGGTCAATGAGACCTTCGTTGAGCTGGTTCGCGAAGAGAGCAGCGTGGTGGAGTCCATTGCGCTGACGGATGACACCCTGATCCCGTTCCTTGCGGGTGAAACCGTGCACTGGACGGTAAAACGCTAAAAATTGTGGGCCCCCTGTTGTAAGTTCAACAATATAACTGTATAAATAAACAGTATATTACACAGGGGGCAACTATGCGTATCGAAGTGACCATTGCCAGAACAACTGCTTTGCCTGCCGGCGCGCTGGACGCGCTGGCGGGTGAATTATCCCGCCGTATAAATGATTCCTTCCCCGAACGCAATGGTGCTGTCACCGTGCGTTATGCCGGGTCAAACAATCTGTCGGTCATCGGTGGCGCTAAAGAAGATAAAGAGCGCATCAGCGAAATTCTGCAGGAAACCTGGGAGAGCGCTGACGACTGGTTTATTACCGATTAACTTTATCCCTCTTTGTTTTTTTTTGCCGGGTCGCCCCGGCTTTTTTTCGTCTGTGCAACGATAGTACGAATAATCTGAGTGACTCCCGCAAAAATCATCAGCAAGATGATGTTTTAATGTTCAAACAATCCTAAAACGCACAAATTTGTTGTGCTGCCTGTTTCTTTTTCCCTTCAGAAGCCTTATTTATTGATATACTGAAATTGCTTCAGAAAAACACGCATTGAACCTCACAGTCGTTGTCTTTTAACACGTATTCAGGGGGTTATGATGGAAAAGAATAATGAAGTCATCCAGACACATCCGCTTGTTGGCTGGGATATCAGCACTGTAGACAGCTACGACGCACTGATGCTGCGTTTGCATTACCAGACTCCGAATCACCCTGACACTGAAGAAGCGGAAGTTGGGCAAACGCTATGGTTAACAACAGACGTTGCACGTCAGTTTATTTCTATTTTAGAAGCCGGTATTGCAAAAATAGAATCCAGTGACTACCAGGCAAATGAGTACCGGCGACATTGATGCAATGTCAACACCTCACCCAAAAAGGCACCTGACGGTGCCTCATTTATTTCACCCTTGTATAACCATCCCGTCTTAATTACCCTGCTAAGCAACGAAACGCGTAAAGAGAATCTGATGAAATACGATTTAATTATTATTGGCAGCGGATCTGTCGGTGCAGCGGCAGGTTATTACGCTACACGAGCCGGTCAAAACGTACTGATGATCGATGCCCATATGCCCCCCCACAGCGAAGGGAGCCACCACGGCGACACCCGCCTGATGCGCCACGCTTACGGCGAGGGTGAACGCTATGTGCCGCTGGTTTTGCGCGCCCAGGCGCTGTGGGACGAGCTGGCCCAGATCAGCGGTGAACCGGTCTTTGAGCGCACGGGGGTGGTCAATCTCGGGCCGTCCGATTCATCATTCCTGGCGAACGTTGAGCAGAGCGCCCGCCAGTTCAATCTCAACCTTGAGCGGCTGGACGCGGCGGCGGTGATGAAGCGCTGGCCTGAAATTCAGGTTCCTGAAGGGTATATCGGTCTGTTTGAGGCCGAGTCCGGGGTGCTGCGCAGCGAACTGGCGATCAAAACCTGGATTGCACTGGCGAAAGAGGCGGGCTGCGCGCAGCTGTTTAACTGCCCGGTCACCGGGATTTCCCATCAGGACGACGGCGTCACCGTCGAAACCCCGGAAGGCCCGTACCGCGCAAATCGCCTGCTGGTGAGCGCCGGAACCTGGGTATCGCGCCTGGTGCCTGGCCTGCCGGTTCAGCCGGTGCGTAAGGTGTTCTCGTGGTTCCAGTCCGACGGTCGTTACAGCCATCAGAACCACTTCCCGGCCTTTACCGGCGAGCTGCCTGACGGGGATCAGTTCTACGGCTTCCCGTCCGAGAAAGACGCCCTGAAGATCGGCAAACACAACGGCGGGCAGGTTATCAACGCCCCGGAAGAGCGTAAGCCCTTTGGCGCTTACCCCGGCGATGGCTCTGAAGCCTTTAAATTCCTGCGCAACGTGCTGCCGGGGATCGGCGGCCTGTTATACGGTGCGGCCTGCACCTATGACAACACCCCGGACGAGGACTTCATCATTGACACCCTGCCGGGCCATGACAATACGCTGCTGATCACCGGCCTGAGCGGGCACGGGTTCAAATTCGCCAGCGTGCTGGGAGAGATTGCCGCGCAATTCTCACAGCAGATCGCCCCGCCGTTTGATCTCACGCCTTTCTCCCTGTCGCGCTTTAGCCGATAATGCTGTCAGGCTTCGGATTGCCGAAGCCTTTCATTCCTTCCATTACCGGTACCCTCATGCGTCGTATTGTTAATTATCTGGTCAATAATATTCGCGAGCATCTGATGCTCTATATTGTGCTGTGGTCGCTGCTGGCGATCCTCGATATTCTGTACATTGTGTTTTTCTGATGCGTTATATTGACAAAAATTGACGATTCTTAAGATAACTATAATTTCACAATAAATTATTTGAACATCATAAAATCGTCATAAGCCGCCTTAAATCAGTTCCAGTCACAAAGCATTAACAGCCACATTGACCATTTCCACTTATTTTATTTCAAAATAATTGAACGAAAAATATTAATAATGAATATCTGTAAATATCATTTGCATTAATGTTTCCCGCACGCCATTTTGAGCCCTTGCTTATTAATGATGGTGTTCACAATGCAAGTGCGTAATTCCCCCACACGCTATGGCGTTATTTCCATGAGTTTGCACTGGCTGATGGCTATTGCTGTGTATGGCATGTTCGGCCTTGGATTATGGATGGTCACCCTCAGCTATTACGATGGCTGGTATCACCAGGCACCCGAGCTGCACAAAAGCATCGGCTTTATGCTGATGCTGGCGCTGGTGGTGCGTCTGCTGTGGCGGCATATTTCCCCGGTGCCGCCGGCGCTGAAAAGCCAGTCGCGCGCCACCCGTCTGGGCGCTGCCGCGGCGCATATTGCCCTCTATGCGGTGCTGTTCGCCATTCTCATCAGCGGCTATTTGATTTCCACCGCCGACGGCAAGCCAATCAGCGTCTTCGGCCTGTTTGACGTCCCTGCCCTGCTGGCAGATGCCGGGGCGCAGGCCGATCTGGCCGGGACCGTTCACCTGTGGCTGGCCTGGGGCCTGGTCTCGTTATCTGTACTGCATGGTCTTGCGGCCATGAAACACCACTTTATCGACAAAGACGCCACCCTGACACGTATGTTGGGCAAAGCGTCACCTGACTCTGGAGCATAAAATGAAAAAAAGCCTGCTGGGATTAACCTTAGGTTCTCTGCTGTTCACCACTGGCGCCGCGGTGGCAGCTGACTACAAAATTGATAAACAAGGTCAGCACGCCTTTGTGAATTTCCGCATCCAGCATCTGGGCTATAGCTGGCTGTACGGCACCTTTAAGGATTTCGACGGCTCCTTCACCTTCGATGAGAGCAATCCGGCGGCCGACAAGGTCAACGTGACCCTGAACACCAACAGCCTGGACACCAACCACGCCGAGCGCGATAAGCACCTGCGCAGCGCGGATTTCCTCAACGTAGCGAAATTCCCGCAGGCGACCTTCACCTCGACCGAGGTGAAAAAAGACGGTGAGGGTCTGGATATTACCGGCAATCTGACGCTGAACGGCGTGACGAAGCCGGTCAAGCTGGATGCGAAACTGATTGGTCAGGGTGACGACCCGTGGGGCGGCAAACGCGCAGGATTTGAAGCGACAGGTAAAATCCACCTGAAAGACTTCAACATCACGACCGATCTGGGCCCGGCGTCGCAGGACGTGGAGCTGATTATTTCGGTGGAAGGGGTTCAGCAGAAGTAATGTCCTCGCCCGGTCAGCATTGCGTGACCGGGCAAGGTTTCAGGGTTATTCCGGATCGGGAATGCCCAGACGGGTGTTCAGACGCCCACGGGATTTATTGAAGATCTTATTACCATTCTCGCGACCGGCACGGCGGCGGCGCTGCTCCTCTTCCGGCAACATACTCTCCTCGCTACACAGCTCGCTGCAGCAGCCGTTGAACTTCTCGGCGCAGGAAGGACACTGAATAAACAGCAGGTGACAGCCGTCGTTTTTGCAGTTGGTGTGGGTATCGCAGGCTGTGCCGCACTGGTGGCAATGGGCGATCACATCATCAGAGATACGCTCCCCCATCCGCTCGTCAAAAACGAAGTTCTTACCGATAAAGCGCACCGGCAGCCCCTGTTCGCGCGCACGACGGGCATACTCAATGATCCCGCCTTCGATATGCCAGACCTTGTTGAAGCCCTGATGCTTCATGTATGCGCTGGCTTTTTCGCAGCGGATCCCGCCGGTGCAGTACATGACAATTTTCTTGTCCTTATGCTCCTGCATCATCTCTACCGCTTTCGGCAGTTGCTCGCGGAAGGTGTCGGCCGGGATCTCGAGGGCGTTCTCAAAATGGCCCACTTCGTATTCGTAGTGGTTGCGCATATCAATAAATACGGCGTCGGGATCGTCAAGCATGGCGTTAACCTCGGCCGCTTTCAGGTATTCACCCACGTCGCTGGCGTCAAAGGTCGGGTCGTCAATGCCGTCGGCGACAATGCGCTCGCGCACTTTCAGGCGCAGCACCCAGAAGGACTTGCCGTCGTCGTCAAGGGCAACGTTCAGGCGCAGGCCGTCCAGGGCCGGATCGAAGGCATACAGAAACTCCCGCAGTGCGTCGACGTTGCTTTCCGGCACGCTGATCTGGGCGTTGATGCCCTCGTGCGCCAGATAGATACGACCGAAGACGTTCAGGGCAGTTAACGCCTTATACAGCGCATCGCGCGTCGCTTTTGGGTTAACGATGGTGAAATATTTATAGAACGAGATCGTCGTGCGCGGCTCGGTTTCAGCCAACATGCGCGCTTTCAGCTCTTCGTTCGAAATGAGGTTGTGTAACACTGGCATGGTGTACGGTTCCTGCAATCGTAATGAGAATGAAAATCGGTCGGCATCATATAGCAAACAATGGGAATTTACATCCCTTCATTTTGCGTTACATTTCTCCCGTTCAAACGCACGGGCCAGACCATTTGCCGTTTTTATGAACATTTCGCTGCCATGAGTTTTGGATATGAAACGAATAATGCGACAATTGCCCGACAGGACGTATCAAAAACAGGAATGACATGACTCAACTACCTAAATTTTCCACTGCGCTATTACATCCTCGTTACTGGCTGACCTGGGCTGGCATCGGTTTATTATGGTTGCTGGTACATCTGCCCTACCCGCTGATCTACCGTCTCGGCTGTGGCATGGGTCGCCTGGCGATGCGCTTTATGTCCCGCCGCGCCCGGATTGCCCAGCGCAATCTGGAACTCTGTTTCCCGGAGATGAGCCAGCAAGAGCGCCACGAAATGGTGGTCAAAAACTTTGAATCCGTCGGTATGGGGCTGATGGAGACCGGGATGGCCTGGTTCTGGTCCGATAAACGCATGAGGCGCTGGACCGAAGTGACCGGCACCGGCATGGATCCCGTGCATCAGCTGCAGGCGCAAAAAACCGGCATACTGCTGATTGGCGTCCATTTTCTGACCCTGGAAATCGGCGCGCGGATGTTCGGCATGCAGGCCCCCGGCATCGGCGTCTATCGCCCGAACGACAATCCAGTGATCGACTGGCTGCAAACCTGGGGCCGGATGCGCTCCAACAAGAGCATGATCGACCGTAAAGATCTCAAGGGGATGATCCGGGCGCTGAAATCCGGCGAAGTGATCTGGTATGCACCCGACCATGACTACGGCCCAACCGCCAGCGTCTTTGTACCCTTCTTTGCCGTCGACGAGGCAGCCACCACCACCGGCACCTGGACGCTGGCCCGTCTGTCGCAGGCGGCCATTGTGCCCTTCGTACCGCGCCGGAAACCCAACGGCAAAGGCTATGAGCTGATGATGCTGGAACCTGAGTGTTCCCCGCCGTTGGACGATGCGAAAACCACCGCCGCGTGGATGAATAACGTGATTGAGAAGTGCATCCTCCTGGCACCGGAACAGTATATGTGGCTGCATCGCCGCTTTAAAACCCGCCCGGAAGGCGTCCCTTCCCGCTATTAACCTCCTGCCCTGCGGCCTTTCCGGCCGCACTGCCCTTTTGACTTATGATGCTTTCCAACATTGCAGCACCCATCACCCAGGCGCATAATTAGCAGGCTTATTATCTTCTTTAAATGATGCCGCTGCGCATCATAATGCGGATAGCTATGTCTCCCTCAGAAACACCCATAAACTGGAAGCGGAACCTCACGGTGGCCTGGCTGGGCTGCTTTCTTACGGGCGCCGCCTTTAGCCTGGTGATGCCTTTCCTGCCACTGTATGTCGAGCAATTAGGCGTCAGCGGCCACAGCGCCCTCAACATGTGGTCGGGGCTGGTGTTCAGTATCACCTTCCTCTTCTCCGCCATCGCCTCTCCGTTCTGGGGTGGGCTGGCGGATCGTAAGGGGCGCAAGATTATGCTGCTGCGCTCGGCGCTGGGCATGGCTATCATCATGCTGCTGATGGGGATGGCGCAAAACATCTGGCAGTTTCTGATCTTACGCGCCGTGCTGGGTCTGCTGGGCGGATTTGTGCCTAACGCCAACGCGCTTATCGCCACGCAAATTCCCCGCCATAAAAGCGGCTGGGCGCTGGGTACACTTTCAACCGGTGCGGTCAGCGGTGCCCTGCTCGGCCCGCTGGCCGGTGGATTACTGGCGGACAGCTACGGTCTGCGGCCGGTATTCTTCATCACCGCGGGCGTCCTGTTTGCCTGCTTCCTGGTGACCCTGTTCTGCATTCGGGAAAATTTCACCCCGGTGCCGAAAAAAGAGATGCTGCATGCCCGTCAGGTCTTTGCCTCGCTGAAAAACCCCAAACTGGTACTCAGCCTGTTTGTCACCACCCTGATTATCCAGGTAGCCACCGGCTCCATCGCGCCGATCCTGACCCTCTACGTGCGCGACCTCGCCGGTCACGTCAGCAATATTGCCTTTATCAGCGGCCTGATTGCCTCGGTGCCCGGGGTGGCCGCGCTCATCAGCGCCCCACGGCTGGGGAAACTGGGGGATCGTATCGGCCCGGAAAGGATCCTGATTGTCGCCCTTGTGATCTCCGTCCTGCTGCTGATCCCGATGTCCTTCGTGCAATCGCCGTGGCAGCTGGGCGTGCTGCGCTTTTTACTCGGTGCCGCCGATGGCGCGCTGCTGCCTGCGGTTCAGACCCTGCTGGTCTATAACTCCACCAATCAGATCGCCGGACGTATCTTCAGCTATAACCAGTCGTTCAGGGATGTCGGCAACGTCACCGGCCCGCTTCTGGGTGCCGGGATTTCCGCCAGCTACGGCTTTCGCGCGGTGTTTATTGTGACCGCCTGCGTGGTGATGTTTAACGCCTTTTACTCCTGGGTGAGTCTGTCGCGCGCCGTGCGCCAGCCGCGAGTGGTTTCCGGAGCAGATAAGGTCTCTGCGCCCGATTAAGACAACTTCGTGAACGCTTTTACGGCTTTCATACTTGCAATTATGGAGAATCAGCTATTCTTTCCCTGAACACCATGTCAAATCACAGGGAGACGCCGATGACTATGTTTGCCACTCTAGAGGAAGCGATTGATGCCGCGCGCGAGGAGTTCCTCGCTGACAATCCCGGCATTGAGGAAGATGACGCGAATATTGAGCAACTCAATATCCAGAAATATGTCATGCAGGATGGGGACATTATGTGGCAGGCCGAATTTTTTGCCGATGACGGCGAAGACGGCGAATGCCTGCCGGTACTGAGCGGTGAAGCGGCCCAGGCGGTGTTTGATGGCGATTATGACGAGATTGAGCTGCGTCAGGAGTGGCTGGAAGAGAACACCCTGCATGAATGGGATGAGGGTGAGTTTCAGCTCGAGCCGCCGCTGGATACCGAAGAGGGTCAAACCGCAGCGGATGAGTGGGATGAGCGTTAATTACTCATAGGGTCCATGCTGAGCGTCAACAGGCAGCAGCAGGGTATCGAACACCAGCGAAAATGGCAGATCCAGCACCGTCAGGTAACGCCACGCGGAGTCGCGAACGTCCCACTGCACACCCGGGTAGTATTGATTGCCGTGCCCCTGTCCGGGGATGGTCCGGCTGATAATACTTCCGCAGCCGCTCAGCAATAACGCCATCGAAATGACGATGAACACTCTCATTTAATACCTCTGATAAAAAAATACCGGCCCTGGAGCCGGTATTTATTTGCCCTTCAGTGCATCACTTCGCTTTCAACGCCTGCGGGTTCAGCTTCAACGTCTGATAATGGTTCACCCAGGAAGAGTATCTCTCCGGGGCAGACCAGACACGATAATGCAGACGCGACAGGGTAACCGGATCGCTCAGCAACACCAGACGACGATCGCGGTTCAGCTTCTCCGGCGTCTCGTTCAGCGCCTGCTCAACGTGGCGATCGCGGGCGATCTCCAGCACATGGCTGGCACGGTGACGGGCTGTCGCCATGGCGGTGGCCAGCGCGTTGAATGACGGGTTAAACACGGCGTGCATAAAACCATCTTCCAGCGAACGGCTGCGGTTGAGCTCCAGATACTTGTCGGTATCCACCAGCACCTGCGGCGGGGAATACTCTTCCGGGATCAGGAACAGCTTCCAGCGTTTAGTGCGCAGACCCACGGTCGAGCGGCTGGAGATCACCGACACGAACGGAGAGAGGATCAGCGAGAAGACAATCGGTGCCAGCCAGAACAGGAAGCGCAGATCCAGCCACGCCATCCCGACGGCCCACACCAGGCCGAGCAGCATCTGCGAGCCGTGACGCATAAAGGCTTCGCTCCACGGGGTGGAGTCATCGTCACGCTGCGGTGAGTTCCAGACCACTTCCCAGCCGAGGAACGCGCTGACCACGAAGACGGTGTGGAACAGCATACGCACCGGCGCCAGCAGCACCGAGAACAGCACCTCCAGCAGCAGGGAGAGCGTTACGCGGAAGAAACCGCCATACTCTTTCGAGCCTTTACACCAGATCAGCACGATACTCAGCAGCTTCGGCAGGAACAGCAGCACCATGGTCGAGGCAAAGAGCGCAATCGCCAGCTCAGGACGCCACTGCGGCCACACCGGGAACAGCTGGCGCGGTTGCAGGAAGTACTGCGGCTCGGTCAGGGCGTGTACCACCTGCAGCGCGGTCGACAGGGCCAGGAACATAAACCACAGCGGCGCGGAGAGGTAGGACATCACGCCGGTCAGGAACACGGCACGGTGTACCGGGTGCATCCCTTTGACGAGGAACAGGCGGAAGTTCATCAGGTTACCGTGACACCAGCGGCGGTCACGCTTCAGCTCATCCAGCAGGTTCGGCGGCAGCTCTTCATAGGAGCCCGGCAGGTCATAGGCAATCCACACCCCCCAACCGGCACGACGCATCAGCGCGGCTTCCACGAAGTCATGGGACAGGATCGAGCCCGCAAACGAGCCTTCGCCTGGCAGCGGTGCCAGCGCACAGTGCTCGATGAACGGCTTCACGCGGATAATGGCGTTATGCCCCCAGTAGTGCGATTCCCCCAGCTGCCAGAAGTGCAGACCGGCGGTGAACAGCGGCCCGTATACGCGGGTCGCAAACTGCTGGCAGCGCGCATACAGGGTGTCCATGCCCGACGCTTTTGGCGAAGACTGGATGATCCCGGCATTCGGGTTGGCTTCCATCAGGCGCACGAGGCCCGTCAGGCAGTCACCGGTCATCACCGAGTCAGCATCCAGCACCACCATGTAGCTGTACTGATTACCCCAGCGACGGCAGAAGTCATCGATGTTGCCGCTTTTACGCTTCACACGACGGCGACGGCGACGGTAGAAGATCTGCCCTTCGCCCTGCACTTCAGCGATCAGCTCCATCCAGGCTTTCTGTTCCGCCACGCAAATGTCGGGGTTGTAGCTGTCACTCAGGATGTAAACGTCGAAGTGTTCGCCGTTACCGGTGGCTTTCACCGACTCCCAGGTGGCGCGCAGGCCCGCGAAGACGCGATCCACATCTTCGTTACAGATAGGCATGATCAGCGCCGTGCGGTGCTCAGGGTTGATGGGTTCATCCCCCACCGTGGAAGCAGAGATGCTGTACTTGTCCCGACCGATCAACAGCTGCAGGAAGCCCATCAGCGCGGTCCAGAAACCGGCCGATACCCAACAGAAGAGGATAGCGAACAGCAGCAGGATGCCGCTTTGCAGGACATACGGCAGCAGCTGCATAAACGAGACCAGCAGATCCTGGCCGAACATATCGGCCGGATTGATCAGCGCCCAGCCCTGGTAAGGCAGAATGGTCTTCATATACCAGGTGGCGACAACGGTCTGCGCGATAGTCAGCAGCAGCAGGATGTAGCGGCGAATACTGCCGACGGTACGCCATTTTTCCTCACTGGCCTGCTGTTCTTTGGTCAGGCGAGAGAGGTAGCGCGGGGTCACGTCGCGGCCACGCAGGCGATCCCAGAAACGGCCCACCGGGTTGGTGCGCCAGGGATCCGGGAACATTGAGGAGCGCGTCGCTTTCGGCATCGCTTCAAGCTGGGTACGCCCTTCGTCATCGCGAATCAGCTGGCCTTTGCCCAGTGAGTCGGGCCAGGCCTGCTCAAGGCGGCTTTTAACCGAGCCCAGCGGGGTATCATCTTCACGGGTATATGAATGATGATCGGCATCCAGCGCGGTATGCACCGCGCTGATGTCGCCCTTCGGCAGTGCCGCCTTCTCGATATCGGTCAGCGGCATGGCATCGATATACTCAGTTGTCTTATTCATTGGCAGGTAGCTGATAGCTCCAGGTTTCACTCAGCGGCTGGTCAGCGTTCACCAGAGAGGCACGCATCTCAGTCGGTTGTTTCGCGTCTTTCAGTTTCACACGCAGGGTTAAACGCCAGCCTTTAGTGACCGGGTTATAACGCACGTTGTTTTCAACGATTTCACCGTTGTCACCGATGCTCGCCTGGGCGGTAACCGGGGTTTCCGGTGCCAGTTTCGCCATCTCCTGGCCGGTGAAGTCCACCACGAAGGCAATGGTGCCATCCGGCTGGCGGATCAGATTCGACTGTTTCACATCACCGGTAGAACGGCGCGTCTGCAGTACATACGCGTTGTCCGGGGCATGCAGCTTGTCTTCATCGCGGCTCATGGTGATGGAGTAGTTGAAGTTCATCTCTTTACCGGCCTCCGGCAGCTGATCCGGCGTCCAGTAGGCGACGATGTTGTCGTTGGTTTCGTCGTTGGTCGGAATTTCTACCAGCTCAACTTTACCTTTGCCCCACTCGCCTTTCGGGGTGATCCAGGCGCTTGGGCGCAGATCGTAACGATCGTCCAGATCTTCAAAGCGAGAGAACTGACGACCGCGCTGCAGCAGGCCGAACCCCTGTGGGTTTTCCATGCTGAAGCTGCTTACCGCCAGGTGTTTCGGGTTGTTCAGCGGGCGCCAGATCCACTCGCCGTTACCGGCCAGGATCGACAGACCGTTGGAGTCATGCAGTTCCGGGCGGAAGTTGGTGGCAGACGACGGCTGGTTCGGCCCGAACAGGAACATACTGGTCAGCGGCGCGACGCCCAGTTTGCCGACCTTATCGCGCAGATAGACTTTCGACTGCACGTCAACCACGGTGTCGCGGCCTGGAATGATCGTGAAGCGATAGGCACCGGTTGCACGCGGGGAATCCAGCAGCGCATAGATAGTCAGGCGCTTGTCGGTTGGTTTTGGACGCTCAATCCAGAACTCGCGGAAACGGGGGAACTCTTCCCCGGAAGGCAGTGCGGTATCAATCGCCAGACCGCGCGCAGAGAGGCCGTAGACCTGGCCGCCGCCGATGACGCGGAAATAGCTTGCCCCCAACATGCTGACAATTTCGTCGTTCTTATCTTTATTGTTGATGGGGTAAAGCACTTTAAAGCCCGCGAAGCCCAGATCTTTTACGGTGTCTTTATCGTGTTGCACATTGCCGAAATTAAAATAGTCCGGGCTGTACTTGATTTTACGTACCGCGTTGGATGTCACTTCATTGATGGTAACAGGCGTGTCGAAGTACATCCCCTGATGATAAAACTCAAGCTTGAACGGGGTCTTAATCTTATTCCAGTAGGCTTTATCGTGATTAAACTGGATCTGCTGATAGTCCGCATATTTCATATCGCGGAAAACGGAGGGCAAGTTACTTTTTGGCGCTTCGTACCCTTTTCCTGCCATCGATTTTGCCTGTTTTGCGACGTCGTCGATGGTAAAGGCCAGGGCCGATGAGGTATACAGAGACAACAAGACGGCTGCCCCTATCCAACGCATTTTCATCATTTGTGGTGTATGTTTCATAATAAGTAAGCACTTCCCCCTTTGTGTGCTTATATCGATCCGATCCATTTTAATGGAAAATCAGGCATTCCGACAACATAATCACCGCTTTGTTCAGCGTGCTGGCTCATGGATTAAGCAAGTGAAAGTAACCCGTATTCACTTTGCGTGCTTATCCTGGAGACAGTATGTCGGACTTCGTGTAGGGTTGGCTCCGAATGTAACCACTATTGCTCTTAGGGATAAGGCGATAAGTCTGAGAATGCACAACGCTATATGAGTAACGTACCCGCACAACGCGAATATTTCCTTGATTCTATTCGGGCCTGGCTGATGCTACTGGGGATCCCGTTTCACATCTCCTTGATCTATTCAAGCCATGTCTGGCACGTCAACAGCGCCGAGTCCTCCTGGTGGCTGACGCTGTTTAACGATTTTATCCACTCATTCCGGATGCAGGTCTTTTTTGTTATTTCGGGCTATTTTTCCTACATGCTGTTTCTGCGCTACCCGCTGAAACGGTGGTGGAAAGTGCGCGTCGAGCGCGTCGGTATTCCGATGCTCACCGCGATCCCCCTGCTGACGCTGCCGCAATTCATTATGCTGCAGTATGTAAAAGGCAAAGCGGATACCTGGCACAACCTGTCGCTGTACGAAAAATACAATACCCTCGCCTGGGAGCTGGTCTCGCACCTGTGGTTCCTGCTGGTACTGGTGGTGATGACCACGGTCAGCCTGTGGGTGTTCAGCCGTATGCGCCGCCATCTCAGTACCCGCTCGGAGACCTTTTTCGCGGACATCAGCTGGGGCAAACTGTCGGTTCTGTTTTTACTGCTGGGCATTGCCTACGCCGCGCTACGCCGCACCCTGCTCATCGTTTATTCACCGATCCTCAGCGACGGCCTGTTCAATTTTGTGGTGATGCAGACCCTTTTCTATCTGCCTTTCTTTATTATTGGCGCGCTGGCGTTTGTGCATCCAAAACTGAAAGCCCTGTTCACCACCCCGTCGCGCGGCTGTACCCTCGGGGCGGCGCTGGCGTTTGTCGCCTATCTGCTGAATCAGCGTTATGGCAGCGGCGATGCCTGGATGTATGAAACCGAAAGCGTGATTGCCATGCTGCTGGGGTTATGGATGGTGAACGTGGTCTTTGCCCTGGGGCATCGCCTGCTGAACTTTAAATCCGCACGCGTCACCTATTTCGTTAACGCCTCGCTGTTCATTTATCTGGTGCACCATCCATTGACGCTGTTTTTCGGCGCTTACATCACGCCGCATATCAGCTCAAACCTGTTGGGCTTTATCACCGGGCTGGTGTTTGTGGTGGGTATTGCGATTGTGCTGTATGAAATTCATCTGCGTATTCCGCTGCTGCGCTTCCTGTTTTCCGGCAAACCGGCCAGCAAAGCGAATAACGCCCCGCAGGCCACCAGCTAATCCTGTGCGCGCCGGTCACTGAACCGGCGCCGCGTTACAGCAACCACTCCACCGGCAGCCAGTAGGCCAGTCGCACCAGCATCCGCTGCATAAACCGGGTTTTTGGCTCCTTTTTGTGGACGATTTCCTCTCCATCCTTGCGCTCAATCCAGTTCAGACGCCCCAGATTATCCAGCTTGAGCTGCCAGGCCTCATGGCGCTGACTGCGCACGAAACGGGTGTGGATCAGCCGCGCCAGCACCTCGCTTTCAATCACGAAGCCCATCTCCGTGTTCAGCATGGTTGAACGGGGATCAAAATTCAGCGAACCAATAAACACCTTCTCGCCGTCGATGCTGAACGTCTTGGCATGCAGGCTGGAGCCGGAGTTCCCGGTAATGCCGCGATCGTGCACCACAGGTACGCCATCCTGGGTCGGTTTTAGCTCATACAGCTCAATGCCGTGGCGCAACAGCTTCTTACGCCAGCGGGCATAGCCAGCATGCACCACCGAGACATCGTTGGCCGCCAGCGAATTGGTCATGATGGCGACTTTAACCCCTTTGCGCACCATCTGCAGCAGCAGGGCCACCCCCGCCCGGGTCGGGACAAAATAGGCCGAGATAATCGCAATTTGCTCCACCGGCGAGCCCATCACGTCCAGCAGGCGCTGCGGCAATAGCGAATGGCGTTTGGCTCTGCCCTGCCCTTTACGCGGATCGTCGCTGAGCAAACGGGTTTTCGCCCAGATCAAGGGTAAATTTCCGGCCTCAAGGCGGGTAATAAACTCGCTGGACTGGAGTTTATCCAGATAGCGGCGGGTAATATCGTCCCGATACCACTCCTCAGGCGGATGAATTTTATCCTCGATCTCGGTTTCGGACAGTTCCAGCACCTGCTGGAGCGTGGAGACCGAGGCGCAGTTCCAGTAGCGCTCAAAGTCATCGGCCACGTCCTGCACCACCGGGCCGGTGGCCATCACATCCAGATCGGAGAACAGCGGCTCTTCGCCCGCGCCAAAGTAGGCATCCCCGATGTTTCTGCCGCCAATAATGGTGACCTCTCCGTCCACGGTAAAGCTCTTGTTATGCATCCGCCGGTTGAGGCGGGCAAAATCGGTGAGATAACCGAGGGCGCGCAGGGTGCGGAATGAGAAGGGATTGAACAGACGAACAGAGAAATTGGGATGCGCGTCCAGCAGGCGCAGGATGGCGTCCAGACCCTGGGTATTGTTGTCATCCAGCAGCAGACGCACCCGCACGCCGCGCATGGCGGCGGAGAGCAATACGGAAAACAACAGCCTTCCCGACATGTCGTCTTCCCAGATGTAGTACTGAACATCGAGGGTCTTTTCCGCCATCTCCGCCAGCCGGTAGCGGCAGGCGAAGGCGTCGAGACTGTTATCAAGAGGGAGAAGTCCACAAAGGCCAGGATGTGCGGAGCTGACCGGCGCAATCGCGCGTCCTAGTCGCGTGTTATGCGTCGGTTTCCTGTCCTCGTTGGGTAAGCAGTCGCTTGTATAGTCGGGCATTTTCTTCATCATAGCAGACAAAGTATACCCGCTCCGGCAGAGGCTTGCGGGTGAGATAATCCGAAACCGTGTTGACAGCGATTTCAGCCGCTGCCGCGCGGGGATATCCGTACACGCCGGTGCTGATAGCCGGGAAGGCGAGCGTCTGATAGCCGTTGGCTGCCGCCAGGTTCAGGCTGTTACGGTAAGCCTCTTCGAGGATCCGGGCTTCATGCTGCTCGCCCCCATGCCAGACGGGGCCGACGGTATGGATCACCGCTTTGGCGGGCAGGTCGCCCGCCAGGGTGATCACCGCCTGGCCTGGTGCGCATTCGCCCTGCTGCTGACGCACCACCTTGCAGGCCTCCAGCAGGGCCGGCCCTGCTGCCCGATGAATGGCACCATCCACGCCGCCGCCGCCCATCAACGAAGGATTGGCGGCATTGACCACCACATCAACATGCAGGGTGGTGATATCACCGAGAAAAACTTCAATACGCGAGTTCATAATCAACCTCTGCTGACGCTTTTTTCTTAAGTGTATCGCAGAGGATGGGGAGTGTAAGCCCGGTAATCTGAAAACCGCCCCGTCTCAGCGATAATCCACCTGCATGATAGCCAGCGTCTTTTCAGGGTTGAGGTATTTCATACTGAGGGTTGCCCGATCCGGGATAGCGACCCTGCCGTATACCGCATCTGAATAGCTTATCTGTTGGGTTTGCTGCTTTGTATTCTGCGGACAGGTCACCGAAATGTTGTGCGATGCGGGGGTGATGTTACAGGGATCCTCGACAATACTGCCGGTGAAATAGAGGACATTACTGGCATACGCCGGGGCGAGCATAACCCCCAGCACGAGCGTGGCGGCAAGTTTGATACGGGACGAGAGCATCGGTGCGATCCTTAATGACCATCGTCCGTGATAATGAAATTACGTGCCCAGACCGGGCTGTCGACTGGCATCGGCGATGCCAGCAACACAAGGATAACCACACAACAACATTTTCCCTACATCAACCAATATATTGATTTCATGAATGTTTTAAGCCCCCGCGTCAGGATGCTGGCCACTGTTGCGACAGGTGTAGCGATTTGCCGTCCGACACGGTGACAATGACATTCACTTTGTCGTTGGGCCCCGAGTTAACAGTCATTCGGGAAAGATTAACCGTTTGATTGGCCGGTAATGAGACGGTATTTTGCTGCCGCGAGGTGCTCTGCCCGCCGGGTCCGCTGCGTGAGGTGAGGATCTGCACCTGGCACAGACAGGGTTCTGTCACCGTGACCTGGGGAATAATGGTCAACATCTCCCCCTCCGTGGTCGTCTGAAAGGTGATCTGGCTGGTGAGTGCGGCAAGCAATAACAATGTATTCATGATCTTCTCCCAAAAAAAAACAGGGCCTCAGCCCTGTTTTTCGTCGTACGGACGTCAGCGTTAGTACTGGCCAGCAGTCACGGTGTTGCCGAAGCCAACCTGAGTGATGTTAGCGGTAGCGCCGTTAGAGGTCTGACGCAGATCAACGTCGTTGCGACCACCAGACTGACGAACATTAGCAGTGAGGTCTTTGCCACTCCACTGGCTGATGGTAGCGGAGTTACCCTGACCACGCTGGTTCAGATCGATTTCGCTGTTATCAGCGCCCTGAGACAGGTCAGCATCGTTACCGAAACCGCTCTGAGTTACGGTGATTTCAGACCCACGAGCGTCGCTCTGCAAAGCGTCTACGTTGTTACGACCACCGTACTGATAAACAGTCAGTGTTTCTGGGCTAACGTTATTATTACCGTTGCCGCCATGATTATTGCCCCATTGTGGCACGGAGCCAGCCATAGCACTGCCAGAAACCACGATTGCTGCAATTACTGCCACTTTTAAAAGTTTCATTGTAAAGCCCCCATCGGATTGATTAGTTCGTCACTGAATAGCTAGCGTTGGATGACGCGAATTGCCATTTGTGACTGTCTCTGCACTACAACTGCCGTTTTTTGCGTACCGTACTGCGTAATATTCGCTTTATTACCAGAACCTTTCTGAATAATCATTGCGGTATTACCATATGCACCTTGATTAATACTCGCACTGTTCGAGTTCCCTTTTTGATCAATATATGCAAGGTTATAACTCCCTGATTGATCAATGTTCGCCCGATTATTCCCGCCCTCCTGGGAAACCACAGATAACAATTTCGAGCCCTGCTGGCGAACAGTCGCGTCATTATTAACGCCCTTTTGTCCAATGATAGCGGCCTGGTTATATGATGATTTACTCAATTCATTAACCGCGAAATTGTATTCTGAAGAAGCCAAATCAGTAGTTGCGAAAACGAATCCAGGTGCACCCAGTAATGTAAACATCAATAACAAACTGTTCTTCATGTTATCACCCTGGACCTGGTGGTAAAATAACTTGCGTTAACAAGACGAAATATTTTGTTAACCCGACGTTACGATGAAGAGTATGTCTGCCGAAACAATTTTAATATCTCACCCGCCAGTCGTATTTTTATTCCCACTTTCACCCCAAAGTATTAAAAAAAATTAAACAGTGTGACGATACAGCGATTTAACAGGCAGTTAAAAATGGCCATATGCGGATTTCGGAAATGGATAGCGGAGAAAAAGCTGTTTTGCCGTTTCGCCTGCCCTTGAGGGGGGCGATCAGGATATATCCATGATTGCGTGACAAAGTGCGTGATTTCTTAAGGCATTTACAGAGTGTAAGAATAGGCTTAGCGCTTTAGCCCTACTCATACCTTCATGTCAATAACTTACAAAATATAAAACATATAAAAATCATAAATATAATATAATTTGTATGATTTTTTAAATGTGTGCACCAATACCAATATGTACAACTTTATGATGAAATCTCATAAATTCATGAACCCTATTTTTACAAAGTAATATTGATTTTTACATTCTGTTACACGTTTAACACTTGCTTTAAAAACGGTAATAGCTAGATTGAAAACAGAAGTTCGGCATTATCATTTTATTTTCCCTTACCTCTAAGGGATATGGTCTTTCTTCTACACACAGCAGTGCAACATCTGTCAGTACTTCTGGTGCCCCCAATAATATTATTGGGGGCAACTGCCAGGTGTTTCAAAAAAGGGGTTTCATCATGTTTAATGAAGTCCAAAGCTTTCATGGTCAGACATTATTGTTAGTGACCAAACCTTCTTTACAGGCGACAGCCTTACTGCAGCATTTAAAGCAAAGTCTTACATTGAGCGGAAAATTGCATAGCATTCAACGCTCTTTCGATGACATTGCGCCTGGTAGCATTATTCTTTTCGATATGATGGAAGCGGATAAAAAACTTATCCAATACTGGCAAGATATTTTAAGCAGAAAAAACAACAATATCCGTGTGTTATTGTTGAATACCCCTGAGGAGTATCCGTTCAGGGATATTGAAAGCTGGCCGCATATCAACGGCGTCTTTTATGTCAATGAGGACGAGGCGCGCGTGGTAGAGGGCCTGCAGGGCGTTCTGCGGGGTGAATGCTATTTTTCGCAAAAACTTGCCAGCTACCTCATAACGCATTCCGGAAATTATCGCTATAACAGTTCAGAGTCTGCTTTGCTGACCCATCGCGAAAAAGAGATTTTGAATAAATTACGTATCGGAGCTTCAAATATTGAAATCGCCCGTTCGTTATTTATCAGCGAAAATACGGTTAAGACCCATCTTTATAATCTTTTCAAGAAGATAGCTGTTAAAAACCGGACGCAGGCGGTTTCATGGGCAAATGATAACCTCAGGCGTTAACAGTATGAAACGCACAGTGAGATGGATTACCGCAGCAGGCCTTTGGCTTGCTGCCGGGAATCTTCATGCGGTTGAAGTAGAGATCCCAGGATTGTTAACTGACCACACTGTCTCGGCAGTCGGTCATGCTTTTTATCGCGAATTCAGCGACAAATGGGAAAGTGACTATCCTGGGAACTTAACGATCAATGAACGGCCCAGCGCGCGATGGGGAAGTTGGATTACGATAACGGTTAATCAGGACGTTATTTTCCAGACTTTCTTATTCCCAACGAAAAGAGACCTGGATCAAAACGTGGTCTTTGCTCTGGCTCAAACCGAAGAAGCAATAAATCGTCTGCAGATCGATAAAGCTCTGCTCAGTACCGGCGATTTAGCGCAAGACGAGTTTTAATTCGGAGGCATACATGCGTGTTGTCTATGCAGTTATCGCTTTACTGCTCATTCCATCGTTGAGCTGGGCCGGAAATATGACCTTCCAGTTCCGCAACCCTAACTTCGGTGGTAACCCTAATAACGGTTCTTTCCTTTTAAACTCAGCCCAGGCGCAAAACTCCTATAAGGATCCGAGCGCCGATGATGACTTCGGTATTGAGACTCCAAGCGCCCTGGATAATTTTACCCAGGCGATCCAGGCCCAGGTTCTGGGCGGATTATTGACCAATATCAACACCGGTAAACCGGGCCGTATGGTGACCAGCGACTTTATTGTCGACATCGCCAATGCGGACGGACAAATGCAGTTGAATGTCACGGACCGGAAAACGGGGAGAACTTCCACCATTCAGGTTGCTGGCTTGCAAAATAACTCTACCGACTTCTAAGCAATGTCGAGATAAGGACAATAATCATGCAGCGCTTTCTCATACTTGTTGCAGTGTGCTTATTGAGCGGTTGTTTAACTGCTCCCCCGAAACAGGCGGCAAAACCGACATTAATGCCTCGCGCCCAAAGCTATCGTGATTTAACCCAATTACCACTGCCTACGGGTAAGATCTACGTGTCGGTTTACAATATTCAGGATGAAACAGGCCAATTTAAACCTTATCCGGCAAGTAACTTCTCCACCGCTGTCCCGCAAAGCGCCACCGCGATGCTGGTCACGGCGTTAAAAGATTCTCGCTGGTTTATTCCTCTGGAACGTCAGGGGCTGCAAAACCTGCTCAACGAACGCAAAATCATTCGTGCAGCGCAGGATAACGGCACCGTGGCGATGAACAACCGGATTCCGTTGCACTCTCTCACGGCGGCTAACGTCATGGTGGAAGGCTCGATTATCGGTTACGAAAGTAATGTGAAATCGGGGGGCGTGGGGGCGCGCTACTTCGGTATCGGCGGTGATACCCAGTACCAGCTTGATCAGATCGCGGTGAACCTGCGGGTGGTCAACGTGAGTACCGGTGAGATCTTATCTTCCGTCACCACCAGCAAAACCATCCTCTCGTACGAGGTTCAGGCCGGGGTGTTCCGCTTTATCGACTACCAGCGACTGCTGGAAGGCGAAATCGGTTATACCTCTAACGAACCGGTGATGCTGTGCCTGATGTCGGCTATCGAAACCGGGGTGATCTTCCTGATTAATGACGGTATCGATCGCGGCTTGTGGGACCTGCAAAACAAGAACGAAGTGAAAAACGATGTTCTGGTGAAATACCGCGAGATGTCATCGCCGCCAGAATCCTGACAGAAAGCGCATTAAAAAAGGCGAGACCGGGGTCTCGCCTTTTTTTTATTTGCTTAACGCCGTGACGTTTCGCGCTCTGTCCCGGCGCGCCGCCAGCCACAGGCCGCTGTTCTTCATGGCATAGCCAAACACCAGTCCTAACGCCAGCGAAGGCACCACCAGCCGCCAGTCCCCCTGCCCTGCAAAGGTGGCGCAGGCCCCCATAAAGGTGCCGGGTACAAACGACAGCAGCAGGTGTTTTGCCTGGATGCACATCAAAAACGCCACCACGCCGGTCATGACGTAGCCGACAATCTCCAGATGGGGCGCCAGCGCGCTGCCGTGGATGATGATCATCGCCCACACCACGCCGCTCATCAGCGTGCAGGCCGAGATAAACAGCCCCTTCACCCCGCCCTGCGGGCAGGCAAAATAGGCTGTGCAGCCCAGAAAGCCGGCCCAGCTGAGCAGTCCGAGGGAGACGGCAACCCAGCCCCATATCCCGGAGAGGATGCCAGTCGTGATTGCAATAGAAAGTAGTATGTTCATGGCGCGCATCTTAGCAGATACGCGGCCATGAAAAGAGATCAGGAACACATAATATGCAAATTGAGAATTACTGTTACATTAGAAAAGTGATCCAGATCACTCTTCATTCTCTTCCTGCAGTTCATCCCACATCGCGGCAACGGCGTCCCGGGTCAGAGGTGCCATGGTGCGCCAGAATGGCGACGTGGCATGGGCTTCGACCTTACCGAGAAACGCGCCGCACCAGGGTAAGATGTACTCCCCGAAGAGGGTTTCCAGCGCCTCGTTTTCGTCTTCAGCCGCGTGATCTTCGATCCACGAGGCCGCCAGCAGCAGCGTGCCGATATGATCGGCTGGGGTATCGGTCAGCGGCATGCCGCGCGCAGAGAGAAACGCCCGCACTTCCGCTTCGGTCGCTCCCTCTTCCCAGGCGGAGCGATAAGGCGACACGCGACACTCTTCCCCGACAAACAGGGCATTGTAATCGGCTGAAATCTGCTGCATGTCGCAGCTGTTTTGCAGACGTTGCAGCAGTTCATCCTGCTCAAGCGGCCAGCTCTGGGCCAGCTTGCCTTCGCGGATCAGGGTAAACAGCGGCACCAGCAGCGGATCCTGCGGCTGGCGATAATAGAGAGAACCCAGTACGCGGCAGAGGATGGAAAACTCGTTCATTTATTTAGTCCATTACACAGTTAAAAATCAGCAAATTCGTCAATCGGGGCCATGCCGCGTGATTCCAGAAAATCGAGTAACCGACGCGGAGTAACATTCAGAATACGATCTTCCGGGAACCCTACCGCATCAAGAATTTTGCGGCACTCGCTAAAATCACCCAGCGTGAAGGCGGTGTGGGAGTCGGACCCCAGCGCCACATAGCCCCCGGCGTCACGCACCGCCGCCGCGACGTCACGGCAGTTCGCTTCACTGCCCTTGCGGGAGTGAATAAAGGAGGAGTTATTGATCTCCAGCGCCACGCGATGCTCGGCGGCAGCCCGGGCGACGGCCTGAATGTCGATAGGGTATTTCGGGTTGCCCGGATGGCTGATGATATGCACGTTGCCGCTGGCGATAGTGGCAATCATCGCCTCGGTATTCGTGGCTTTATCCTGCGGGGCAAACACCGGCTCATGAAAACCGGCGAGGATCAGATCCAGAGAGGTCAGCATCGGGCCGGTACAGTCAATCTCGCCCTGGGTATTTTTGATGTTGGCCTCAATACCGCGCAGGATCCCGACACCATCCACCACCCGCGGCCAGATGCGCATATTCACAAAGTGCCAGTAGTGCGGGGCATCGGCCATATCCGGACCATGATCGGTGATCGCAAAGAGTTTGATGTTCTTTTGCTTTGCCTGGGCGATGTAGTCATGAAGATTGCTGTAGGCGTGAGTGCTGGCGACGGTGTGCATATGCAGGTCAACGGGGTACATCGTTATCTCCTCTCGTGTTTCCCAAAGGATAGCAGTTATCCCAGGCGTTTATTAGCAAAAACCCGGCGATGGCCGGGTTTGACTCAGTATCCGCGCTGCCTGTCGACCTGTCCGGTGACCGGCTCGCCTTTTTCCAGCTGGGTGATGGTGCGCGCAATATAGGCGACCGCTTCTGCCGGACGCGTTACCGCCGCCACGTGCGGGGTCATGGCCACGCGCGGGTGAGCCCATAAAGGATGGTCGGCTGGCAGCGGCTCTTTGCTGTAGACATCCAGCATCGCCCCTTTCAGCTTGCCGTGCTCCAGCGCCGCCAGCAGATCGGCCTCCACCAGGTGCACGCCACGCGCCAGGTTCATCAGGTAGCTGTTATCCGCCAGCTGATTCAGCAGGCCGCTATTGATGATCCCCACCGTCTCCGCCGTATTCGGCAGCAGGTTAATCAGCACCCGCGTACCCTGTAAAAACTGCGGCAGTTCGTCCATCCCGGCAAAGCTGGTGACGCCAGGGTAGTCTTTTCGGGTACGGCTCCAGCAGCGCAGCGGGAAGCCCCAGGGTGCCAGCGCCTCGGCGACTTTAGAGCCCAGCACACCGGCACCTAGGATGCCGATGGTAAAATCTTCGCGCTGATAATCGGCCAGCGGCTCCCAGCGGGCCTGCTGTTTTAACGCCTGATAGTCATCAAAGCGGCGGAACCAGTGCAGCACCTGGCTTACGGCATACTCCTGCATCTGCTGGCCCATGCCGGTATCTTCCAGACGAAACAGCGGGATGGACTCCGCCAGCATTTCCGGGTGCGCCTTAAGCTTGCTGAGGATCGAGTCCACCCCGGCGCCGAGGGCAAACACTGCTTTCAGATTGCGTCCCTGCAGCATCTCTACCGGGGGATGCCATACCAGAGCATAATCCGCCGGTTCATTATCGCCGCGTTTCCACTCGCGAACCCGTGCCCCCGGCAGCGCCGCCGAAAGCGTTTTAATCCAGTAAGCGTTATCAAATGTCGGGTGGTAAAAAATGATGTCCATTGCGATTGCCTTCTGTTGCGCTGTTTTACGTTCATTTTCAACTGCATCGCAGCATAACAAATTTTGTGAGCGAGGTCGTTGTAGATAAAAGAGGCACTTTCAGCACAATTCGAAATCAGGTTGGTTGAAGTTTGTCTCAACGCGCTAATTTACTGAAAAAGTTGATTGACGTAAGTAAGGCTTTTCCTTACATTAGCGCCCGTTCCGGTAACAACGGAATGACAATATGGTGAGGTGTCCGAGTGGCTGAAGGAGCACGCCTGGAAAGTGTGTATACGGCAACGTATCGAGGGTTCGAATCCCTCCCTCACCGCCATATTTAAAGAAGAGCTCGCATGAAAATGCGGGCTTTTTTTTCGCATATTGCACGCCACCGGGAGGGATGAGCCCCCTCGACTGAGGGTTCGACAACTGGCGACAGCCAGTTGGACAGACCGCGAACGCAGTGAGTGGGCTGCCCGAAGGGCGAGCGCAGCGAGTCAATCCCTCCCTCACCGCCATATTCGAGATGAGAGCTCGTACGAAAGTACGGGCTCTTTTCTTTTATAGTCTCCCGAGAGGGAGGGATGAGAACCCCCGACCGAGGGTTCGACAACTGGCGACAGCCAGTTGGACAGCCTGAGAGCGCAGCGAACAGGCTGCCCGAAGGGCGAGCGCAGCGAGTCAATCCCTCCCGGTGCCAAATGCAGCACCCTGCGATCTGCTGAAATGTCGGGTGGCGCTCACGCTTACCCGACCTACAAACCCCAAACCCAAACCCCACCCCACTCACTCCTCCACCATCCGCGCATACTCCTCGGTCAAAAAATCCACCAGCGTTCTGACGGACGGTAACAGCCCGCGCCGCGAAGGATAGACCGCGTGGATCACCTCCCGCCGCGGCTCCCACGCCTCAAGCACTTTTATCAACGCCCCTGACGCCAGCTGATCCTTGACCATCAAAATCGGCAACTGCACCAGGCCCACACCGGCCATCGCCGCCTCGCGCAGCGCCAGCATGTCGGTGGTGATCAGACGCGGGTGAAAATGGATCTCCGCCCGGGCCCCTTCCGGCCCGTTCAGCGCCCACTTATGCACCTGTTTCCCCTCCCCCATACTCAGGCCGGGCCAGGCGCTGAGTTCAGACGGCACCTTCGGCATGCCCAGCCGGGCAATAAGCTCCGGCGATGCCACCAGGCAGTGGCCTCTGTCAGCCAGTACCCGAAGAACCAGATCGCTGTCGTCAAAGGGGCGCGGGCGCACGCGAATCGCCACGTCGATGCCCTCCGCCACCAGATCCACCCGCCGGTTAGTCGCCTCAAGCTGTAAGTTAATGCCGGGAAAGCGCGCCATAAACCTCGCCAGCATCGGGCCGACGTGGACATGCAGCAGCGTCACCGGACAGGTGATCCTCACCATGCCGCGGGGTTCGGCCTGCAACGCCGCAACGGCCTCCTCTGCCGCCTCGGCCTCTACCAGCATCGCCTTGCAGTGCTGATAGAAGGTGTGCCCCACCTCCGTAACCGCAAACTGGCGGGTGGTGCGCTGGATCAAGCGCACCCCGAGCCGCGTCTCCAGCTGGGCAATCCGTCGGCTGAGTTTAGATTTAGGCTCATCCAGCGCTCTGCCCGCCGCCGCGAAGCCACCGTGATCCACCACCTTCACAAACCACGCGAAATCATTGAGATCCTGCATAACGTCCTCGTCGTTCCATTTCAGGAACAGTGCATGTCATTTTTGCCATCTACCGGGATATTAAACCGGAATATAAGCTAATTACATCAACCGAACATCAGGAGAAGACGATGAAAAACGTAACAGGCATTTATACCGCACCCCGCCAGCACTGGGTTGGCGACGGTTTCCCGGTGCGTTCGATGTTTTCTTACCAGACCCACGGCGAGTCGCTGAGCCCATTTTTACTGCTGGACTACGCCGGGCCGCACAGCTTCCCGGCAGATGGAGCCAAACGCGGCGTGGGTGAGCATCCCCATCGCGGTTTTGAGACGGTCACTATCGTCTATTCCGGCGAAGTGGAGCACCGCGACTCAACAGGCAAAGGCGGCGTGATTGGCCCAGGTGACGTGCAGTGGATGACGGCCGGGTCCGGCATTCTGCATGAGGAGTTCCACTCCAGCGCCTTTGCGCAGCAAGGGGGTGAGCTAAAAATGATCCAGCTGTGGGTCAACCTGCCGGCGAAAGACAAGATGGCGACGCCGGGCTACCAGAGCATCACCAAAAATCAAATCCCGGTGGTTGCCCTGCCCGACAACAGCGGCGAGCTGCGGGTTATCGCCGGACGCTACGGCGATGCCACCGGTCCGGCGCACACTTACTCCCCGCTGAACGTCTGGGACATCACCCTGCGTCAGGGCAGCCATCTGACGCTCGCTCAGCCTGCGGGCTGGAGCACGGCGCTGGTGGTGCTGGAAGGCCACGTGACGGTAAACGGTTCCGCCCAGGCGGGTGAAGCGCAGCTTGTTGTCCTGAGTCAGGAAGGCGAGAAGCTGCATCTCGAAGCCAGCGACGACGCCAAAGTGCTGGTGATGGCCGGAGAGCCGCTGAACGAACCCATCGTCGGCTACGGTCCGTTTGTGATGAACAGTAAAACCGAAATCGCAGAGGCTATTAGCGATTTCAACTCCGGCCGCTTCGGCCAGATCTGAACCTAATAAAGGAGAGAATCATGTCTACCCCAGCTAACTTTAACGGTGCTCGTCCGGTTATTGATGTGAATGATGCGGTGATGCTGCTGATCGACCACCAGAGCGGCCTGTTCCAGACCGTCGGTGACATGCCAATGCCGGAGCTGCGCGCCCGCGCTGCGGCGCTGGCGAAAATCGCTACTCTGGCGAATATCCCGGTGATCACCACCGCCTCGGTGCCGCAAGGGCCAAACGGGCCGCTGATCCCGGAGATCCACGCTAATGCCCCGCATGCGCAGTACGTGGCGCGTAAAGGCGAGATCAACGCCTGGGATAACCCGGAATTCGTGGCCGCGGTGAAGGCGACCGGTCGCAGGACGCTGATTATCGCCGGGACCATTACCAGCGTCTGTATGGCATTCCCGTCAATCAGCGCGGTAGCGGACGGGTACAAAGTGTTTGCGGTGATCGACGCTTCGGGGACCTACAGCAAAATGGCGCAGGAGATAACCCTGGCGCGTGTGGTGCAGGCGGGCGTTGTGCCGATGGATACCGCGGCGGTGGCCTCGGAGATCCAGCGCACCTGGAACCGTGAAGATGCGGCGCAGTGGGCGGAAGTCTACACGCACATCTTCCCGGCGTACCAGTTGCTGATCGAAAGCTACGGCAAGGCGCAAGAAGTGGTGAAGAACAGCGAAGCGCTCGATTCACAGCGTTAATGGTTAGCTCCACGGCCTGAAAACCGTGGAGCTGCTTATTGCTTAACCGAACGCGCAGTAAAGCAGAAAATCTGCTTGACCGTTTTAGCCTGACTCCCTATAGTAGCGCCCCGTTGCCCCCGAGAGGAAAGGCAGCAAAACAATATGGTGAGGTGTCCGAGTGGCTGAAGGAGCACGCCTGGAAAGTGTGTATACGGCAACGTATCGAGGGTTCGAATCCCTCCCTCACCGCCATATTTAAAGAAGAGCTCGCATGAAAATGCGGGCTTTTTTTTCGCATATTGCACGGCTGCGGGAGGGATGAGACCCCTCGACCGAGGGTTCGACAACTGGCGACAGCCAGTTGGACAGACCGCGAACGCAGTGAGTGGGCTGCCCGAAGGGCGAGCGCAGCGAGTCCATCCCTCCCTCACCGCCATATTCGAGATGAGGGCTCGTACGAAAGTACGGGCTCTTTTCTTTTATATTCTCCCGGTGCCAAATGAAGCGCCGTGCGGCCTGAAACGTCGGGTGGCGCTCACGCTTACCCGACCTACAAAATCCATCCGCTACAGTAAAAACAACAAAGCCCGGTTTCCCGGGCTCTGCACACATCAACAGACTCAATAGTAGGCGTTCAGTGTTCGCTGGCACAGGGCCGAGCGCACGCAGTCATCTTTAGTGAACTGCACTATCCCTACCATCTCATCCTCAACGAAACGTGCCAGCGCATCGCTCAGACCCGATTTGACGCCGGATGGCAGGTCGCACTGGGTGATATCCCCGTTGACGATCACCGTTACGTTTTCCCCGAGGCGCGTTAAAAACATCTTCATTTGCGCAGCAGTTACGTTCTGAGCCTCGTCGAGAATCACAACCGCATTTTCAAATGTACGTCCGCGCATATAGGCGAACGGCGCAATTTCTACCTTGCCGATTTCCGGCCGCAGGCAGTACTGCATAAAAGATGCGCCCAGACGCTTGACCAGCACGTCATAAACGGGCCGGAAGTATGGCGCAAATTTCTCCGAAATATCACCAGGCAAGAAGCCGAGATCTTCATCGGCCTGCAAGACCGGGCGAGTGACAATAATCTTGTCGACGTCTTTATGAATCAGAGCCTCTGCCGCTTTGGCTGCACTTATCCAGGTTTTCCCGCACCCGGCTTCCCCGGTGGCGAAAATCAGCGACTTATTCTCAATAGCATTCAGGTACTGCGCCTGAGCGTCATTGCGTGCAACAACTGGCGTCATATCCCGGCTGTCCCGTGCCATGCCAATTGCTTCAACACCACTCATCTGCACAAGCGAGGTGACCGACTCTTCTTCACGCTGTTTATGGCTACGTGAATCCCGTCTCAGCACACGTTTTGCTTCACGACGAGCTTTGATCACTGCTTTTTGTCTTCCCATGGATAGCACCTTGAGTTGTTGGTATTCATCACTCGTACCGGCATCGGTACGATTAGGCGAACAAACATCTGAGGGTTGGCTTCCTTCTAAGCCATAGCTTACTTGGTTAAATGACCCGGCCGAATCGCTATGCTCACCATTCGTCAGGTCGGAAAAATCAGGATTTGCTGTGGAGGGGGAGAATTTTTCGGTGAAGAGATCGCTGCCGGAGTGTGAGCCTCCGCGCCGGGTGCTGCGGTTGTTACGTTTGCCTTGTCCAGTAGAGGACCCAACCATTCGCGATCTCCAGAGTGATTCATGTTCACTGTAAGGTTTACCGCTTTCTTACTCTAAGTACATCAGGATTTAGCATGAATGCAACATTATTTTTACCTGAGTGCAACTTTTAAGATTCGCCTGACAGCATTAATGAGTCTGCTAGCGAAATATTACACAATTATAACAAGGAGATAGAGAGACGTAAAAAATGTGTCCCGCTTAAGGGGTAAGCGGGACGGGATTCAGGCTTCAAGCAGCCCCTGAGCGAGCCAGCCGTTTTTATCACGCACGCCCGGCAGAGCAAAGAAATAGCCCCCACCCACCGGCTTGATGTACTCCTCCAGCGCTTCACCGTTCAGACGCTTCTGCACGGTCAAAAAGCCCTGCTCCAGATCGTGCTGGAAGCAGACAAACAGCAGGCCCATATCCAGCTGCCCGGAATTGGTCACCCCCAGCGAGTAGCTGTAGCCCCGGCGCATCATCAGGTTAGACTCAGTCTCCTTTGTACGCGGGTTGGCGAGACGGATATGGCTGTCGAGGGCAATCACATTGCCATCGGGATCGCTGGCGTAATCCGGCACGTCGTGCTCGTTTTTCATGCCCAGCGGCGCGCCGCTGTGCTTGTCGCGGCCAAAAATGGTCTGCTGCTCTTTCAGCGGCGTGCGATCCCAGAACTCAACGTGGAACTGGATAATGCGCACCGCCTGATAGCTGCCCCCCACCGTCCAGGCCGGTTCGCCCTGATCCGCTGTCACCCACACCACGCTGTCCATCAGGGGCGCATCCTGGCTGTTCGGGTTGGCGGTGCCATCCTTAAAGCCGAGCAGATTCACCGGCGTCTCTTTGCCTT
This sequence comes from Leclercia sp. AS011, assembly GCF_037152535.1. Lineage (NCBI taxonomy): Bacteria > Pseudomonadati > Pseudomonadota > Gammaproteobacteria > Enterobacterales > Enterobacteriaceae > Leclercia > Leclercia sp. AS011. The sequence continues at coordinate 1,797,472 of NZ_JBBCMA010000001.1, forward strand.
TGCTGCGCGCGGCGTGGTCAGAGATAAACCCTTCCCGCTTCCAGCGCACGCTCAGCAGATCCGGGGTGTGCTTGATGAGATCCCGCAGGGCGTGGATCACCGTGTCCTGGGTGTTGGCGCAGATCTGGATCAGCACATCACCGTGGCACAGGGCCGCATCCAGGGAGTCATTCGGGAAGCGCACCATCTTCTGCAACGATTTCGGTTTCTGCGGCGCGAGGCCGAAGCGATCGTCAAACAGCGAGGCCCCGAGCGATACCGTCATGGTCAGGTTATCCGGGGCGATAAAGGCCCCCAGGATCCCGGAGTCCATCGGCGGCAGACGCGGGTTCGGCGTATCGGGGGCCGGGCCGCCGGTGGTCAGAAAGGCAATGCGCTGGGTCAGGAGACGGAACAAGCGTTCCAGCTCGCTTTTGTCGCTGGCCAGCACATCAAAAGCCACCAGCATCATCGACGCCTGCTGCGGGGTTAAGATCCCCGCCTGATGCGTACCGTAGAACGGCTGAGTCTCCATCCGGGCATCCGGGGAGAGCGTGCCCGGCGCGCTCTGCGGTTTTGCTGCATGCGCCATCGGGCAACCGCCTGCCAGGGCAAGAGCGCCGCCAAGCGCCCCTACCCCTTTCAACAACCGACGTCGTGACGGTTCAGCCACGTCGTACTCGTCATGCTTGTTCATCAACTTAGTCCAGACCCAGTACGCCACGCAGCTGCGCCAGATCTTCTGCCAGAGTGGTGATCGGCCCTTTCAGGGCGTTACGGTCGGCATCGGTCAGCTTGTCGTAAGTTTCAAACCCGTCCTGGGTGCGGTATTTCGCCAGAATGGTGTTCACTTTTTTGAAGTTGGCATCCACTTTCGCCAGCAGTTCGCTGTTATCTTTTTGCAGCTGAGGACGCAGCAGGTCCACGATCTTCTGCGCGCCTTCGACGTTGGCCTGGAAGTCCCACAGGTCGGTATGGCTGTAGCGGTCTTCTTCCCCGCTGATCTTGCTGGCCGCTACTTCTTCAATCAGCCCTGCCGCGCCACCCACCACTTTTGACGGCGGGAAGGCCAGCTCGCTGATGCGCTTTTGCAGCTCCAGAACGTCGCTGTTCAGCTGCGTCGCGTACTGCTCCATCCCCTTAGTGGAGTTGTCGCCAAACAGCGCTTTCTCCAGACGGTGGAAGCCGGTGAATTTTGGATCGGCGGCTTTCTGCTCGTAATCATCTTCGCGGGCATCGATGCTGCCATCGAGGTCAGAGAACAGCTCGGCGATCGGCTCGATGCGCTCGTAGTGCTGACGGGTCGGCGCATACAGGGATTTGGCTTTTTCGATATCGCCCGCTTTCACCGCATCGGTAAAGGCTTTGGTACCGGCAACCAGGTCAGCAGTCTCTTTCGTCACATAGGCTTTGTAAGCGGTAATGGCATCGCCCAGGCTCAGCAGCGCGTCACCTTTCGCGGCATCGGCGGTGGCGGCACCTTTAACGATCAGCTTGCCTTTCGGGTTGGTCAGCAGGCCGCAGGTCATGTCGTATTCACCCGGCTGCAGGTTAGCAGTCATCTTCTGGCTGAAGCCCGGGGCGATGTTCTCGCGCTCTTCCACCACCATCACCCCTTTGAGGATCTCCCACTCCAGTGCTTTCTGGCTGTGGTTCTGGATGATGAACTGGGTTTTACCGCTGTTGACCGTGATGGTCATCGGCTCACACTGTTTATCATTGACGGTAACTTTTACCTGCGGAACATCCGCGGCCTGTGCAGCAAATGCAGACGCAATCAGCGCTGCAACGCCAGCCTGTAACGCACTGCGACGAAAGTGGATTGCCATAATTGTTCCCTTTTGAAAGTATGTTGTAACTATACACGTCATCCTTCAAGCTGCCTCTGCGTTGGCTTCGTCTGTTCACCCCAGTCACTTACTTGAGTAAGCTCCCGGGGATTCTCAGTCTTGCCGCCTTGATGCAACTTGAATGATTTTGTGTATGCATTTAGCACTTCAGGGCGCGGTATGCGACGGCTGCGTGCCCGGACGCGATGGCATAAAGAACAGCGCCAGCGCCGGAATGAGATAGATAAAGTACACCGCCACTTCGCTGACGCTCGGCGCTTCCTGATAGCCGAAGATCCCTTCGAGCAGGGTGCCGGTCAGTGAATGGGTCGACAGAACGTTACTGAGATCGAACGCCATGTCCTGGAAATGGTTCCACAGGCCCGCCTCATGGAAGGCGCGGATCGCCCCGGCAGCCAGCCCGGCGGCCACCAGCAGAATGAACAGGCTGGTCCACTTGAAGAAGACCCCGAGGTTAAGACGGATCCCGCCCCAGTAGAGCAGGAAACCGAGTACCACCGCGGTGGCGAGACCCAGCATCGCACCCAGCGGCGGCCAGATGCCGACATCCTGCTGGAACGCGGCCAGCAGGAAGAAGACCGACTCCAGCCCTTCACGCGCCACGGCGAAAAAGACCATCATGATCAGCGCCCAGCCGTGGTGATTGCCCTTCGCCAGGGCGCTGTCCACCGCCTGCTCCAGCTGAACCTTGACGTTACGCGACACTTTACGCATCCAGAACACCATCCAGGTAAGGATCACCACCGCAATCAGCGCCACGATGCCTTCGAACAGCTCCTGCTCTTTTTGCGGGAATTCACCGGTGGTTTCGTTGATCGCGATGCCCAGACCGAGGCACAGGGCAGCAGCCAGGAAGACGCCAATCCACATCACGCCAATCCAGCGGCCGCGCTGGGTGCGTTTCAGATAGCTGGCAATGAGGCTGACAATCAGAGCCGCTTCAAGCCCTTCACGTAACATAATGAGAAATGGAACAAACATGCCGACACCTTAAATGTTTTTCGCGGTCAACTGATGCAAAGAAAGGTAAATTCTTGTGATAGTGATTATCATTACGGCAATAAGAAATACAAGCGAAATATGCTGTATTTTGATGACAGGATGTAAACCCATAAGGGAAAAATAATCACTCTGGTAACTAAAAGGTTTATAAGTTAAGACGTAAAAGTTCATTTACGGTTACAGCAGGCTGTGGCTAAATGTGCGCCTCATTAATCTGCTGAAAATCAACTATGTATCAATTCCTGCACTTCCTGCTGGCGCTGGTGGTTATCCTTGCCCTGGCCTGGCTGGTCAGCTTTGACCGCCGCAACGTCCGCATTCGCTACGTTATTCAATTGATCGTGATTGAAATTGCGCTGGCGTTCTTTTTCCTCCACGCCGAAAGCGGCTTGTTTGTTATTCAGTACGTCTCGGGCTTCTTTGAGTCATTGCTGAAATATGCCGCCGAAGGGACCAACTTTGTATTTGGCGGAATGGGTGAAAAGGGGCTGGCGTTTATTTTCCTCGGCGTGCTGTGCCCGATTATCTTTATTTCCGCGCTGATCGGTATTTTGCAGCACTGGCGTATTCTGCCGGTGATTATCCGCGTGATCGGCACCCTGCTGTCGAAGGTTAACGGCATGGGCAAGCTCGAATCCTTTAACGCCATCAGCTCCCTGACGCTCGGCCAGTCAGAAAACTTCATTGCTTACAAAGGGGTGCTGGGGGATCTGTCATCGCGTCGTCTGTTCACCATGGCGGCGACTGCCATGTCGACCGTGTCGCTGTCGATTGTTGGCGCTTATATGACCATGCTGGAGGCGAAATATGTAGTGGCGGCGCTGATCCTGAATATGTTCAGCACCTTTATCATCCTCACGGTGATTAACCCCACCCGCCCGGAAGCGGAGCCGGAAATTAAGCTGGAAAAAATGCATGAATCCCAGAGCTTCTTCGAGATGCTGGGCGAATATATTCTGGCAGGCTTCAAGGTGGCGATGATAATTCTGGCGATGCTGATTGGCTTTATTGCCCTGATCAGTGCGGTCAACGCCCTCTTCTCCAGCGTCTTCGGCCTGAGCTTCCAGCAAATTCTGGGCTACGTCTTCTATCCGCTGGCCTGGCTGGTGGGGATCCCGCTGAGCGATGCCCTGCACGCGGGCGGGATTATGGCGACCAAGCTGGTGGCCAACGAGTTTGTGGCGATGATCGAGCTGCAAAAAATCGCTGCGCAGATGACCCCGCGCGGGCTGGGCATCCTGTCGGTGTTCCTGGTCTCCTTCGCCAACTTTGCCTCCATCGGCATTGTGGCCGGGGCGATTAAAGGGCTGAACGAGCATCAGGGCAACGTGGTGTCGCGGTTTGGTCTGCGCCTGGTGTACGGCGCAACGCTGGTGAGCCTGCTGTCGGCGAGCTTTGCGGGATTAGTGTTGTAATTTTTGATTCTGCGGTCATGCCCGGCGGCGCTTGCGTTTGCACGGGCCTACGGATTGGGTGCCGTTTGTAGGCCGGGTAAGGCGCAGCCGCCACCCGGCACACAGGCCGCACCCCATTTAATCAAAACTGCACGCACACCGGCTGGTCAACGCGCATCACCGACTCCTGGGCGAAGCGCTGCTTATACACTCCGCGCAGCGCCTCAATATTGCTTTCGCTCTGTGCATCTTTTCCGTGGATCAACATCAGCGCCTTGCTCGATTCGCGCGCCACTTTCCCGTCATTCCCCAGCCACTGCCCACGCGCATCAAACACCGTTAAACCATCGCGAAAACGCGGGGTGACCTCCTGGTCAACAAACTGCTGCCACTCCTGGCCGGTGATCGCCTCCCCTGCCGGACGGTTCAGGCCGAAGTAGAGGGTGGTTTGCTGCATCTGATTATCGGCTTTGCAGGTGTTATCCGCGGTGCTGTGCGAGGGGGCGTTGCAGCCGGCCAGCAGTAAAATTGCGCCAGCCACAAGCCCGGTTTTGATTGTCATTGTTCGCTATCCTCATTATTTTTTTAGCACAGCGATATGAACGTAAATCACGGATTTTGGCAAGAAAAAAGCCGGGTAGCATTGACGCTTACCCGGCCTGGAGTGTGCAGCGAGAAGAATTACTCAGCCTGTAACTTCGACGGCGGTGCCGTGTGGTAATGCGCATCCGCTTCAGCAAAGCGTTTCTGCATCGCGGCAGACGGCGCTTTACCCAGCAGGCTGAAGACCACAATCCCGATGCTGCCGAAGATAAAGCCCGGAATGATTTCGTACAGGCCCAGCCACGCGAACTGTTTCCAGACGATCACCGTGACCGCACCGATAATCATCCCCGCCAGCGCGCCGTTGCGGGTCATGCGGGACCACAGCACCGAGAACAGCACCACCGGACCAAACGCGGCCCCGAAGCCTGCCCAGGCGTAGCTCACCAGACCCAGCACGCGGTTTTCCGGGTTTGCCGCCAGGGCGATGGAGACCAGCGCCACCACCAGCACCATAAAGCGGCCAACCCACACCAGCTCTTTCTGGCTGGCGTTTTTACGCAGGAAGGCTTTGTACAGATCTTCGGTGATAGCGCTGGAGCAGACCAGCAGCTGGCAGCTCAGGGTGGACATCACCGCTGCCAGAATTGCAGAGAGCAGAATACCGGCGATCCACGGGTTGAAGAGGATCTGCGCCAGCTCGATAAACACGCGCTCGGCGTTCTGGTTCACCGCACCCGCCAGGGACGGATTGTTGTTGAAGTAGGCAATACCGAAGAAGCCCACCGCACAGGCACCGCCCAGGCAGAGGATCATCCAGGTCATGCTGATCCGACGGGCATGAACGATGGTGTGGTGCGAGTCTGCCGCCATAAAGCGCGCCAGGATGTGCGGCTGGCCGAAGTAACCCAGCCCCCAGCCCATCAGGGAGAGAATGGCAACGAAGTTAAGTCCTTTCAGCATATCGACGTTTTCGATGCTCTTCTGCTGAATCACCGCCAGGGAATCACCCAGGCCGCCCACGGAGAGGATCACAATCACCGGGGTCAGGATCAGGGCGAAAATCATCAGGCTGGCCTGCACGGTATCGGTCCAGCTCACCGCCAGGAAGCCACCCACGAAGGTATAGAGGATGGTCGCCGCCGCACCCGCCCACAGGGCGGTTTCATAGCTCATGCCGAAGGTGCTTTCGAACAGACGCGCCCCGGCCACGATGCCGGAGGCACAGTAGATGGTGAAGAACAGCAGAATAACCAGCGCGGAGATAATACGCAGGATGCGGCTGTTGTCTTCGAAACGCCCGGTGAAGTAGTCCGGCAGGGTCAGGGCGTTGTTGTTAGCTTCGGTGTGCACGCGCAGACGCCCGGCCACCAGCTTCCAGTTTACCCATGCGCCAAGGGTCAGACCGATGGCAATCCAGCTTTCGGAAATCCCGGAGAGGAAGATCGCACCGGGCAGGCCCATCAGCAGCCAGCCGCTCATGTCCGACGCGCCCGCCGAGAGCGCGGTCACTACCGGCCCGAGGCTACGCCCGCCGAGGATGTAGTCGTCAAAGTTTTTGGTAGAACGCCATGCAAGGAACCCTATCAGGATCATGCCAAAAATATAGATAAGAAATGTCACCAGCATCGGTGTGCTAATTGCCATTTAAATACTCCGCAAAGATGTTCGACAGCCTTCCCGGCTGTCTTTATTCCACCCCCGGAACGAGGGGGTGATGATGTGTGTTTCTGTTGGCCGCGCGTATCCTGCCGTATGCGCTGCCATGACACAAACGATTTAACACTGCATTTACATCAATTTCATCCCCGGTTTCACAGCAGTTTCCTGGAGGTTGCACTCGCTCACGTTTTTCGCGGTTGCACCTTTAAAAAGTGTTAAGCGCCGCATGAAACCAGGGTTGAAAGCGGAAATCCACACTTATTTTGCGGTTAACTCTGCCGTAACAATCTATTCATTTTCCAGCTTGCAAACCGGGTCACATTTAACGAGGTTGCACAAAGTTGCAACATAGTGGATATTTCACGTTAACTACACTAGCGCTACTGAATCACAGGAGTTTTTGGCATGGGCATGACCACCATGGGGGTTAAGCTGGATGACGCGACCCGCGAACGGATTAAATCGGCAGCCACGCGGATCGACCGCACGCCGCACTGGTTAATTAAGCAGGCCATCTTTAACTATCTGGAAAAGCTGGAGAGCAACGACGACCTGCCAGAGCTGCCTGCCCTGCTGGCCGGTGCCGCCAATGAGAGCGACGAGCACGCCGAGGCCGCAGAAGAGGTCCACCAGCCGTTCCTCGAATTTGCCGAGCAGATCCTGCCCCAGTCGGTGAGCCGCGCGGCTATTACCGCCGCCTACCGCCGCGCCGAGACCGACGCCGTGCCGATGCTGCTGGAACAGGCCCGCCTGCCGGAGCCCATTGCCTCCCAGGCCCACAGCCTGGCGTATCAGTTGGCCGAGAAACTGCGCAGCCAGAAAACTGCCACCGGTCGTGCCGGGATGGTGCAGAGCCTGCTGCAGGAGTTCTCCCTCTCCTCGCAGGAGGGCGTGGCCCTGATGTGTCTGGCGGAAGCGCTGCTGCGTATCCCGGACAAAGCCACCCGCGACGCGCTGATCCGCGACAAGATCAGCAACGGCAACTGGCACTCCCACATTGGCCGCAGCCCGTCGCTGTTCGTTAACGCCGCCACCTGGGGTCTGCTGTTCACCGGCCGTCTGGTCTCGACCCATAACGAAGCCAGCCTCTCCCGCTCCCTGAACCGCATTATCGGCAAAAGCGGCGAGCCGCTGATCCGCAAAGGCGTGGACATGGCGATGCGCCTGATGGGCGAGCAGTTTGTTACCGGTGAAACCATCGCCGAAGCGCTGGCCAACGCCCGCAAGCTGGAAGATAAAGGCTTCCGCTACTCCTACGACATGCTGGGCGAAGCGGCGCTGACCGCCGCCGACGCGCAGGCCTATCTGGTCTCTTACCAGCAGGCGATCCACGCCATCGGGAAAGCGTCCAACGGTCGCGGCATTTATGAAGGCCCGGGCATCTCTATCAAACTGTCCGCCCTGCACCCGCGCTATAGCCGCGCCCAGTACGATCGGGTGATGGAAGAGCTCTACCCGCGCCTGAAGTCCCTGACCCTGCTGGCGCGCCAGTATGACATCGGGATCAACATTGACGCCGAAGAGGCTGATCGGCTGGAGATCTCCCTCGATCTGCTGGAAAAACTGTGCTTCGAGCCGGAACTGGCGGGCTGGAACGGGATTGGCTTTGTTATTCAGGCCTACCAGAAGCGCTGCCCGTTTGTGATTGATTACCTGATCGACCTCGCCACCCGCAGCCGTCGCCGCCTGATGATCCGTCTGGTGAAAGGCGCGTACTGGGACAGCGAGATCAAACGCGCCCAGATGGACGGTCTGGAGGGCTATCCGGTCTACACCCGCAAGGTCTACACCGACGTCTCCTACCTCGCCTGCGCCAAAAAGCTGCTCGGCGTGCCGAACCTGATCTATCCGCAGTTCGCCACCCACAACGCCCATACCCTGGCGGCTATCTACCAGCTCGCCGGTCAGAACTACTACCCGGGCCAGTACGAGTTCCAGTGCCTGCACGGCATGGGTGAACCGCTGTACGAGCAGGTCACCGGTAAAGTGGCGGACGGCAAACTGAACCGTCCGTGCCGTATTTATGCCCCGGTCGGCACCCATGAAACCCTGCTGGCCTACCTGGTGCGTCGTCTGCTGGAGAACGGGGCTAACACCTCCTTCGTAAACCGCATCGCCGACGCCACCCTGCCGCTGGACGAGCTGGTGGCGGATCCGGTGCAGGCCGTCGAGAAAATGGCTGCCCAGGAAGGCCAGGTGGGCCTGCCGCATCCGAAGATTGCCCTGCCGCGCGAGCTGTACGGCAGCGGGCGCGTCAACTCCTCCGGTCTGGACCTGGCGAACGAACACCGCCTGGCGTCGCTCTCCTCGTCGCTGCTTAACAGCGCCCTGCAAAAATGGCAGGCGAAACCCATCCTCGAGCAGCCGGTCAGCAACGGCGAAATGCAGCCGGTGATCAACCCGGCCGAGCCGAAAGATATCGTCGGCTTTGCCCGGGAAGCGACCGAACAGGAAGTGGATCTGGCCCTCGACAGCGCGGTAAACAACGCGCCGATCTGGTTCGCCACTCCGCCGCAGGAGCGTGCCGCCATTCTGGAGCGCGCGGCGGTGCTGATGGAAGATCAGATGCAGCAGCTGATTGGCATTCTGGTGCGCGAGGCGGGTAAAACCTTCAGCAACGCCATCGCCGAAGTGCGCGAGGCCGTTGACTTCCTGCACTACTATGCCGGTCAGGTCCGCGACGACTTTGACAACGAAACCCACCGCCCGCTGGGGCCGGTAGTCTGTATCAGCCCGTGGAACTTCCCGCTGGCGATCTTCACCGGGCAGATTGCTGCCGCCCTGGCCGCAGGCAACAGCGTGCTGGCGAAACCGGCCGAACAAACCCCGCTGATTGCCGCCCAGGGGATTAACATCCTGCTGGAAGCCGGCGTCCCGGCGGGCGTGGTGCAGCTGCTGCCGGGCCGCGGCGAGACCGTCGGTGCCAAACTGACCGCCGACAACCGCGTGCGCGGGGTGATGTTCACCGGCTCCACCGAAGTGGCCTCCCTGCTGCAACGCAATATCGCTACCCGTCTCGATGCCCAGGGCCGACCGACCCCGCTGATCGCCGAAACCGGCGGGATGAACGCGATGATCGTCGACTCCTCCGCCCTCACCGAGCAGGTGGTGGTGGACGTGGTGGCCTCGGCCTTCGACAGCGCCGGACAGCGCTGCTCCGCCCTGCGCGTGCTCTGCCTGCAGGATGACATCGCGGACCACACCCTGAAGATGCTGCGTGGTGCGATGGGCGAATGCCGGATGGGCAACCCGGGCCGTCTGACTACTGACATCGGGCCGGTGATCGATGCTGAAGCGAAAGCCAAAATCGAGAACCACATCCAGGCGATGCGCGCCAAGGGCCGTCCGGTGTTCCAGGCGGTGCGTGAGAACAGCGAAGACGCCCGGGAGTGGACCAGCGGCACCTTTGTGGCCCCTACCCTGATCGAACTGGCGAGCTTCGACGAGCTGAAAAAAGAGGTCTTTGGCCCGGTACTGCACGTGGTGCGCTACAACCGTAACAACCTCGATGCGCTTATCGACCAGATCAACGCCTCCGGCTACGGCCTGACGCTGGGCGTGCATACCCGTATCGACGAAACCATCGCCCAGGTGACCGGCAGCGCGAAGGTCGGCAACCTGTACGTGAACCGCAATATGGTTGGCGCGGTCGTCGGCGTGCAGCCGTTCGGCGGCGAAGGGCTGTCGGGCACCGGCCCGAAAGCCGGTGGTCCAATGTACCTGTACCGCCTGCTGGCGAACCGTCCGGCCAACGCCCTCGGCGTGACCCTGGGTCGTCAGGATGCACAGTATCCGGTGGATACGCAGGTGAAAGCCGTGCTGACCCAGCCGCTGGAAGCTCTGGCGGCCTGGGCGGAAAAACGTCCTGAACTGCGTGCCCTGTGCCAGCAGTATGGCGAGCTGGCGCAGGCCGGTACCCAGCGCGTGCTGCCTGGCCCGACCGGCGAGCGCAACACATGGACGTTAATGCCGCGTGAGCGCGTGCTGTGCGTGGCGGATAACGAGCAGGATGCGCTGGTTCAGCTGGCAGCGGCGATGGCCACCGGGTGTGAAGTGCTGTGGCCGGAAGATGGCCTGCACCGCGACCTGGCGAAGCAGCTGCCGAAAGCGGTGACCGAACGTATTCGCTTTGCCAAGGCGGATGTGCTGATCGGCCAGCCGTTTGACGCGGTGATTTACCACGGTGATTCCGACCAGCTGCGCGAGCTGTGCGAGCAGGTGGCGGCCCGTAGCGGCGCGATTGTCTCGGTGCAGGGCTTCGCCCGCGGCGAGGACAACCTCCAGCTCGAACGTCTGTACGTGGAGCGCTCCCTCAGCGTCAACACCGCCGCCGCAGGCGGGAACGCCAGCCTGATGACCATCGGCTAAGCGTGCAATCTCTCCCCGGTGGCGCTACGCTTACCGGGGCTACGGTTTTGATGTTGTAGGCCGGGTAAGGCGAAGCCGCCACCCGGCTTTTTTATTCGGAGGGAAACATGAAACGAGCGTTTATTGCCGGTGCCGCGTTACTGCTGAGCGCCAGCGCCCTGGCGGATGAGTGCGCTAACGCCAGCACACAGACTGAAATGAATACCTGCGCCGCACAACAATACCAGGCGGCGGATAAAACCCTGAACCAGACGTATCAGACGGCGCTGAAGCGCGCCGCCGCCCCCCAGCGCGATCTGCTGAAAAAGGCGCAACAGGCGTGGATCGCCCTGCGCGATGCCGACTGCGCCTTAATCGGCTCGGGCACCGAGGGCGGCTCCGTTCAGCCGATGATCGTCAACCAGTGTCTGGCGGAAAAAACCAATGAACGGGAAGCCTGGCTGGCCTCGATGATGCAGTGCGAAGAGGGCGATTTAAGCTGCCCTCTCCCGCCGGGGCATTAACGCACCCGGATCCCTTCGATAATCATCCGCTGCACGTTATCCACGGTGCTGTGGAAGAAGTCGTCATCCTTGAGCGACTTGCCGGTCACCGCCTCCACCTGGGCGGAAAAGTCGGCGTAGTGCTGGGTGGCGGCCCAAATCATAAAGATCAGATGGTGGGGATCCACCGGGGCCAGTTTCCCGGTGTCCACCCACCCGGCAATGATTGCCGACTTCTCGTCCACCAGCGATTTCATGTCCCCGCTCAGCACCGTTTTCAGCAGCGGGGCCCCCTGCAGCATCTCCAGGCAGAACAGCCGCGAGGCCTGAGGATAGTCCCGGGAGACCTCCAGCTTGAGGCGAATATACTGCTGGATCGCCACCAGCGGCGTCAGCTCCTCACGAAACGCCTTCAGCGGTGCCAGCCAGATATCAAGGATCTGTTGCAGGACGGAAACGTACAGCGCCTCTTTCGAGGGGAAGTAATAGAGCAGATTGGTTTTTGACACCCCCGCCAGCTCAGCCACCTGCTCCAGCCGCGTGCCGTGAATGCCAAACTGCGAGAAAGTCTCCAGCGCCGCCGCGAGGATCGCCTGTTTTTTCGCGCTTACCGCCTGCGAACGTTTACCGGTTGTTTTCACTGCGCCTTGCGCCATGGGGTCACTCCTTGTTGATCTGCACCCAGCATAGCAAAAACCCCTGGCTGACTACGACAATCTGCACCGCCACTGCGCACGACTGCCTGCTTTGTGTGCAACAATTTTGACCAGACAGTCCACTTTTACCCTCTGCATTTCATCAACCAATCGTTAACACACTAATAACATTAACAATTTAAAACCTGGCATTCCCTTTGCAAAACAGGCTTACGCGGCTGAACAGGAGATGCAGGATGCAGCGCCACGTCTGACTTTCACCCCCATGTCGAGATGAAGAGAGGTTGATGATGAAAATTGGCGTATTCGTTCCTATTGGCAATAACGGCTGGTTGATCTCCACCCACGCGCCGCAGTACATGCCGACCTTCGAGCTGAACAAGGCGATTGTGCAAAAAGCGGAGCACTACCACTTCGATTTTGCCCTGTCGATGATCAAGCTGCGCGGCTTCGGCGGTAAAACCGAATTCTGGGATCACAACCTGGAGTCCTTCACCCTGATGGCCGGGCTGGCGGCGGTCACCTCCCGGATCCAGATCTACGCCACCGCCGCCACCCTCACCCTGCCCCCGGCGATTGTGGCGCGGATGGCCTCGACCATCGATACCATCTCCGGCGGGCGCTTTGGCGTGAACCTCGTCACCGGCTGGCAGAAGCCGGAGTACGAGCAGATGGGCCTCTGGCCGGGGGATGAGTACTTCTCGAAGCGCTACGACTATCTCACCGAATATGTGCAGGTCCTGCGGGATCTGTGGGGCACCGGCAAGAGCGACTTCAAAGGCGAGTTTTTCACCATGAACGACTGCCGGGTCAGCCCGCAGCCGTCGGTGCCAATGAAGGTGATCTGCGCCGGGCAGAGCGACGCCGGGATGGAGTTCTCGGCGAAATACGCCGATTTCAACTTCTGCTTCGGCAAAGGGGTCAACACTCCGGCAGCCTTTGCACCCACGGCGGCGCGCATGAAAGAGGCGGCGGAGAAAACCGGGCGCGATGTGGGCTCCTACGTGCTGTTTATGGTGATTGCCGATGAAACCGACGAGGCGGCGCGGGCGAAGTGGGAGCACTACAAAGCCGGGGCCGACGCCGAGGCTCTGAGCTGGCTCAGCGAGCAGAGCCAGAAGGACACCCGCTCCGGATCTGACACCAACGTGCGGCAGATGGCCGACCCGACCTCGGCGGTCAACATCAATATGGGCACTCTGGTGGGCTCGTATGCCAGCGTGGCGCGGATGCTCGATGAGGTTGCCAGCGTGCCGGGTGCCGAGGGGGTCCTCCTGACCTTTGATGACTTTATTGCCGGGATTGAAAACTTCGGCGAGCGCATCCAGCCGCTGATGACGTGCCGCGCTCATCTTCCTGCGTTAACGAAGGAGGTGGCGTAATGACGACATTACCCGCACGCCCGGAAGCCATCACCTTTGATCCGCAGCACAGCGCGCTGATCGTGGTGGATATGCAGAACGCCTACGCCAGCCGGGGGGGCTATCTCGACCTCGCCGGGTTCGACGTCTCCGCCACCCGGCCAGTAATCGACAATATCCGCACCGCGGTGGCCGCCGCGCGCACCGCCGGGATCCAGATAATCTGGTTCCAGAACGGCTGGGATGAACAGTACGTGGAGGCGGGCGGCCCCGGCTCGCCCAACTTTCACAAATCCAATGCGCTGAAAACCATGCGCCAGCGCCCGGAGCTGCAGGGCAAGCTACTGGCGAAAGGCGGCTGGGATTACCAACTGGTGAACGAGCTGGTGCCGGAGCCGGGCGATATCGTGCTGCCGAAACCGCGCTACAGCGGCTTCTTTAATACCCCGCTGGACAGCATTTTGCGCAGCCGCGGGATCCGCCACCTGATCTTTACCGGCATCGCCACCAACGTCTGCGTGGAATCGACCCTGCGCGACGGCTTTTTCCTCGAATACTTCGGCGTGGTGCTGGAAGACGCCACCCATCAGGCCGGGCCGGCGTTTGCCCAGCAGGCCGCGCTGTTCAATATCGAAACCTTTTTTGGCTGGGTCAGTGATGTCGCCACCTTCTGCGACGCCCTCTCTCCCGCCGCCTGTGCCCGTATCGCCTGAGGAGTTTAACAATGCCGAAATCTGTGATTATTCCACCGGGCACCAGCACCCCGATTGCCCCCTTCGTTCCCGGCACCCTCGCGGACGGGGTGGTCTACGTCTCGGGCACCCTGCCGTTTGACGCCCAGAATAACGTGGTGTTTCCCGATGACCCAAAGGCGCAAACCCGCCACGTGCTACAGACTATCCAGCGCGTTATCGAAACGGCGGGCGGGACGATGGCGGACGTGACCTTCAACAGCATCTTTATTACCGACTGGAAAAACTACGCCGCGATTAACGAGATCTACGCCGAATTTTTCCCTGGCGATAAACCGGCCCGCTTCTGCATTCAGTGCGGGCTGGTGAAACCCGAGGCGCTGGTGGAGATTGCCACCATCGCCCACATTGGCCGGTGAGGTAGCGATGAAACTGTCCATTTCACCCCCGCCCTTTGACGACGCCCCGGTGGTGGTGCTGATCGCCGGGCTGGGGGGCAGCGGCAGCTACTGGCTGCCCCAGCTGGCCGACCTGGAGCAGGAGTATCAGGTGGTCTGTTACGACCAGCGCGGCACCGGCAATAATTCCGGCGAGCTGCCGGAGGACTACAGCCTGGCGCAGATGGCCGAGGAGCTGTGGCAGGCGCTGGAGACCGCGGGCATTACGCGCTTTAGCGTGGTCGGCCATGCTCTGGGGGCGTTGATTGGCCTCCAGCTGGCGGTGGATCGTCCCGGGGCGCTCAGCTCGCTGGTGTGCGTCAACGGCTGGCTGACGCTCCATCCCCACACCCGGCGCTGCTTCCAGGTTCGCGAGCGGCTGCTGCATGCCGGTGGGGCGCAGGCCTGGGTGGAGGCCCAGCCGCTGTTTCTCTATCCCGCCGACTGGATGGCTGCCCGTCAGCCGCGCATGGAGGCGGAAGAGGCGCTGGCGCTGGCCCATTTCCAGGGTAAAACCACCCTGCTGCGCAGGCTGAATGCCCTGAAGCGGGCCGACTTCAGCCGCCTCGCACGCCATATCCGCTGCCCGGTGCAGATTATCTGTTCCGCCGACGATCTGCTGGTGCCTGCCGTCTGCTCATCCCAGCTGCATGCCGCCCTGCCCGACAGCGTCATCACGCGGATGCCCTGGGGCGGCCACGCCTGCAACGTCACCGAGCCGGAGGTTTTCAACGCCCTGCTGCAAAACGGGCTCGCCAGCCTGCTGCACCGCCACCAACGTTTATCGAAGGAGTTGCCATGAGTGAAGCCATCACCCCGACCGCGCAGCATGCGCTGTTTACCGAAGCGCGCACCCATAACGGCTGGCTGGATCGCCCGGTCAGCGACGAGACGCTGCGCGAAATCTACGATCTCATGAAGTGGGGCCCGACCTCCGCCAACTGCTCCCCGGCGCGGATGGTGTTTATCCGCACCGCGGAAGGCAAAGAGAAGCTGCGCCCGGCCCTTTCCAGCGGCAACCTGCAAAAGACCCTCACCGCCCCGGTGACGGCCATCGTGGCCTGGGACAGCCAGTTTTACGATCGTCTGCCGGAGCTGTTCCCCCACGGCGATGCCCGGAGCTGGTTCACCGCCAGCCCGCAGCTCGCCGAGGAGACCGCCTTTCGCAACAGCACCCTGCAGGCGGCCTATCTGATCGTCGCCTGCCGGGCGCTGGGGCTCGATACCGGGCCGCTGTCCGGCTTCGACCGGGAGAAGGTCGATGCCGCCTTCTTCACCGGCAGCAACCTGAGAAGCAACCTGCTGATCAACATCGGCTACGGCGATAACAGCAAGCTTTACGGGCGTCTGCCCCGTCTGAGCTTTGACGACGCCTGCGGGCTGGTATAAGGAGCGACCATGAATATCGATAAACAAGCCTTTCGGGATGCCATGGCCTGTCTGGGGGCGGCGGTAAACATCATCACCACCGACGGCCCGGCGGGACAGGCAGGCTTTACCGCCAGCGCGGTGTGCAGCGTGACCGACTCGCCGCCGACGCTGCTGGTGTGCCTCAATCGCGGCGCCTCGGTGTGGCCGGTGTTTCACGACAACCGCACGCTGTGCGTTAACACCCTCAGCGCCGGGCAGGAGTCGCTGTCGAACCTGTTCGGGGGGAAGACCCCGATGGCCGATCGCTTCGCCGCAGCCCGCTGGCAGACCGGGGAGACCGGCTGTCCGCGTCTGGCGGACGCGCTGGCCTCCTTCGACTGCCGGATTAGCCAGGTGGTCAGCGTTGGCACCCACGACATTCTGTTTTGCGAGATCGTTGCAATCACCCGCCACCCGGTGCCCCAGGGCCTGGTGTGGTTTGACCGCGGCTACCACGCCCTGATGCGACCCGCCTGTTAATCCTCCTTAAGGAGCAGCTGATGGCACTATTCGGTTTTCCTCACTGGCAGTTGAAATCGACCTCCTCAGAACGCGGCGTGGTCGCGCCGGATGAACGCCTCCCGCTGGCGCAAACCGCGGTGATGGGGGTGCAGCACGCGGTGGCGATGTTTGGTGCCACGGTGCTGATGCCCATTCTGATGGGGCTGGATCCTAACCTGTCGATCCTGATGTCGGGGATCGGCACCCTGCTGTTCTTCTTTATTACCGGCGGACGGGTGCCAAGCTATCTGGGCTCCAGCGCGGCCTTTGTCGGGGTGGTGATTGCCGCCACCGGCTTTAACGGCCAGGGGATCAACCCGCAGCTGAGCGTCGCCCTGGGCGGGATTATCGCCTGCGGGGCGATCTACACCGCAATTGGTCTGGTGGTAATGAAGCTCGGTACCCGCTGGATCGAACGCCTGATGCCGCCGGTAGTCACCGGGGCGGTGGTGATGGCGATTGGCCTGAACCTGGCCCCTATCGCCGTCAAAGGGGTCTCCGGCTCGGCCTTTGACAGCTGGATGGCGGTGGTGACGGTGCTGTGCATCGGCCTGGTGGCGGTGTTTACCCGGGGGATGATCCAGCGGCTGCTGATCCTGGTGGGGCTGATCCTCGCCTGCCTGATCTACGCCGTGCTGACCAGCGTCTTCGGGCTCGGCAAACCGGTCGATTTCACCCTCGTACAGCAGGCGGCGTGGTTCGGCCTGCCGCAGCTGACCTCGCCCACCTTTAACGGTCAGGCGATGATGCTGATCACCCCGGTGGCGGTGATCCTGGTGGCGGAGAACCTCGGCCATCTGAAGGCGGTGGCCGGGATGACCGGGCGCAATATGGACCCGTATATGGGCCGGGCCTTCGTCGGTGACGGGCTGGCGACCATGCTGTCAGGTTCGGTTGGCGGCAGCGGCGTGACCACCTATGCCGAGAATATCGGCGTGATGGCGGTGACCAAAGTCTACTCGACGCTGGTGTTCGTGGCGGCGGCAATCATCGCCATGCTGCTCGGTTTTTCACCTAAATTTGGCGCACTGATCCATACCATCCCGGCGGCGGTGATTGGCGGAGCATCGATTGTGGTGTTTGGCCTGATTGCGGTGGCCGGGGCGCGGATCTGGGTGCAGAACCGGGTCGATCTCAGTCAGAACGGCAACCTGATCATGGTCGCCGTGACCCTGGTGCTGGGGGCGGGTGATTTTGCCCTTTCGCTGGGCGGCTTTACCCTGGGCGGGATCGGCACCGCCACCTTTGGCGCAATTGCGCTCAACGCCCTGCTCAGCCGCCGGATGGCCGGGGTGACCCAGAGCGGCGAAGTGATGACTCAGGAGCCTTGATCCAGGGTGGCGCTGGCGGTCTCTGCCAGCGCCTTTTTCTTTCTCTTCAGCTTCAGTTCGCTTACCAGCACGCCAGCGATGATAAAGGCCGCTCCCACCAGAGCCAGCAGCGGCAGGCGCTCCCCGGCCAGACGGCCAAAGATCCCCGCCCAAACCGGCTCTCCGGTATAGATCACCGTGGCCCGGGTTGGTGAGACGCTGCGCTGGGCCCAGTTCATCGTCACCTGAATAATGGCGCTGAAAATCCCCAGCCCAAGGGCGACAATCACTAACCCCGAGGAGAGCGGCGGCACGGACTCCCCCGCAGGGATCATTGCCAGAAACGCCACCAGCGAGGCGGTCGCCAACTGCACGACGGTGACGCGCTTAACGTCCACCTTGCCGGCCCAGGCGCTGATCAAAATTATCTCCGCGGCAATCGCCACCGCCCCCACCAGGGTGATGATCTCCCCCTTCCCGAGCGCCAGCAGGTTATCGTCCGGCCCCGCCAGCAGGATCAGGCCAATAAAGGCCAGCACAATGCCGATGCAGGACATCACCCCCGGAATACGGCGCAGGCACAGCCACTGCAGCAGGGGCACCAGCGGCACATACATGGCGGTGATAAACGCCGACTTGCTGCTGGGGATGCTCTGTAATCCCCAGGTTTGCAGGCTGTAGCCCATCGCAATAGAGACGCCAATCGCCAGCCCGGCTTTCAGCTCGGTCATGGTCAGGCCGGGCAGGGTTTTCAGGGATATGATCGCCACCGCGATGGCCGCGGTAGCGAAACGCAGGCCCACGAAAAAGAAGGGATCGCTGAGCGTGACGGCATACTGTACGGCAAGAAAGGTCCCGCCCCAGAACATAGTGATAAGGATCAGGATCGCTTCCTGCGGTTTGATCGAAAAGGCATAACGGGAGGAGGACATGGGGCACCAGCGCAAAGAGACAATCCGCTAGTGTGGAAGGAATTTGATAACACTTCAATAACAGGCATAAAAAAACCGCCGGGGATCCCGGCGGCGGGGGGTGCCAGTGGTCATGAGACCCATACTTCAATGGCTACAACTTAACTGCTCTTGTTGCCGCCATGGCTATTTTTGCCCCCTTTTTTGCCAGCTTCGGATGCGCGTTGAGGGTCGTTTTTGAAGTTCCCCCCGCTTTGCTGGCCACCTTTACGTCCTGCTTCTGATGCTCTTTCACGGTCTTCTGCAAAATTACCTGACCCACCACGATGGTTTGCCATGTCGGACCTCCAGAGTTATAAAACATAAGACTTAATACTGAATCTGGCGAAAGCGAATTCTTTCGCCTGGCGGCGCTAAAAAAGTGCCTTTATCTGCGCCACGTGAACCTAAGCTTAGTGGAGTATGAGCATACATCCAGCTAACGGTAATATCCTGCAATACGAAATCAGCCTTTCGTATGATGCTCGTCGAAACGGAAGCATAAGCCATTCTTATCATTCCAGAAATTCACCATCGCGAAAATGTGTCATTTTGCTACGAAAGAAGGGGCTCCCTTTTTTTTGTTTGAAATCAAATAAATGGCGTCCAGATTTGCAGTCTCGCTGTCACGTCATATCTTTAAAAGAGTGCAGCATGCCGCTGCCATAAAAATCATGCGAGGAGTGAAGCGAAATGACGAAAATTCTGGTGCTCTACTATTCCATGTACGGACACATCGAAACCATGGCTCATGCAGTGGCGGACGGCGCCAGGAAAGTCGAGGGGGTTGAGGTGGTGATCAAACGCGTACCGGAGACCATGCAGGCGGAAGCCTTTGCCAAAGCCGGGGGGAAAGCGCAGAGCGCGCCGGAAGCCTCCCCGCAGGAGCTGGGCGATTACGACGCCATCATTTTTGGCACCCCGACCCGCTTCGGCAATATGGCCGGGCAGATGCGTACCTTCCTCGACCAGACGGGCGGGCTGTGGGTGAAGAATGCGTTACACGGCAAGATTGCCAGCGTGTTCAGCTCCACCGGCACCGGCGGCGGTCAGGAACAGACCATCACCTCCACCTGGACCACCCTCGCCCATCACGGGATGGTGATAGTTCCTATCGGCTACGGTACCCCGGAGCTGTTTGATATTTCTCAGACGCGCGGCGGTACGCCGTATGGGGCGACGACCATTGCCGGGGGTGATGGTTCGCGCCAGCCGTCGGAAGCGGAACTGAACATTGCCCGCTATCAGGGTAAATACGTCGCCGGTCTGGCTGCTAAACTGAAAGCTTAACGCTCAACAGGAGGATGACTATGCCAACACAAGAAGCTAAAGCACATCGCGTCGGAGAATTTGCGCGTTTACGTAATACGTCACCGGAGATCGCCGAGGCGATTTTTGAAGTCGCAAAATATGACGAAAAACTGGCAGAGAAAATCTGGGAGGAAGGGAGCGACGAAGTGCTGGTATTAGCCTTCGACAAAACCGATAAAGACTCGCTGTTCTGGGGCGAGCAGACCATCGAGCGCAAAAACGTCTGATATGCAAAAATGCCTTTCAGGCCTACGGGATGTGAATCCGCCCTGACTCCTGTAGGTCGGGTGAGCGAAGCACCACCCGACGTTTTGTCCCCTCTCCCCCTGGGGGAGAGGGTTTTACTTATTTTGCCGCCGTATTCAACAGCGTATTAAAGGTCTCCACCGGGCAGAACCCGTCCGCGTCCACCGGACAGCCGTTCAGCTCCAGCGTAACGCGCTGCGCCGGGGCTTTTAACGTCAGCACCTGGGCATTACGCAGCTGCTCCGTACTCTGATAAACATACTCAATTTTCATCAAATCCCGGTTGCCGGTCTTATCGTGCCAGCGCTGGAAGACGATCTTGCCGCCAATTGGCGTACGCTCATACTGACCGGGCAGCTGATAGGGTTTGAAGTCGAGGGCTTTCAGCAGCGAGGCAATGTTGGAGTCGTGCCCCACCAGCAGAGTGACCTTCGGTGCCTTCTCCCGGTCGGTGACCAGCGCGCTGTCGATGTACTTCACCAGCGGTTTCGCCACGTTCCGCGCCACCTCCGCCGAGGTGAACAGCGAGTCCTGATAGCCGTTTTTCAGCTGGGACAGCACCCGCCACTGCTGATCGGTTTTGATCTCGCCCCAGGCCACCTGATCCAGCGGGAAGCCTTCGTAATATTGCAGGGTGAAGGCATCTACCAGCGAATTCCCCACCTTCAGCGGGCCAGAGACGCCGGGCTCTTTCTGGTACTCGGCGCTGTAGGTGTCTTTTGCGTCGGTCAGGGAGCAGACCTGTTTCTCTTTGCACGACGGCGAGTCTTTATAGTCGGTCATCTGCTCCAGCAGCTTATAGCTCTCTTCAAGCTTCATTCCCTGGCGCTCGTTGTTCATCGCCTGTAGCGCTTTTTCGCGGAATTCCGGGGAGTTGTCGGTGATCACCGGGTTAAAGGTCGGATCCATGGTGCCCATCTGTTCCTGATGGTGCACCGGCACATCACAACCCGGGAAGGCCCCGGTGATGAAGAACTGCGCCGTCGCCACCGTGCGCTGCAGGCTGTTGGCGTAGGCGTAGACGCTGTTCGCCGTCGGGCACTCCCCGGCTGTGACCACGCCCTCCTCCGCCAGCCACTCACGCATGTAGTGGCCCATATAGACCTCCAGTACGCCGCCTTTGGTGGTAAGCTGCCCGCCCGGTACGTCCCACTCCGGCCATTTTTCCGGAGTCGATTGCTCCAGCACGCTGCCGTTATTGGCCAGCGGCGCGCGCAGGTTATGACGGCTCATGATCAGAACCTGTTCCAGCTGATACCCTTCCGGCGCGGTTTGCGCCTGAGCGCCGCAGGACAGGCCGATGCTGCCCGCCACGGCGACAGCGATTAGTGCTTTTCTCATCCCTAATTCCTCACTCTGTTTTATCGTCGTAAACAGTGTGACAGGTTTGTGACAAATTACCTGGAGCCTGCCCGCAAACTGACGGCTTACTTTGTGTGTGATGGGTAATTGGTTTTATAATAAAACTCACCGCTGATAAGGAGCCCCCCGTGAAACGTACCCGCCTGGAAGAGAGTACCTGCCCTGTTGCCCGCTCGCTGGATATTATCGGCGATTGGTGGTCGCTGCTGATTGTGCGCGATGCCCTGCGCGGCGTGACGCGTTTTGGCGAATTTCAGAAGAGCCTCGGCATCGCCAAAAACATGCTGGCGACCCGGCTGAAACTGCTGGTGGACGAAGGGATCCTGGTGCTGCAACCGGCTTCCGACGGCAGTGCCTGGCAGGAGTATGTTCTGACGGAAAAGGGCCGTGCCCTGCAAACTGTGCTGCTGGCGCTCTCCCAGTGGGGGAATGCGCATCTGTTTGCTGAAGGTGATGTCGGGACGGTGATGGTGGATGCCCGGGATCGGCAACCGCTGCGCAAGCTGGTGCTGGTGGCGAGTGACGGACGGGAGCTGGGGCCGGAAGAGGTGGTGGCAAAGTATCCGCCAACGAAGGGGTGATATCGCTCCGTTCAACGCACCGCGGGGCGATTTAACCGTTTCTGATCCGCCCGTCGATACCCGGCTGCGGCTTTCCGAACAGGTAGCCCTGGGCCAGATCGCAGCCGAGGGCCTGAAGGCTCTCCAGCTGCTCCTGCGTTTCCACGCCTTCCGCCACCGTTTTCATATTCAGGGACTTCGCCATGCCGGTGATAAGTTTGATGATCGTCAGGGCATCTTCCTGCACCGCTATCGAATGGACAAAAGACTTGTCGATTTTGATTTTGTCGAAGGCCAGCTTACTCAGCCGTGAAAGAGAGGAGTAACCCGTACCAAAATCATCGATAGATATTCTCACGCCCAGGTCTCTGAGCATGTTAAGCGTATTCAGCGGCGTACTGTTATCGGTAAAGAGAGAAGATTCGGTCACTTCCAGTTCAAGACGATCCGCCTCAAGCCCCGTCTCTTTCAGGATGGAGAGCACTATTTCGGCGAAGACTTTGCTGCTCAGCTGAACGGGCGAGACATTGACCGAAATTTTGGCCGGAATAGCCCAGGACGCGGCCTCTCTGCACGCCATTTCCAGTACCGATTTCCCCATCTCGTTAATCATGCCTGTTTTTTCCGCCACGGGAATAAAGCTATCCGGCGACAGGAGTCCCTTCAGAGGATGTATCCAGCGAATAAGCGCTTCATAGCTGTAAATTTCCTGGCTGAAGGAGTCGACAATCGGCTGGTAATAGACCACGAACTCTTTGTTCACTAATGCCATGGCCATATCATGTTCAAGGGTTCTGCTTTCCTGCAGCTTTTCTAACATGCTCTGGCGGAAGACTTTGATCTGACCGGAGCCCTCTTTTTTGGCCTCATACAGGGCCAGATCGGCAAATTTATACAGATAGTCGGCGCGGCGTTCCGTATCAGAGATAACAATCCCGACACAGGTGGCGATATTAATGATGGTGTTATCAATCGTGTAGGGCTGGTTGATTGAATCACATATTTTTTGGGCGCGCGAAACGGCGCTGCTTTCAGTCAGGCCACTCGAGAGAAACGCAAACTCATCTCCCCCTAAGCGATAAAGGGTCTCTGAGGTCAGGCTCATGGAAACCAGGCGCTGGGCTATCTGGCGTAATAACCTGTCCCCGATATCATGGCCCCAGGTATCGTTGACCTCCTTGAATCGATCTAAATCAAAGAGCATAACCGCCACCGACTGATTATTTTTTTCTGCCGTTTCGGTTATTTTCTTTAAATTATCCCAGAAAAACTGGCGGTTATTCATCCCGGTAAGGGAGTCGTGGTAGACGTCATATTCCAGCTGGGCATTCTGGATTTGCAGCTGTTCTTTCGACGTCTGCAACTCTTCCGCCAGGCTGGTCACCTGCAGATGCGCCTTCTGAATATTTCTGTTCTGGTAGAATATCAGCGCACCCAGTATGGCGCTCAGTATTATCAGCAGGACCGACGTCGCCGAGTATATATAGTACAGCGTTTGAATTTTAAGGTTGGCGCTGCTGATCGAGTTAACATCTTTGTCCAGCGCACCGGATGAGAGACGGCTGAGCGGCGCATCGAGCGTATGCATTGTTTTCAGGTAGGTCTCGAGCTCTGAACGCTCCATTTTCTCCAGATGAACATCCAGATATTTAAGTATGGTTTCAAGTTGTTCAGCCAGTTCACGATGGGCTTTATTACTCTCTATATAACGGCCTAAATCCCCCTCTTTAGTTAAATCACTTTGGCTGAGCATAATGTCGAGACGCAGGCGCACATCATCGATCGACAGCGTGTCATCAATCGAGTAAAGCCCAAGCACCGATTCGAATCGGTAATATTCTGATACCAGCTGGGCAGCAGACCATGAATCCGTGTAGTGGGTCAGCTTCTGTAACTCTTGTTGCCTTTCATGTACCAGGAAAGAGATATATCCAGTAGAGATAAAAAGGAAAAAAATGATGCCCGCCAGTATCCTGTTCATGATCCTCTCCTGACTGCCTATTCAATCGTCATTTTGCTGACCTGCCAGGCGGATCTTGAATAGAAAATCTGGTTATTCAGCTCAGGCATGCTGTCATAAGGATACACGATGAATAACGGGCCTTTATCGCGGATACGCATATACTCCCCGTCGATTTTGAAGGCCAGGATGACGTTGTATTTTTTGAAATCATTGAGCGGGATGACGGTGGTGTAGTCGTTGAGCGCCGTCACCTTAACGACAGTGCCTTTCGCGCCGACATAATCCATGAGCTTTTGCACCGGAACGCCCGTAAAGGTAGGACGCCCATTATACCAGGGAGAGGTGGTCCTGAAACTGACCATCCCCAGTTTCTCAAGGCTGGCGATATCAAAAACGGCTTTCCCGTCTTCGTTGGTATTTTGAATATTACCGGACATGGTTAAAAGGACTTTACCGGCAGGTTTGGAAAGTTGACCGGCCCAGGCCTGGGTGGCTACCACTAAGCTCAACAACATGACAATCAAGCGCATTTCAACCTCTCCATTCCATCAATCGTAAAGAAGTATAATTTAGTTATTATGCTATTAATATATGTCGCCAGACTATTATAGTTTCAATAAACCGCAATCAGAATTTAGTCAAGCAAAATCATATGGTTACAATCAAAAACTCACTCTAAGATCGATTAAACATAGCCCAGACTGTTATTTCAGGTACGTTATTGTTTCATCTCTCTGTACAAAAAATAAGCCAGGTGGTTATTTAAAGCAAATATACACGCACAATTACGAAGGTTTAATTTTGCTTTGGCGCTACCGGGGGGGCGTTTTTTGATAGAAAAGGTTGTTGATTATTTCCACGTATTTTTGATGTTTGCTCGCTTCTTGTGTCACGGACTGGGAAAGAACGTTCACTTCACAGGTGACAGGAGCGGCCCTGAGTGAGGTGTATCTCAACACTGAGCGCGCAATCATCCAGCCCAGTGCAGAGAAGAGTGTGATTCATTGATTGGTCTGTTGTTGCTGTTGTGGTGCAGGTTTAGACCAGGCGTCGGCGTATTTGATCACCCCATCCAGGTAATACCATTCGATACTGTTATAACGCAACCCCAGGGTTTCAATCATATTGTGGCTGTTAGATCCCGGTATATAAGTATGATTGGCATTTACTGACATAATGACGACGCCTTCCATTGTGACCCGGTAGATTTCCCGCTCGATCCCAGCCTCATTAGTTTCATAATATTTTATTTCTGCTTTTTGCAGCCGCCGTCCTTCACAAATACAATTGGCGAGAAACGGTGATAATTTATTCACTTGTTTATGAATAACATAAGGGGCGTGCTGCCGCGTCCCGCCCATACGTCCGGTGTGCGGATCCACCGGCTGGCTGACGCCGTAGCTGCTGCTCATTACCTCGATCGCGCCTTCACGACCCAGCGCCAGGCTCCCACCATTCAGTAACATACCGTTTTCATCATAAAGAAATAAATATGCGGGTAATGACATGGTGCGTATCTCCTTTACTTTAAAATAGTGCTTTCATTCTTAACGATGAAAGCGTAAGTGCATTGCTCTTACCAGGGAACAACGCTCATATATGGGCAGCCATTGTTCGACCATAAATATATAACATGGCCGGAGCTGTCTATAATAAAATTATCGTAATAGTTCTCTTTATCCAGCGTGTAGTTCGCTCTGTAGATAACGCCCCTTTCCAAAGGAATCACGAAACAACTCTCCGGATAGGACAGATGTGTTGAACGGCCACTTAATAACACTTTGTGCATCTTACCTATAGCCGAAAACTCATAATTGCTAAGCACCTGTTTTTTATTAACACTGAAGCACACGCGATTTGTGTCAATATAGACGCTGCCCATTTTCGCATACTGCGGGCCTTTATTATTTTTACCAACACAACCAGCCAGTAACATGACGAAAGTAATAGGTATTAATTTCTTCATCCTTGAGGAGTCCCTTAAGCACGTTCATATCGGGTGAGGGATATATAAGAATTATCAATCATAAAGACACGACACTCGGGTAAGGACATGCTGCCCCGCTCCCTAAATCTATAGTCTTGCCGTCGTTATCAATAATGAATGAGTAGTTATACCATTGTTTATTGATCTTATATCTACCACCATATATCACCGCTTTTTCAAAATTGACTGTGAAACACGTGTCCGGGTAAGACAACCTGGTAGAATAGTTGTGTAGTAATTTGTTAAATGCATCATTGTTGGATGCCAGGCGATAGCTTTCGAGCACATCATTTTTATCAATAGTGAAGCAGACGCGATTCCCGTCAATGTGGATTGGTCGCCATAATCCATATTGCTTGCCTTCATATCCTTTGCAAGGGCATCCCGTCAACAGAATAACCGATATAAACACTATGAGCTTTTTCATCCCGGAAAACTCCCTAATACTTTTTCATATTTCTGTATTAACGCCAGAACAGGTTCAGAAGGGTCATAATCCCTGTAATCATAAAGACCCTCGTTACCCAGGAAGCCATAGTGCTTCAAAAGCCAGTAGTCGCTCACAATCGAGGCCTGCTGCTCAAGACCGTAATCAAGTAGGTTTGCTTTATCCAGGCTGTAGGTATAATCCGCCGCCCATGAAAACGCGCCGCGCATACGCACCCACATTCCGCGCTGATGCTGCCAGACGTGCATCATTTCATGCAGGAAAAGATGTTGAGCAATTTGGGGTTCTCCCTTTTCAGGCATAGAAAAATCATGTTGATATTTTCCTTCCCTGAACCATATTTCACCATCAGGAGCCATACCCCGATTGGGATCTTGTAGATTGAAAGGAAAATAACTTTCAAGGTGGATCCAGACTTTATGATAATGAATGCTGTAACCGTAAAGCGTACTGGCCAGATTGATCTCACCCAACCTCAGTCTTCTTAACCCGCCCTCTTTAGTTGGCGGCCATTCAACAGAATTCAGGTAATACATTTACGCAAGCCCCAGAGTTTTATAGTGATGCGAAAATCCTATATCTTTTAGACGCATCCATCCGGGACAAAGAATACATTATACTTAAACTCGGAAATAATTTAGAAATAAGTTTTACGATATTAATAATCAATATAAATTGTTGTTTATCACCTCCCTGTAAATAAAGTCCGTTCCAGGATGCGAGCCACGTTATTTTTTGCTTTACTGGATCAACCGTTACTCGCTTAACAAAGAGAAATAAGCTATGGCGACCCCGATGCTCGAAACCGAACGCTTGCTGCTGAAACCCCTCGCCTCTGAAGATGCCATCCAGATCCAGCGCATTTTCCCCCGCTGGGAAATTGTCCGCTATCTGATCGCCAGCGTCCCGTGGCCCTATCCCGATAACGGGGCGCAGCACTATGTCGACAACGTTGCGCTGCCCGCAAGTAAAGAAGGCAAAGGATGGTACTGGACGCTGCGTCGAAAAGCGCAACTGCAGGAGGTGATCGGCGTTATTTGCCTGATGGATACGCCGGACAATAACCGCGGCTTCTGGCTGGTTCCGGAATACCAGGGCCAGGGTTATATGACGGAAGCCTGCCGGGCGGTTAATCGCTTCTGGTTTACCGACCTGGATCGCGACGTATTGCGCGCCCCGAAAGCTGCCGTCAACAGCCGTTCCAGAAGCCTGTCTGAGCGCAGCGGCATGCGGTTAGTACGCGTCGAAAAAGGGCAATACGTGTCCGGTGAGCTGGACACGGAGTTGTGGGAGATTACGCGGGAGGAATGGCTGCGGGCCTTTGAGTCCGTAGCGCAGTTCGCCACCGGGCGGCTACGATCATAACCCCTCTTCCGACAGCATCCGCCCCTGGCTGAAGCTCCAGTCATCGGCGGTGTTGAAGTGGATCATCACCATCACGTCCTCCGGATGGATACCCAGGGCCGCATGGAGCCGATCGCACAGCAGGCGGCAGAGCTTTTGTTTCTGCTCGCGCGAGCGGGGCTTGCCCGCCAGAATGTGAAACTGAATAAAATTGTCGCTGCGCCCATTGCTTTTATAGTGGCGATCAAACACGCGCAGCCTGGCCGGAAGCTCCTCGAAAATCTGAAAGCGATCCCCCGGCGGGACGGCAAACTCCGCCTCCAGGCTCTGCTGCAGGATGTCGGAGATCTGGCCGATCTGCGCGTCGCTGTACCCCGGACGCAGGGAGATTCGGGTAAAAGGCATCGGCATTACTCCTCGTCCAGACAGCCAAGCGCCGACACCGCCGCTGGCCAGCCAGCGTAGAACGCCAGGTGGGTGAAAACTTCGGCGATCTCCTCTCTGCTCAGGCCGTTTTGCTGGGCGAAGTCGATATGCCAGGGCAGCTGCTGCA
This sequence comes from Leclercia sp. AS011, assembly GCF_037152535.1. Lineage (NCBI taxonomy): Bacteria > Pseudomonadati > Pseudomonadota > Gammaproteobacteria > Enterobacterales > Enterobacteriaceae > Leclercia > Leclercia sp. AS011. The sequence goes on from NZ_JBBCMA010000001.1 coordinate 1,825,843, forward strand.
CCCGTCCCAGCGCCGTCAGGGCGGCCAGGGTGATCAGGCTGCGTTCACGCGGGGAAAGCCCATCACGTTTCCAGATATCATCAAACAGAACTTCCTTACTCAACTCAGCCAGTTTGGGCGCGACGCGGGACAGGGTTTCAGCCGTCAGTGATTTTGCCATGGTGTTTTCTCCGTATTGACAGTCAGACGATACTGGCGCGATAGTTTCTTCCTGAAAATCAAATTATATGCGGCCCACAATCCCGTATTTCAGGACGATCATGAATAAACTCCCCCCGACGCTCGACCTCGACGCCCTGCGCTCTTTCGTTACTGGCATAGAGTGCGGCAGCTTTGCCCAGGCCGCCCTCCACCTGTGTCGCTCCACCTCGGCGGTGAGCGCCCAGCTGAAAAAGCTGGAGCAGCAGTGCGGGGCCGAACTGGTGATGAAAAAGGGCCGCGGCCTGGTGCTGACCCGTGACGGCGAGATCGTCATGGGCTATGCCCGGCGGATGCTGGCGCTGAATGATGAGATGCAGAGTACCCTCAGGGGCGAGCTGGTGCAGGAGGAGATCCGTATCGGCATGCAGGAGGATTTTGGCGAGTCGCTGATGCCGGACATTCTGGGGGCGTTCAAACGTCATCATCCTGGGGTGCGGATCGTTGCCCGGGTGGATCGCAACCGGCCGCTGCTCACCGCCTTCGATGACAATGCCCTCGATATGATCCTGCTGTGGCAGACCCCCGGCGAGCAGCGGCAGGGCCGAACGCTCGGTCAGAGCCAGTTGACGTGGATCCAGCACCCGGATCTCGACATCAGCGCCCTGCTGTCCCGGGGCGAACCCCTGCCGCTGGTGATGTTTGAACACCCCTGCCTGATGCGCGCCCATGCCATCGACTGTCTGAACCGGGCGGGCATCCCCTGGCGGGTGGTGTTTGTCAGCCACAGCCTGAGCGGGATCTGGGCGGCGGTACAGGCGGGGCTTGGCATCACGCTGCGCACGCGTATCGGCATGCCGGGCAACCTGCGGCTAGCCGGGAGCGTACTGCCTACGCCGGGGAGCCTGGGGATCGCCCTGCAACAGAAGGACGTGAGCAAAACCCAGACCCTGCTGGCGCAGCTGATGGAGGAGGCGCTGGTCAGGGTGATGTGATGTGGCGGATCCTCGCCACAGGTTGTCAGTTTTGCGCCAGTACCCCGCCCCCTTTTTCGCCAGGATAAAAACACAACATCACCTGGAGAAAAACCATGCTGCCCAACCCCTCGAAAAAGTACGCCGCCTTTGCCCCCATCGCCTTACCCGATCGCCAGTGGCCGGACAGGACCCTGACCCAAGCCCCGCGCTGGCTCTCCACCGACCTGCGCGATGGCAATCAGGCTCTGGCCGAGCCGATGGATGTCCCGCGTAAGCTGCGCTTCTGGGAGCAGCTGCTGAAATGCGGATTTAAGGAGATCGAGGTGGCGTTTCCCTCCGCCTCAGAGACGGACTTTCAGTTTGTCCGTCAGCTGATTGAGGAGCAGCGCATCCCGGACGATGTCACCATTCAGGTGCTTACCCAGGCCCGCAGCGATCTGATTGAGCGCACCTTTGCCTCGCTGGACGGCGCCAAATGCGCCACGGTGCACCTCTATAACGCCACCGCGCCGCTGTTCCGCGAGCTGGTGTTCCGTCAGAGCAAAGAGGAGATCGTGCAGCTGGCGGTCAGCGCCACGCGCCAGATCCGCGCCCTGTGCGAGGCCAACCCGCAGACGCTTTGGCGCTACGAATACTCGCCGGAAACCTTCTGCTTTACCGAGCCGGAGTTTGCCCTGCAAATCTGTGAGGCGGTGGCGGATGTCTGGGAGCCCTCTTCCGCACGGCCGATGATCATCAACCTGCCCGCCACGGTGGAGGTCAACACCCCCAACGTCTATGCCGATCAGATCGAATACTTCTGCCGCCACTTTACCCGCCGAAGCGAGGTGTGCATTAGCGTCCATCCCCATAACGATCGCGGCAGCGGCGTGGCCAGCGCCGAGCTGGCCCTGCTTGCCGGGGCCGACCGGGTGGAAGGTTGTCTGTTCGGCAACGGGGAGCGCACCGGGAACGTCTGTCTGGTGACGCTGGCGATGAATCTCTATAGCCAGGGGATTTCACCCCAGCTCGATTTCAGCGATATGAAGCAGGTGGTAGAGCTGGTGGAGCAGTGCAACCAGCTGCCGGTCCATCCGCGCCACCCTTATGCCGGTAAGCTGGCGTTTACCGCCTTCTCCGGCTCGCATCAGGATGCGATCAAAAAAGGGTTTCACGCCCGGGAACAGTCGGCCTCCCCGCGGTGGGAGATGCCCTATCTGCCGGTTGACCCGAACGATATCGGCTGTAGCTATGAGGCGGTGATCCGCGTCAACAGCCAGTCCGGCAAAAGCGGCGCGGCCTGGATGCTGGAGCAGAATCATGGCCTGGTACTGCCCCGGGCGTTGCAGCAGGATTTCAGCCGCCACGTTCAGGCGCATACCGACCGGGAAGGGAACGAGATGACGCTGAGTGCCCTGTGGCAGCTCTACCGCGAGCTGTATGGCCCGCATCAGCATGCCCCGCGACAGCTGCTGGATTACCGGACCGAAAGCCAGGCGGACGGTGGGCTGGTACTGTGGGCCCGCGTGCAGACCGCTGACGGGGTGGTGACCTTAGAGGGGAAAGGCAACGGTCTGCTGTCTGCTGCCGCCAGCGCGATAAAAGCCAGCTTCAGTTTGACGTTCGCCATTGAGGATTATCATGAGCATACCCTCGGCAGATGCAGCGAAAGCCGGTCGGCGGCCTATATCCGCTGCAGCTTTAAGCAGGGGGTGAGCCGCTGGGGAACCGGCATCGACAACGATGTCTCCCGGGCGTCGCTTCAGGCCTTGCTGAACGCGTTGCCGGAGAGCGATTCGGGCTGGAAGTAGTCGCTGGGGGCCATGCCAAGGGTGCGACGGAACATGGCGCTGAAGGCGCTGTGACTCTCATAGCCGAGGTCCAGCGCCACCCGCAGCACGGACTGCCCCTGGGCCAGGCGGTTCAGCGCCTCCATCAGCCGCGCCCGGCGCAGCCATTCGCTGAACGCCAGCCCGGTCTGCTGGCGAAAGTGCCGCAGCAGGGTGCGCTCGCTGATATTTAACTGGCTGGCCGCCAGCGCCGTGGTCCAGCGGGTGCCCGGCTCGGCCTGGATCTGGCGACAGAGCGCCAGCAGCGCGGGCGTCACCGGCTCAGGAAGGTTGAACGGCAGCACGCTTATCGTGCGGATTTCATCGAGGATCAGCTCGTAAATGCGCTCTGCCCGGCTGCCCGCCGCATAGCTTTCCGGCAAGTGCAGCGAGGCGATAATCAGCTCGCGCAGCAGGGTGGAAATCTGCACCACCTGACAGACCGACGGCAAATCCGCCCGGGCAAAGGGATCGATAAACAGCGTCCGGGCCGCCACGTTGCCGGTGATCAGCAGGCGGTGGCGGGTCCCGGCAGGCAGCCAGACGCCCCGTCCCGGCGGCACAATCCAGAACCCCTGGGCAGTCTCCACCCGCACCACCCCGCTCAGGGTATGCAGAAGCTGGGCGCAGGTGTGGCTGTGCCAGGGCTCCGTTTCACCATGGATATAATCATGGGCAAAGGGCACCAGCGGGCGCGTGGTAAAGCTGAACTGCTGTTGGGTGGTCATGGTTTATGTATTTTGCGCTATTTGTAGGTTGAGAAAGTCAAAGATCTCTGCGGCTTCGCTGGCAGAAGCAAAAACCCGTTCAGGGATCACCACACAATTATCCTTCTTCATATGGATAAAAATAAACCCATTTTTCCTGTAGCTGTCCTTAACCTTTTTCCAGGTGATCTTGCCGCTGGCATCAGGAGTTATATTTTCGTAAAAGACGCTATTTTTGGTATGACAGAATCAAAGAAAAAGCAAAAATATATCCAAAAGAAGAATAGTCCGAATTACGCCTCCCGGAAATGTGTCTCTCGTCACAATGGCTATTATTTATATTCAATAACTAAGGAGGCCGGAATGACATCAGGAAACACCACTTCAAAACACTACCCACGTCCACCTTTTGTGGAGCAACCACAACAAATGCCTGGACTGGCATCTGAAATGAAACCCATTCCGGATCATGGTGAGACAAGTTATATCGGGTCAGGAAAGCTCGCGGGCAAAAAAGCGCTTATTACCGGGGGTGACTCGGGGATTGGGCGTGCCGTGGCGATCGCTTATGCCCGCGAAGGTGCCGATGTGGCCATTGGTTATTTACCGGAAGAAGAGGCCGATGCTGCGGCGGTTATCGCGCTGATTCAGGCTGAAGGGCGAAAAGCGGTCGCGATCCCGGGTGATATTCGCGTGGAGTCCTTCTGCGATACCCTGGTTGAACGGGCAGTGAGTGAACTGGGCGGTCTCGATATCCTCGTCAACAATGCCGGTCGCCAGCAGTATTGTGAGTCCATCGAAGAGCTGACCACCGCGGCTTTCGATGCGACCTTCAAAACCAACGTTTACGCCCCCTTCTGGATCACGCGTGCCGCCCTGCGCCACCTGACGGAAGGCGCGGTGATTATTAACACCTCCTCGGTTCAGGCCTTCAAGCCCAGCGAAATTCTGCTGGACTACGCCCAGACCAAAGCCTGCAACGTGGCGTTCACCAAATCACTGGCTAAACAGCTGGGTCCGAAAGGCATTCGGGTGAATGCCGTGGCACCGGGCCCTTACTGGACGCCTCTGCAATCCAGCGGCGGTCAACCTCAGGAAAAAGTGCAGCAGTTTGGTGCCGATACGCCACTGGGGCGTCCAGGCCAGCCGGTTGAAATCGCGCCACTCTATGTTCTGCTGGCGTCTGATAGCTGCTCCTATGCCTCTGGTCAGGTGTGGTGCTCCGACGGGGGTACCGGCGTCGCATAATCGGTAATTAAATCTGGCGCGCCTGATGAAGGGTCAGGAATATTATAAAATCCGTTACCTTAAGCGGTAACGGGTTTTTAATCAGCGAGGCTCATTCCTGACATATTTCCCCAGGTGGATGTGTTGCGCAGGAAATTGGTGACTCCCACGTCATCCCGCCGGTACGCTTATTTATTTGAAGCAAAACGTGTCCGGTATAAATTTATCAACTATCCTTAGAGCATTGAATGGATTTCAATATTCAATTTTCAGCTGTTTTATTTTCTTTAACTTTTAGCGATGGTCTCGTTATAAGTTGTATCGATCGGCCCTGAAAGCGTTTCAATGTTGAAGTTGATAATGTTTGCTGTTTTTTCAATCAGTTCCTGGTACTGAACGCATAACAGACCTGCGTTCCGGCGTAAGATTATTTAAAGGACAACAGCTATGACTCACATTCACGATCATTCCACGGTTAACACTCAGTATGTTGATCCGCGTCTGCCCCTGCCCGACGCGAGCAGCAGCAGTGCCGTATCATGGGGCGCCATCTTTGCTGGCGCGGCGGCGGCGGCCTCCCTGTCACTGATTATGCTGATGCTGGGCGCCGGGTTAGGCCTGACGTCCGTTTCGCCATGGGAAAACGAGGGGCTTGATGCCGGAACGGTAGGTATAGCGGCGATAGGGTGGCTGACGTTCACCCAGATCGTGGCGTCAGGGATGGGCGGCTATTTAGCCGGCCGACTGCGCACCAAATGGGTCGGTACCCATACCAATGAAATTTACTTCCGCGATACCGCGCATGGCTTTTTGGCCTGGGCAGTAGCTGCGCTGGTCTCGGCCATGTTGCTGACCTCCACCGTCAGCTCCATCGTGGGAGGAAGCGCTAAGGTCGTGGGTTCCGTGGCGGGCGGTGCTGCCGCAGCCACCGTAGGCGGCGCGGCGGGTATGGCGAATGCCTCCTCCGAAGGCTCAGCTTCACCTATGGACTATTTCGTTAATTCCATGTTCCGCCCGGGTGCCCCGGCTGCAACGCCTGCAACACCTAATACATCTGTCTCGCCAGATGCCTCAGGTGCGGCTCCCGCTGCTCCAGCACCTTCCGCGCCTCAGCAGGATCTCTCTCCAGCACAGATGAAGGAAGTGACCGGTATTTTTGCCAACAGTATCAGCACTGGCCAGTTACCTCAGGAAGATCGTCAGTATGTCGCGCAGCTGATCGCACAACGTACCGGGATCAGTCAGCAAGAGGCTGAGCAGCGGGTACAGGCCACCTATGACAAAGCCCAGGCTAAGTTAAAAGAGACCAAAGAGAAAGCGCAGCAAGCGGCTGATACCGCACGCAAAACCACCAGCTATCTCATGCTCTGGACGTTCATTTCTCTGCTGGCGGGTGCTTTCGTAGCCAGCCTGTGTGCGACCTTCGGTGGCCGTCAACGCGACCTTTAATACTTAATTTTTCAGGAGGTTTATATGCGCTCATTGTTACTGTTCTTTTTAGGCGTTCCGATCCCAATCATTATCCTGATTGCGCTGTTCTGGCACTGATCAGTATCTGACCGGATACATTCAGTTGAAACATAAATGCCCGAAAGGGCATTTATGTTTTCTGCGTGGGTTGCTCCCCCTCCATCAGGAAGGGGGCGTTGCGCAGATCCCGGCGCAGCTGTCCTGGCTTTCAGGTTATTCGCGGACGATAGCGCCCGCATCCTGGCGGATCGTCGGCCCCTCTTTCACCTTCAGGCTGAGTCCTTTGGTCTCAAGTTCGGCGTTGCGAATACGCAGCCCCTGAGCGGCCTCAATACTGACGTTAGTAAAATGGAAGCCGCTGAGCGGAGCTTCCGGGGTGCCAATGATATAGGCTGCCGCCTTGCTGTCACCGGTGGAGGTTAAATTTTCCACGGTGATATTACTGAAGTGTGGCGTGGTGTATTTGTCGAAGGGTTGTTTTGGATCGCTGTCCGGCGGATAGATCTGCTCTCCGAGGGTGAAACCACCCGCCTGGAGCAGCTTGTCGACCTCAGCCTCGACAATAGGCGCGGCTTTATAGTAGGCGGAGAAAACCAGGGGCACTTCGACGTTGTGCATTTTGGTATTGCGGTAAACGATGTTTTTCACCTCGCCCCCCTTACCACGCGGGCTTTTAATGCGGATGCCGTACATCGACCCCTCGAAGGAGTTGTTTTCCACCAGCACGTTATTCACCCCGCCCGCGCTCTCGCTACCGATGGAGATCCCCCGGCCCTGCTTCAGGGTGTTATTGGCGATGTAGATATTATCCACCACACCATTCGGGAAACGGGGGTCCGCTTTTTCCGCTTTGATGGCGATGTGATCGTCGTTGCAATCGATGTAGTTATTGGTGATACGAATATTCTGGCTGTCGATGGGATCAATGGCATCGGTATTTGGCGCATGCCAGGGGGAGAGGATACGCGTCCCGTTAATATCGACATCGTGCGCATAGCGCGTCACCACGTGGAAGCTGGGTGAATGGGTCAGGGTGACCCCATCGATAAGCACGTTGTTCGAGCGCGTAATATAAATCAGCCGTGGCCGATCGGTTCCCCCCTTCTTACCGGTTGCGCGAATGTTTTCCCGCCAGCGCTCCCACCACACGGCACCCTGACCGTCGATGGTCCCTTCTCCAACGATAGCGACATTTTGCGCATCTGCGATGCTGATAAACGGCAGCCAGCCGTTCTCCGCTTCGGCATATTTTGTCTCTTCACCGGCACGATAAGCCGAGACTTCGGTTGATGCGACCAGGGTGGCGTCTTTCTCCAGCTTCAGCTGGATGTTATTGCGCAGAAAAAGCGGGTTGGTCAAAAAATTGCCTTTGGGTACCAGCACGGTACCCCCGCCCGCAGCGGCGCAGTCGTCAATCGCCTTCTGAATGGCCCCGGTGTTGAGGGCAATCTGTAATCGATGCCCCTCCGCGCCATAGTCGGTGACATTACAGACTTTATCGGGAAACTTAACGGAACTCGCAGCCTGCACAGCGTGTAGCGGTATCAGGCTGGCAACAGCGGCGGCAACACACAGAGGTAAAGCGCGGGAAATCATAGCGTCATCCTTTTATGGTCTATTGTTTTGCAAAATTAGCACCGATGTTTCTTTTCTGTGAGTGTGCCGATCACGCTTTACTGCATGTCGTTATTTCGCCTGAAAATTGCGCTGAATTTTTAGGCGCATGACCAGGTTTTCCCGACCTATACCTACCGCAAAGATCAAAAAAACCGTCGCCAATGGTTGCATTATGAAACCAAATGGCGCAGGCTTTATTTAGTTTCATTTTAAAACCAATTAACGTTATCTGAGGTGTCACAATGAGTACGCAACGTTCAACGGCCTTGATTACAGGGGCATCTTCCGGGATTGGCGCGGTCTACGCCGACCGTCTCGCTGCCCGCGGTTACGATCTGGTGCTGGTTGCCCGCCGGGAAGCGCGTCTGCTGGCGCTGGCGGAACAGCTGGAGCAGCGCTATGGCGTGAAGGTGTCCACTCTGACGGCGGATCTTACCGATGAAACGGGGATCCGCGCCGTGGAAGACGTTCTGCGCAGTAACACGGCTATCGACACCCTGGTCAACAATGCCGGAACCGCCCAGATGGCCCCGTTCCTTGCGGGGGATGTGGCGCAGCATCAGGCGATCAACATGCTTAACACCACCGCCCTGATGCGCCTGACGTATGCCCTGCTGCCGCGGCTGGCACAGAACAATCGCGGGACGCTGATTAATATCGCCTCGGTCCTGTCGATCCATGCCCGGGCGGGCAGCGCGCTCTACAGCGCCACCAAAGCCTGGGTGCTGAATTTTACCCGCGGATTGCAGGAGGAGTTTGCCGACAGCCAGGTGCGGATCCAGGCGGTATTACCGGCGGCGACGGCCACCGAGATCTGGGAGCTGTCCGGCATCAGCGCTGACGACCTGCCCGCCGGGTCGGTCATGACCACCGACAATATGGTGGATGCGGCGCTGGCGGGGCTGGATCAGGGAGAGTTGATCACCATCCCGCCGATGCACGATGAAACCCTGTGGACGCGCTACGAAGAGGCGCGGCTGGCGCTGTTTGCCAGCGCCCGTACCGGCGAACCGGCACCGCGCTACCTGTCGCGCTGAGGATTACTGCTTAAGCTGGTCGCCGTACTCGTTCATCCAGGCGGCCAGCGGCGCAAGCGCGCTTTGCAGGGTCAGGCCGAGGTCGGTGATCTGGTACTCCACCCGGGGCGGGATCTCGGCAAACACGGTGCGGGTGACCAGCCCGCGCTGTTCAAACAGACGCAGCTGGCGGGTCAGCTCTTTCTGCGTAATCGGTGCCGCGGCGCGGAGCAGATCGCCAAAGCGCACCGGCGTATTGAGCACAATCAGTCGATAGATAATCGGGATCGCCCACTTGCCGGAGAGCAGACCGATAAAACGGGTCATCGGGCAGGGTTGATGCTGACAATTTTTTTCATCCGCGCAGTTCAGTAATTCCGCCATCGCACACCTTTCGCCTCTTTAGTATCCATTTGGTACCTGGTTTCTTTTGGATACTAACGTTTCTATAGTGCTTTCTCCAGTGACAAATCAGGAGAAGCAAAATGGCTCGTTTAACTGATAAATATACGCTGATCACCGGCGGCACCAGCGGCATTGGTCTGGCAACGGCGCAGGCCTTTCTCGCCGAAGGCGCCCACGTGGCGGTGACCGGGCGCAACCCCCAGACCCGCGCCGAGGCGCAGCGTGTGCTGGGCGATACCGCCTGGGTGATCGACGCCGATGCGGGCGACATCAGCGCCCAGCAGGCGCTGGCGGATACTCTTGCCACACGCTGGCCGCGGCTGGATGCGCTGTTCATCAATGCCGGAGACGTGACGCATGCCCCGCTGGAGGTCTGGCAGGAGGAGACCTGGGATCGGCTGATGGGCACCAACCTCAAGGGGCCATTCTTTTTGATTCAGGCGCTGCTGCCGCTGCTGAACAATCCCTCGTCGGTGATTTTATGCGGTTCGGTCAGCGCCCATATCGGGCTGCCCACCAGCAGCGTCTACGCCGCCAGCAAGGCAGGACTGCTGTCGCTTGCCCGCACCCTCTCCGTTGAGTTATTGCCGCGTGGGATCCGCGTCAACGGCCTGAGCCCGGGCCCGGTGGAAACCCCGGCGCTGAGCAAATTGGGGTTAGACGATGAGGCGCTGAAAACCCTGCAGAGCGATATCGCCAGACTGGTGCCGCTCGGGCGTTTAGGCCGACCTGACGAGCTGGCAAAAGCGGCGCTGTACCTGGCGTCGGACGAGTCCAGCTATACCGTCGGCACCGAACTGCTGGTGGATGGCGGGACGGCTGTCGGGCGGTGATCCCAACCCTGCGACATCGTTGTCGCAGGGTTGCGGTCTCTCTGGCATAGTGAGACAGACGCAACCTGCTGAAAGGAAGAACACTGTGCTCGAACTTCGCCCGAACTGTGAATGGTGTGACCGTGACCTGCCCCCTGACGCCCAGGACGCCAGAATCTGCTCCTTTGAGTGCACCTTCTGCGCCGACTGCGTTGAAACCCATCTCAACCATCGCTGCCCCAACTGCCAGGGCGAGCTGGTGCGCCGCCCGGTGCGCCCGGCCAATAAACTGATCACCTCGCCGGCATCCACCGTGCGGGTCCACGCGCAAAAACGTTCCTGACTCCCCCGCTTCTGACGATGAGGTAAATGATGATCCAGCTGCAGACCGTCCCGGCACCGCGCACTTTCACCGATGTACCCCCGGTGTTGCTCACCGATGCGACGATGCTTGAGCGCAAAGATAAGGTGCTGACCCGCATGAACGAGGCGGGCTATGACGCCCTGGTGATCTATGCCGATAAGGAGCACGGAGCAAATTTCGAGTACCTGACCGGGTTTGTGCCGCGCTTTGAGGAGGGTCTGCTGATTGTGGAGAAAACGGGCGCGGCGACGGCGATCCTGGGCAATGAAAACCTGAAGATGGCGCAGCATTCGCGGCTCCCGGCCACGCTGAAACACTGTCCCTTTTTCTCGCTGCCGAATCAGCCGATGGAGAATGAGGCCTCGCTGGAGACGCTGTTCAGCGACATTGGCCTGCACAAGCTGGAGCGAATCGGGCTGGTCGGCTGGAAAATGTTTACCTCTGCCGGGGCCGATAACCGGCTCCTCTTCGATCTGCCGTACTTTATCGTCGAGGCGCTCAAAAACAGTACCCACGCACAGCTGGAAAACGCCGCGCACCTGTTTATCCGTGGCGATAACGGGGCCCGCGTAACCAACAACGCGAACGAAATCGCCCATTACGAATATGGCGCTAACCTCGCCTCCGGCTGCATGTTGAACGCCTTGAACGCGGTAGAGCCGGGGATCCGCGAAACGGAACTCGGCGCAATGCTCGCGGCAGAGGGCCAGTATCAGACGGTGGTGACCATTGCCGCCGCCGGACAGCGCTTTGAGAAAGCCAACTTCTATCCGACCTATAAAAAGCTGGAGCGCGGCCAGCCGCTGTCGATGACCACCGGTTTTAAAGGCGGGCTGTCGAGCCGGACGGGGTTTGTGATTGCCGACGAGAGCGAGCTGCCTGACGCGCAAAAAGATTATCTGGATCGGGTAGCGAAACCCTATTTTGCCGCGGTCGCCCGCTGGCTTGAGACTCTCCGCATCGGGATGCCGGGCGGCGCGATGTATGCCCATATCGAACAGCACCTTCCCAAAGCGCAGTATGGCTGGCACCTCAATCCGGGGCATCTCAGCGCCGATGAAGAGTGGATGTCCTCGCCGATTTACCCTCACTCCGCCGAGACGCTGAAGAGCGGCATGATCCTGCAGATTGATATTATCCCCTCCGTGCCGGGCTACACCGGGGTTAGCGCCGAGGAGAGCATCGCCCTGGCGGACCCGACGCTGCAAAGCAACATCCAGGCGGCCTACCCGGCGCTGTGGGCGCGGATCCTGACCCGCCGGGCCTATATCCGCGAGGTGCTGAAGATTAATCTCGCGGATGAGGTGATCCCGCTGTCGAATACCGTGGCCTACTTGCGTCCGTTCCTGCTGGCGAAGGAGAAAGCCTTTACCTGCTGAGGCGCTTTTTTGCCCGGCAGCACTGCGCTTGCCGGGCCTGCGAAAGGTCCGGGCAATACATTGGTTGAAGGTAAATATGATCAGAATAATGTGTGATGCAGACGCCCCCGCGCTGGCCCAGCTGTTTCTTGAGGCGCGACGCCGCACCTTTTACTGGGTGGATCCGTCCCGGTTTCAGCTGGATGATTTTGCCCGTCAGACCGAGGGTGAGCAGATTTGGGTGGCAGAGCAGAACGGGCGTCTGTGCGGTTTTATCGCCATCTGGGCTGAAGAGAACTTCGTCCACCACCTTTATGTCGACGAAGCCTGTCACGGTCAGGGGCTGGGGCGCGCCCTGCTGGCGCAGGGGCTGGCGGGCGCGACGCAGCCAGCCTCGCTGAAGGTGGCGACCCGCAACGTCCAGGCGCTGGCATTCTATCACCGGCTGGGCTGGCAGGAGACCGATGAGATGGGCTTCTGTAACATCACCGGCCCGTGGCGCAGGCTGGTGCTGCCGATTTCATTACACTTTCTCAATACTCGCCGGTAATCCCTGGCGCACCGAGGATCCCGTCACCCACTCCAGCCACGGGCCCGGCACTTTGCGGGTGGGGTCAGCAAAACCGAGATCGTTGAGATTTACCCCGAAGGCAATCTGGCTTCGCTGCGCCATCGGCTCGCCATCCAGCCAGTGCTGACGCGCCCCCATCTCCCTGTGTCCGTAGCCATGCTCCATGGCAATCACCCCCGGCATGACGCCGGAAAGTAAGCTCACCTGCGCCTCCACGTGGCCGCCCGGGGTCTGTATCCGTGCAAGGTCGCCGTGTAGCAGGCCAAACCGAGCGCCATCCTGGGGGTGGATAGCCACCAGCCCCGTCGGCTTAACGTGGTGTAGCCGTTCCACGACGGTGCTTGAGCTGCTCATCACGTTCGATTTAAATGACATCAGCTGCATTGGCCACTCCGCGGACGGGTAGACCGCTTCCAGCGGCTGGCCATCAGACAGACGGGCCGGATACCAGGTCGGGCACCCGCTGAAGCGCTCGCCAGTAATGGCATGTTTATAAGCCGCCACCTGCGGGTTCCAGATATGCATCGGTTTCGCCCACTCCGCCCCTACCGTCTCCTCTTTGCGGCCCGAGGCTTCCGGGGCAAAGCGTCCTCCCCGGCTATAGAGAAACGCCACCGGCAGTGCCTCCCGGATCGTTAAAGTCTGTGTGATTGTCGGGAAGATGCGATCCACGCCCGACAGAGCCATATCCTGTTCGTTTGCAGCGGGGAGCGGCTTCTGTCCCGCAAAGGCGATATTGGCAGCGACGCGCAGGTAGTAATCCTCCGCGCGATGGAGAGGGTGCATTTTCCCCTGCGCATCCGGGATGGCGTGGTCGCCAAACCCCGGGAGCTGCATCCGTTTTGCTACCGCGATGCAGAACGCCTCCATGGAGACCGGCTCGCCCCCGGCGGTTTTTGCCGTCGCGGGATCCACCACCGGCCAGCGGGCAGTAGACGTTTTACTTGCCACTCCGCCCCAGGGTGCACTGAATCCCCAGCTTTCGAAATTATGGGTGTCCGGGACGATATAGTCCGCCAGGGCGGTCGTCTCATTCATAAACGCATCGATGGCGATAAACAGCGGCAGGCGCTGCGGATCCGCCAGACGCGCCTCGATCACGGCGCGTAATCCGGGTACGCCGTACAGAGGATTGGTCATGTTGGAGATCCACGCCTTCAGCGGATAGGGATAGCCGTCCAGCGCGGAGGGAAGCAGTTCGGTAAGCTGCCCGGCAACAAAGGGATACCAGGGGGCCCGGGCAGGCCAGGGCGACTGGCCCGCGGCGATTTTCGCCTGGTACTCCTCCGAGCTGGCATAATCCGCTTTACTGCGGGCAATATTTAACCCTTTTGGCGCGACCTTGCCAGGGAACTGCTCCAGGTTGTAACAGGGCCCGTTGGCTTCGCCGTTGAACTTGCCGCCCCCGACGAATACCCCGCCGTTGAGGCTCATGTTCCCCAGCAGCACGTTTAGCATCATCACCGCCCAGGCGTTATAAAATCCATTACCGGACATCATGCCGCCATGGGTGACTACCGCCGCCTTACGCCCATAGCTCGTGAAGGCCGTGGCCAGCGCGACGATCTGATCCACTGCCACCCCGCACTGCTGGCTGTAGGCTTCCAGAGTAAAACGCTGCGCCGACTCTTTCAGGCACTGGAAGCTGCTTTTCACCGTCACCCTGGAACCATCGTGCAGGGTCACCTGCTGCGTCACGAAAAGCGCACCGCGCTCACACTGGCTGACGGGCACCAGCCCGCCCGCCTCATTCATCACCAGTGCCTCATCTGCCTGCCCGTCCCCCCCGTTGAGGTGGGAAAGGTGCAGATGCTGTCCCGCAAGAGGATGGTTTTCATCGGCGATCACCAGCCAGGTGGCGTTGCTCCAGCTCTTCTCCCCGGCGCGGGCCATCGCCTCACGGCTGGTAAGCGTCAGGTACTCTGCGGTATAGCGCTCGTTATCAATGATCCAGCGGATCATCGCCATCGCCAGCGCCGAATCCGTCCCCGGCTTCACCGCCAGCCAGTGACCATGATCGTCCGCCAGCACCGTGGTCAGCGGCAGGGCCGGTGAGACTACCACGTAGTTAAATTTTCGCAGTCGGGCGCTGGCAAGCTGGCGGGCCTGGCGCTTGAAGGGATTACCCGACTGAGCCGGTGAGGTGCCCATAAACAGCGCAAACTCGACGTTTTCCCAGTCCGGTTTGACGTGCGGGTTTTTATCCAGATCGCCCATCAGCGCCCCGGACCCGGCGCGGTAGGCCAGCCCGCAGTAAGCCCCGTGGGCACCAAAGTTCTTCGATCCAAAGCTGTTGAGAGCAAAACGGCGCAGGAAACCATCCCGGCCCTCATCGCTGGTGTTGGTCACCAGCAGCTGATTGGCCTTCGGGCCCCAGGCAGGGTGACGGGCATCCACCGGAGTCGTGAGATCGCGAATGGCGCGCAGCCCGTCCACGTGTCCCTCCCCGAACAGATCCCCACCCTCCACAACCTCTTCGATCAGCTGCTCGAAGCTAATGCGCTGCCATTTCCCCTCGCCGCGTTTGCCCGCGCGTTTCATCGGCGTAAGGAGCCGCAGCGGGCTGGTCAGGCTTTCCAGGAGAGTAGCGCCCCGTGCGCAGGCGGTAGAGCGCGATTCCAGCCCGCTTTCCCCGGCAAGCCGGGTCATCGCCTCGGCAAAGGGCATGGTGCTGGGGAAGGGTTTCTCATGGGAGAGCGGATGCCAGGGGTTACCGGCGATGCGCAGCACCTGGTTAGCCTGTTTGTCCACCCGCACCCGGATACCGCACAATGTCCAGCAGCCAAAGCACTGGGTCATGGAGACGGCCTGGCCGGGGGTATTCTGCCAGCCGTTGCGGACGCTTCCTTCCGGCAAAAGCGAGTTACCGTGGATACGATCGCGAGTCACTTTACCTGAGGTGCCGTTGACCAGCCCCTCAACGGCTCGCCGGGCGACATCACGATAGCTCAGACCGAATGCGGCAAAACCACCGGCGGCTACGCCGATTTTTAGCCATTGACGGCGGGATAACTTAGGCATGCGGGTATCTCCTTGAAAGCCAAGTCACACACTCCCCGAGGACGATCGACAGGGCCAGCCATAAACCAAAGGTGCCGATGATTGCCAGCAGGCCGTCGGTGCCCATCGGCAGGGAATAGTCATTCGTCAGGGCGTTATATTTCGGGATAATTTGCCCACCGATCAGCACTGTCCAGCGCAGCATCCAGCAGAGGATCGCCACCAGCAGCATGTTTGCGAGCATGATAAACAATGAGGGGCGATGTCGACTGGCATACAGCGACATCGTCAGCGTCACCGCCCACAGCAGTATCAGGGCGGTCAGATAAAGGCGGATCTCACCGCCGGGCCGCCACTGCTGACGCAGCGCCTCCCCCGACAGGGTATTACCCAGATACCATGCCAGCATTACCGCACCGAGCAGGACGAGGGTGACAGCTTGCCCCTGCAACAGTCGTCGGGCGAGATCGCGTAGCGCCAGGCCGAGCATCGCCAGCAGCGCGCTCATGGCGCTTAAGAACATCGCCACCGGCAGCCAGTAGCTGAACCACACCGGCCTGGCGTGCACGACGGAGACTTCCCGCCCGGTATAGAGCAGCAGACCGATGGCCGTCAGCGCCGTCGCCAGCGCCAGCGCGCGCAGCAGTCGGGTATTGCCCTTGCGCAGATGAAAAAGCAGGAACCACAGCCCCAGCAGCAGCGTGAAGAGCGGCAAAAAGAGCGCGCCCCAGGGCATCCATGACCAGGGGGTTGGCCAGGCGTAAAAGTGCCAGAAGCGGGCGGTCTGATGAAGATCGGCGGTCAGCGCCAGCGGGGCGGTGATCCCGCAGGTGAGTGCGATGAACAGGCACACCCGCTCAAACTGCTCGCTGTGCCGGTGTCGCAGCCAACGGGCGGCGCAGGCGAGCAGGACGGCGCAGGCGGCAATCCCGATAAAGAAAAAGTACTGCACGGCCCAGGGCAGCCAGGTGATGGGCTGGGGTTGAGCCAGCATCTCAGTAATGATCATATTCCACCTCCTGCCAGAGTGCGGGCTGGGCGCGTCCCTGCAGCGGCGAAACAAAGGTCTCATCCAGCCCGAGATAAAAGACGTGCGGACGGGTGTTATTTTCCGGCTTCAGTACCTTAATGTCGTCCCGGTGCGTTGCCAGCATCCGGCTAAGGGTGCTGCGGGGATCTTTCAGGTCGCCGATGATACGGGCTCCCCCCACGCAGGACTCCACGCAGGCCGGCAACAGTCCGGCTTCAAGGCGATGTGCGCAGAAGGTGCATTTATCCGCCGTCTGGGTGGCGTGATTGATAAACCGGGCGTCATACGGACAGGCCTGGACGCAGTAGGCGCAACCGACGCAGCGAGTGTTGTCGATCACCACGATACCGTCCTTACGCTGGAAGGTGGCCTGCACCGGGCAGACCGGCACGCAAGGCGGATTATCGCAATGGTTGCAGAGCCGGGGCAGCAGCACGTTGGTTACCGCCTCAGAGTCGGCAAGGCGGACCTGATACTGGTTGACGGTAGTGCGAAACGCCCCTTGCGGCGTCTGGTTCTCAATGGTGCAACTCACCGTACAGGACTGGCACCCGATGCAGCGGCGCAGATCGATCAGCATGGCGTAGCGATGCCGATCGGAGCCTTCATGCCGCTCAGGGCCGAACGCAATGCCCGCCTCAGCCAGCGGTATTAGCGCCGCGCCGGCCGTGACAACGCCCATTTGCTGTAAAAACTGGCGCTTACTGATGTCCATATTGCCCTCCACTCAGTGCGCGTAAGAAAAATATCGGGGATGGTATTACCTGACCAAATGTGGTTATTTACAGTCTAAAAATCTGGCCGGGTGGCTCACTATTGTGGTTAACCACATAAACCCGTTGGGCTTGATCTAACGCAAAAGAAAGGGGCAGGTATTGCATGGAACGCAGCGTAAAGATCCTTTTGTTCCTGATGGTTACCAGTCTCACCTCCCCGTTGCTGGCGGCCGAATGGACCATCGGCATCCTCGCCTTACGCGGTGAAACCATCACTCGCACCCAGTGGCAGCCCCTGGTCGACTCGCTTAATCAGGCCGTGCCCGAAGCCCACTTCCGCCTGCTGCCGCTGGATCTCAACGGCATGCGGGAGGCGGTGAACCAGGGCACCATCCAGTTTGTGCTGACCAATCCGGGACAGTTTGTCCAGCTCAACAGCCACTACCACCTGCGCTGGCTGTCATCACTGCGCTCCGGACAGGGCACCACGCTGGAGAGCATGACTACCGGCAGCGCCATTGTGGTCAGAGAGGCCAGCGACATCACCCGCCCACAGGAACTGGTCGGGAAAACGCTGGGGGCGGTAGATGCCCAGGCCTTCGGCGGTTATCTGCTCGGCTATCGGGCGCTGCGCGACGCCGGAGTACAGGTGGATGAAAGCACGGTGCGCTTTGTCGGCTTCCCGGCCGATGCCCTGCTCTACCTGCTGCGTGAGGAGGCCATCCAGGCCGCCATCGTGCCGGTCTGTTTACTTGAGAGCATGGACAGCGAGGGGCTGATCGACAAAAGTCAGTTTCGCGTGCTGCTGCAAAAAAACGTCGCCTTTCACTGTTTGACCAGCACCCCGCTCTATCCCGACTGGTCGTTTGCCGCGCTGCCCGGGGTGGACGATCGGGTGGCGGATGCGGTGACCCGGGCTCTGCTGAGTTCTCCCCGCTGGGGTGCCCCCACCTCCACCAGCGACACCGAAGCCCTGCTGCGCGAACTCAACCGACACCCGGAGCAGCAGCGGATTGGGGAGACGGTTCTCGACTGGATGCGCCAGCACCGGCTGGCTATCGGGCTCTGTTTACTGCTTGTCGTGCTGTTTATCGCCAACTATGGCTGGGTGATGGTGCTGGTAAATCGTCGCGGCAGGGCACTGGAGCAGGCAAACAGTCAGCTGCGCAACCAGCAGCAAACCCTGGAGCAGGCCCGGCAGATGAACATGCTGGGGGAGATGGCCTCTGGATTTGCCCATGAGCTTAACCAGCCGCTGGCGGCAATCCGCATGTATGCCCAGGGCGGGCTGAACCATCTGTCCGCGGCTGAAAACCGTGCTGCCGTAGAGAAGGCACTGGTTAATATTGAATCACAGGCCGAACGCTGCGGGTTGATTATCCGCCACCTGCGGGAGTGGGCCAACCCGGCGCGGCAGGCCGAAAACGCGACGGAAGATTACGCCCCCTGCGATGTTGCCGGGACTATCAGACAGGTGTTAACCCTCCTCCAGCTGGATAAGACCTCACCCGATCTGAGCGTTTATCTTTATAACCACCAGACCGTTCTGCTCGCTCTGCCTCCGGTAGTACTGGAGCAGGTGCTGGCGAATATCATTCTGAACGCGGTTCAGGCGGGTGCCGGCAACCTGTGGATAGACCTGAGTCGCGATGAGCACCAGTATCACATTACCCTGCAGGACGATGCTGGCGGCATCCCCGCAGAGCAGCTTCCTGACCTGTTCCGTCCTTTCCATTCCGGTAAAAAAACGGGGATGGGGCTGGGGCTGGTCATCTGCCAGCGGCTGCTGCGTGGCATCCATGGCGATATCGACGTACACAACCGCCGCGCGCCGGACGGCAGCGAGGGGGTATGCGTAACCCTCAAATTCCCGGCTGACGATAACAACGGAAAACGGCAATGATTCATTTAGTTGACGACGACGAGGCGGTTACCAGCGCCTGTAGCTATTTACTCGAGAGCCTGGGCCATAGCGTCCGCTGCTGGAACCGAAGTGAGCAGTTTCTGCACGACGCCCCGCTGGATACAACGGGCGTCGCCTTGCTGGATATGCGGATGCCGGAGATGGACGGGCATGCGCTCTTTCAGGCCATGCGCGAGGCCAACAGCACCCTGGCGGTGGTTTTTCTCACCGGGCATGGTGACGTGCCGATGGCCGTTCAGGAGATCCAGTCTGGTGCAGTCGATTTTTTACAGAAACCTGTCGCCGCCGGAGCCCTGAAATTGGCCATTGAGAAAGGCTATGCTCACTCGGCGCGCCTGACGCAGACCCACGATCTCAGGCTGCGCTACGCCACCCTTACGCCAAAAGAGAAAGAGGTCGCACACTGCGTCGCCGTCGGCCTGATGAATAAAGATATTGCGCTGAAGATGCATATCGCACTCCGCACGGTGGAAGTTCACCGGGCGCGGGTGATGGAGAAAATGGACGCGAAGAGCATGGCGGAACTGGTGTTGCAGATTAACCGTTCAGGGGTATAAAAAAGCCTGCCGAAGCAGGCTCCTGACTTTACTGCAGCGCCTCCAGAATCTGATACGCCGCCTTCACCCGTTCCGGGTTGGGGTAATTTTTATTCGCCAGCATCACAATGCCGAGATTCTTTTCGGGGATAAAGGCGATGTAGCTGCCAAACCCGCCCGTCGCCCCGGTCTTATGCACCCACGAGGCCCTCACCGGCGGCTGCGCCGGAGTGATGGCTTTAGTATCCCGCGCGGCCAGGGCGTATTGGTTATCTGCCCCCTGCTCCAGCGTCCGGGACGTCACCGGCCAGTTCAGCATCTCCCAGCCCAGTCCCTGATACATCTCCCCTACCTGCCAGTAGCGTGACTGGGCGATCGTAATCCCTTTTTTCAACGACGCGTCCTGGATGTGATCCGGCTGGATGTTGGCCTGCAGCCAGCCCGCCATATCGACGATAGAGGTTTTCACTCCGTAGGCTTCGGCATCCAGCATACCCGGCGAGACGTGGACGGCCTTGCCATCCCGGTAGCCCCAGGCATAGTTCGCCTGTTCACTGGCCGGGACCGTGACCCAGGTATGGTTGAGGTTCAGCGGTTTCAGCACCCGACGGGTGAGCGCCTGCTCAAAATCCATCTTCGAGGGTTTCACCGCCAGGGCGCCGAACAGGCCGATACTGGCGTTGGCATACTGGCGCTTCGTGCCCGGAGCCCACTCCGGCTGCCAGGTCTGATAGTATTTTTCCAGCGACGCGGCGTCGGTGACGCTCTCCGGCACCTGCAGCGGCAGGCCGCCCGCAGTGTAGGTCGCCAGATGCAGCAGCGTGATGCCTTCCCACTGCTTGCCCGATAACGCCGTCCAGTATTTACTGGCCGGATCGCTGAGGGCAATCTCCCCACGCGCCACCGCGTCGCCGCCCAGCACCCCGGTAAAGGTTTTGCTCACCGAACCCAGCTCAAACAGCGTCTGGCGGGTCACGGGTTTGTTCCCGGCGACGTCCGCCTGCCCCCAGGTGAAGAAGTACGGTTTGCCCTGATACAGTACCGCTACCGCCATACCCGGGATCGCCTGCGCCTTCATCAGCGCCGTGATGGTGGGGTTAACCACCTGCGCGACCTGCGCCTCCTCCGGCGTGGTGGCCAACGCGGAGCCGGAGAGGCAGACAAGGAGCATACAGAGCAGAGATTTTTTCATCGGGAGGATCTTTATCGAAAATGGAGGAGGCTATTTTGCAGATCCGACGGAGGAATGTAAAACAGACCAGGGAGCCTGCCCGGCCCCCTGTGGTGATGCTTGATGGTTCCCGTTCCCATTCGGAAAGGGCCCTGTCTGTATCATCAGGCCAGGCTTTCAGGGCAATCGCTTATCGCCCTGGCAACGGGCTCCGCCGCCTTTAAGCAGGTCGCGATATGCATCCATGATGTAATAGCGGAGCTGATCTGCAGGAACAGCCCCCGTCAGCCGGATACCGGCAATATCAAAGGTGGGCACGCTGTTGATATCGCCCTGCCGCGCCAGGTCTTCCAGCTGGATCACCTCCGCCTCTCCTGCGGTACTGAACAGATAATGGCGCGCAGCTTCTTTGTCCATCCCGCACTCGCCCGCCACCTCCGCCAGAACTTCAGAGTCGCCAATATCTCTCCCCTCTTCGAAGAAGGCCTGAAACAGGCGCTTAACCAGCAGGGATCTGGTCAGACCGGCAGGCGCAAACAGCGTCAGTCGATGTGCCGCAAAGGTGTTAGGAACCCGCTGAATGGCCGGATAGTTGAAGGTGACATCGTCCGTTTTCCCCTTCTCGACGGTGTGCTCATCCAGCTGATGTGAATATTCCCAGCTCCCGAATTTAGCCCGGCGATAGGCGACTCGGTCCATGCCCTCCCGCGGCATACCCGGGTTGAGTTCAATGGGCAACCAGTCAACCTCGACCTCAACGTCTTCAGGCAAGGATTGCCGTGCCTTTTCCAGGCGCGCGTCGGCAATCCGGCACCAGGGACAAATAAAATCGGACGTCACTTTGATGGATACTTTCATGTTTCACCTCTCACTGCGGAGAAGGCTAACACTGTTATTTAAAGGTGATAATATGGTTAAAACAGCTAATAGAGTTGCGTAAGGCGCAACGATGCGGGGAGAGTAAAAATGGATATGCTGGCGTCGCTGGAGGCCTTTATCACGGTGGTCGAAGAGGGCGGATTTGCACCGGCGGGCAGAAAGCTGGCCCTGGCGACCTCCTCTGTCACCCGACAAATTGACGGGCTGGAAAAAGTGCTGGGCACGCAACTCCTGACCCGCTCGACCCGAAGCGTGACGTTGACAGCGGCCGGGCACGTTTATTTTGAGCATGCGGTCAGGATCCTCAACGACCTGGAGTACGCCAATCAGGAAGTACGGGACCAGACGGGGGAACCCCGGGGGGTGTTAAGGATCAGCCTGCCGGTCTCGTTTTCCAGGCTGCATATCGCGCCGCTGCTGGCCCCCTTCTCTCGCCGCTATCCGTTAATCTCGCTCGATCTGACCTTTACCGATGAAGTCGTCGATCTGGTGGAAAAGCGGCTAGACTTGACTGTCCGACTGGGCAAAGTCGACTCCCCCAATCTGATCGCGCGCAAGTTGCTCTCCCAGCGTCGGTGCGTCTGCGCCAGCCCGGACTACCTGAAAGCACAGGGTTCACCTGATGCACCTGGGGATCTTAAAAATCATAACTGCCTGATCTTTTCCTACTCTTCCGGCAAAACGAAGTGGTATTTCAACGGGGAGAGCCAGGTCGCCATTGATGTGAAAGGCACGCTGAAGTGCAACAACTCGGAAATATTGCGTGAGGCGGTGTTAAGCGGCTATGGCATCGCGTTGCTGCCTGACTGGCTGATTGGCAAAGATATTGAGGAAGGGAAGCTGATCAGGTTACTGCCGCAATGGCGCGCGGAAGTGAACGACGGGGAGGATGATTCCGCGATTTATGCCATCTACCACCCCACCCGCCGGAACACCAAAAAAGTGAAGGTGTTTGTCGATTTTCTGATCGCGCATCTCGCATCAGAAGCGGAGAGTGAATAGTGCAGATGTCGCAGCATTGCGTCTGACGCAACGTACTTTTGCGTAAACCTCAGGTTCTGTTATCGCTGGCTGTGGGGTATGTTGATGAATATTCAAGGATAAAAATCGCCATATTTGATTTCTAACGCTGCAATCTGGAGTGACATGTATGTCTCAACCGAAGCTGTTTACACCGTTACGTATCCGCAATCTTGAACTTGAAAACCGTATCGTGATCGCCCCTATGTGCCAGTATTCCGCCGATGAGGGCTGCATGACTGACTGGCACACCCTCCATCTGGGGCAACTGGCGCTGTCCGGCGCGGGCCTGCTCACCATTGAGGCGGCGGCCGTCTCCCCCGAAGGCCGCATTACCTACGCCGACGTCGGGCTTTATGATGACAAAACCGAGGAGGCGATGGCCGGGGTGCTGAAGACTATCCGTAAGTGGTCAGATATCCCTGTCGGCATCCAGCTGGCCCATGCGGGCCGGAAAGCCTCAACGTACAAGCCCTGGGATAAGCACGGGCAAATTCCACCCGAGCAGGGAGGCGGCTGGCAAACCTTAGCCCCGTCTGCGGTGCCTTACAGCGAGGGTTATACCATCCCCACCGCCCTCGACAGCAACGGGTTAGCCGAAATCCGCAGCCAGTTCGCGGACGCCGCCAAACGTGCCGCCAGACTGAACATTGACCTGATCCAGATCCACGCCGCGCATGGCTATCTGTTACATCAGTTCCTGTCCCCGCTCTCTAACCAGCGCACGGATAATTACGGCGGATCGCTGGAAAACCGCGCCCGCTTCCCGCTGGAGATCGTCGACGCGGTGCGTGAAGCCTTCCCTGCCGATAAAGCGATCAGCGTGCGTATCTCCGCGACGGACTGGGTCGAGGGCGGATTTAACCTTGAAGAGGCCGTGGAGTTCTCAAAAATGCTGGAAGCTCGTGGAGTGGATGCGATTCACGTCTCCAGCGGCGGTCTGCACCCGGATCAGAAGATTGAGGTCTACCCTGGCTATCAGGTACCGCTGGCGAGAGCTGTGAAAGCGGCCGTGAAAATTCCGGTGGTGGCGGTAGGCTTAATCACCGACCCTGAACATGCGGAGTCCATCGTTGCCAGCGGAGATGCGGATATCATCGGGATCGCGCGTGGCGCGCTCTACAATCCGCGTTGGCCGTGGCATGCCGCGGCGGAGCTGGGTGCCCAGGTGCATGCACCGGATCAGTATCTGCGCTGTCAGCCGCACCAGCTGAAGAATCTGTTTAAGTCCTGATTCTGGTTCTGGGGAGTACTCGTGGCCTACGGGTACTCTTCATGCCTCAGCCCAAAAATGAAAAAACACATACCACTCACAGGAATATGAATTGACGCCAAATCATATATGCCGTGAAGAGGATAAACAAAATAACAAATAGCCAGCTAAACCAGTAAAACGCATTACTTGCTCCCAGGCCCGCGCGCGAGACAACGGCATTATCCCTTGAAACGAAAGCCCCGGACGTCTTACGAAATTGAGCAATATAATAAATGCAATAACCGGGCATGAGGAATATAAAGAGCAGACCACCGGCCTGACGGGAAAAGATCGCGAGCAGCACGCTAACGACTATTATGCCCAAATAGACTACCGCTGCAGTCGTTTCCATTTTTTTTAGTTTATTTCTGATGGCGCTATCATGTAGCCCTTTCCAGCGTCGAAGCGTACTCATACTGAAGGCATATTTTTCGCACAACTCTTTATCAGTGACGCCTTCTTTCACCTGTCGAAGAAAATCTGCGATCTGTTCTTCAGTAAAACGCTTTCTGCTCATAGAGTCTTTTCCTTCGCAGAACAGAGGTGGGATTTGCCCTCATCAGAACGATGAGAAACTGACAAGATGCTGAGTGAGAAAGGGACAGATTTTAGATACAAAAAAGCCCGTTTTCACGGGCTTTTATGCAGGAGAAACGAAAACTTATTGTCAGTATCGATTTCGCCATGAATTTGGCGGAAGCGTAGAGATTCGAACTCTAGAACCCTTTCGGGTCGCCGGTTTTCAAGACCGGTGCCTTCAACCGCTCGGCCACGCTTCCAAAGTGAGGCGCACTATAAACATCTCTGCGCGCTATGTAAAGAGGCAATTGAAGAATTTGATTTTCTTCCAGTATATTGCCCGGCGGCGCTGCGCTTGCACGGGCCTACAAAATTAGCAGGCCGGGTAAGCGCAGCGCCACCCGGCAATACTTACCTCAGAACCAGGCCTCCCACATCGCGCCGACGTTGAAGTCGTCGAGCGTCTCGTCCTGGGTGTTGTTCACGCGCGCGGTGCGTTCGTTATCCACCTTGCCGCCGGTGACGTAGAAGCGCAGCATCGGACGGAACTCCGGCCCCATGGCGATGGAGATGTTCTGCGACAGGGTCAGCTTCCAGCCCTTGTTATCCCCGCCCTTGTCGTAATCCACATGCTGCCAGCCCGCTTCCAGCCAGGTGGAGTGCACGTCGTTCCACCAGTGCATCGGACGCACGATGGCGTTGTAGTTCTTGCGGTTGTCGGTGCTGTCCCGGCTGTTGTCGTAGTCGTGGAAGGCCAGAATGTACTCCACCTGGGTCGCCGGGGTGAACTTGTGCAGCCCTTCGAAGCTGGCGTACACCGTGGTCAGGTCCTCGGTTTTGTTGAACACGCTGTTGTCCGAGTTATCCGAGTAGCGGGCAATCACCTTGTTCACGCCGCTGTCGTTGGTGTGGCTCAGGACCACGCCACCCTGCCAGGCGTTGGTGCGCTCTTCGGTGTCGATGGCCTTCGAGTCAAAGCCGTAGTTGGCGTACAGCTCCAGGTCGACGGGACCGAGCTTCATGCCGTGAATTTTGGAGGTGGCGGCATAGTTGCCCTTGTCGCCGGTGCCGGAGCCGCCGGTACAGGTGATGCGCGACGGGTTGGCCTCGTCATTCATCACCTGCGGGCTGCAGGATTCCACCGCCGCCACGGTGGCCACGTCAAACTGCACGCCGCCGATGTCGAAGTTCTTCACCCCGGCCCCCTGGCCGTCGTGGTTCATCCAGAAGTAGTCGTTGATGCCCTGCTGCGGACGCTGGTGGAAGTCACGCCCGGCCCACAGATAGGCGTTCGGGTTGGATTCCAGAATGTTGGTCACCCCGGCGTAGGCCTTTTTCAGGTTAACCTCGTCGCCCCAGTGGTCGATCATCACGTTGACGTCCCAGATGGCGCCGTTTTCGCCCCTGAAGGCCTTGGAGAGCTGGAACTCGCCGCCGTTGCCTTCGTTACCCAGACGACCAATCGCCGAGGCGCCGTTGTAGGAGCCGTCCACCGCGACATATTTCTGATCGGCGGCCTGGAAGTGCGCCCCGTAGCGGGCATAGCCGGTAAATTTAATCCCGAACGGGATCGCCATGTCCGGGGACTGGGCGGCGCTTTGCGGCTCGGTCACCACGTCGGCTTTTTTCGCCACCGCAGCGTCCATTTTCGCCTGGCGATCCGCCAGGGCTTTATCCACCGCTTTGGCCACAATGGCGTCGATTTGCTCCTGCGTGAACTCCTGGGCGAGAACAGAAATCGGGCAAAGCGCGGCGATAACCGCCATTGTTAATGGAAGTTTTTTAATCATATTCATGGTTATCTCAATATAGTTAAATTTTATTCAGACAATAACCACCCGGTTCCGGACTGACAAAATATGTCGCTATCATCAGAACAAGTTGATTTTATTTTTTTAGGGGCTAGAGGTTTCACACAATTATCGTAAGGCTATCTCCTTCACTCAGATTTATTATTCAAAGCGCGCTCTCGCCAAACGTAGAATGCGACAAATAATTGGCTGGGACATACCCTCTATTTTCCTGGCCGCCTGCTCAATTACGTTATTTCACTATCCGGGTAAGATAATGCTCAAACGTGAAGCGCGTCGCAAAAATACCCTTATGTTTCGACGATCACAGAAGTAAAAAAACATAATTAATTAATTTAAAAACGTAATGGATACCCCGGGCCACCTGTGTCAGAAAGAGCTTAACATTCATAAAACAAATCGGAGATCGGATTAGAATGCGTAAAACGATAATGCAAAGCCGGCATGATGAATATCATAAATTATCGCGTGGCGAGCGTATTGGCTACGGGATGGGGGACTTTGCACAAAACCTGGTGTTTGGCACTATTGGTGGTTTTCTGGCGCTTCACATGTTGACGGTAAATACCATCGGCACTGCGACGGCAGGATTTATATTTCTTTTTGTACGCATCATCAATGTGTTTTGGGATCCGATGGTGGGCACCTATGTTGATAAAAGAAGTTCATCGGCTGGCAAATATCGTCCCTGGATTTTAAGAGCGGGCGTTCCACTCGTTATTCTTTCCGCTTTACTTTTTGCGCCTATTCCCGGCGTAAAAGGTTCCGTTCCCTTTGCTTTTATCGTTTATCTGGCCCTGGATCTGGTTTATTCCGTGGTGAACATTCCTTATGGTTCATTGAATGCTTCCCTGACGCGCGATCCTGAATCTATTGATAAACTGACCAGTACGCGCATGATGCTGGCGAACAGTGCCAATCTTCTGGTTTATACCCTCTTCCCCATGTTTGTCCAGATGGCCTCGCCGAAAGATCGCAGCCTTAAGGATACGGGTTTCTTTGGGCTTGAACTTAATATGGGGAACTATACCGATCCCTCGGCGAATTACGCCTGGTTTGGCGTTTACGCGATCTATATGATAATTGGCGCGGTGGCATTGTTCATTTGTTATAAATTCACCAAAGAACGCGTTGTTGCCTCTGCTGAACAAACGGCCAACGTCAAAACGACAGATTTATTCCTTGAACTCAAAAATAACCGCCCACTGGTTATTCTCGGGCTCTTTTTCATGCTGGCCTTTACCTTCATGTTCTTCATGAATACGGTAAATGGCTTTTTCAATCAGTTTGTGGTCGGCCATTCCGAATGGATGGGTGCAGTTGGCCTTGTCGCGTCCATTCCGGGCATCCTGTTCCCCATTTTTTGGCCGAAACTCAAGAAAATTTTTGGTAAAAAAGGCTTCTTCCACGTTTTCCTCGGCATGTTTATTGTCGGGGAGTTACTGACTTACGTCTGGTCACGCGAGGGTATGCATGATGCGCTCTGGCTGGCTTACATCGCCACCTTCATTAAACAGTGGGGCTTAACCTCGGCGACCGGGTTCATGTGGGCGCTGGTCCCTGAAGTGATTGCTTATGGTGAATTAAAATCCGGCAAGCGCAATGCCGCTATTATCAATGCCATTATGGGGCTCTTTTTCAAGATTGGTTTTACTATCGGCGGAGCGATTCCACTGTGGTTACTGGCGGCCTATGGCTTTAGCGAAACAGGGGCACAACAAAGTGCCAGTGCTATAGACGGAATTATTATTACCGCAGTTTGGATCCCCATCGTATTAGCGGTGATCTCAATGATCGTTATTCATATTTATCCCATCTCAGATAAACACGTCACCGATATCAACCGTCAGCTGGATGAGATACGCGTGTAATTCAAAGATAATTTAGAACTCTGAAAATTAATGAGAAAGGTAGAATGATATGTCACTTATTCAGAACCCTGTCCTGCCTGGTTTTAACCCGGACCCCAGTATTATTCGTGTCGGAGACACCTACTATATCGCAAACTCAACCTTTGAGTGGTTTCCTGGCGTTCGTCTGCATGAGTCAAAAGATCTGCAACACTGGAATCTGCTGCCCAGTCCGTTGTCTACCACCACCCTGTTAGATATGCGCGGCAATCCTTCATCAGGCGGGATTTGGGCTCCGGCGCTCTCTTACGCCGACGGTAAATTCTGGCTGGTTTATACCGATGTGAAAATCACGGAGGGCGCTTTCAAGGACATGACAAATTATCTGACCACCGCCACCGATATTCGTGGTCCCTGGACAGATCCCATCAAACTTAACGGCGTCGGTTTCGATGCATCACTCTTTCATGATGAAGACGGGCGTAAATACCTGGTTCAACAGACCTGGGATCATCGGGAGTATCATCATCCCTTTGATGGCATCACCTTGACGGAGCTGGATACCCGGACACTCAAATTAAAACCAGAAACCGCACGGACGATTTATCGCGGCACTGCCGTGGCACTGGTTGAGGGGCCACATCTCTATAAACTGAACGGCTATTACTATCTCTTTGCCGCTCAGGGGGGGACCGTGTTTACCCATCAGGAGGTGGTTGCGCGTTCCAGAACCTTAGAGGCCAACAGCTTTGAAACAGAGCCAGGCGACGTATTCTTAACCAACGTCGATACGCCGGACAGCTATATCCAGAAGCAGGGGCATGGAGCACTGGTCTCTACCCCCGGCGGGGAGTGGTATTACGCCTCGCTTTGCGCCCGTCCGTGGAATCGTCCGGGTGAGTCGGTTTATGATCCCCGCGGCTGGTCAACGCTGGGCCGGGAAACATCCATTCAGAAAGTGTACTGGGATGACGAGGGCTGGCCACGTATTGCAGGAGGTCATGGTGGCAAGACCTTTGTTGAAGGACCAGCCGATGCCATTTATACAGAAAGCGCTAAAGATCATAGCCAGCACGATGATTTCACCGCTGCGGAACTCGATATTAACTGGAATACCCTTCGCGTTCCGTTCACTGAAAAAATGGGAACCACGGGCGATGGAAGGTTAACGCTAACGGGACAAGGTTCTTTAGCCAATACCCATGATCTTTCGCTGATTGCGCGACGCTGGCAGGCCTTTTATTTTGATGCTCAGGTTAAGGTCAAATTCAATCCATTCAGTTATCAACAGATGGCTGGCTTGACGAATTATTATAATGACCGCCACTGGAGTTTCGTTTTCATTACCTGGAATGAAATTAACGGCCCGGTAATTGAAGTGGGGGAAAATAACCGTGGCAAATATACGTCTTATTTGAAAGATAACGCCATTAAGATCCCGGAAGGAACAGAGTACGTCTGGTTCCGCACCAAAGTTCGCAAGGAAAGTTATACCTATGAGTACAGCTTTGACGGCGTCAGCTTGACTGAGATCCCGGTCAAATTAGATGCTGCGGTTCTTTCCGATGATTATGTCCTGCAAAGCTACGGTGGGTTCTTTACCGGTGCCTTCGTTGGCCTCGCGGCTGTCGACTACTCCGGTTACGACGCCAGCGCAGAGTTTTATGATTTCGTTTATCAGGAGCTGGGGGACAGGTTGACTGGAAATGACGCGTACAGCTGGAACGCAAGCGAATCACGGTTTGGTTAAAGACTGACATACCTGCGTTATCGCAATGATAACGCAGGTTTTAAGGGTCTATCAGGTACGGATGATTTTCAGAATATCTCTTAGTGCCTGACATTAGCACCATGATTATTAGTAGGTTTATCATAAATGATTCAGGTATTGTTGCTGAAATGATTATCATATAATACTTTGAAATTTTCATAGTAACGCTGGTTTTTAAGAAGTTGATTAAATCATTAAGTTTCCTAAAAATATATGCTTAAATTAGCTTCGCGATAGAGTATATGAATAGATGGTTTATGGCGAGTTATATACTTACAGCAAATACAGCATTACTAATAAGAGGCAATAAGATGAAGAAGACACTATTCATAATAATTTTATTGGGAATGAGCGCATCGGTTACTGCCGGTGAAGCGCATTTTTGCGGTTCGCCTGAAGTCAGCGCTCTGGCAAGCGGTCGCCAGGATATTGATGACAGCACCGTTTTCACCTGCGGTGGTGGTGTTAAAGGCACTCTTCCAGAACTGGCAAAACAGGGCTGGAAAATTGTGCAAGTAAGCGATCAGATGGCATCAACTTCCCAGATGGATCCGAGTAAAGCCACTGTCTATTCGCGTTTGATTATACAGAAAGACTGAATGCTTTCGATTGCAGTATATTCTTTATAAACTTAGCGCTACGACAGAACAGAGATTCCCGGCACAAATACCGGGAATCAGAAAAACATCTAATGTCATAAAAGAATAATTGGACAGGATCTTAATCAAAGATAGGGGAACATTTTAAAAGCCGACCATAGGGTATCATTGAGGGCAACAAGCCCAACGGAAATATAGGCCAGTAGCGCGAGAAATCCTGTCAGGTATAAAATGGGCTTTTTAAGTTTTCGCCGGAATTTATAAAAAACGACTGTAGTGATCGCCATCATAATGGCCTGCCACATCAAATGTGTACCCGGATCGTAGGGATTAACCACACTTCCAATCATCATAGGTACAGTAAGAATCGTATAAGCCCCCTTCAGTACAAACCATACGATCCCGCCAGGAACTGCGAGAATACCGCCCTGATAAACTAACATACCCGCAGAATTGAGCCCGGGAATGAGAATTAATCCAAAAATAATTGCCCAAACCATACAGGCGACTATGAGATACCCAATTGCCTGGCCTATAACCTGATCGCCCTCGGGCGACGACTTAAGAGCGGTGTTAGCAAGTTCTGACTGATATTTTTCTTTCCCGTCTGCAATTCGCGCCTGTGATTCAGTATCGTACTGTACATGAGGCCGGGCATTTGTTACATAATTCCCATCACCATCTTGTCTTACACCCATAACAAACCCTCTTTATTATAATTAGCCTTGATGTTTAGTTAACTACTTATTTTCTTATGAGAATTTACTCAAATCTATCTTCAGGTGGATATTGTAACTAAGTAGGAAAGAAAATGAAGATACCAGAGATATTATATTTTCATTGCAATATGAATGATTTTATTCTTAATTGCCATTACTGTTGATTAAATCATTCTTGTCTTAATCCCTGCCCTTACGGCTGGCGGCCGCAAAATTGACCACTGCCTGTCATGACCAGTGGGACCCTGCTCATTGAGCTGGTTAAACTCATTGTTCAAATGACATCAGCTTTTAGTAAAAACAGCAAAACAAAAAGCCCTGCGATATTGCTATCGCAGGGCTTTCAAATTTGGCGGAAGCGTAGAGATTCGAACTCTAGAACCCTTTCGGGTCGCCGGTTTTCAAGACCGGTGCCTTCAACCGCTCGGCCACGCTTCCTAAGTGAGGCGAACTATAAACACCTCCGTATGCGCTGTAAAGTCTGCGCACAATCGTTCGCCTGAAAAATAGTCAAAATGCGTTTAATCGGTTGAACAGACGACATTCTGACCATTTTATCAGCACAAAATCTTACCGCCGATCCTCAGTGCTTTTTGATGTACATGTCTTTGGTGAAATAGTACCCCAGCTTATCCGGCGTAAAGCCCCCTACCCAGGGTTTGACCAGGTGGGTACGAACGTAGTGATAGACCGGGATTGCCGGTACGTCCCGGGCCAGCAGATCTTCAGCCTGCTGATAGAAGGTGCCGCGCTCGGCGGTGGTCTTCGCTTTTGCGGCGTTGTCCAGCGCCTCATCATAGGCCGGATTGCTGTACTGGCTGGTGTTCTGACTGTCGCCAGTACGGAAGTTATTCAGGAAGGTGGCCGCATCGTCGTAATCGGCGATCCAGGCGTAGCGCACCGCATCAAAGTTGTGGGTGTGCATGGTGTCCAGCATCGTTTTCCACTCCTGGTTTTGCAGCTTCGCCTCCACGCCGAGGTTTTTCTTCCACATCGAGCTGGCAGCGATGGCAATCCGCTGGTGCGACTCCGAGGTGTTATACAGCAGATTAAAGCTCAGCGGATGGCTGTCGTTATAGCCCGCCTCGTTCAGCAATTTTTTCGCTTCGGCAATGCGTTTTTCCAGCGGCCAGCTGGCGTAGTCCGGATTGTGCAGTTTGACCCCGCCGATATCCGGCTGGCTGATGACCCACGCCGGACGCTGCCCCTGCCCTAACACCTTCCCGGCGATAATGTCTTTATCCAGCGCCAGGTTCAGCGCCTGACGCACGCGCGGGTCGTTAAACGGCTTGCGGGTGGTGTTGAATTCGTAGTAATAGGTCGCCAGCTGCGGGGAGACATCCAGCTCGCTGCCCAGCGTTTTTTTCAGCTGGGCAAACTGGTTGATCGGCACGGTGTAGACAATATCAATTTCGTCCGCCTTGTAACGGTTGACGTCGGCGGCTTCGGAGGCGATCGGCAGGTATGTCACCTTGTTGATCACCGTATGGGCGTTGTCCCAGTAGCGCGGGTTACGCTCGGCGATGATCCGCTCGTTGACCACCCACTGGCTGAGGGTATAGGCCCCGCTGCTGACAAAGTGCTCCGGCTTGGTCCACTTATCGCCATAGCGGCCAATCAGCACTTTATCGACCGGCACCAGCGACGGGTGCGCCAGCATGGCAAGGAAGGCGGCGTTAGGCTGGTTCAGCGTCACTTCAAGGGTGCTGTCGTTCAGGGCTTTAACTCCCAGGGTGTCAGGAGATTTCTTGCCCTCGGCGATATCGGTGGCGTTCAGCAGATGCATGCTGCCGGGGTAGCTGGCGTACGGCGAAGCAGTTTTGGTATCCACCAGCCTTTGCCAGCTCCAGACCACATCCTGAGCGGTGATGGCGGTGCCGTCGCTCCAGGTGATGCCCGGGCGGAGATGGAACGTCCAGACGGTGTTGTCTTTGTTCTCCCATTTTTCCGCCAGCCGCGGCTGGATCTGCCCGTCCGGCGAGACGCTGACCAGCCCGTCGAACAAATCGCTGATAATATTGAATTCGACGTCGCTTTCAACTTTATGGGGATCGAGCGATGCCGGTTCATTGCCATTATTCCTGACCAGTTCCTGCTTCTCTGCCAGCTCAGTTCCTGCCGGCACGCTGGCAGCAAAGGCCGTTGCGCTTGCGCAAAGGATCCCTGCCGTCAGCAAAGAGAGGGTAAATGTAGCGCGTGATGATGGTTTCATGTCCTTCGCCTTATAGTTTAGTTTTGACGATGCCAAATAACTCTTAGCGTTGCGTCCGGAATAAGGCAATATATTTCAGTGACCTATAAGAGCTTGATCTGATTAATCCTGACGAACCGCAGTTCGTTCTGCATAGATTGCGTTGTGGAATATTTCATGCTGGCTCTACCCCTAACACGCTGAGTAAAGATGGGTAAAACCACTTTGTAACCGGCGCGTCGTTTTCTATTCTTGCCGTTAATTACATCTGTCATAAGAGAGTGACTCATGGATCGTATTATTAGTTCTTCACGCGACCGCACATCGCTGCTCAGCACCCACAAGGTGCTGCGTAATACCTACTTTATGCTCAGCCTGACGCTGGCCTTCTCCGCGCTGACGGCAACCGCCAGCACCGTGCTGATGCTGCCGTCTCCGGGGCTGATCCTGACCCTGGTCGGCATGTACGGTCTGATGTTCCTGACCTACAAAACCGCCGACAAGCCGGTTGGTATTCTGTCTGCGTTCGCCTTTACCGGTTTCCTGGGCTACATCCTGGGGCCAATGCTTAACACCTATCTGTCGGCCGGTATGGGCGATCTGATTGGCCTGGCGCTGGGCGGTACGGCTGCGGTGTTCTTCTGCTGTTCTGCCTATGTCCTGACCACCCGCAAAGACATGTCTTTCCTCGGCGGTATGCTGATGGCGGGCATCGTGGTGGTGCTGATCGGTATGGTGGCGAACATCTTCCTGCAGCTGCCGGCTCTGCACCTGGCCATCAGCGCCGTGTTCATCCTGATCTCCTCCGGGGCGATCCTGATGGAAACCAGCAACATCATTCATGGCGGCGAGACCAACTACATCCGCGCTACCGTGAGCCTGTATGTGTCGCTGTATAACATCTTTGTCAGCCTGCTGAGCATCCTCGGCTTCGCCAGCCGCGATTAACCGACAGTGCTGTATCAAAAGCCCCGCTTATGCGGGGCTTTCTTTTTTGGTAAACTGCCGCGGTTTTCGATAAACCTGTGATGATTATGCTGAACTTTGAAGGTAAAGAGATTGAGACCGATAGCGAAGGCTATCTGAAAGAGACCAGCCAGTGGAGCGAAGGGCTGGCGGCTGTCATTGCCGAAAAAGAGTCTATCGCCCTGACGCCGGAGCACTGGGAAGTGGTGCGGTTCGTGCGTGATTTCTATCTGGAATTTAATACCTCTCCCGCCATTCGCATGCTGGTGAAAGCGATGGCCAATAAGTATGGCGAGGAGAAAGGCAACAGCCGCTATCTGTATCGTCTGTTCCCGAAAGGCCCGGCAAAACAGGCGACCAAGATCGCCGGCCTGCCTAAGCCCGTGAAGTGCATTTAATAGCGAATACCGAAATTAACGTATTCCCGCTCGGGTTGATGTGGTTCTGACAGGACCTTTTCAACCCGGGCGATGCGCGGCCCGCCCGCCTTAAGCCAGGCGAGCAGTTTGTCGACCTGCTCCGCTTCACCGCAGGCTACCACCTCGACGCTGCCGTCATCCATATTGCGCGCGTACCCGGTCAACCCCAGATCTGTGGCTTCACGCTGCGTGCTGTAACGAAAGCCAACCCCCTGAACCGTGCCGTGAACCCACGCGATAGTGCAGACTTTTGCCATACTCTTTCCCCTTATCCGTGCCAGGCCCTGACCACAAGAATAGCAAATTATGGCCTGACGATTAGCGTAACGTTTTGGGTAAACAGCCGTAATGCTGGCGAAAACGGGCCGTAAAACGCGAGCTGGAAAGATACCCGCACTGCATAGCGATCTCACCGACCGGCAGCCGGGTCGACTGAAGCTGAGAGAGCGCCACCGCCATACGCACCTCCTCCACAATCTGGCGAAAGCTGTGCGACTCTTCGCGCAAGCGCCGACGCAGGGTCGGCACGCTGACGGCCAGACGACTGGCAACATCCTGCGCGGTCCATGCCCGGCCGGGTGACATCATGATGAACTGTCGCACCTGTTCCGTGAGATTGATATTGCGCTCGATAAGCAGCGGCCCCGCCACCCCGTCGTGCAGCAGCGCCAGCAGCAGCCCGAAGGCCTGATGCTTTTGCAATTCGTCGGGAAAATCATGCCGCACCGCATGCAGCAGATTGCCCCACATAAAGCCCAGTCCTTCGCTGAGCGGTGCGCAGAGCGAGTCGGTTTTGCTCCGCGGCCACGCCTGCAGGTAACGGGTTTTAAACTCCGCAATAATGTCCGGTGACAACAGCAGCAAATCAGAATGAAAAATACCCTGCGCAGGCTGATTAATGATTTCCATCGGCGTATTGGCCGGGATGATGATTAACTCATCGGGCGTGGCGACCAGGCGGCTATCCTCATGAATAATCACCTTACTGCCGTGCGTAATATGACAGATGGCAGGATAGAAAAGCTTAACCTGGTGCAGGCGATGCATTTTGCTGGCATTGACCTCAGCCGCGGTCAGATGTTTATGTTGAAAATGAAAATCCTGCACCGGGCCACCCCTATCTTGCGTATGTTGCGGTTAATTGCGCCTTCGCCAGCGCGTGGCTGTTGAGCATAAAGCCGACCAGCGCGCCGCTGGCGTTTTCATCAATGGGCAGCTTATCCACATCCAGCGCCCAGACGGTGATCTGGTACGGGTGAGGCTTGTCTCCCTCCGGCGGGCACGCACCGCCAAAGCCAGAGTAACCGAAATCATTACGTCCCTGTACCGCCCCTGCGGGTAATTTCTCGTTATTCTGGTTTCCGGCACCGGCGGGCAGGTCCCGGGTTTGTGCCGGTATGTTCACCACCGTCCAGTGCCACCAGCCGCTGCCGGTCGGCGCTGCGGGATCATAAACGGTAATGGCAAAACTTTTGGTGCCCGGCGGCTGGTTTTTCCATGTCAGCTGCGGCGATTGATTGTCGCCATGACAGCCAAACCCGTTGAAGACCTGATTCTGTGTTAATCGCTGTTCAGCCGAAATATCCCGGCTGTTGAGGCTGAAAGGTAATGCCGCTGAGACAGTAAAACTCATCCCCGCCAGAGTGACTGCTGCGATTGCAATGTGCTTTTTCATTAGAGTTTCCTTTTGCTGAGCTGGAAACCACACTGTAAATCCCGCAGCAAAGGGGTAATGTGCCAGAGCGATTTTGATTTGTGCCGAAACGCTCAATAGTGTCCGCAGATGATTGCCACTGACCATCTGTGCTACTCTACGCGCCATTTCCCTGGAATCGACAGAATAGTAAATTATGAGTGTACGTTTAGTGTTAGCCAAAGGGCGCGATAAATCCTTGTTGCGCCGCCATCCCTGGGTCTTCTCCGGCGCGGTTGCGCGTATGGAAGGCAAAGCCAGTCTCGGTGAAACCATCGATATCGTTGATCATCAGGGGAAATGGTTAGCGCGCGGCGCATACTCGCCAGCATCGCAGATCCGCGCCCGCGTCTGGACCTTCGATAAAGATGAAACCATCGACATCGACTTCTTCGTTCGTCGTCTGCAGCAGGCACAGCAGTGGCGTGACTGGCTGGCAAAACGCGACGGGCTGGACAGCTATCGCCTCATCGCCGGTGAGTCCGACGGCCTACCGGGCGTGACCATCGACCGTTTCGGTAACTTCCTGGTGCTGCAGCTGTTAAGCGCCGGGGCTGAATATCAGCGCGCGGCGTTAATCAGCGCCCTGCAGGCGCAGTATCCCGAGTGCGCCATTTACGATCGCAGCGACGTTGCGGTGCGTAAAAAAGAGGGAATGGAGCTGACCCAGGGCCCGGTCACCGGTGAACTGCCGCCTGCCCTGCTGCCTATCGAAGAGCACGGCATGAAACTGCTGGTGGATATTCAGGGCGGCCATAAGACCGGTTACTACCTCGATCAGCGCGACAGCCGTCTGGCGACCCGCCAGTATGTTGCCGATAAACGTGTACTGAACTGCTTCTCCTACACCGGCGGCTTTGCGGTTTCGGCCCTGATGGGCGGCTGCAGCCAGGTGGTGAGCGTGGATACCTCGCAGGAAGCGCTGGACGTGGCAAAGCAGAACGTTGAGCTGAACAAGCTGGATCTGAGCAAAGCCGAATTTGTCCGCGACGATGTCTTTAAACTGCTGCGCAAATACCGCGACCAGGGCGAGAAGTTTGACGTGATCGTGATGGATCCGCCGA
Source organism: Leclercia sp. AS011 (assembly GCF_037152535.1). NCBI lineage: Bacteria > Pseudomonadati > Pseudomonadota > Gammaproteobacteria > Enterobacterales > Enterobacteriaceae > Leclercia > Leclercia sp. AS011. Next base: position 1,863,446 of record NZ_JBBCMA010000001.1, read on the forward strand.
AGTTCGTGGAAAATAAAAACCAGCTGATGGGGGCCTGCCGCGGCTATAAAGACATCAACATGCTGGCGATCCAGCTGCTTAACCCGGGCGGGGTGCTGCTGACCTTCTCCTGTTCTGGCCTAATGACCACCGAATTGTTCCAGAAAATTATCGCCGATGCCGCTGTAGATGCCGGGCGTGATGTACAATTTATAGAGCAGTTCCGTCAGGCGGCCGATCATCCGGTGATCGCTACCTATCCGGAAGGGCTGTATCTGAAAGGATTTGCCTGTCGCATCATGTAACTTGAAAAGTGGAATGTTGCCCTCACCTATAGAGTAAGTAACGTTTCCCGGGAGGTGACTATGATTGCCAGCAAATTCGGTATCGGCCAGCAGGTCCGCCACTCCCTGTTAGGATACCTGGGCGTGGTCGTGGATATCGACCCGGAATATTCCCTCGACGAACCGTCAGCCGATGAGCTGGCGGTGAACGCAGAACTCCGCGCCGCCCCCTGGTACCACGTGGTGATGGAAGACGACGAAGGCCAGGCCGTGCATACCTATCTTGCCGAAGCCCAGCTCAGTGGCGAGCAGCAGGATGAACACCCTGAACAGCCTTCCATGGATGAACTGGCGCAAACGATCCGCAGACAGTTACAGGCCCCGCGCCTGCGCAACTAACGAAAAACCCGGCAGCCAGGCTGACCGGGTTTTTTTTATTACTTCGCCATCCCCAGGCGAGGGATCTCAATTGCCGGACAGCGGTCCATCACCACATTCATGCCTGCGTCTCGCGCCAGCACCGCCGCCTGTTCGTTAATCACCCCGAGCTGTAACCACAGGGTTTTCGCCCCGACCGCAATGGCTTCCTGGGCCACGCCCCAGGCGGCTTCCGAATTACGGAACACATCCACCATATCGATTTTTTCCGGTACCTCCGTCAGGGTGCCATACCCCTGCTGACCTAACAGCGTTTTACCTGCCACTTTTGGCGATACCGGGATCACGTGATAGCCCTGTTCGAGCAGATATTTCATTACCCGGTAACTGGGACGATCGGGCTTGTCGCTCGCGCCTACCAGCGCAATGGTTCGGGTGGTGGAAAGGATCTCCGCAATATCGTTCTGTTTCATGAAATTCCTCCTGGCGTATTCAACATCAATATCAATGCAGTGAGAGCAACCGGCTATCCCATACGTCTGTATGAGGGCAAATTGCCAGATCATATCTATACGTTAGTAAACATGATTGAAGAAAAATTTTGATACATTATTCGAGACGCGAGTCTTTTAAGAGGGCTTTTTATGAAAACCGGCATTGCCTGGAGTCTGTTTGCGCTGCTCATGCCGGTTTGCGTTTTTGCCACAACGCTGCGGCTCTCTACGGACATCGACCTTCTGGTACTGGACGGAAAAAAAGTCTCCAGTTCCCTGCTGCGCGGTGCGGACAGCATCGAGCTGGATAATGGCCCGCATCAGATTGTATTTCGGGTAGAGAAGACCATTCGCCTCGGCAATCATGAAGAACGGGTCTACATCTCCCCTCCGCTGGTCGCCAGCTTTAACACCCAGCGCATCAGTCAGGTTAATTTTAGCCTTCCCCGGCTGGAAACAGAAAAAGAGTCGCAACTTTTTGATCGTTCGCCGCATATTGAATTACTGGATGGCGATGCGACTCCGATTCCGGTGAAGCTGGATATTCTGGCAATTACCGATACGCCGACCGGCGTGAACTATGAGTACGATACCGAGCGTTACAACAAAGCCGGTCATAGCGCCTCGATACCGGAATTCTCCACCACGATGGCCGATGATAGTACCCTGCTGTCCGGCGTATCCGAGCTGGATATGCCGCCACCGCAGTCGCAAAATCTGACCGAGCAGCGACTCAAATACTGGTTTGCTCAGGCCGATCCTGAAACCCGCAGCCGTTTTCTGCAGTGGGCGAAGCAACAACCCTCGTCCTGAGCCGCAATTTTTGCCCCTTTCTCTTGCAGCGTCAGGTGCTTCCAGTAATCTGTAACCAGTTAACTAACGGATAGAGATTATGGAACTCACAACCCGCACACTGCCGGACCGCAAACATATCGCACTGGTGGCGCACGATCACTGCAAACAGATGCTGCTCAACTGGGTGCAGCGTCACAAATCCCTGCTGGAAAAACATCAGCTGTCAGCCACCGGAACCACCGGTAATCTGATCCATCGCGAAACCGGGCTGCAGGTGAATGCCTTGCTGAGCGGCCCGATGGGTGGCGACCAGCAGGTGGGCGCGCTGATTTCAGAGGGGAAGATTGATGTGCTGATCTTCTTCTGGGATCCCCTGAATGCCGTCCCGCACGATCCGGACGTTAAAGCGCTGCTGCGTCTGGCGACGGTGTGGAACATTCCGGTCGCCACCAACCTGTCGACGGCGGACTTTATCATCGCCTCGCCGCAGTTTAACGACCAGGTGGAGATTTTGATCCCGGATTATCAGCGCTATCTGGCTGAACGTCTGAAGTAAGTATCCGCATTGCCGGGTGGCGGCTTCGCCTTACCCGGCTCAGGGTTTGCGCGCCACCGGCACATCGATGTTTTTCAACATGTCGACAAAACGCGAAGGCTGCTCTTTGTTAAACAGCAGCCAGACGCGGTGACGGGCGCGGGTCATCGCCACGTACAAGAGTCGCCGCTCTTCCGCATCGGGAAACTCTTCCACCGCCGGCAGCAGGGCCTGTTCCATCACCGATTCACGCGCAGGTGCCGGGAAACCATCGCTTCCTTCCTGCAATCCCACCACGATCACGTAATCGGCCTGCTGCCCCTTGCTGGCGTGAATGGTCATAAAATCGAGCTGCAGTTTCGGCCAGCGGGTCGCGGCTTTCTCGAGGCTGGCGGGCTTAAGGTGGTGATAGCGCGCCAGCACCATAATGCGCTCTTCCGGCCTGGCGTAACCGCTCAGTTTATCCAGCAGGGCATCGAGCTGATCCTCTGCCAGCAGCGTGACCGCTTTTTTGTCCCCTGCCGTCAGGCTGTTCAGCGGTTTTGCCAGCTGATGCGGGTTCTGCTGGATAAACCGGTTGGCGATCTCGCCGATCCGGTTATTGAAACGGTAGGTGGTATCAAGATCGCAGCGATCGCCCTCGCCAAAGTAGTGGTGGAACGCCGTGGTCAATGACAGCTGCGCCCCGCTAAAGCGGTAGATCGCCTGCCAGTCATCGCCTACGGCAAACAGAGTGGTGTGCTTGTTCTGCGCCCGCAATGCTGCCAGCAGCGCCGCGCGCTGAGGGGAGATATCCTGAAACTCATCCACCAGGATGTGCTTCCACGGACTGATGAAGCGGCCTTTCTCAAGAATAACGATCGCCTGATGGATCAACCCGGAAAAATCGACAGCATTCTCCTCCTTGAGGGCGGTTTTCCACGCTTTTAACAACGGGGCCATTAACTTCACCCGTTTTGTGAACAGGGCCCGCACCTCTTCGGGCGCGCCGGCAATCATCTCGGCCTGCGCACCGCCGTGCATGCGCATCAGGCTCACCCAGCGATCGAGGCGCGGGGCCAGCCGACGTGCCAGCTTCTCGTTTTGCCAGAAACTGCCTTCCGGTACGCTCCAGTCAAGCTCCTCTTCCAGCCACTGACGCCAGCCCTTGGCCTGCGCTTTTTTCTCGCTGCACTGCTGTTGCCATGCCTCGATAAATATCTGCTGTCGCGCCACGGTGTCATTCTCAAGCTTGCTGACGACCGGCACTTTTTTGCTTCCCTGCTGGATGATGTGCAGGGCAAGGGAGTGGAAGGTCCTGGCGGTAATATCCCGGGTGTGCAGCCGGGCCTCGATCCGCTCGTCCATCTCCTGCGCGGCCTTGCGGCCAAACGCCAGGAGTAAGATTTGCTCGGGAGCGGCTTCATTGCGGGTCAGGAGCCAGCCTGCCCGGGCAACCAGCACCGAGGTTTTACCGCTACCGGCTCCCGCCAGCACCAGCAGCGACTGCTCACCGTTAACCACCGCCCGGGCCTGGGCCGGGTTCAGCGGGGATGACTCAATCCCGGCAAAAAAGTCGGCATACTGGCTGAGCATGGCGGTGGTCCACGCCTGGTTATGCGCCAGCCGGCTCTGGTCAATATCCTCCAGCCAGGCCCGACACTGACGCCAGGCTTCCCGGCAGTTATCAAACTCTTCCAGACGGGAAACCGACAGCGGGAGAGCCTGAATCGCCTGGTTAATTTTCTGCTGCAGGCCCAGGGTTTTGTCCCGCGTCAGCCAGCTGTTTTGCGCGTTGCTGGTGGCAATGTCATTCAGCGCGTTTTGCAGCACCTGCGCTGCCACCTCACTCATTTCAGCACTCCATTGCTGCCAGAGCGTGTTCAGATGGTGGTGAAAACGCTGGGTCTCCGCCCACTCCGTCCCGTGCAGACGCACCACTTTCTCTTCGGGCAGGACAAACTCCAGCTCGCCCCAGACCAGGCCGCGCTTACAGTGAATGGCCAGTAGCTGGTTGAAGGGAATAAGATATTCATGGCGTTCACCGGAGACTTTCACTCCGGCGTTGAGCAGAACGACTTTGTCGTACGGATGTTGTGCCAGGCGTTTGCCTAACGAAGTTGCTTTCAGTTCCATGTCCAGCCCGATCCACGACGTGAGTAATTGCCTGATAGTTTAACTGCCAGTTTTCAGGTGCTCCAGCGCAAAAAAACGTTACAATCAGCAGGGCTTCAACATTACGGAAAGAATTGAGGTTTTATGCGTACCGTTCTGAATATTTTGAATTTTGTCCTGGGTGGTTTTGCCACCACGCTCTCCTGGCTGCTGGCGACGCTGATCAGCGTGGTGCTTATCTTCACCCTGCCGCTGACGCGCTCCTGCTGGGAGATCACCAAACTTTCGCTGGTACCTTACGGTAATGAAGCTGTCCATGTCGACGAGCTGGAGCCTGGCAGCAAAAACGCGCTGATGAATACCGGCGGAACGCTGCTTAACATTCTGTGGCTGATCTTCTTCGGCTGGTGGCTGTGTCTGATGCACATTGCGGCGGGTATCGCCCAGTGTATTACGCTTATCGGGATCCCTGTCGGGATTGCCAATTTCAAAATTGCAGCCATCGCCCTGTGGCCTGTCGGACGCCGGGTCGTCCCGGTTGAAGTGGCTCGCGCCGCGCGGGAAGCCAACGCCCGCCGTCGTTTTCCGTAACAAGGACCCCGTGCGCTCATGCTAAGCCCGCTGCTTCGCCGCTACACCCTTAACAGCACCTGGCTGTATAACGCCAGGATCTTTATTGCCCTGTGCGGCAGCACTGCCCTGCCCTGGTGGCTGGGCGATGTGAAGCTGACCATTCCCCTGACGCTGGGCGTCGTGGCCGGGGCGCTGGCCGATCTGGATGACCGTCTCGCCGGTCGGCTGCGCAATCTGGTTATCACGCTGATCTGCTTTTTTATCGCCTCGGCATCTGTGGAACTGCTTTTCCCCTGGCCGTGGCTTTTCGCTATCGGCCTGATGCTCTCTACCAGCGTCTTTATCCTGCTGGGCGGGCTGGGTCAGCGCTACGCTACCATCGCCTTTGGCGCGCTGCTGATTGCTATCTATACCATGCTGGGAGTCTCGCTTTACGACCAGTGGTATCAGCAGCCGGTTCTGCTGTTGCTGGGGGCGGTCTGGTATAACCTGCTTACCCTCTTCGGGCATCTGATCTTCCCCATCCGCCCGCTGCAGGACAACCTGGCCCGCAGCTATGAGCAGCTGGCGCACTATCTGGAGCTCAAGTCCCGGCTTTTCGACCCGGATATTGAAGGTGATGGTCAGGGACCGCTGTACGATGTCGCCCTGGCAAACGGCCAGCTGGTGACCACGCTGAACCAGACTAAGGCCTCGTTGCTTACCCGGTTGCGCGGCGATCGCGGTCAGCGCGGTACCCGCCGAACGTTGCACTACTACTTTGTGGCGCAGGATATTCACGAGCGCGCCAGCTCCTCGCATATTCAGTACGCCGATCTGCGCGAGAAGTTCCGCTACAGCGACGTGATGTTTCGCTTCCAGCGCCTGCTCTCCATGCAGTCCCAGGCCTGCCAGCAGCTGTCGCGATCTATCCTGCTGCGCACGCCCTATCAGCACGATCCGCATTTTGAGCGGGCCTTCACGCACCTGGATGCGGCGCTCGATCGTGTCCAGGCCAGCGGGACCTCTGCCGAACAGATGAAGGCGCTGGGTTTTCTGTTGAACAACCTGCGCGCCATTGACGCCCAGCTCGCCACCATTGAATCTGAGCAGGCGCTGGCCATGCCCCGCAATGATGTGGAAAACCAGCTTGCCGATGACAGCCTGCACGGTTTTAGCGATATGTGGCTGCGGTTAAGCCGCAATTTTTCGCCAGAATCGGCGCTGTTTCGTCATGCGGTGAGGATGTCGGTGGTGCTCTGTATTGGCTATGCCTTTATACAGGTAACCGGCCTTAATCATGGCTACTGGATTTTACTGACCAGCCTGTTTGTCTGCCAGCCCAACTACAATGCCACCCGCCACCGGCTGGCGCTGCGTATTATCGGTACGCTGGTTGGGGTCGCCATTGGGCTGCCGATCCTCTATTTCGTCCCTTCTCTGGAAGGCCAGTTGATCTTAATTGTGATCACCGGGGTGCTGTTTTTTGCGTTTCGCAACGTCCAGTACGCGCACGCCACTATGTTCATCACCCTGCTGGTGTTGCTCTGTTTCAATCTGCTCGGTGAAGGCTTTGAAGTGGCCCTGCCGCGTATTGTCGATACCCTGATTGGCTGCGCCATTGCCTGGGCGGCGGTGAGCTTTATCTGGCCGGACTGGCGTTTCCGTAATCTGCCCCGGGTGCTGGATCAGGCGATGAATGCCAACTGCCGCTATCTGGATGCCATCCTCGAGCAGTACCATCAGGGCCGCGATAACCGCCTGACCTATCGTATCGCCCGACGTGACGCTTACAACCGCGATGCGGAACTGGCGTCGGTGGTTTCGAACATGTCCAGGGAGCCGCGGGCGACAGCGGAAACGCGTGAAGTCGCGTTCCGTCTGTTGTGTCTGAACCATACCTTTACCAGCTATATCTCGGCGCTGGGTGCGCACCGCGAACGGCTGACCAGCCCCGCCATCCTGGCCTTGCTTGATGATGCCGTCTGCTATGTGGATGATGCGCTTCATCAACGTCCGGCGGATGAACCCCGGGTGCAGCAGGCACTGTCCGAACTGGCGCAACGCATTTCGCATATTGAACCGGGTGCCGAGAGCAAAGCGCCACTGGTGCTGCAGCAAATCGGTCTGCTTATCGCGTTGCTGCCAGAAATTTGCCGATTACAGCAGCACGTTAATCAACTGCCGGAGTGAGGGGGGTTCTCCACCGGCAGCTTTTTGTACCACTCCACCAGCTCCCGGCGCCTGTTCTCCGGGAGCGCCGCTTCATGCAGCCCGACAATCGCCCCTTCCAGCGCAAACAGCACCTTGTAGCTCAGGTGCTTGTTAAGCGCTCTGATCTTCAGCCAGCACTTTTCGGCGCCGAGGGTGCGTAACGCTTCTTCGTTGATGATGCCTGCCTCGTTCAGCAGGATCTCAAGCTGAAAGGTGAGATTGGGTAAATCTTTCAGCCTGTCGCGCTTGTATCGCTCGCGGCGCTCCCGCCGCGCGGCTTCGAGGGCAAATGAGGAGAGCTGCAGGAGTTTATCCCGATCCTGCCAGAGCGCCTCATCAACGCGGTAATAGTTCAGCAATACCGCGCGCCCCCGTTTTACCAGCGTTAAGTAAGAGGAGGCATTGTTGACGCAATACTGTGCGCTCTCTTCACAGGCGCGCAGGTATAACTCCCCGTCTGAGACCATGGCAAAGACCGCGTCATCCACCGCCAGGGTGTAGCCGCCAAACAGCGCGCGGTGCTCAACATCACCCAGGGATGAAAGGTATTTCGTAGATTGATAGATCCGCTCATATGATAACTTTTTCATGATATTTCCCTTGTAAATCATGCAGTAATAGTGAATTCATTTGTTAACGGATCCGTTAGCCAAAAAATAGGTAACTTACGATCGAACGGCAAGATGATTTTTCAATCCGTCTGAATAACGAACCAAATTTGCGAGGCGCTTTCCGAAAATGAGGTTGATCTTTAGACGTACAGGGGTTACTGTATATCCATACAGTAACTACAGGGCTGGATTGATTATGTACTCTTCAGGCTATGCAAATCGTTCAACAACTTTCTCTTCTTCCGCGGGCAAAAGTGCACGGAGTTCCGCTGCTGCGTACATGTCCACCGGGTTGATCAGTGAAGTGCTTTACCGTGAAGACCAGCCCATGATGACGCAGCTGTTATTGTTGCCTCTGTTACAGCAGCTTGGTCAGCAGGATCGCTGGCAGCTGTGGCTGACGCCGCAGCAGAGATTGAGCCGGGAATGGGTGCAATCGGCGGGATTACCCCTGACTAAAGTGATGCAGGTGAGCCAGATGGATCCCTGCCATACTGTAGAATCGATGGTGAGGGCCCTGCGTACCGGGAATTACAGCGTGGTGATTGGCTGGTTTACGGAAGAATTAACCGAAACGGAACAACATCGCCTGGCCGAAGCGGCCGAAGAAGGTAACGCACTGGGCTTTATTATGCGTCCCGTACGAATGAATGCTCTGGGCAACGGACACCTTTCTGGGCTAAAAATTCACTCAAATTTGTATCATTGAGTAAAAATAAGAGTTTTCCTGGAATTTTTTTTGCACGCGCTGTACGCCATTGGTTCCCTTTCTAAAAGCCGCGACAAGTCTTGTCTGCCGCGGCTTCCTCCAGTTTAGCATGTCCAAAACTTCGCCATAAATGTTAAATATTGTGTATACAAAACTTTTTTTTTCATATGCCTGACGGAGTTCACACTTGTAAGTTTTCAGGTACGTTGTAGACTTTACATCGCCAGGGGTGCTCGGCCTAAACCGAAGATATCGGTAGCTTTACTCTTTGTCCCCGCCCCCCGGTGAAGGATTTAACCGTGACTCTCATTGAGATTCTCATGGCGATTTTTGGATGATAACGAGGCGCAAAAAATGAAAAAGACAGCTATCGCGATTGCAGTGGCACTGGCAGGTTTCGCTACCGTAGCGCAGGCCGCTCCGAAAGATAATACCTGGTATGCTGGTGGTAAACTGGGCTGGTCTCAGTTCCATGACACTGGCTGGTATAACGACGCTCTGAATAACGACGGCCCAACTCACGAAAGCCAGCTGGGCGCAGGCGCGTTCGGTGGTTATCAGGTTAACCCGTACGTTGGTTTCGAAATGGGTTACGACTGGCTGGGCCGTATGCCTTACAAAGGCGACAACGTTAACGGCGCATTCAAAGCTCAGGGCGTTCAGCTGACTGCTAAACTGGGTTACCCAGTAAATGACGCTGTAGACATCTACACCCGTCTGGGCGGCATGGTATGGCGTGCAGACTCCAGCAACAGCATCGCTGGCGACGACCATGACACTGGCGTATCTCCAGTATTCGCAGGTGGCGTTGAGTGGGCAATGACCCGTGACGTTGCTACCCGTCTGGAATACCAGTGGGTTAACAACATCGGCGACGGCAACACCGTTGGTGTTCGTCCAGACAACGGCATGCTGAGCGTTGGTGTTTCTTACCGCTTCGGTCAGCAGGAAGAAGCAGCGCCAATCGTTGCTCCAGCTCCAGCCCCAGCTCCAGAAGTACAGACCAAGCACTTCACTCTGAAGTCTGACGTTCTGTTCAACTTCAACAAAGCAACCCTGAAACCAGAAGGTCAGCAGGCACTGGATCAGCTGTACACCCAGCTGAGCAACCTGGATCCTAAAGATGGTTCCGTAGTGGTTCTGGGCTTCACCGACCGTATCGGTTCTGACGCTTACAACCAGGGTCTGTCTGAGAAACGTGCTCAGTCCGTTGTTGACTACCTGATCTCTAAAGGTATCCCGGCTAACAAGATCTCCCCACGTGGTATGGGCGAATCTAACCCAGTTACCGGTTCTACCTGTGACAACGTGAAAGCTCGCGCTGCACTGATCGACTGCCTGGCACCAGATCGTCGCGTAGAGATCGAAGTTAAAGGCATCAAAGACGTTGTAACTCAGCCAGCGGCATAAGTTATCGTCTTATAAAAAAACCCCGCCATGTTGCGGGGTTTTTTATTGCCTGAAGAAAACTGAAAGGCTACTTCTTACCGGCCAGCAGCGCCTGTAGATCGGTTTTCAGGGTCGACATCTGACTGGCGTACTTCTCTTTATGTTCCGCATCTTCAATCAGTTGCACGATGGTCTCTGACAAGGTTTTTCCGCGACGCTGGGCAAGCCCGGCCAGACGTTGCCAGACCATAAACTCCAGATCGATCGATTTCTTCCGGGTATGCTGGTGCTCGGCATTAAAATGCCGTTTACGCCGCGCGCGGATGGTCTGCTTCATGCGGTTAAGTAGCGCCGGATTGATGTGTTTATCTATCCAGCCGTTGACCAGAATGGGTTCGTTTTCGAGGGTCAGCAATAAATCTACAGCTTCTTTTGCAGCACTGGCTTCGAGGTAGCACGTGATCAATTCCCCTTCACGGTGTTTTTTGACCAGATACTTCCATTTCCAGCCGCTTTCGAGATTTTCCAGTTGTTGGTATTTCATTGCGATCTCAGTGTGACCGTGTAACTGTGTTCAGAATATCAGTTTTTTGGCAATCTGCTGAAAAGAAATCATATCCTGTGACACGCGGTGATGCATTCATCGCTGGAAACGCCCATTCCCTCATGGGCAGAGCCTGCGCCTTACGGTATACTCCATCGTTTTACTTCTGACTAAAAAACATCAACTTTGACCATTACGAAACTTGCATGGCGTGACCTGGTTCCGGATACCGAAAGCTATCAGGAACTGTTTGCACAGCCAGATCTCGCGAACGAACACGAATATATCCTCAGCGACACACAGCCCCGTTTGCATTACGCAATGGAGCAGATGTTGAGCCCGTGGGCAACTTCACCATTCATGTTATTGAAAGCGCCAGACGAAGCGGAGTATCTGAGTCTTCTGGCGGATGCCATGCGGCAGCTGCAACCAGAAACCGGGACGGTCTTTGGGGGTGAATACAGCATTGATGGGCGTACTGTTACCTTTGCACCGGCAACCGTACCCGATGGCCGTTTTGCGGTCACAGGCAACATTGTTTCGGCGGGCTGGACAGAAGCAGAACAGCTGTTCGGCTGCCTGCGCCAGTTTAACGGTGAGTTGACCCTGCATCCCGGCCTGGTCCATCAGGCCAACGGCGGTGTGTTGCTCATCTCCCTGCGCACGCTTCTGGCCCAGCCTCTGCTGTGGATGCGCCTGAAAAACAGCGTCAGCCAGCAGCGCTTTGACTGGGTGGCGTATGATGAGTCGCGCCCTCTTCCGGTCGCCGTTCCTTCTATGCCGCTCTCTCTAAAAGTGGTGCTGATTGGCGATCGCGAAGCGCTGGCCGATTTCCAGGAGATGGAACCCGAGCTGGCCGACCAGGTGGTGTACAGCGAATTCGAAGACAGCACGCAGATCGCCGATGCCGAAGATATGCTGCAATGGATCCAATGGGTACATGCCGTCTGTCAACGCGCGCAGTTGCCAACGCTGGCGGCCGACGCCTGGCCGGTGCTGATCCGCGAAGCGGTGCGCTATACCGGCGATCAGGAGACCCTTCCGCTTTGTCCTCTGTGGCTTGGCAAACAGCTGCGTGAAGCTGCGGCCATGACCGATGACGGCATCCTTACCGGCGAACAGCTCTCCCAGATGCTGGTGCAGCGAGAGTGGCGTGAAGGCTACCTTGCGGATCGCATGCAGGACGAGATCCTGCTGGAGCAGATCCTGGTCGAAACCGAAGGTGAACGCGTCGGACAGATCAACGCCCTGTCGGTGATTGAGTTCCCTGGCCATCCTCGCGCCTTTGGCGAGCCCTCTCGCATCAGCTGCGTCGTGCACATCGGTGACGGTGAGTTTATCGACGTGGAGCGTAAAGCCGAGCTGGGCGGAAACATTCACGCCAAGGGCATGATGATCATGCAGGCTTATCTGATGTCGGAACTGCAGCTTGAGCAGCAGATCCCCTTCACCGCCTCCCTGACTTTCGAGCAGTCCTACAGCGAAGTCGATGGCGACAGCGCCTCGATGGCAGAGCTCTGCGCGTTAATCAGCGCCCTGGCCGATGTGCCGGTGAATCAGAGCATTGCTATTACCGGTTCAGTGGATCAGTTTGGTCGCGCGCAGCCGGTCGGCGGTCTGAACGAAAAGATCGAAGGCTTCTTTACCGTCTGCCAGCAGCGCGGGCTGAGCGGTAAACAGGGCGTCATTATTCCTCTGCCGAACGTCCGTCATCTCAGCCTCAGTCAGGAGCTGCTGACCGCGGTCGAAGAGGAACAATTCAGCCTCTGGGCGATCGAAGATATAGCAGATGCGCTACCCTTACTGACAAACCTGGAGTGGGATGCCGAAGGGCAGACGACGCTGATGCACACTATCCAGGAGCGTATTGCGCAGGCAACACAGCAGGAAGCACGTCACCGTTATCCCTGGCCGTTACGCTGGTTGAACTGGTTCACGCCAAACTGATCGGACTTGTTCAGCGTACACGTGTTAGCTATCCTGCGTCCTTCACTAAAATAAGGCATACTGAGAACATGGTAGATAAACGCGAATCCTATACAAAAGAAGATCTTCTTGCCTCTGGTCGCGGTGAACTGTTTGGCGCAAAAGGCCCGCAGTTACCGGCCCCGAACATGCTGATGATGGACCGTGTCGTGAAGATGACGGAAACCGGCGGCAACTTCGATAAGGGTTACGTAGAAGCAGAGCTCGATATCAACCCGGACCTGTGGTTCTTTGGGTGCCACTTTATTGGCGATCCGGTGATGCCAGGCTGCCTGGGTCTGGACGCCATGTGGCAGCTGGTTGGTTTTTACCTCGGCTGGCTGGGTGGTGAAGGCAAAGGCCGCGCCCTGGGCGTTGGCGAAGTGAAATTCACCGGTCAGGTTCTGCCGACTGCGAAAAAAGTCACCTACCGTATTCACTTCAAACGCATTGTTAACCGTCGCCTGATTATGGGCCTGGCGGATGGCGAAGTGCTGGTCGATGGTCGTCTGATCTACGCCGCAACTGACCTGAAAGTGGGTCTGTTCCAGGATACTTCCGCCTTCTGATTTTTGCTTTTACACAAGCATAAAACGGCGAAACCTCCGCACTGCGGAGGTTTCTTTTTTTAAAGAGACGCTATCAAGCAAGTACTGCCCTGTCTCCGATGGCTTCTCGCCAGCCCCCTAACCATTGCGACCTCTGATTGATGGTCTGATAGGGACACATTTCTTTAGAACGTCCGGCGATGCCAGCCTGATAACCACGTTGATGAGCCCTTTCAAGGCGATCTCGTTTCTGTCTCTTCATGCCTCGTTTCCCTCATTATTTGATCTGGTGGAAAAGAAAACAGTGATTACAAAACGTGCAATCACAGATAACGAATACCCTGATTCCCGCTTAGCGTCAATGCGCAAAATTCACGCCAGTGTCATAAATGTGACCTGGTCAAAAATTCATTTGTACAAAAAGTGTGACGCGGCACAAGTAACGGCCTGAGTGTAAAACGAAAAAAAAGCCGCAATTAGCCTGACGCTAACTGCGGCCCGGTGCGATGAATTTTACTTATGGCAGACGGGAAATCTCTCTGGCGATACTGGCTGACTCCTGCGCCCAGCCTTGCGCCAACACTTTCACCATCTCATCGTAACCATCCTTCTGCTGCTTCAGCTCCAGATGGAAAGGCCGCTTAATCAGCTGGCCCTGATGGTTGAGCAACCACTCCCCGCTGACGATCACGCTGCCATCATAGCGGCCATGGAAGTTGGTCACATTGACGTTGAGCGTATCCTGATCGCTGCCCAGCGGCTGCGACGCCACCACCCATCCCGGCAGCTGGCTGCTGAGATTGGCGACCAGCGTGTTGCGCAGCTGCTGATCCAGCGGGCTGGCCCACAGGTTGTTGTTAGCGATGACATACTGCACATCGCTGGTCTGATAAACCACGCCGTTACCGGCCAGGTAATCCGGCACCGCCACCTGCTCTACCCACAGCAGGCGATTGCCCTGGCTGGCGACACTTTGCCCCCCCGCCTGCGCCGCCACTGGCAGCTGGTAGTAGCTCTTGTTCTCTGCTGAGCTACAGGCGGTCAGGAGCGCTGCCACTGCGGTGATCGTTAGCCATTTTTTCATTATTTAGCCCCCTTCGGCTCAGGGTCCTTTTTGTCTTTCGCTTCGAATACCAGCGCGTTGCTCTTCGTGTTCAGCGTCTTGAGCACCGGCTGGAGCTCACGCAGAACCTGATCGAGGCGCTGCATATCTGCCACCATCTTGTTGTACGCCGCTGAACCCGGCTGGAAGCCCTGCATACTGCGGTTCAGCTCGCGCAGCGTTTTCTGCATGTCCTGCGGCAGTTGCTGCATGGACTGGCTGGCGGTCAGCTTGTTGAGGTTATCCAGCGTGGTTTGCAGACGACGCATTGTCGCCTGGCTCTCGCTAAGCGTATTGGTGGCCTGCTGAATCATTGGATTGAGCGGCAGGCTGTTGATCTTATCCAGCGTTTCCATCAGACGCTGCTGGATCTGCGCCAGACCACTGCTCACGGTCGGAATGATTTTATAACCCGAGAACTCGCGGATCTCTTTCACCGGCGGCTCTTTCGGGAAGAAGTCCATATCCACGTACAGTGCCCCAGTCACCAGGTTACCGGTTTTGAGCGAGCCACGCAGGCCACGCTTCATCAACCCGTCGATATGCTGAGCGATATCAGGCGTATCGCCAATCTGGTTAATCAGACGCTCCGGCTCGATGCGGATCAGCACCGGAATTCGGAAATCATCATCCAGCATCTGACGCATTCCCGGCGCGAAGAACGGCACTTTGCCGACGGTACCAAGACGGATGCCGCGGAATTCAACCGGCGCGCCCGGCTGCAGGCCACGCACAGAATCCTTGAAGAACATCAGGTAGTCGATATGGTCGGTATAGAGGGAATCCTGAATGCTCTTCTGGTCGTCATACAGTCGGAACGCGGTTTTTTGCGCCACCGGCTGCCCCTGATCCATCCCTTCCGGTACGTCAAAGCTCACTCCGCCGCCAAACAGCGTGGAGAGGGATCCCATCTCGACGCGCATCCCGGCGGAGGTTAAGTCCACGGCGATACCGCTATCTTTCCAGAAGCGGACGTTGCCGGTGACCAGACGATCGTTCGGCGCGTTGATAAACAGCTGGTAGCTGATGGTGCGTTTTTGGGTGTCAAAGGTGCTGGTTTCCACGGAACCTACACGATATCCGCGGAACAGCACCGGATCGCCCGGGCTCAGCTGACCGGCTTTTTTACTGTCGAGGGTCACCCGAATGCCTTTCGCGTCCGGCGGTGCCAGCGGCGGCGAGTCCAGCAGCTGATACTGCCCCGGCTGCGAGCCCTTTTTCCCCGGCTGCAGTTCGATATAGGCCCCGGACAACAGGGTGCCCAGACCGCTGATGCCTTCACGACCCACCTGGGGTTTCACCACCCAGAACACCGAGTCGCCATGCAGCAGCTTCTCCATCCCGGCGTTGAGGCGGGCTGTAATTTCGACGTGCGTCAGGTCGTCAGTGAGGGTTGCGCTTTCGACCACACCCACATCCACGCTGCGGCTCTTGATGGTCGTTTTACCGCCCTCAATCCCCTCAGCGTTGGTGGTGATCAGCGTCACGACCGGGCCCTGGTGGCTGTAATGATAAAACAGGATCCAGGCACCGATCAGCGCGGTCACGATGGGGAAGATCCACACCGGCGACCAGTTCCTGACCTTCTGCACTTTCGCCTCTCCACTCTTATTTTCCATGCTTATTTTCATCCTCATGGCTCGACTGTGGCGCACGATCCCACGATAAACGCGGATCGAAGGTCATGGCCGCAAACATGGTCATTATCACGACCAATGCAAACATTAACGCCCCTATTGCGGGGTAAATACTCATTAGCCCGCCTATCCGCACCAGTGCAGACAGAACGGCAATCACAAACACGTCGATCATCGACCAGCGTCCGACAAACTCGACAACTTCATAAATCAAATGCATCCGCTCGCTATCCCGCTTGCCATGTCCTTTGGCATCCCAACAGAGCCAGGCAATAGCGATCATTTTGAGCGTCGGTACCATGATACTGGCGATAAAAATCACCAGCGCCACGGGATAGGACCCCTCCCCCCACAGCAGGATCACCCCGGCCATGATGGTCGAGGGCATTTCATCGCCCAGCAAATCGGTGATCATAATCGGCAGGATGTTGGCTGGGAGATAGAGCATGACCGAGGTGACGAGCAGTGCCATCGTCCACTGAAGGCTGTTTTTACGCCGCACGTGCCCTTTTGTTTCACAGCGCGGGCAGATCTCCAGGTCAGCCGGGAGGATCGCCGTACAGCAGGGGCAGCGGCGCAGGTTCTGGTTGATCCCCGGCACGCCGACCTTCAGCGTTTGCGGTAGCGCCGGTGCAGGGGCGATATCGTCCCATGCCCAGCGGCGGTCGACACACTGAAATGCACGCAGTTGCAGGATGCAATACAGGCACCAGGGAATAAAACTGAGCCCGATCCCCACGTCGCCGTAGGCCATCAGCTTAACGAAGCTCACCAGTATCCCGGCAAGGAAGATCTCCGCCATTCCCCAGCTTTTTAACTGGAACAGGATCCGCGCCAGCAAGATTTTTAATGCCACCGGCATCTGCACGCGGTTGACGAGCAGTAAAATAATCGTCAGGCAACACGCCGGTACGATCTGGACGAACAGCAGGAAGAACGTACCCAGGCTGGCGTAATCTTCCGAGAACATGACGCGGGGTATCTCCAGTAAATCGACCTCACTGGTGATACCGCCCACTTTCATATAGATAAAGGGAAACAGGTTGGAGAGTAACAGCATGAACAGCGCTGCAATAGCATAAGCAGTGGGACGCTGCCGCGGCGCGTCCCACTCGGTTGTCAGCGTTGCCCCGCATCGTGGGCATGCCGCTTTGTGTCCATGCTCGAGCGCGGGAAGCGCCACGAGCATATCGCACTGGGAACATAAAATATGCCGATCGGCATGGTGATGTTCGCACATACTGGCTCCATGTTTAACTTATGCGCCGTTTTTCAGAGCCTCAAGATATTCCCAGCGTTCAAATGCCTCTTCCAGCGCCTGCTCAGCCTGGGCCATATCGGCCAGGACCTTTTGCGTATGGTCATGCGGCTGGCTAAAGAATGACGCGTCGGCCACCTGAGCCTGCAAACTTTCGAGACTGGCTTCGAGCTCTTCCAGACGCTGCGGCAAGCCTTCCAGTTCGCGCTGTAGGTTATAGCTTAGCTTGTTACCGCCGCGTTTGACATTTTCTGCTTTGGTTACAGCAACTTCCGCTTCACTCTTCACTTTTGGCTGTTTTGTCGCCAGGGACTGCGCCTGTTGCCCACGGGCATCGTGGTAACCGCCCACATAGCGCCCGATACGGCCCTGGCCTTCGAAGATCCAGCATTCGGTCACGGTATTGTCCACGAACTGACGATCGTGGCTGACCAGCATCACCGTTCCCTGATAACTATCAATCAGTTCTTCAAGAAGTTCCAGCGTTTCAACATCAAGATCGTTTGTCGGTTCATCGAGGATCAGCAGGTTGCTGGGTTTCAGGAACAAACGCGCCAGTAACAGGCGATTACGCTCCCCGCCGGAGAGCGCACGAACCGGGGTCATGGCCCGTTTTGGATGGAACAGGAAGTCCTGCAGATAGCCCAGCACATGGCGCGGTTTTCCGTTCACCATCACCTCCTGCTTACCTTCTGCAAGGTTGTCCATCACCGTTTTGTCCGGGTCCAGTTCGGCACGGTGCTGGTCGAAGTAGGCTACTTCCAGCTTGGTTCCGCAGTGGATGCGGCCGCTGTCGGCCTTCAGCTGGTCCAGCATCAGCTTCAGTAGCGTGGTTTTGCCGCAGCCGTTCGGGCCGATAAGCGCGATTTTGTCCCCGCGCTGTACCTGTGCGGAGAAGTCTCTCACCAGCACTTTGCCGTCAACCTGATAGTTAACGTTTTCCATCTCAAAGACGATTTTTCCGGAGCGGCTCGCCTCTTCAACCTGCATCTTCGCGCTGCCCATCACCTCACGGCGTTCGCTGCGCTCACGGCGCATCGCTTTCAGGGCGCGGACGCGGCCTTCGTTACGGGTACGACGGGCTTTAATGCCCTGACGGATCCATACCTCTTCCTGGGCCAGCTTGCGGTCGAACTCGGCGTTTTGCAGCTCTTCTACCCGAAGATTTTCCTCTTTTTCCAGCAGGTAGGTGTCGTAATCGCCCGGATAGGTCACCAGCTTGCCGCGGTCAAGATCGACAATGCGGGTCGCCATGTTGCGAATAAACGAACGGTCGTGCGAGATAAAGATGATGGTGCCGCCGAAGGTTTTCAGGAACCCTTCCAGCCAGTCGATAGTTTCGATATCCAGGTGGTTAGTCGGTTCATCGAGCAGCAGCACTTTTGGCCCGCTGACCAGTGCCCGGCCCAGCGCCGCTTTACGCAGCCAGCCGCCGGAGAGGGAGGCCAGCGGCATGTCCGCTTCCAGCCCTAACTGTGCCAGCACTTCGTTGATGCGATTTTCCAGCTGCCACAGGCCGTGGTGATCCAGCAGCTCCTGCAGACGCGCCATCTCGTTGAGGTTTTTGGTGCTTGGGTCGGTCATCACCAGGTGCGAGATCTCGTGGTAGCCCTTCAGGTACTCCGCCTGCTCGGCGATGCCCTCGGCCACAAAATCATAGACGCTGCCCTGCACGTTACGCGGCGGATCCTGTTGCAGACGCGCCACCACCAGGTCCTGCTCGTAAACGATACGTCCGTCATCCAGCCCCTGCTCGCGGTTCAGGATCTTCATCAGGGTCGATTTACCGGCGCCGTTACGGCCTACCAGACAGACACGTTCGTTATCTTCGATATGCAGTTCTGCGTTATCGAGAAGCGGTGCGTCGCTGAATGACAGCCACGCGCCGTGCATACTAATTAATGACATTTACTTTTCCTTTCAGGCGGCGGTAATCAGCCAGCAGTTGTGGATCTGACGGTTACGGGCAAAATCCTGGGACAGGGTTTTTTGACTGATCTCTTGTGCTTTCAGCCCCAGTTGTTCCAGCCCGTCGTGATCCATGCGGAAGCCGCGCTTGTTGTTCGAGAACATGATGGTGCCGCCCTTACGCAGCATCCGTTTGAGAGCCTTCATCAGCGCCAGGTGGTCGCGCTGAACATCAAAAGACTCTTCCATGCGTTTGGAGTTGGAGAAGGTTGGCGGATCGATAAAGATCAGATCGAACTGCTCTTCCGATTCGCGCAGCCAGCCCAGCACGTCGGCCTGCAGCAGACGGTGCGCCCGGCCGGTCAGGCCGTTGAGACGCAGGTTGCGCTCTGCCCACTCCAGATAGGTGCGGGACATGTCGACGGTGGTGGTGGTGCGTGCGCCGCCCAGACCCGCATGCACGCTGGCGCTGCCGGTATAGGAGAAGAGGTTCAGGAAGTCCTTCCCTTTGCTCATCTGGCCCAGCATGCGGCGGGCGATACGGTGGTCGAGGAACAGACCGGTATCGAGATAATCGGTCAGGTTGACCCACAGGCGCGCATTATATTCGCCCACTTCGATAAACTCGCCCTTGCTGTTCATCTTCTCGTACTGATTTTTACCCTTCTGACGCTCACGCGTTTTCAGGATCAGCTTGTTCGGGGCGATGTTGAGCACGCTGATGGTCGCGGCAATGATATCCAGCATACGCTGACGCGCTTTCTGCGGATCGACGGTTTTTGGCGGGGCGTACTCCTGCACCACCACCCACTCGCCGTAGCGGTCGACCGCCACGTTGTACTCCGGCAGATCGGCGTCATACAGGCGATAGCACTCAATGCCTTCCTGCTTAGCCCATTTTTCAAATTTCTTCAGGTTCTTACGCAGACGGTTGGCGTAATCTTCCGCGATGCTGGCCGGCTTGCTGTCAGCCTCTTTCTCGGCCAGATGGTAGTTCTTCTGCACGCAGTCCAGCGGGCCGTTTTTGGCTTTGAACTGACGCTCGGCGCGCAGCTGCAGGCAGCTCAGCAGCTCCGGCGAGGCGCTGAACAGGGAGAGGTTCCAGCCGCCAAACAGATCCTTCATGGTGCGACCCAGCAGGCTATGCAGGGCAATCAGCGCTGGTTCGCTGTCCAGACGTTCGCCGTACGGCGGGTTGCTGATCACCGTCCCGTACGGGCCTTTCGGCAGCGGATTGGTGAGCTGAGAGACATCCTTCACCTCGAAGGAGACCAGATCACCAATCCCGGCGCGACGGGCGTTGCTGCGTGCGCGTTCAATCACGCGGCTGTCGCTGTCGGAGCCGTAGAAACGGGATTCATAGGCCGCCAGACCTGCGCGGGCGCGGGTCTGGGCTTCGGCTTTGACGTCCTGCCAGGTGGCTTCGTCGTGCTGCGCCCAGCCCTTAAAGCCCCACTGACCGCGGTGCAGGCCCGGTGCGCGGTCGGTTGCCAGCATGGCCGCTTCAATCAGCAGCGTACCGGAACCGCACATCGGATCGAGCAGCGGCGTACCCGGCTGCCAGCCGGAACGCATCACAATGGCCGCCGCCAGGTTCTCTTTGATTGGCGCGATACCCGCCCGGTCGCGGTAGCCGCGCTGGTGCAGGCCTTCGCCACAGAGATCCAGCGCGATACTGGCGATCTCTTTATTCAGACGCACGTTGATACGCAGATCCGGATTTTCACGATCGACGTTCGGACGCTCAAGATTTTTACGGGTAAAGCTGTCGACGATGGCATCTTTCACCTTCAACGCGCCGTACTGGCTGTTGCGGATCTCGTCGTTCAGGCCGCTGAAGTGCACGGCAAAAGTGGCGCCCGGGGCAAAAATTTCTGTCCAGTCGATAGTCTGCACGCCCAGATAGAGATCGAGATCGCTGTAAACCTTACACTCTCTCATCGGCAACATGATGCGTGACGCCAGGCGACTCCACATCAGGCTCTGGTAAATAAGCCGCGTGTCGCCCTGAAAATGGACACCACCCTGAACCACCTGGCACTCTTGCGCGCCCAGGCTTTCCAGTTCAGTTTTTAACAGCTCTTCCAGCCCACGGGCCGTACTGGCAAACAGAGAATTCATATCGTCACTTTTACTCTAAGAAAATTGCTGCGCATTATAGCCAATCTGGGCTCTATGTCATAAAGTTGAGGGCTTATTTTCATTTGAGGGGACGGTGCCGTGGCAACGTTATCCAGGCTTTTCATTCATCCGGTCAAATCCATGCGTGGTATTGGGCTCACGCATGCCTTCGCAGACGTCAGCGGTTTTGCCTACGATCGCATTTTTATGGTCACCGAAGCGGATGGCACGTTCATTACCGCACGCCAGTTCCCGCAGATGGTTCGCTTCACCCCGGCCCCGGTTCAGGATGGCCTGCATCTCACGGCGCCGGACGGTTCCAGTAGTATCGTTCGCTTCAGCGATTTTGCGCCAGCGGATGCCCCTACTGAAGTGTGGGGCAACCACTTTACCGCACGTATCGCCCCGGAGGCGATCAACCGCTGGCTGAGCGAGTTCTTCTCCCGCCCGGTACAGCTCCGCTGGGTCGGGCCTGAAATGACGCGCCGCGTCAAAAATTATGCCGCGGTGCCGCTGTCGTTTGCCGATGGCTTCCCGTTCCTGCTCACCAACGACGCCTCGCTGCGCGATCTGCAAAAGCGCTGCCCGGCCAGCGTACAGATGGAACAGTTCCGCCCGAATATGGTGGTCACCGGCGCAACGGCCTGGGAAGAGGACACCTGGAAAGTGATCCGCATCGGCGACGTCATCTTTGACGTGGTGAAACCCTGCAGCCGCTGCATCTTTACCACCGTCAGCCCGGAAAAGGGGCAGAAGCACCCGGCCGGTGAGCCGCTGAAGACCCTGCAATCCTTCCGCACCGCCCAGGATAACGGCGATGTGGATTTCGGTCAGAACCTGATCCCGCGCTCCAGCGGCGTGATCCGCGTGGGCGATGAGGTGGAGATCCTCTCAACCGGACCCGCCCGGCTCTACGGCGCAGGCGCTGAAGAAGAGGCTACCGAGGTGGAGACGCAGCCCGCAACGGCGGTAACCATCCAGTGGCAGGGTCAGACGATACGCGGTAACAATCAGCAGGTGTTACTGGAGCAGCTGGAACAGGCCGGTATTCGCGTGCCCTATTCCTGTCGTGCGGGGATCTGCGGATGCTGTCGCATCACGCTGGTCGAAGGCGAAGTGAGTGCGCTGAAGAAATCGGCCATCGGCGACGACGGCACCATTTTGTGCTGCAGCTGTGTACCGAAAACCTCCCTCCAGCTGGAAGCTTAAACGGCCTGCTCGAGACTGAAGCTGACCGGCTGGGGTTTCAGTCGGTCGTTCATCACTTTAATCGGGTCGCCCAGTTGCATAGTGCGCCCGGCAATGGTCACCGCTGGCTGCGCCAGCAAACAGAGGGCGGCGTTGTCGCCCGGCTCCACCACCAGCAAATTCACCTGCTCGGCATTTTCGCTCAGGCTGACGCAGGCGGCATCGCCAAGGGTCGGCGACCAGCGCTCACCGTGAGCGAGGAAGTGCCAGCTTTTTGGCATCTGAGGTTTAAGGAAGCGGATCGCCACCAGCGCATTGAGCACCAGTTCGGCGCGTTGCTCTTTCGACAGCTCGAGGTCACGGCACTTCTCTTCAAAGTAAAAATAGAGTGCGGCGTCATCGACGCAAAAACCGGTATCGGCAAAGGCGTCCGGGGTTAACATCCGACGGGCAAAACGAGAACGAAACAACATACCATTGGCAAGATCGAGCATCATACGATCGTGCTCGTCACAGAAATACCAGCGCCAGTTATCGTCAGGTTTAATTCGCATCTGTCTCTCCCGTTCCCGAAACGTCCTGTCTTAAGAAAGTCCTTATTGCCGCTTCGCTTTTTTAACTTCAATAATCAAAGACTACAATGTCTAATAAAGCAACAGTCCGGGAATATAAAACAACCAGAGCTGGAAATAAAGCCCTGGTTGTTAGTGATGCTTAAAGATTAGATATGATTAACGATTTCTTTAATCAGCGGCGGGCCTTTAAAAATAAAGCCGGAATATATCTGCACCAGCGAAGCGCCAGCCGCCATTTTCTCGCGCGCGGCTATCACCGAATCAATCCCCCCCACGCCAATAATCGGCAGGCGACCCATTAATTCCTGCGACAGACGACGAATAATTTCGGTACTTTTTAACTGCACCGGACGCCCGCTCAGGCCACCCATTTCGTCGCAATATTTCATCCCCTGAACCAGGGAACGATCGAGGGTGGTATTGGTGGCAATAACACCATCAATATTATGGCGAACCAGACTGTCGGCAACCTGCGCCAGCTCTTCTTCGGTCAAATCCGGGGCGATTTTAACGGCCACCGGGACATATTTATGGTGCGTCGCCTGGAGTTCATTTTGTTTATTCTTGATGGCGAGTAATAAATCGTCGAGCGCTTCACCGTATTGCAGCGTGCGCAGGCCCGGGGTGTTAGGGGAAGAGATATTCACCGCGATATACCCGGCGTAGGCGTAGACTTTTTCCATACAAATCAGATAGTCATCTTTGCCCTGCTCAACCGGCGTATCTTTATTTTTGCCGATATTAATGCCCAGCACCCCGTCGAAATGGGCTTTTTTTACGTTCTCAACCAGGTGATCGACGCCGAGGTTATTAAAGCCCATGCGGTTGATCAGCCCTTCGGCCTCGACCAGGCGGAACAGGCGCGGCTTGTCGTTACCCGGTTGCGGGCGCGGCGTGACGGTGCCGATTTCGATTGAGCCGAAGCCCATCGCACCCAGTGCATCAATGCACTCACCGTTTTTATCCAGCCCCGCCGCCAGACCCAGTGGGTTTTTAAAGGTTAATCCCATGCAGGTAACCGGCTTCTCCATCACCCGCTGGCGCACCAGC
The DNA here is from genome assembly GCF_037152535.1 of Leclercia sp. AS011. Taxonomy (NCBI): domain Bacteria; kingdom Pseudomonadati; phylum Pseudomonadota; class Gammaproteobacteria; order Enterobacterales; family Enterobacteriaceae; genus Leclercia; species Leclercia sp. AS011. The sequence continues at coordinate 1,887,376 of NZ_JBBCMA010000001.1, forward strand.
GCTTCGAGTGGGGTTCCGGTAATACGGCGTAATTGCTGGAACGTTAATTCATGAGCGCGCTCAGGATCGAGCTGGAAAAGGGCTTTACGAACGAAGGGGTAGTACATGAACTCTCCTGGATTCCCGGTGTGCAAACCGGGGGCGTATTATCTTCGATCGCAGCGGGAAAGGGAATTGACCTGCGGCAAAAAAAGCGTCATGCCACGCAATCGTTTACTTTTAACCCCTCCTTTATTCATTTTTTGGCATTTATCTTGCGGATAAATCATTTAGTGGAATAAGTCAGCGATGCCACACTGCCAACAAATGTTATCAATGTTAGATAAAAGCAAACAATTGGTTATAAGGAGCATCTATGCGCGTCATAACGTTGGCCGGCAGTCCGCGATTTCCTTCCCGCTCCAGCGCGCTGCTGGAGTACGCCAGGGAGCAACTGACTTCCCTGGATGTGGAAGTGTTCCACTGGAATCTGCATAACTTCGCCCCGGAAGATCTTCTCTATGCCCGCTTCGACAGCCCGGCGCTGAAAACCCTGAATGAGCAACTTAAGGATGCTGACGGGCTGATCGTCGCCACTCCGGTCTATAAAGCCTCCTTTTCCGGTGCCCTGAAAACCCTGCTCGATCTGCTGCCGGAGCGCGCGCTGGAGGGGAAAATCGTTCTGCCGCTGGCCACCGGCGGCACCGTGGCCCATCTGCTGGCGGTGGATTATGCCCTGAAGCCGGTGCTCAACGCTCTGAAGGCACAGGAGATCCTGCACGGCGTGTTTGCCGACGACTCTCAGGTGATCGACTACCAGCACAAGCCCCACTTTACCCCGAATCTGCAAACCCGTCTCGACAGCGCCCTGGAGACCTTCTGGCAGGCGCTGCACCGCCGTGACGTCCAGGTTCCCGCGTTTGGTCTGCACAAAGGAGTTGCCCATGTTTAAATCCCTTGCACGTCTGAGCCTGGCGGGCCTGATTGCTCTCTCCGGCCTGGCGCAGGCTGCCGAGCCCGCGCCCGAGAGCCTGCGTATTGGTTACCAGAAAGGCAGCGTCAGCATGGTGCTGGCGAAAAGCCATCAGCTGCTGGAAAAACGCTACCCGGACACCAAATTCTCCTGGGTGGAGTTCCCGGCAGGCCCGCAGATGCTGGAGGCGCTGAACGTCGGGAGTATCGATCTCGGCAGCACCGGCGATATCCCGCCAATCTTTGCCCAGGCCGCCGGGGCGGATCTGGTCTATGTCGGCGTTGAGCCGCCAAAACCGAAAGCCGAAGTGATCCTGGTGCCTGAAAACAGCCCGATTAAAACCGTGGCGGATCTCAAAGGCCACAAAGTGGCGTTCCAGAAGGGTTCCAGCTCGCACAATCTGCTGTTGCGTGCCCTGCAGCAGGCGGGTCTGACCTTTAAAGATATTCAGCCGATTTATCTTTCACCGGCAGATGCCCGCGCCGCCTTCCAGCAACACAACGTCGATGCCTGGGCAATCTGGGATCCTTACTACTCCGCGGCCCTGCTGCAGGGTGGCGTGAAGGTGCTGAAGGATGGCGAAACCCTGAAACAGACCGGCTCCTTCTATCTGGCCGCTCGCCCTTATGCAGAGAAAAACGGTGAATTTGTGCAGGGCGTGCTGAATACCTTTAGCGAAGCGGATGCGCTCACCCAGAGCCAGCGTCAGGCCAGTATCGCCCTGTTAGCCAAAACGATGGGTCTCCCGGAGCCGGTCATTGCCAGCTACCTGGACCACCGCCCGCCAACCGTCATCAAACCGGTGGATGCCAAAACCGCCGTGTTACAGCAGCAAACCGCTGACCTCTTCTATGACAACCGCCTGGTGCCGAAAAAAATCGATATTCGCGACCGTATCTGGCAACCCACTGCGCAAAAAGGAGCTAAATCATGAGTCTGAATCTGTTCTGGTTTTTACCTACCCACGGTGACGGGCACTATCTGGGCACCGACGAGGGCGCGCGCCCGGTGGATCATGCTTATCTCCAGCAGATTGCCCAGGCCGCAGACCGGATTGGCTTTACCGGGGTACTGATCCCGACCGGACGATCCTGTGAAGATGCATGGCTGGTGGCGGCGTCGATGATCCCGGTGACCCAGCGCCTGAAGTTCCTGGTGGCCCTGCGCCCGAGCGTGACGTCACCGACGGTAGCCGCCCGCCAGGCCGCAACCCTCGACCGCCTGTCGAACGGACGCGCCCTGTTTAACCTGGTGACAGGCAGCGATCCGCAGGAGCTGGCAGGCGATGGCGTCTTCCTCGATCACACCGAGCGTTACGAAGCCTCCTCTGAGTTCACCCACGTCTGGCGTCGCCTGCTGGAGGGGGAAAACATCACCTTCGAGGGTAAACATATTCATGTTCGTGATGCCAAACTCTTCTTCCCGCCGATCCAGCAGCCGCGTCCGCCGCTCTATTTTGGCGGTTCTTCCGACGTCGCGCAGGATCTGGCCGCCGAGCAGGTAGACCTCTACCTCACCTGGGGCGAGCCGCCGGAACTGGTTAAAGAGAAGATCGAGCAGGTGCGCGCCAAAGCCGCGGCCCATGGTCGTAAAGTGCGCTTCGGGATCCGTTTGCACGTGATAGTGCGCGAAACCACTGAAGAGGCATGGCAGGCCGCCGATCGCCTGATCGCCCATCTGGATGATGACACCATTGCTAAAGCCCAGGCCGCCTTTGCCCGTACCGACTCGGTGGGGCAGCACCGGATGGCCTCCCTGCACAACGGCAAGCGAGAGCACCTGGAGATCAGCCCGAACCTGTGGGCCGGCGTGGGGCTGGTGCGCGGCGGCGCGGGTACGGCGTTAGTGGGTGATGGCCCCACCGTGGCGGCGCGTATCAATGAATACGCTGACCTCGGTATCGACAGCTTTATTCTGTCCGGCTATCCGCATCTGGAAGAGGCGTACAAGGTGGGCGAACTGCTGTTCCCGCATCTGGATGTCTCCATTCCGCAGATCCCGCAGCCGCAGCCCCTGTTGCAGCAGGGTGAAGCGGTCGCTAACGAATTTATTCCGCGCAAAGTCGCCCAGAGCTAAGGAGATCCTATGGCTAACCCCTCCCGAAAATGGCTGCTGAGAATTGCGCCCTGGCTGCTCCCTGTGGGTATCGTCCTTATCTGGCAGCTGGCATCCTCTGTGGGTTGGCTGTCGAACCGCATTCTGCCCTCCCCGGAGGGCGTTGTGGAGGCGTTCTGGTCCCTGAGCGCCAGCGGTGAGCTGTGGCAGCATCTGGCGATCAGCTCCTGGCGCGCGGTGATTGGTTTTTCCATCGGCGGATCGATTGGCCTGACGCTGGGCCTGATTAGCGGCCTGTCCCGTTGGGGCGAGCGTCTGCTGGACACCTCCATCCAGATGCTGCGCAACGTGCCGCACCTGGCCCTGATCCCGCTGGTGATCCTGTGGTTTGGTATCGACGAGTCGGCGAAGATTTTTCTCGTCGCCCTCGGCACCCTGTTCCCGATCTATATCAATACCTGGCATGGCATTCGTAATATCGACCGCGGGCTGGTGGAGATGGCGCGCAGCTACGGTTTGTCCGGCTTCGCCCTGTTCATCCATGTCATCCTGCCGGGTGCCCTGCCCTCGATCATGGTCGGCGTGCGTTTCGCCCTCGGCCTGATGTGGCTGACGCTGATCGTGGCGGAAACCATCTCCGCCAACTCCGGGATCGGCTACCTGGCGATGAACGCCCGCGAATTCCTGCAAACCGACGTGGTGGTGGTTGCCATCGTTCTCTACGCCCTGCTCGGCAAACTGGCAGATGTCAGCGCCCAGTGGCTTGAACGCCGCTGGCTGCGCTGGAATCCGGCCTACGCGATAAAGGAGGCACACGCATGAATACGGCTCGCTTAAATCAGGGCACACCGCTGCTGCTCAACGGTGTCACCAAACGCTACGGCGAAAACACCATTCTCAACGAACTGGAACTGCACATTCCCGCCGGGCAATTCGTGGCGGTGGTGGGGCGCAGCGGCGGCGGTAAAAGCACCCTGCTGCGTCTGCTGGCCGGACTGGAGCAGCCGAACGGCGGTGAGCTGCTGGCCGGAAATACCCCGCTGGCGGAGATCCAGGACGATACCCGGATGATGTTCCAGGACGCACGTCTGCTGCCGTGGAAAACGGTGATTGATAACGTCGGGCTGGGGCTGAAAGGCAACTGGAAAGCGCAGGCGCTACAGGCGCTGGCCGCCGTCGGGCTGGACAATCGCGCGGGTGAGTGGCCTGCCGCCCTTTCCGGTGGCCAAAAACAGCGCGTGGCGCTGGCCAGGGCGTTGATCCATCGCCCGGGGCTGTTGCTGCTGGATGAGCCGCTGGGGGCGCTGGATGCGCTGACGCGAATCGAGATGCAGGATCTGATCGTCTCGTTATGGCAGGAGCACGGCTTTACGGTCCTGCTGGTGACCCACGATGTGAGCGAAGCCGTAGCCATGGCCGACCGGGTGCTGCTGATCGAGGATGGCAAGATTGGGCTGGATCTGACGGTGGACATTCCCCGTCCTCGCCGGGTGGGTTCGGCGCGGCTGGCGGAGCTGGAAGCAGAGGTGTTGGATCGGGTGATGAAGCGTGGGGCCAGTGAGGTGCACGCCAGAAAGCACGGATAAAAAAGCCGGGCGGCGCTTACGCTTGCCCGGCCTACGGTTACGTTTTGTAGGCCGGGTAAGGCGAAGCTGCCACCCGGCATTTACAATCAGGCCAGCGCCTTGCTGATCTTCTCGTACAGATCCCCGGACAGATTCTCCAGCCCTTTCAGCTGCTCCAGCGCGGCACGCATCTTCGCCTGACGCTGGGCATCATAGCGCTTCAGACGGATCAGCGGCTCAATCAGACGTGACGCCACCTGCGGGTTACGGCTGTTGAGTTCGGTCAGCATCTCCACCATAAACTGGTAGCCGCTGCCATCTTCCGCATGGAAGGCGGCCGGGTTGCTGCTGGCGAAGGCACCAATCAGGGAACGGACGCGGTTCGGGTTGCTCAGGGTGAATGAGCGGTGGTTGAGCAGGCTGCGCACCTTATTCACCACGTCAGCGGCCGGGCTGGTGGCCTGCAGAATGAACCACTTGTCCATCACCAGACCATCCTGATGCCATTTGTCGTCATACTCCTGCATCAGCGCATCACGGCATGGCAGCTCCGCGGCGACGCTTGCGGCCAGCGCGGCCAGGGCGTCAGTCATGTTGTCAGCCGTGTGATACTGCTGGCTGACCAGCTCGTTGGCGAGCGCCGTCTCGCCAAACGCCAGGTAGCGCAGGCAGGTGTTACGCAGCGCACGCTTGCCGATATCGGCATGCTCAACGCGGTACGCATCCAGCTTGTTGTGGTTGTAGATGGCGAGGAACTCATCCGCCAGCTCGGTTGCCAGGGTACGGGTCAGGGCTTCACGCACTGCCACGATGGCAATCGGGTCGATAATGTCGAACAGCTCGGCGATCTCCGTCGCGGACGGCAGAGTCAGAATTTCAGCCGCCAGCGCCGGGTCGATCTTCTCATCCAGCAGAATGGCGCGTAAGGCATCCGCAACATGGACCGGCAGAGAGAGCGGCTGGCCCTGCTGATGACGGTTAACGTTCAGCTTGATGTAGGTTGCCAGCAGGCTCTGGGCAGCATCCCAGCGCGAGAAGTCGTTACGCGCGTGGCGCATCAGGAAGGTCAGCTGCTGATCGCTCCACTTGTACTCCAGCTTAACCGGCGCGGAGAATTCACACAGCAGCGCAGGCACCGGCTGGAAGTAGACGTTATCAAAGACAAAGGTCTGCTCGGCCTGGGTCACGTTCAGCACGTTATGCACCGGGTGACCGCCTTTCTGCAGCGGGATCACCTTGCCTTCGTTATCGTACAGCTCAATGGCGAACGGAATATGCAGCGGGTGCTTCTCTTCCTGCTCGGCCGTCGGCGGCGTGCGCTGGCTGATGGTCAGGATGTACTGCTCGGTTTCCGGGTTGTAGTCGTCTTTGACGGTCACAATCGGCGTACCGGCCTGGCTGTACCAGCGGCGGAAGTGGGACAGATCGACGTTAGAGGCATCTTCCATCGCCTGCACGAAATCGTCGCAGGTGGCGGCGCTGCCGTCATGACGCTCGAAATAGAGCTGCATCCCTTTCTGGAAATTCACTTCCCCCAGCAGGGTGTGGATCATGCGGATGATTTCGGAACCCTTCTCGTACACCGTCAGGGTGTAGAAGTTGTTCATCTCAATCACTTTGTCCGGACGGATCGGGTGCGCCATTGGGCTGGCATCTTCGGCAAACTGCAGGCCGCGCATGGTGCGCACGTTGTTAATGCGGTTAACCGCGCGTGAGCCCAGATCGGAGCTGAACTCCTGATCGCGGAAGACGGTTAAGCCCTCTTTCAGGCTCAGCTGGAACCAGTCGCGGCAGGTAACGCGGTTGCCGGTCCAGTTATGGAAATATTCGTGACCGATGACGCGCTCGATATCGAGGTAGTCTTTATCGGTGGCGGTATCGGTACGCGCCAGCACGTATTTGGAGTTAAAGACGTTAAGACCTTTGTTCTCCATCGCGCCCATATTAAAGAAGTCGACGGCGACAATCATATAGATGTCGAGGTCATACTCGAGGCCGAAACGCTCTTCGTCCCACTTCATGGAGTTAATCAGCGAGGTCATCGCCCACGGGGCACGATCGAGGTTGCCGCGATCGACAAACAGCTCCAGCGCCACTTCACGGCCGTAACGGGTAGTGAAGGTGTCGCGCAGGACGTCAAAATCGCCCGCCACCAGCGCAAACAGGTAGCAAGGTTTCGGGAACGGATCCTGCCACTGCACCCAGTGACGACCGTTTTCCAGATCCCCCTCGCCGACGCGGTTGCCGTTGGAGAGCAGGAAGGGATAGGTGGCTTTATCAGCAATGATTTTGGTGGTGAAGCGGGCCAGCACATCCGGACGGTCGAGATACCAGGTAATGTGACGGAAACCTTCAGCTTCACACTGGGTACAGAGGGCGACACCCGACTGGTATAACCCCTCCAGCGCGGTATTGGATGCCGGGCTGATTTCATTGACGATGCGTAAGGTAAAACGCTCCGGCAGGTTGTCGAGCACCAGCTGGTTGTTTTCTTCTTTATAGTCAGTCCATGCGGTGTCGTTGACGTGCACCGACACTAAGGTCAGATCTTCGCCATCAAGACGCAGCGGCACCGCCGTGGCGTTATGGCGTGTCACCTGGCTTACCGCCGTGACAACGGTTTTTGTGGCATCCAGGTCAAAAGTCAGATCGATATCGCTAATCAGGTAATCCGGCGCACGGTAGTCGTGGCGGTATTTGGCTTGAGGCTGTTGTGTCATAGAAAACCTTTTGCATCGTTTGTCGAATAACGAGTCAGTCTATTCCTGTTGTGGAAAACGCGCTATGCAGAATGTTCATCTTTTCAGTCACAAACACTCTATTTGCTACATTTATATAACATGCGGCACGAAATGCACTCGACCCGGGTTTAGGCTTATGGTGTGATCGGGGTTCAATAAATCGCTAAACAGGGTATACTCCAGCGGTTTCAATAGTTGTTTATTGTACTAAACGCTCCCGTGAGAGGATGCTATTGCGCGCCTATGACTCGATTCGCTTCACCTGTTCTGCATACGCTGCTGGATACCGACGCGTATAAACTGCACATGCAGCAAGCCGTTTTTCACCGCTACCACGACGTACAGGTGGCGGCTGAGTTCCGCTGCCGGGGTGATGATTTGCTTGGGATCTATGCTGATGCCATTCGTGAGCAAGTCGACGCTATGCAGCATCTCCGTCTGCGGGACGAAGAATTCCAGTGGCTTTCCGGCCTGCCCTTCTTTAAAGAAGACTACCTGCAGTGGCTGCAAAATTTCCGCTACGACCCGACCCAGGTGCAGATCAGCAATGATAACGGCAAGCTGCATATTCGCCTTGAAGGCCCGTGGCGGGAAGTGATCATGTGGGAAGTGCCGCTGCTGGCAGTGATCAGCGAGCTGGTACACCGCTACCGTTCCCCGGAGGCTGGCGTTGAGCAGGCGTTGGCTGAGCTGGAACACAAGCTGGTTGATTTTGCCCAACTGACCGACTCGCTGGATATGTCGCGTTTCCGCCTGATGGATTTCGGCACCCGCCGCCGTTTCTCCCGCGAGGTGCAGCAGGCCATCGTCGAGCGTCTGCAGCAGGAGCCGTGGTTTGTCGGCACCAGCAATTACGATCTGGCCCGCCGTCTGAACCTGACCCCGATGGGTACCCAGGCGCACGAGTGGTTCCAGGCGCATCAGCAGATCAGCCCGGAACTGGCGACCAGCCAACGTGCGGCGCTGGCGGCCTGGCTTGACGAATACCCGGACCAGCTCGGTATCGCCTTAACCGACTGCATCACGATGGATGCCTTCCTGCGCGATTTCGGCCCGGAGTTCGCCACCGCCTATCAGGGGCTGCGCCACGACTCCGGCGATCCGCAGGAGTGGGGTGAGAAAGCCATCGCCCACTATCAGAAACTGGGCATCGACCCGATGAGCAAAGTGCTGGTCTTCTCCGATAATCTCGACCTGCCAAAAGCGGTAGCTCTGTACCGGCACTTCTCCTCACGCATTAATCTGGGCTTTGGCATCGGCACCCGTTTGACCTGCGATATTCCTCAGGTAAAACCGCTGAATATCGTCATTAAACTGGTGGAATGTAACGGCAAGCCGGTGGCGAAACTCTCCGACAGCCCGGGCAAAACCATTTGCCATGACAAAGCCTTTGTGCGGGCGCTGCGCAAAGCGTTTGACCTGCCGCAGGTTAAAAAAGCCAGCTGATTCTTTTCAGGGAGCCTGCCAGGCTCCCTCGCCTGATTTATTTCTTATTTCTTCCCTTATCATTGCGAATTCTGCTTGTCTGATGGCGGATGCCAGGTAACATAGATATCCCCCCATTGAAGGGGATACAGATTTTATTTTTGGACTACATAGAGAGACTATTATGAGCGTTGTGCCTGTAGCCGACGTACTCCAGGGCCGCGTTACCGTTGACAGCGAAGTCACCGTGCGTGGATGGGTGCGTACCCGCCGAGATTCAAAAGCTGGCTTTTCATTCCTCGCCGTTTATGACGGTTCCTGCTTTGATCCTGTACAGGCCGTTATTAATAATTCTCTGCCCAATTACAATCAGGAAGTGCTGCGTCTGACCACCGGCTGTTCCGTGGTAGTGACCGGCAAGATCGTGGCCTCTCAGGGTCAGGGTCAGAGCTATGAACTGCAGGCCACCTCGATTGAAGTGACCGGCTGGGTTGAAGATCCGGATACTTACCCGATGGCGGCAAAACGCCACAGCATCGAGTATCTGCGTGAAGTGGCTCACCTGCGCCCGCGTACCAACATGATTGGTGCCGTGGCCCGCGTTCGTCACACTCTGGCGCAGGCGCTGCACCGTTTCTTTAACGAGCAGGGTTACTTCTGGGTTTCCACTCCGCTGATCACCGCCTCCGACACTGAAGGCGCTGGCGAGATGTTCCGCGTCTCCACGCTGGACATGGAAAACCTGCCGCGCACCCCGGAAGGCAAAGTGGACTATGACAAAGATTTCTTTGGCAAAGAGTCCTTCCTGACCGTATCTGGCCAGCTGAACGGCGAAACCTACGCCTGCGCACTGTCCAAAATCTACACCTTTGGCCCAACCTTCCGGGCCGAGAACTCCAACACCAGCCGTCACCTGGCGGAATTCTGGATGCTGGAGCCGGAAGTGGCCTTTGCCGACCTCGATGACGTGGCTGGCCTGGCGGAAGCGATGCTGAAGTACGTCTTTAACGCGGTGCTCACCGAGCGTGCGGACGACATGAAATTCTTCGCCGAGCGCGTCGACAGCGATGCGATCGCCCGTCTGGAGCGTTTCGTCTCTGCTGATTTCGCCCAGGTTGATTACACCGATGCGGTGAAGATCCTCGAAACCTGCGGCCAGAAATTTGAGAACCCGGTGTACTGGGGTGTTGACCTCTCCTCCGAGCACGAGCGCTACCTGGCTGAGAAACACTTCAAAGCTCCGGTGGTTGTTAAAAACTATCCGAAAGACATTAAGGCGTTCTATATGCGCCTTAACGAAGACGGCAAAACCGTCGCCGCGATGGACGTGCTTGCCCCGGGCATCGGTGAAATCATCGGTGGTTCTCAGCGTGAAGAGCGTCTGGATGTGCTGGATGCGCGCATGGCGGAGATGGGCCTCAACAAAGAGGACTACTGGTGGTATCGCGATTTACGCCGTTACGGCACCGTTCCGCACTCCGGTTTCGGTCTCGGCTTCGAGCGTCTGATCGCTTACGTGACCGGCGTTCAGAACGTGCGTGATGTGATTCCTTTCCCGCGTACTCCGCGCAGCGCCACATTCTGATTAAGTAATACTCAATGGCCAGCCTCTGCTGGCCATTATTTTATCCTGCACTGTCAACTTATGTCAGTTGAAAGTCATCCTCCTTAAAGAGCAACCCCGCAAAATCCTCTTCACTGTTACGCTTTATTTCCATGAAATATCTTTGCACATAAAATAAACTGTAGTCTTATTGCGCCTAATACTCTTCTCAAGCATTAGCACACTTTTTGTGCAAACACTCAGCTATCCAGACGTCTATATTCCGTAATAAGAAAAATAGTGCGCTAATGCTTCGGATCATAAAAAAAGTCATTAGCTAAAATTAAGATAAGCAATTCATATAGATAGAATTAGTGAAGCTTTAATTTTCGCCATTCAACTCTGAACTTTGAGATGCCTCACAAAGTTCCTCAAAATACATGTTTTGTTACACATATTTTCTTTTTGTAACTCTATCTTGATGTTTGTAGCACTTTCAGGGTGGCGGAACGGTAATTTGAATGGAAAGATGCCTGTCAGACACATAAAGACACCAAACTCTCATCAATAGTTCCGGAAATATTTATTGACAGAATTTATTGACGGCAGTGGCGAGTGTCATAAAAAAACCAATGAGGGTAATAAATAATGATGAAGCGCAATATCCTGGCAGTGGTTATCCCTGCCCTGCTGGCAGCCGGTGCAGCTAACGCAGCAGAAATCTATAACAAAAACGCTAACAAGCTGGACTTCTACGGTAAAGCTGTAGGTGAGCACATCTGGACCACCAACGGTGACACCAGCAACGAAGACACCACCTATGCCCGTATCGGCTTCAAAGGCGAAACCCAGATCAACGACCAGATCACTGGTTACGGTCACTGGGAATACAATATGGATGCTTCTAACACTGAAGGTTCTCAGGGTACTAAAACCCGTCTGGCCTTTGCTGGTCTGAACTTCGGTGATGCAGGTTCTATCGACTACGGTCGTAACTACGGCGCAATCTACGACGTCGCAGCTTACACCGATATGCTGGTTGAGTGGGGCGGTGACTCCTGGGTTGCTACCGACAACTTCATGAACGGTCGTGCTACCGGCCTGCTGACCTACCGTAACAGCAACTTCTTTGGTCTGGTTGATGGCCTGAGCTTCGCTCTCCAGTACCAGGGCAAAAACGACCGCAGCAACGCAGTTTCTGCAACCTACACTGACGACGGCCAGCTGATCAACATCGGTCGCGGCGGTAACGGCGCTAAAGGTAACGGCGACGGCTTCAGCTCCTCTGTACAGTATGATTTCGGCGAAGGCTTCGCGCTGTCTGCCGGTTATGAAACTGCTGACCGTACCAACGAGCAGGTTGCCGCTGGCACCTCTGCTGCATGGGCAAGCGCAGGCGGTGACCGTGCTGAAGCATGGGCAACTGCTGCTAAATACGATGCAAACAACGTCTATGCTGCGGTTCAGTACGCTGAAACCACCAACATGACTCGTGAAGCTGACAACAACTTCGCTAACAAAACCCAGAACATCGAAGCTGTGGTTCAGTACCAGTTCGATTTCGGTCTGCGTCCATCCGTGGGTTACGTGCAGTCTAAAGGTAAAGACCTGAAAGCACGTGGCACCTTCTCCGGCGGCGATGCTGACCTGGTGAAATACGTGGAAGTGGGTACCTGGTACTACTTCAACAAGAACATGAACGTGTACGCTGCGTACAAATTCAACCTGCTGGACGACAACAACTACTCTGAGTCTGCTGGTCTGGCGACCGACGACCAGGCTGCTGTTGGTATCGTTTACCAGTTCTAATCAGTACACCACTTTGTTATATGTCTAATAAACAGGGCTTCGGCCCTGTTTTTTTATGCCTGAAAGCCAAAAATGGCGACTTTTGAAAAGCCGCACGCTTTTTGTAGCAAACGGTTGGCATTTTGTAGAACTATCGTTAACCTGATAGCGGATTTCACTTCCGTAACCACAATGGAACTTCGTCATGTTTGAGAACATTACCGCCGCCCCTGCCGACCCAATTCTGGGCCTGGCCGATCTGTTTCGTGCCGATGACCGCCCTGGAAAAATCAACCTGGGGATTGGTGTCTATAAAGATGAGACCGGCAAGACCCCGGTACTGACCAGCGTTAAAAAAGCTGAGCAGTATCTGCTGGAAAACGAAAATACCAAAAACTACCTCGGCATCGACGGTATTCCGGAATTTGGTCGTTGCACTCAGGAGCTGCTGTTCGGCAAAGGCAACGCGATTATCAGCGATAAACGTGCCCGCACTGCACAGACCCCTGGCGGTACGGGTGCCCTGCGCGTGGCGGCGGATTTCCTCGCCAAAAACACCAGCGTAAAAACCGTCTGGGTGAGCAACCCAAGCTGGCCGAACCATAAGAGCGTCTTCAACTCTGCCGGTCTGGAAGTGCGGGAATACGCTTACTACGACGCGGCGAACCACGCTCTCGACTTTGACGGTCTGCTGGCCAGCCTGAGCGAAGCGCAGGCGGGTGATGTGGTGCTGTTCCACGGCTGCTGCCATAACCCGACCGGCATCGATCCGACGCTGGAGCAGTGGGAACAGCTGGCGAAACTGTCCGTCGAAAAAGGCTGGCTGCCGCTGTTCGACTTCGCCTACCAGGGCTTTGCCCGCGGTCTGGAAGAAGACGCCGAAGGCCTGCGCGCGTTCGCCGCGCTGCATAAAGAGCTGATTGTTGCCAGCTCCTACTCCAAGAACTTCGGCCTGTACAACGAGCGCGTAGGTGCCTGTACGCTGGTCGCTGCCGATGAGCAGACCGTCGATCGTGCGTTCAGCCAGATGAAATCCGTTATTCGTGCTAACTACTCCAACCCACCGGCTCACGGTGCGTCTGTGGTTGCGACCATCCTCAGCAATGACGCGCTGCGCGCCATCTGGGAGCAGGAGCTGAACGACATGCGCCAGCGCATCCAGCGTATGCGTCTGCTGTTCGTGAATACCCTGGCGGAGAAAGGTGCGGATCGCGACTTTAGCTTCATCATCAAGCAGAACGGCATGTTCTCCTTCAGCGGCCTGACCAAAGAACAGGTTCTGCGTCTGCGTGAAGAGTTTGGCGTGTACGCGGTGGCTTCCGGACGTGTTAACGTGGCGGGGATGACGCCAGATAACATGGCGCCGCTGTGCGAAGCGATTGTGGCTGTGCTGTAAAACGTTAAGCCGGGCGGCACTGCGTTTGCCCGGCCTGCACGTAGCCCCGGTAAGCGTCAGCGCCACCGGGCAAAAAAAAGCCTGCTTTGAGCAGGCTTTTTTAATGTTCGTTACCAGACCGGCAGTTCATCCTGCAGGAACGGGTTATGCAGCCGCTCGTGGCCCAGCGTCGACATCGGGCCGTGGCCAGCGATAAAGGTCACATCATCGCCCAGCGGCAATAACTTCTCTTTGATCGAGCGGATCAGCTGCGCATGATCGCCACGCGGGAAGTCGCTGCGCCCTACTCCGCCTTTGAAGATCACGTCGCCGGAAATCAGCAGACGCGACTGGTCATCAAAGAAAACAATATGGCCTGGCGTATGGCCCGGGCAGTGTAAGACCTGTAACGCTACATTACCGACGCTGACGGTCTCACCTTCATTCAGCCAGCGATCCGGCGTCAATGGCTGACACTCATCCAGACCAAACATGCGGCTTTGTGCCGGCAAGCCCTGCAGCCAGAACTCATCTTCTTTTTCCGGACCCACGATGGGCACACCGTAGTGTTGCGCCAGCTCGGCCGCGGCACCCACGTGATCGAGATGACCGTGGGTGAGTAAAATCTGCATTAAGGTCACGCCAGCGGCAGCGACTTCCTGTTTGATTTTCTCGGCATCGCCACCGGGATCGACCAGCGCCGCCAGTTTGGTTTGTTCACACCAGATAATCGAACAGTTCTGGGAGAACGCGGTGACCGGAATAATACGGTAGTTCATACTGCTCCTGATTTCGTTATTACCAGTGCCGCAGTGGCCCGGTATCAATATGCACAAAGTTGCTACGTGGGTAATATCCTACACCACCTGCGCGCATAGATAACGCAGCTTTGCGAACATTGGCTAACGAAACGCCTTCAATATGGAAATCCATCGCCTGCCCTTTGGTGTGATAACTTTTTTTAGCGACACCACGGCTGTGGGCGCGTAGTTCGTTATTGGTATCAAGGGAGCGGTAACCGGAGATGAGCTGGACCGGTTTACGGGTGCCCAGCAGGCCCTGCAGGCGGTAAAGCTGATCGAACAATCCTGGATCGATGGCTTTAATCTTATTTGCGCGGAAATCGCGGAAAAAATGATTAAGCTTTGCTAATTCATCCTGAATATAGCCCCGGCCATCAAAAAACTCCGCTTTTATCGACTCACCTGTATGCAGGTTATTTAGCGTCAAAATGCGTGGACGAGGGGTAGAGAGCGTGGCAAATGATGGCGTCGGTAAGATGGCAGCGCCCAGCGCAATGCCCCCTAACGCCAGCAACTTACGGCGATTAGCGTCGAATTTGTCCATGGTAATCAGGTCTACAGGTCAGAGTTATCGTCTATATGCACTACAGCGCACGAAGGGCACCTTACCGGGCAAACCTGTCACCGTCAAGGTAGCCGAATCCAGGAAATACGGGGCTTGCAGCCGCAAGCCCCGTTTTTTTTTCCACTCAGGCTACCAGATTTTTCCGAACTTCTTCATTTACCTGATCAATTGCTCTGCCCGGGGGATAATTTCTGTGTTGGACCGGGCGATCTCATCATAATTGTAAATATCTGTACGATACTGCGTCCGACCGTCCTTGCCGACGAAAGCCGTCAGATAGTACAGATTAACCGGAATATTTTGGCGGATATTCACATAACGCGTGTCGCCCTGCTTCAGCGCGTCGGAGATACGTGTGTCGTTCCAGCCCGCGTCCTGTAACAGCATGTTAGCCAGTTCTGACGCTTTATTTACCCGCACGCAACCGGAGCTGAGTGCCCGAACGTCCTTCTGGAACAGGTTGTGGTTAGGCGTATCGTGCAGATAGATGGCATCCGAGCTGGGCATGTTGAATTTATAACGACCCAACGAGTTATGCGCTCCCGGTGCCTGCTGGAAACGGAACGGCAGATTCGAAGGCGTAATGGTCGCCCAGTCTACCCGCCACGGATCGATGGCCTCTTTACTGTTCCAGCCCCGCAGGACGGTATAGTTGTGGCGTTCAAGATAGCCCGGGTCATCCCGCAGTTTCGGCAGAATATCATTGCGTGCCAGCGTCGGTGGCACATTCCACGGCGGGTTGACCACCACGTTGTTCAGGGCGCTGCTCATCATCGGCGTTTTACGATCCGGACGGCCAACGATGACTCTCGATGCCAGCACTTCGTTGCCGTTCTGATAGTAGACCAGTGAGAAGGCCGGGATATTCACCATAATCCCGGTGGAGAGCGTGGCCGGCAGCAGGCGCAGACGCTGGATGTTCAACGCCAGCACCCCCGCACGCTGAGCAGGAGTGAGATTCAGCGCGTCGCGCGTCCCCTGTCCAATCACGCCGTCCGCGCCCAGCCCCTGGGTGGTCTGGAAGGCTTTAACGGCCTCAACAAGGCTGCGGTCATAGGCGGCCGGCTTGCTGGCGACAGATTTCTTTTTCTTCTCAACCGGCGGGGCTGAAGGACTGACAACCACGCTTTGCGGATCGTCGCCCGGCAGGGCAATTTTAGGCCCGCCGTCAATCACGCCGGAGCGTTGGAGGATTTCACGCAGGGCCGGGACGTCGCTGCTCCACTGCCCCGGACTCAGCCTGGCGGTGCCCTGCAGCTTCGGCCAGGGGCGCGTATCGGCCACCAGCTGGAGTAGCGACTGGTGCATCACCGCATACTGCGGATGCGCCGGGGCAAGTCTGGAGATAAAGTTCGGTACCGTCCCGTTATCCAGCGCCAGCTGCCACTGGTTAATCACCGACAGCGGCGGGGTCGCCATCTTGTAGGGTTTGGTACTGTAGAGCCAGCGGTTGCCGTTGACCGGGATCCCCGCGACAAACTGCAGGTAGCCCATCATCGCATCGGAGAGGATCACGTCCCGCGCCATGCCGGTAACCGCAGGCTGAGTCAGCAGTTCCACCCAGGCGGTAAACTGCGGCTGGAAGCCGGCGATAGCGACTTCGGCAAGCTGCTGCTGGAATGCCCGCACGGCATCGCGATCGTCCCACATGGGCTTCATGTCGCGGGCGGCATACAGCAGCGTAAGCTGATTGAGATAGACCGGAGAGTAGCCCGCCGGCAGCGACGACAGCAGCTGTTCGCGGCGTTGTTCCGCGCTGACATCGGCAGGCAGCGGCCGGATACCGGCCATGATGGCGGTGGCTGGCGATTGTTCCAGCGGTTGTGACAGCGACGTAGGCTGTGCACCCATCGTGGCGGAGCTGTCGACCGGAACCAGTTCGGGCTCATCGGCCCGGGCAGAAAACAGTGGAGCCACTACTACCGTCAGGCACAAACTGAGTGCCGACAGCTGACGACCGTACATTTTTTTCAGCAACATCCCTTGCCCCCTGTTTGCTTTACGACGAGCCCTCATCACCGGGGCTTCAATTCATTATAGGAAGACAGACCGGCACCAGCCTTGCCTTATGTAAAGAAGTTTAAAGTTAACGCAGCCGCCAGTACAAGCTCAAGGAATAAAAAAAGGCGGCCCGGAGGCCGCCATGGTGCACTTTCAGAAACATCAGGACGCGTCAGCGGTCCCCGGAAGAGATTCCGGCGGCTGCGGGGCAAAGCCACGCAGGCCGACAACGTGAACGTGCTCGCTGTTCTGGTAGACCTTACGCACCAGTTTATAGGTGGTGCCTTTCTCCGGACTGATGTTCTCCGGCGCCGCGATAATCAGCTGCATATCCAGACGGTCGCACAGCTCAAACAGGGTGGCAATCGAACGGGCATCCAGACGCGCCGCTTCATCGAGGAACAGCAGGCGGCATGGGGAGATGTCCTTGCCGCGCAGACGCCGGGATTCATCTTCCCAGCTCTGCACCACCATCACCAGAATGGACATCCCGGTACCGATAGCTTCCCCGGTCGACAGGGCACCGGATTCCGCACGCAGCCAGCCGTCGGAGCCACGGTTAACTTCCACCTCCATCTCGAGGTAGTTGCGGTAGTCCAGCAGCTCCTCACCGATGGTTTGTGGCGTACGCTGGCCCATATCGATCTGCGGGTTCAGACGCTGATACAGCTTCGCCAGCGCTTCGGAGAAGGTCAGGCGGTTGCTGTTAAACAGATCCTGATGCTGCTCGTGCTGTTCAGCCAGCACGTCCAGCAGCGTGGCGTGGGCTTCACGCACGTTGACGTTCAGCCGCACGCTGTTGACCTGGCCGAAGGAGACGCTCTGCAGGCCCTGGTTCAGCTGACGAATACGGTTCTGTTCGCGCTGGATCGTCTTGCGGATAATATTGGCCACGCTGCGGGAGCTGATTGCCAGCTTCTGCTCGCGGGAGGTCAGCTCTTCCGTCAGACGGCCCAGCTCGATCTCCATCTGCTCGATGGCTTCGACCGGGTCATCGGTACGAATGATATCCTGACGAATACGCTCGCGCAGATGCTGATAGACCGCCACGAAGAACTGAATTTTGCGCTCAGGACGTTTCGGATCTTCCGACATGCGCAGCACATCGCGCAGGTGTTCGTTATCCGCCACCGCCAGACGCAGTGCACCCAGCGCTTTATCCGACATGGACCGCAGCTCATCACCGGAAAGATAGGCCAGCTCGCGACGGTGCAGACGGCGTTCAACGCCGTTGTCTTTCACCATTCGCATCACGGCGCACCAGCCCGCTTTGGCGGTAACCACCTGCTCGCGCTTCTCGTGGTAGTCGCGTTCCAGCTTGCGCAGGCGACGGGTCAGGTTATCCATCTCTGCTTCGCAGAAGGTCAGCGCTTTTTCCAGCTGGTTGCGACGCGCGCGGTTGTTGCTGAGCTGGGCATGCAGTTCGTCACGACGAATACGCGCCCGCTCCTCTGCCCCGCTGTCGGCGCGCACGCCGATATCCTGCAGCTCTTTGTGCAGGTCGGTCAGCAGCTCTTTCTTGGTATCAAACGAGCTTTTCAGCGACGCCAGCACCTGGCTGTACTGGCTCAACTGGGCGGCATGGCTACGCATCGCCTCACGGGCGCGGGTACGTTCCGCTTCCGCCTGCTCCAGACGGTGGCGCAGCTTCTCGTTCAGATCGCTGTTGCCGTTCAGCATTTCCGCCGAGTCGGAGTAGCTGAAGTGCGCCCGGCGTTGAGCCACTTCGGTCAGGGCAAAGGCCTGCTGACGGGCTTCGCGCTGAACCTGCTGGGACCAGGCGTAATCTTCTTTCAGCTGTTCGAACTGTTCCGGGTCGCTCTGCAGGACGGAGAGCATCGGCTCCAGCCTGGCCAGCTGGTTGCCGTGCTGCTGCACAAAGCGCGCGGCTTCCTGCGCTTCATCGAGGCGCTCCTGGATCTCATCCAGCCGATCGGCAAGGGTATCATCCGCCAGCAGGTTAAGGCGCGGCAGAATGCGGTTCAGGGCAGCGACGCCCTCTTTGGCCTGTTCAAACTGAACGCGGCTCTGCTGGTTGTCGTTTTCGTGAGCGGAAAGCGCCCGTTCAAGCTCGGTACGACGAGTGGTGAACTTGCGGATCTCCGCTTCCGGATCGGCTTCAAAGGCGACGGCCAGATGGCTGCCGATAAAGCGGCTGAACGCCTGGTGCAGGCGCTGGGTTTTCTGCACATCGAACGACAGCGTGGCAAAGCGCTCAGACAGGGACTCGCGCTCGGTATGCAGGCTCTCGATGCGGCTTTCCCGCGCGGCACGGCCAAACAGCGGCAGCGACGGGAAGCGCGAATAACGCCACTGGCGATCGGCGATCTTCACCACCACCGCTTTTTCCAGCTCGTCGACGCCAAAGACGCTGTCATCGAACGACTGCGGATCCCCTTCGATCAGATAGAGATCTTCCGGGCAATCCTCCAGACCTTCGAGCTGGTCGGCGATCAGCGACAGATCCGGCACCACGATAGCGTGGCGGGACGGGCCGTACAGCGCAGAGTAGTACGGCGCATCTTCGAGGCTGACGTCGTCATAAATTTCGGACAGCAGCACGCCGCCAAAACGTTCGGCCAGGGTGTTCAGGCGCGCATCTTCTGCCCCGCCCGGCTGGCTTAACCGCTCAATTTCTTCATCGACGGCACGCTTGCGCGCGCCCACTTCGTCACGCTCAACAATGGCTTCGCGTTCACGCTCCAGCAGCTGCTGGAGGTACTCGGTCACGTCCTGGCTGGATTCGAACTCCTCGCCGCACTGCTCGCTGAGCTGATTGAGGCTGCTCTGGGCTGCCAGCCAGATCGGGGCGCGCTGCATCAGGGTTTGAATTCGCGACTGCAGCTGCTCCAGCTCCTGGCGCAGCGCCATACGCTGTTCACTGGCGCTGGAGACGCTGTCGGACAGCGAGGCGATACGGGCTTCCAGCTCCTGGTGCAGGGCTTCCAGATCGTCAATATCGACCCGTTTCCCCTGACGCTTGCAGAACTCGGCCAGCAGGCGTTCCGCCTCCTGCTGTTCGCGCAGACGTTGTTCCAGCTCGTTCAGGCGCATACGCAGCGGCTGAACCTGTTCCGCCATATGACGCTGATTGACGCCATCGCGCAGCAGCTCGCGGGCCACTTGCCACGCTTCAGCGCGCGCCAGCGGGCCGTTAATGGCCGCCACCAGCTGATAAGCCTGCTCAAACTGGCTATGTGCGGTTTGCGCCACGCTCATTTTCTGCTCGAGATTCAGCAGCTTCTCGGTGGCTTCCTGCTCCTTGGCCTGGAAGGTTTCAAGCCACTGATCCGCGCTCTCCGGAGTCAGATCCGGCAGATGGCAGAGGTCTTTCGCGCGCTGCAGAGCCTGCAGGGCCTGGTTGTACTGAATGGCACGGGTTTGCTGAACGTCAAGCGCCTGCTGGTAATCGGCAAGCTGGCTTTTCAGCTCATCCACTTCCAGCTCGGCGGCTTCGGCGCGTCCTTCGTTCTCTTCCTGCTTGTCGGCAGCTTCGGCCACCACTTCGTTCTGCTCTTCCAGACGAATTTGCAGCTCATCGAGATCCGCTTCGTAGCGCTCAATCTTTTCCTGCTGACGCAGCGCAGTCTGCACCAGGTTCAGGTGATCGCTGGCGGCCTGGTAATCGGCCTCCAGGTCCCCTTCCGCGCCGTTGTGCTCTGACAGCTCACGGGCCATCTCGACGTGCTTGTACTGCTCGGACGCCAGCTGCTGGCGCGAGGTGAACAGCTCGCGGCGATACTCAAGGGCCTGATCCAGATGGATGCGGCGCTCGTTGGCGTGGCGCATGTAGTCGGCCGCCACGTAGTTAGTGGCTTCGCTGATCAGATGCTTGAACAGATCGCGGTCCGACTGGGTCACGCGGATCGCTTCCAGCGTCATGCGGTTTTCACGCAGCGCCGCTTCCATATCCTGGAAGGCCTTACGTACGCCGCTGTTCTCCGGCAACAGGTAGTCGCGCAGGGAACGGGTGATGGCGCTGGAGATCCCGCCATACAGCGAGGCTTCAATCAGGCGATAGTACTTACTACGATCCGAGGCCGAACGCAGACGACGCGCCACGATGCCCAGATCGAACATCAGCGAGTGATAATCGGTAATGGAGTTGAACTGCTTAAACTGCACGCCCTCGATGGCTTCCAGCTTATCTTTCAGCTCCTGGAGCGTCAGCACGCGCGCCTGACGTTCGTTAAGGGTTTCCGTTAACAGGGAGGTTGGCTGAACGGAGGTCGGCAGCCCCTGAATGGCGAACGGCTTAATGTCCACCTTGCGGTCACGCCCGGCGACCTGCTGCAGACGTACGCCGACCACCACGCGCTGGTGACGGGAGTTGATCACGTCCAGCACCGAGTAACAGACACCGGCTTTCAGCTTACCGTGCAGCCCCTTATCGCGGGAGCCGCTGGTCGCACCGGCTTCGGTGGTGTTACGGAAGTGCAGCAGCGTCAGATCCGGTATCAGGGCGGTGACGAACGCCGCCATGGTAGTGGATTTCCCGGCCCCGTTACCGCCCGAGAGCGTGGTCACCAGCTCATCGAGATCAAAGGTGCGGGCAAAGAAACCGTTCCAGTTAATCAGCGTCAGTGAGCGAAATTTACCGCGTTCAATCATTACTCTTCCTCCCCGCTATCCGGCAGATTGTCTTCATGCTCGTCATTGAGCTGCAGATGGTTTTCCACCGGCATCGCTTCGCCATCACGGATCATGCGCAGCTGCGCTTCGCGGGCGTCGTCACCCACGCGCACGTCGGCACCGAAGCGGAACACCGATTCCGTGATGCGGAATTTACTGCTGTCATGGCCCATAAACCACACCATGCCCAGACGGCGCAGGCGGTTCAGGGAGGAGCGCACTTTTTCCTGTAATTTCTGACGGTCAACGTCGGATCCGGTGGAGCGGTTATTCACCAGCTTCAGCAGTTTGCCTTCGTCCGCCAGCGTCAGCAGCTCATCATAGAGCTCCTGCTGGGTGAAGATGCCTTCGTTGGCCAGACGCTCCGGGCTGAGATAGAGGTAGCAGAGTATTTTGCCGACCATCATGTCCAGCTCGGACAGCACCGAGCGCGGGATCAGCGTGGTGGAGCGCGGGCGCAGGTAGAAGAAACCTTCCGGGGCGCGGATCAGCTCCACGTTATAGCGGGCGTAAAACTCTTCCAGGTATTCCTGAAAATCCATCAAAAAGGCGTGATTATCCAGCTCGTCGAGACCAATGTGACGACCGGCACGCAGCTGGCTGTCCAGCGCCGGAAAGATCGGATTTGCCAGCGCCTGGGCCAGCTTAACTGGCATCACGTGTTCAATATTTGTCAATGACATGCGCCTGTACCTTGGCTCCGTAATCGTTAATCGGCTGCCACTTCGGCGGCAGGCCGGTGAAATCTGCTTGCGCGACGCCCAGGCGCACCGCCTGATCGACCACGATGCGGGCAATATCGAAATGGCGCGCACGCGGGTATTGTGCGAGGTAGTCGCGTACCACCAGACCGAGATCCAGCGGGGTGTTTTTGGCTTTGAAGATCGCCAGCTGCGCCTCGATCATCGCCGCAAGCTGCTCCCGAATTTCGTTAAATTCTTCGTATTCCAGATCGGCCGGCAGTTCCCCGGTCACCTCTTCGTCACGCAGGCTCATCTCTTCGTCACGCATATCAAGCAGACGGTCGGCACTGGCGTAGGTCAGCGCCCACGGCGCATCGAAGTAGGTCTGGACCGACTGGCGCAGACGCTGGGCAAAGACGCGGTTTTTATCCATATCGATGGCGGTACGGATAAATTTATGTACGTGGCGGTCATAGCCGATCCACAGGTCGATAGACTGCTGGCCCCAGCTAATAATGCGGTCGAGTTTGCTTTGCAGGTCGAAGACCAGACGATCGACAAAATGCAGGTTGTCATGGGCCAGCGTGGCATCCTGGATGCGCAACAGGTTGGCCTGCAGCTTGTCACCCGCGGCCTCCAGCGTATCCTGCAGTTCACGCAGGGTACCGGAGGTCTCTGACAGCAGCATTTCGCAGCTGGAGATCGCCGCCCGCCAGTCTTTGTTCAGCAGCTGGGCGATGTCGTCCTTCACCAGCTGCTGCTGCTCGTCCATGATGCGCTGGGTCAGATCGATACTGTCGAAAATTTCGGCCACCGAATATTTCAGCGGCGCGTAGACGTTGCGGTGCCAGTGGAACTCGTCGCCGTCTTCGTCAGCGGCATCGGCCGCACGCTTCAGTTCGCCCGCCACAATGGAGAGCTGCATCGAGAGGCGCAGGGTCGAGAATTCGCGCTGGCGAATGTAGTAGTCGGTGATGCCGATGCCCAGGGGCGTCAGGCGATAGATGGCGTTCCCTTCCGCCTGCTCGCTGGTAAAGCGGTTCAGCAGACGTTGACGCACCATATCGTTAATCGCGTTATTGGCACGCACATTAATGGTTTCGCTGGTTTGCTCAAACGCATCACTGACATGGCGGAACGCATCCACCAGTTCGCCCTCGCTCATTTCTCCATCGAGCCGTTCGCCGTTCAGCGTGGCAACCGCCAGCAGAAAAGAGAGTCTGTCTACCGGCAGCGAGAGGGAGAAATCGTTTTTTCGGGCCCAGGCAACCAGTTCGGGGACTGTCTGGGAAAATTCACTCATAAGTTATCCTTGCTCTGCGGCTTGTACGCGGTGACATGTATGTAGCGGCCAAGGCTAATCCAGGGCTCCTGGCGACAGTACCGCGTCTCTAATTCTGTGAGGGCGTCAAAGCACTCATGCTGCTTTTGTTTATCACGCAGATAATCGTGAAACACCCTGATGCCGGTTTTCCCGGCGATCTGCCAGCCCATCGCTTCCAGCCAGCCGTAAACCTGCTGCGGATCGCGCGGAAAGTCCGGCGAAAGCGTGCGCCGTTTCTTTTTGTACATGCCCTGCTGCACATAGCCAAAATTGCCCACCAGCACGTTACGCATCAGCAGGCCGTTGGCGTTGTAGAACATCAGCGACAGCGCGCCGCCGGGGCAGAGTATCGACCACAGCGTCTGCAACAGCGCCTGGGGATCGGCCACCCACTCCAGCACCGCATGAGACAATATCAGATCAACCGGGCTTTCCAAATGTTGAGCGATGTCCTGAGCGGCGCAATGTATAAATTGCATGTTATCGCTCACACCTTTCTCCACCGCGGCGCTTTCGGCACGGGCGATCATCTCTGCCGACAGGTCGCACAGGATGACATGGTGTCCGCGCTCGGCCATTTTTATCGCCGTTTGACCTTCACCGCCACCGGCGTCGAGAACGCGCAATTTTTTCGATCCAAAGCGGGCAAGCAGGATGTCCAGATCCTGCCAGAGGATCGTTTGACGCAGCTGGCCCTTGGTTGTGCCATAAATATTGCGGGCAAACTTTTCCGCGATGTCATCAAAATTGCGATCCCGCATTGGGAGAGCTCCACCCGCTAACAACAAAACCGCTATTTTGTCACAGCCGGGCGGAGAATGAACCTCTCTGGTGTAATATCGCTAACAATCCTCAGCTGTATGGTCAAAAAAGGAGCCAGAAAGGATGCTTTTTACCCTAAAAAAATATATTGGCGGCATGATGCTTCCCCTCCCTCTTCTTCTGCTGTGTATCGCGCTGGGCCTGGGGTTGCTGTGGTTCAGCCGCTTTCAGAAAACCGGTAAAATTATTGCCACGGCCGGCTGGCTGGTGCTGCTGCTGTTAAGCCTGCAGCCGGTGGCGGACGGGCTGCTACGTCCGGTGGAAAATAAGTACCCGACCTGGCAGGGAAATCAGAAGGTTTCGTACATTGTGGTGCTCGGCGGAGGCTATACCTGGGATCCGGACTGGGCGCCCAGCTCTAATCTCATCAATAACAGCCTGCCGCGACTCAACGAAGGGATGCGCCTGTGGCTGGCGAATCCCGGTTCGAAGATGATCTTTACCGGGGCGGCGGCGCAAAGTAATCCGGTGAGCACCGCTGAAGCGGGTGCACGCGTGGCGCAGTCACTGGGCGTGCCGCGCGAGGACATTATCACCCTCGACAGCCCGAAAGATACCGAAGAGGAAGCCGCCGCGGTGAAGCAGGCGATCGGCGATGCCCCGTTCCTGCTGGTGACCTCGGCCTCGCATTTGCCGCGGGCGATGATCTTCTTTGAACAGCAGGGATTACATCCGCTGCCCGCCCCGGCCAACCAGCTGGCGATTAGCGCCCCGCTCAACCCCTGGGAACGGATTATTCCGTCCCCGGTCTGGTTGATGCACAGCGATCGTGTGGGGTATGAGACGCTCGGGCGCGTCTGGCAGTGGCTGAAAGGCCCGTCAGGCGAGCCAGGGCAGGAGTGATTTCGACGCCAGATCGAAGTTGGCGCGGTTAAAGCGTCCGGTATTCACCAGCTGCGCCACTTCGTCCCACAGCAGGTACAGCCAGCGCCGCCAGAGGAATGACTCGGAGACCGGCGCGCGCTGCAAATAGTGCCAGAGGAGATCCTCTGCCAGCCCGCTCTCGCTGAGCCGAAACAGCTCATACTCCCGGGGGGCCCACAGCATCACGCCGGGCCCGACCATCGCCAGCAGCTGATCGCTGCGCGGATCCTTAAGCATACTGCGCAGGGTGAAGTTACCGTGGATCAGCACGCTGTTGTCGTTGAAGCCGTCAAACAGGGCGGGCAGGCATTCGCGGGTCCGAAACAGGATCCGTTTGTCCTGCATGGTCAGGCCAGTGTTGCGGTACTGATTCAGCGTCCCCCACAACACCTCGACCCGCTGGCGATACCAGAGCGGCCACAGGTTCTCCTGGGTGCTGTCCACCGCCCCGACCAGCCCGCCGCTGTCCATCCGGTGCCAGGCCAGCAGCGCTTCGACAATCTGATCCTTAAGCTGTTCCCAGCGTTCCGGCGTGCGGGCCGGGGCTTCAACCGGGACGCCGCGCAGGCGCTCAAGCAGCAGCACGTCAGGCCCAGGATGCTCTTCATGAGTCATCACGCCATACACGGTCGGCATTCTGACCGTACCGCTGCGGGCCAGCATGGAGATTTTCCATGCCAGCTGTCGCGCGACATCCGGTGAAGAGAAGCTTCGCGCCAGTAACGGCATGGGGTTTCCCTGGCTGTCATATAACGACCACAACGTGGTATCCGCTTTTTCATGCACGCATTCCACACGGCTCAGTTTTTCACCCAGCAGATGGCTGAGTTCGGCACGTAGCTGTTCCATTTGATATTACCCCCATTAAGACTACTGCTTTTATAATGAGCGTCTGGCGGGCGGATGTCACTCTTGTGAGGCGATTCTGATGAAGAAATTCGGAAGATAAAACATCCCCCCGAATGGGGGGATGGCGGGAATTAACGCATCTCGGCGCGAACGCGGGCGAGATCTTCTGGCGTATCAACGCCTGTACCAGGCACTTCCTGCGCGACGGCAACATGGATCTTCTCGCCGTACCACAGCACGCGCAGCTGCTCGAGCATCTCGATGTTTTCCAGCGGGCTCGGCTGCCAGGTCACGTAACGGCGAATAAAGCCGGCGCGATAGCCATAAATCCCCAGATGACGCAGGATACTGTCACCAATTTCTTCGCGGGATTGAGCAAAGCGGTCGCGATCCCAGGGAATGGTCGCGCGGGAGAAATAGAGCGCGTAGCCTTCGCCGTCCAGCACCACTTTCACGGCGTTCGGGTTGAACGCCTCTTCGGCGCTGTGCACCGGCACCGCCAGCGTCGCCATCCCCACCTGACGCTGGGCGAGGTTTTCGGCAACCTGGCGAATAATAACCGCCGGGATCATCGGCTCATCGCCCTGCACGTTGACAATCACCGTGTCGTCGCTGAAACCGCATTTCTCCACCACTTCCGCCAGACGCTCGGTGCCGGACTGGTGATCGGCGCGGGTCATGCACACTTCGCCGCCCGCCGCTTCAACCGCACGCGCTACCTCTTCATGATCGGTGGCGACAATAATGCGCTCAGCGCCGGACTCGCGCGCGCGCTCCAGCACGTGGACGATCATCGGCTTACCGTTGATGTCGACCAGCGGTTTACCCGGCAGACGCGTGGAGGCAAAGCGTGCCGGAATGATGACAACAAAACTCATGGTTTGCTCTCTTCGGCCGCCAGCGAACGGGCTTCGGTTTCCAGCAGGACGGGAATGCCGTCGCGCAGGGGGAAGGCAAGGCTGTCCAGTTTGCAGATTAACTCCTGCTTATCCTGGCTGTAGTAGAGTTTGCCGTTGCACACCGGGCAGGCAATAATTTCCAGTAAACGGTGATCCATAGTTCCTCCGTATCAATGATCGGTAAAGCTTACCATATTCCTTTTTCAGACCGCGTCTATTTCCCAGCCACTTCGACAGGCGGCAAAAAGTCCGTCAGGAAGATGACCCAGCGCGATCCGTGTCGCCCCCTGCCAGCCCGCAAAATCGCTGATTGCGGCAGTGAGCCCCTTTTCCAGCGCGGCGCTAACCCGGACACCCTCTTCCAGAAAGAGGGCGATAATCTGCAGCTCACCGGTTTTGCGGTGCATTTTGGCATCCATCCGCCCCACCAGCTGCCCTTTGTGCAGCAGCGGCAGGACGAAATAGCCGTACTGACGTTTTGGCGCCGGGGTATAGCACTCCAGCCGGTAGCTGAAGTTAAACAGCTGCTCTGCGCGTTTGCGATCCCAGACCACCGGATCAAACGGCGAGAGAACGGCGCTGTGGGTGGCGGTGAGTTTCCCCTCTTCGGCCAGGGGAAGCAGCGGCAGCAGATCGGCATGCAGCCACATCTCTCCCAGGGTCTCCACCTCGACGCGCACCACCTGCTGTTGCGCCTGCCAGCGTTCAAGAAGCGGGGCCAATACCGGCTGGCGCAGGCGATAGTAATCGGCTAACCACTGGCCGCGGAAAATGCCTAAGCTGCGGGCGCTGTTTTCCAGCATCACGGCCTCGGCCGCCGCCTGGGTCAGCATATCCCGTCTGTCATCCCACTCCGGCATCACCCGGTGGGTGAGATCGTACACGCGCTGGAAGTTACGCCTTTCGACCACCATTACTTTCCCGGCGGTAAACAGCCCCTCAAGATGACGTTTGTGCGGCTTCCACTCCCACCATCCGCTGGCCCCTTTGCGGGGATGTTCGAAATCGGCGGAACGTACCGGCCCCTTCTCGTGAATATGGGCGATCAGCTGTTCGATTTCCTCCGCGTGTTCCTGCATCCAGGCCTGGCGATATTTCCAGCCCATTTTATCGGGGGAGAGCATCCGGTGACGCACCAGGGCGAAATCGCTGCGCGGCAGGAAGCAGGCCTCATGCGCCCAGTACTCCATCAGCTCGCCCTGACGCAGGGCGTTATCCAGCCATTCGGGCTGATAGCGGCCAAGACGGCTGAACAGCACCAGATACGGGCTGCGGGCCACGATATTGATGGTGTCGATCTGCAGCAGCGACATGCGCTGGATGGTGGTAAGAATATCGGCGGGCTGCGCGCGGCGACGGGGCTTTTTTAAAAGCCCCTGGGCGGCGAGATGAAGATGACGTGCGGCTGAAAGCGTGAGTTGCGGTAAAGCCATGCCATTTCCTGTCAGTTAGTGCGCGGACGAAGCCTCGTTAACCTGGCCTGCGAGGGCGAGAAGTTCCTGTATCAATCGTTCAGGCTGTTCGCCCTGCAGTTCAGCATCAACCGGTAAATACCACCAGTTATCCCGGGCAAAGGCGCGGCATTTCACCGCATCTTTTTCGGTCATGATCAGCGTCTGGCCGGGTGCAGTAAAACCCGCAACCTGCTCCAGGCTCAATGCCTGATGGTCGGCCAGCGGCACCGTATTGAGGAGCCGGGCACCGCAGGCTTCGAGAGTGGCAAAAAAGCGTGGGGGATGGCCGATCCCGGCCATCGCCACCAGATGATTAAGTTCAGCCACGTCGCGTCGTTCGCCGGTCAGCAGATTTACGGCAAGCCCAGGACGAAGCTGCATCGGGATCTCCCCCGCCTGCGCCGTACCGCCATTGACGATAACCGCATCCACAGAGCGCAGACGAGACGCGCGCTCGCGCATCGGCCCGGCAGGTAACCACCAGCCGTTACCAAAGCGGCGCACGCCGTCAATGACTACTATCTCTTTATCCCGGGCCAGGGCGTAGTGCTGCAGCCCATCGTCGGTGATCACAATCTGCACGTTCGTCTGGGTCAGCAGGGCCTGTACCGCCTCGCTACGTACCGGTGAGACCGCCACCGGCGCACCGGTGCGCTGAAAGATCAGCACCGGCTCGTCCCCCGCTTGCGCGGTGGTCGTTTGCGAGGTCAACAGCAACGGATAGCGCTCCGCCTTACCGCCGTATCCCCGGGAGACAACCCCCACGCGAATACCGCGTCGGGTCAACTGTTCCACCAGCCAGATCACCACCGGCGTTTTGCCGTTGCCGCCAGCGGTGAGGTTGCCCACCACCACTACCGGCACGGGAGCACGCCAGGCCCGTTTGAGCCCCACTTTATAGCTGAGGCGGATCAGGCCGCTGACCAGGCCATACAGCCAGGAGAGCGGCAACAGTAGCAGCCAGAGCGGAGACTCACCTGACCAGATGCGGGCAATCATGCGCCAAACTGCATCTTATGAAGTTGCGCATACACACCCTGATGTGCCAGCAGATCGGCATGGCTGCCGCGCTCGACGATGTAGCCATCTTCCACCACCACGATTTCGTCGGCTTTTTCGATGGTCGACAGGCGGTGCGCGATCACCAGCGAGGTACGGTTCTTCTGCAACTCATCCAGCGCAGACTGGATGGCACGTTCGGATTCCGTATCCAGCGCCGAGGTGGCTTCATCGAGGATCAGGATAGGGCTGTCACGCAGCAGCGCACGCGCAATGGCGATACGCTGACGCTGACCACCGGAGAGCAGCACGCCGTTTTCTCCGATAATGGTATCCAGGCCGTTATCCATCTTATTGATGAAGTCCATGGCGTAGGCCATCCGCGCCGCGGCTTCAATCTGCTCACGGCTGTACTCTTCGTTACGGGCGTAGGCGATATTATTGGCTACGGTGTCGTTGAAAAGATGCACATTCTGGGAGACCAGCGCGACCTGATTACGCAGCGACCGCAGGGTGTATTCGCGCAAATCGTGACCATCAATCAGGATCTCACCCTCATCAATATCGTAGAAGCGGGTGATCAGGCTGGCGATGGTCGATTTACCCGAGCCAGAACGGCCCACCAGCGCCACGGTTTTGCCTGCCGGGATCTTCAGATTAATGTTGCGCAGAGCAGGCGTATCGCGACCCGGATAGGTAAAGGTCACGTTGCGGAACTCCACATCGCCGGTTGAGCGCTCGATTACGCGTTTACCTTCGTCTTTTTCCTGTTCGGAATCGAGAATGGCAAACAGCGTCTGACAGGCTGCCATCCCGCGCTGGAACTGGGCGTTAACGTTGGTTAACGATTTCAGCGGACGCATCAGGGCAATCATCGACGAGAAGACCACGGTAATGGTACCGGCGGTTAAGGTTTCCATCACGCTCGGGAAGCTCGCGGCATAGAGCACAAACGCCAGCGCCAGGGAGGCAATAAGCTGAATGATCGGATCGGAGATAGAAGAGGCAGAAACCATCTTCATCCCCTGCAGACGCATCTTATTGCTGACCTTATCGAAGCGCTTGGTTTCCACTTCCTGGCCGCCAAAAATCAGCACCTCTTTGTGCCCTTTCAGCATCTGCTCTGCGCTGGTGGTCACCTGCCCCATCGTGTTCTGCATATTTTTACTGATGCTGCGGAAACGTTTGGAGACGACGCGGATCGCGATCGACACAATCGGTGCCAGCACGATCAGGATCAAGGAGAGCTGCCAGCTGTACCAGAACATCAGGACGAACAGGCCAATGATCGAGGCCCCTTCACGCACCACGGTGATCAGCGCGCTGGAGGAGGAGGAGGCAACCTGCTCGGAGTCGTAAGTAATACGCGACAGCAGAGTACCGGTCGACTGCTTGTCGAAGAACGCTACCGGCATGCCCATCATGTGGCTGAACAGGCGACGGCGCATGGTCATGACCACTTTGCCCGATACCCAGGAGAGGCAGTAGCTGGAGATATAGCTGGTGATGCCGCGTAAAATCATCAGGCCGATAACCACCAGTGGCATCCAGAGCAACACTGAGCGATCCGTTTTACCAAAACCGTCGTCCAGTAACGGTTTGAGGAGCGATAACATGAAGGTATCGCTGGCTGCGTTGAGGATTAACGCTACGCCCGCCACGATAAGGCCCGTTCTGAAGGGTGCAATCACCGGCCAGAGTCGGCGGAAGGTCTGCCACGTGGAGAGATCTTTGTCGTTATGCATTCAAAAAACCAGCATTTGTTGAAATAGCCGCATATTCTACCCGTTATCTCCGGGCGCGCCAAACCACTGATGATACCAACGGGGTAAAATTTGATCCCGTAAGCGTTGGATTTGCCAGCCATGTTGCGAAAATGAAACCGTGATTTGTCCAGATCGGGGCGTTGTTAACCAGAGATACCCCTCCTTTCTGTAACGGCGAGCCACCTTGCCCGAAGGCAGTCGCCACGCGTTATAGCGGGATGCAGACACCAGGGCGATACGCCCACCCACGCGCTGCACCAGAGGGAGTGACGAAGAGGTATTACTGCCATGGTGAGGCACCTGGATAAGTGTAGACGCAAGATATTGCCAGTGATGGCTGAGCATCGCTTTTTCTCCCTGCGCCTCAATATCCCCGGTTAACAACAGGCTATGAGTACCGTCCTCAATTTTGACCACGCAGGAACCGTTATTGCCGCGCTGCGGTGTGGTGGCGAGGGGCCAGTGCGCGCTGAAAGTGAGTCCCTGCCACTGCCAGCGTTCACCGCGAAAACAGGGCTTATGTCCGTCCTGGCGCAGCGGGCTGCGTATCCACATAGCGGGCCACGCCTGACGTAACGACGCCAGCCCACCGATATGGTCCAGGTGTTCATGGCTGACAATCACCCCCTCCGGGCGTAAATGGTGCCAGCGCAGCCAGGGGATAATCAGCTGCTGCGCGCTGTCCCCGCCCGGCCATGCAGGCCCGGTGTCATATAAAATCGCCTTCCCCTGGCGCTCGATAACCACTGCCAGCCCCTGTCCGACATCCAGCATATGCACCTGCCACCCTTCCGTTGTGCTGCCCCGCCATAATGGGCTGGCAGCCAGCACCAGCGCCGACGCACAGACCACCGGGTAAGTTCCTGTGCCGCGCATCCGCCAGGCGATAATGGCGCCCCAGGGCAGCAGAGTCAGCCACCGCCAGCGTTTATCGACCGGGATCCAGCCGTCAGGCAGCGTGGTCAGGAAGCTAAACAGCAGGGACAGCGAGCCATCCGCCAGTGTCCAGACAAGGTGTTCCGCGAGGGGCCATATCCCGAGGTGCAGCCACATCCCCAGCAGAATGAGCGGCACCGAGATAAAGGTCACCAGGGGTACCGCCACCAGATTTGCCACCAGCGATGAGAGGCTAAATCCGTGGAAGACCAGCACCTGCACCGGGAGTAACAGCAGCAGCATGCCAAGCTGCAGGTGCAGCAGATTCACCCCCGCCCTGACTGCCCACGGCCCGGACAGGCGGGGTTTAGGCACCCACTGATACCAGAAAATTAGCACCGCCACCGCAAAGGCCGACAGCAGAAGGCTGTGCGATAAGACTGCCAGCGGATCGACCAGCAGAATGGCGGCGATGCAGACTCGCCATATCTGCCAGGGTGACCAGAGACGCCCGCTCAGCTGTAGCGCCAGGTAGGCCCCCAGCGAAACGACGGTGCGCAGCGCGGGAGGCTGCATCCCGGTGAGCCAGGCATAAAAAGCAGCAAAGCAAAATCCTGCCACCAGCGGGGCGCGCCAGCCCACCCAGCGGGCGGGAATGAAAAATTGTATGCCACGTACCAGCAGCCAGATAACGGATGCCGCCAGCGCAATGTGCAATCCCGAGATCGCCATCAGATGCGATGTGCCCGTTTCCCGCATCAGATTTTTGATTTCTGGCGTCACCGCCAGCCGCTCCCCCATGCCCAGCCCCAGCAAAACCGGGCCCCAGGTATAAGACGAGAGCCGGGTCGTCAGGGTTGCCAGATACCTGGCGCGCAGGCTGCAGCGGGCATCCACCACTTCTGCGGCGGTAAAACGCCCGGTCAGCGGCTGATGCTGCGCCAGGGCGTAACGCTGGGCATCGAATCCGCCTTCATTAAGCTGCCCGTGAACGGGCCGGAGTGTTAGCGTCATCTTCCAGCGTTGCCCGGCGCAGCCCGGTTGCGGCAGCGCGTTGCCATACAGCGTCACGCCCACCGCGGGCAGCTTCGCCCTGCCGTTAAGCCGGACAATACGCGCGTGGTAGATCGTGTCGCTTCCGGCCGCCAGGATCTCTACCACAGCCTTCTGCGGCCCGGTGGTCAGATGCTGCATCGGCCAGACGGCGCTCAGCGCGGCAAGCCCGCCCCAGACAAAAAAGAGCAGCCAGAAGGCCAAATAGCGCGCTATCTGATGGCGGATTAAGGCCAGCAGTATTCCGGCAACGATCGTGGCCTGAAGTACCGGCAGCGCTGGCAGCGCGGGCAACCAGAGCAGCGGTAAGATGGCCAGGATCAGACATGTCGCGAGCGTTGACAAACACATTCACACCTCCCTGTATCAGGGCAGTGTGCGGCGGAATGCATGGCGTGTCAGCCAGGAGAAGATATGGTTGCGGCGCAGGCTGGTGGGAAATGGTCGGTTTGCAGCAAGCGGCCGCAAAAGTTGCGGTGTCGATTCAGGATCGGGAAAACAGAAACAAAAAAAGCACCCGCAGGTGCTTTCTTGAGGTCACTCAGTTTCGCCCGCAGGCCAAACTCAGTCGCCGTAAATATTGGCGCGATCGCGCAGTTCTTTACCCGGCTTAAAGTGCGGAACGTATTTACCTTCCAGCTCTACTTTGTCGCCAGTCTTCGGGTTACGCCCGGTGCGTGGAGCACGATAGTGCAGAGAAAAACTACCGAAACCGCGGATTTCAATGCGCTCGCCCTGTGCAAGAGTGGTCGCCATATGCTCCAGCATCTCTTTTACGGCATCTTCCACTGCTTTAGCAGGTATGTGCGATTGCTGGCTGGCAAGTCTTTCGATCAATTCTGACTTGGTCATGATTCCTCCGGTTCCTTCAAACCCATTAGCTAAACAGCTTAAACAAGGGCGGCCGTAGCCGCCCTTTGTTATTGATTACAGGACGAATCCTGCAATCTGTCAAGTTACTCTACGAGTAACTTATTCGCCTTTAGCTGCTTTGAAAGCTTCAGCCATTGCGTTGTTAGAGAAGTTTGCATCTTCCTGTTTGTTAACAGTTGCGATTGCATCTTTCTCATCAGCTTCGTCTTTAGCACGAACAGACAGGCTAATTGCACGGTTTTTGCGGTCAACGCCGGTGAATTTAGCTTCAACGTCGTCGCCTACGCTCAGAACCAGAGTTGCATCTTCAACGCGGTCACGTGAAGCTTCAGAAGCGCGCAGGTAACCTTCAACGCCGTCAGCCAGTTCTACGGTTGCGCCTTTCGCGTCAACTGCAGTCACTTTACCGTTTACGATTGCGCCTTTCTTGTTCAGTGCAACCCAGTTGTTGAACGGATCTTCTGCGAGCTGTTTAACGCCCAGGGAGATACGCTCACGCTCTGCGTCAACCTGCAGAACAACTGCTGCGATTTCGTCGCCTTTTTTGTATTCACGTACTGCTTCTTCGCCTGCAACGTTCCAGGAGATGTCAGACAGGTGAACCAAGCCGTCGATGCCGCCGTCCAGGCCGATGAAGATACCGAAGTCAGTGATAGACTTGATTTTACCTTCAACACGGTCGCCCTTGTTGTGGGTTTCCGCGAACTGCTGCCATGGGTTGTTTTTGCACTGCTTCAGGCCCAGGGAGATACGACGACGTTCTTCGTCGATATCCAGAACCATAACTTCCACTACATCACCAACGTTAACAACTTTGGATGGGTGGATGTTTTTGTTGGTCCAGTCCATTTCGGAAACGTGAACCAGGCCTTCAACGCCTTCTTCGATTTCAACGAAGCAGCCGTAGTCGGTCAGGTTGGTAACGCGACCAGTCAGTTTAGTACCTTCTGGGTAACGTTTAGCGATAGCAACCCATGGATCTTCGCCCAGCTGTTTCAGGCCGAGGGATACACGAGTACGCTCGCGGTCGAACTTCAGCACTTTAACAGTGATTTCGTCGCCCACGTTCACGATTTCGCTTGGGTGCTTAACGCGTTTCCACGCCATGTCGGTGATGTGCAGCAGGCCATCAACGCCGCCCAGGTCAACGAATGCGCCGTAGTCAGTGAGGTTCTTAACGATACCTTTGACTTCCATGCCTTCCTGCAGGTTTTCCAGCAGCTGATCGCGTTCTGCGCTGTTTTCGGATTCGATAACGGCACGACGGGAAACAACAACGTTGTTACGCTTCTGGTCCAGCTTGATTACTTTGAACTCAAGCTCTTTGCCTTCCAGGTGCAGGGTGTCACGAACTGGACGAACGTCTACCAGTGAACCTGGCAGGAACGCACGAATACCATTCAGCTCAACAGTGAAGCCGCCTTTAACTTTGCCGTTGATAACACCGACTACAGTTTCAGCTTCTTCGTAAGCTTTTTCCAGCGTGATCCAAGCTTCGTGACGTTTAGCTTTCTCACGGGACAGCAGGGTTTCACCGAAGCCGTCTTCTACTGCATCCAGAGCAACGTCAACTTCGTCACCAACCTGGATTTCCAGCTCGCCCTGGGCGTTTTTGAACTGCTCTGCCGGAATGGCGGACTCAGATTTCAGACCGGCGTCAACCAGTACTACGTCTTTGTCGATAGCAACAACAACACCACGAACGATGGAACCCGGACGGGTTTCGATTGTTTTTAAGGATTCTTCAAATAGTTGAGCAAAAGATTCAGTCATGTTTAATCTTCAGGTTAATATTAACGTCCACCTGGCTCCATGCCGGATGGGGTTGTTTCACATACCCGCCGTCAATCCATTGCAGCGGGGGTACTGCTAAATCGGTCGCGATTACGCGATTGCCAGTTTTTGGCGCGCATATTGTAGCGCTTTTTCAATCACTTGCTCAATAGTTAAACTGGTAGAATCCAGAACTAAAGCATCATCTGCAGGAACAAGCGGTGCAACGGCGCGATTGCGGTCGCGATCGTCGCGCTCTTTTATCTCAGACAAAAGACGTTCAAAGTTAACACTAAAGCCCTTTTCCTGCAACTGCAGCATGCGGCGCTGCGCACGCTCTTCCGAGGAAGCGTCAAGGAAAATTTTCACCGGCGCATCAGGGAAAACCACGGTTCCCATGTCGCGTCCGTCAGCGATCAAACCTGGCGCATCGCGGAAGGCGCGCTGGCGGCGTAACAGCGCCTCGCGAACGCGCGGAAAGGCCGCGACCTGAGAGGCGGCGTTCGCCACGTCCTGGGTGCGGATCTCACCGCTGACGTCTTCCCCTTCCAGGATCACTTCAAGGTTGCCGTTGGTGGAGACAAAACGCACGTCCAGATGGGCGGCCAGCGGCACCAGTGCCTCTTCAGAAGCCACATCAACATGGTGATGCAGAGCAGCCAGCGCCAGCACACGATAGATTGCGCCCGAATCTAAAAGATGCCATTGCAATGCTTCCGCCATCGCTTTGCACAGGGTACCTTTACCTGCGCCACTCGGCCCGTCAATGGTGATAACCGGGGCAATTGCCGTCATCTTTTTCTCCTTAAATTAGGCATACCGTTGTGTAAACGCCGCGCATTATACGCGTCAACGCCCACAACTGTTACCTTTGCGTGTAAATTACGAAATGTTTGAAGCTGAGTGTAGAAGAAATGGACGATGACAACGTCAGGAAGCGTAAGTAAATAATTTGCCGCACCGGGCGGTGCGGCAGGAGATGATCAGGCGAGCGTACTGATACGCGCCAGCTGGTCGAAATAGTCCGGGAAGGTTTTCGCGGTGCATTTCGGATCCAGAATGGTGACCGGTGTATCTGACAGGGCCACCAGCGAGAAGCACATTGCCATCCGGTGGTCGTTGTAGGTGCCAATTTCCGCCGCCAGCAGCTGTGCCGGTGGCGTGACGCGGATGTAGTCTTCGCCCTCTTCCACTTCAGCACCCACTTTACGCAGCTCGGTGGCCATGGCGAACAGGCGATCGGTCTCTTTCACACGCCAGTTATAGATATTGCGCATCGTGGTTGTGCCTTTGGCGAACAGGGCCGCCGTGGCAATGGTCATCGCCGCATCGGGAATATGGTTCATGTCCATATCGATGGCGTTCAGTTCACCCCGGGTGCAAGAGATGAAGTCTTCACCCCAGGTGACCACCGCGCCCATCTTCTCCAGCACATCGGCAAAACGAATATCGCCCTGCACACTGTTGCGGCCAATACCGGTCACTTTGACGGTGCCGCCTTTAATGGCACCCGCCGCCAGGAAGTAGGAGGCCGAGGAGGCATCGCCTTCCACCAGGTAGTTACCCGGCGTCTGGTACTGCTGCCCGCCGCGCACCACGAAACGCTGGTAATTGTGGTTTTCTACCTCAACGCCAAAGGTCTTCATCAGGTGCAGCGTGATATCGATATAGGGTTTGGACACCAGCTCACCTTTGATGGTGAGAGTGGTGTCCTGCGGTGCCAGCGGTGCGGTCATCAGCAGCGCGGTCAGGAACTGGCTGGAGACGCTGCCGTCCACCGCCACGTCGCCACCGGTAAAGCCACCGCGCAGACGCAGCGGCGGATAGTTTTCCTGTTCCAGATAATCAATCTGCGCGCCGCCCTGGCGCAGCGCATCCACCAGATGGCCAATCGGACGCTCTTTCATGCGCGGCTCGCCGGTCAGCACGATGTCGTTGCTGCCCAGACAAAGAGCCGCCGCCAGCGGGCGCATGGCCGTACCGGCATTGCCGAGGAACAGCTCCAGCGGCTCAGCAGCGTGCAGTGCCCCGGCGTTGCCCGTCACTTCGCAGCGGGTGCGATCGGCGGACAGGGTATAGTGGACTCCCAACGCTTTCAGCGCATTGAGCATATGGCGAACGTCATCGCTGTCCAGCAGGTTAGTGAGAACAGTGGTGCCGTTAGCCAGCGCTGCCAGCAGCAAAGCGCGGTTCGAGACACTTTTTGAACCAGGCAGATTAATGGTGCCATCTACCCGCGCGATAGGTTGTAACGTCAGGGATTCCATGAAACTTAACTCTCAATTCAACATAATAAAAACCCCGCAGCCAGGCCACGGGGGAATGAACACGGGCGTGATTAACCGTGGCGACGTTCGAAGTCAGTCATGAAGTCGGTCAGCGCCTTAACGCCTTCAATCGGCATGGCGTTATAGATAGACGCACGCATCCCGCCCACTACACGGTGGCCTTTCAGCGCGTGCAGACCTGCAGCGAAGGACTCTTCCAGGAACAGCTTATCGAGATTGCTGTCGGCCAGCTGGAACGGCACGTTCATGCGGGAACGGTTGGCTTTGGCAACGTCATTACGGTAGAAGTCGCTGCCGTCAATCACGCTGTACAGCAGTTCAGATTTCTGCTGGTTGATCTTATCCATCTGCGCCACGCCGCCGTTATTTCTCAGCCATTTAAAGACCAGGCCAGAGAGGTACCAGGCAAAGGTCGGCGGGGTGTTGAACATGGAGTCGTTATCGTTCAGCACGGTGTAATCCAGAATCGACGGGCAGGATTTGTGGGCTTTGCCCAGCAGATCGTCACGAACGATCACCAGCGTCAGACCGGCCGGGCCGATGTTTTTCTGCGCGCCAGCGTAGATCACGCCATAGCGACTGACATCCAGTGGGGAAGAGAGAATAGTGGAGGAGAAGTCCGCCGTGACGACCACGTTCTCACCAAAGTTGGGCTCTTCGTGGATGGCGATCCCGTCAATGGTCTCATTCGGGCAGTAGTGCAGATAGGCCGCATCTGCGGAGAGCTGCCATTCGCTCATTGGCTTCACCGCACGTAAACCGTCGACGGTGACTTTGGCATCAATCACGTTCGGGGAGCAATATTTGTGCGCTTCTTTAACTGCGCTGGCAGCCCAGTAACCGGCATCAACATAGTCCGCGGTGGTTTTGTCGCCCAGCAGGTTTAGCGGAATGCCCGCAAACTGACCGCGCCCGCCGCCGTGGCAGAATAATACTTTGTAATTGGAGGGGATATTCAGCAGGAAACGAAAATCTGCTTCTGCCTCTTCTGCCACCTGAATAAACTCTTTACCCCGGTGACTGACTTCCATCACCGACGTGCCAAGACCGTTCCAGTCGCAAAGTTCCTGTTGCGCCTGTTTGAGCACTTCCGCCGGTAACATTGCCGGACCTGAACTAAAATTAAAGACCTGAGCCATTTCCCCTCACCACGCTAAAAGCCATAAGTTATAACTGTGGATATCGGTTTTATCATTCAGTGACACGCGCCGCAATGTCTAAAGCTTATGACCCGGAAAATGTGCCCGCCGTCACACAATACATTCTGCCAGCGGGCTGTCACAAAACCGACAAAATGGCTGTCAGGTGATCCGTTTGGCCCGACTTACCTTCGTCCATTCCGGATTCGTACACCGTGGGCATAATTGATGCGCCCCGGCCTGTAGCGTCTCAACATGACCACAACGTCGACAGGCATAGTCGCCGACTTCCGGTATTGTCATAAAACGTTCCACAAACTCATCCGGCAGTATGCATAACCCGGGCTTAACCTGGTCATCGTCGTAAAAGTAGACGCTTATCTGCCCGTTGGTCTCCATAATGGCAAGCTTAACCTGCCCCAGTTGCTCGACGCTGCTCACCCGCAGTTCCATAAAAAATTCAAACTCGGTCATGTTGGCACGCTGTACTTTTTCCCAGGCCAGTTTGCCCTCTTCAATAATGGCTACCGGTTTTCCCTCAAGCAGATCTTCCAGTTTTTCACTTTTTGACATCAGCCACATTACCAGCCGGTAAAGCAATGCCAGGGTGACAAAAACGATAAAGACGGGAATCATCGGTACATCGTCATAAAACGCCACGTCACCCGCCGCCGACCCCAGCGTCAGAATGATTAATACTTCAAAGAGCGACATCTGACGCACGCCACGACGCCCGGTAAGTTTGAGGAACAGGAAAACCAGTACAAAGGTATAAAGACTTCGCAGCGCGACCTCGCCTAAAAACTCAACGGGTACTTTATCAAAGGCCATTCGTTGAAGATCGAATGCTTTCATTTTTTATATTCCTTTACAGTAGGTTACTGAATATAAGCATAGCCCAGCCTTTTATTTTCGCCGAAACCGCCGGGGAGATAGCGCCTGCCCTGCAAAACCCGTATCATTGCGCGCTTTCCGTACGATATAAGTGATCGCCATGACTCAAACGTTTATCCCCGGCAAAGACGCCGCCCTGGAAGATTCCATCTCTCGCTTCCAGCAAAAACTGACCGACCTGGGCTTTAACATCGAAGAGGCCTCCTGGCTCAACCCGGTTCCCCACGTCTGGTCCGTGCATATTCGCGATAAAGAGTGCGCGCTGTGCTTTACCAATGGTAAAGGCGCAACCAAAAAAGCGGCGCTGGCCTCTGCGCTGGGTGAATATTTTGAGCGTCTGTCCACCAACTACTTCTTTGCCGATTTCTGGCTGGGCGACACCGTGGCGAATGGTCCATTCGTTCATTACCCCAATGAAAAATGGTTCCCGCTGACCGAAGACGACGAGCTGCCGGAAGGGATCCTCGACGATCGCCTGCGCGCGTTCTACGATCTGGACAACCAGCTGACCGCCAGCATGCTGATCGATCTCCAGTCCGGTAACGAAGATCGCGGTATCTGCGCCTTGCCGTTTACCCGTCAGTCTGACAAGCAAACCGTCTATATTCCGATGAACATTATCGGCAACCTGTATGTCTCCAACGGCATGTCCGCCGGTAACACCCGCAACGAAGCGCGGGTTCAGGGCCTGTCCGAGGTGTTTGAGCGTCATATCAAAAACCGCATTATCGCGGAATCCATCAGCCTGCCGGAGATCCCGGCTGACGTGCTGGCCCGCTACCCGGGCGTGGTGGAGTCGATTGCCAAACTGGAAGCGGAAGGTTTCCCAATCTTTGCCTATGATGGCTCGCTGGGCGGTAAGTACCCGGTGATCTGCGTAGTGCTGTTCAACCCGGCGAACGGCACCTGCTTCGCCTCCTTCGGCGCACACCCGGACTTCGGCGTGGCGCTGGAGCGTACCGTTACCGAACTGCTGCAGGGCCGCAGCCTGAAAGATCTCGACGTGTTTACCCCGCCGACCTTCGACGATGAAGAAGTGGCTGAACACGCCAACCTGGAGACGCACTTCATCGACTCCAGCGGCTCTATCTCCTGGGATATGTTCAAGCAGGACGCAGATTATCCGTTTGTTGACTGGAGCTTCGCGGGTACCACCGAAGAAGAGTTCGCCACGCTGATGGCAATCTTCACGGCTGAAGACCAGGAAGTGTATATCGCGGATTACGAGCACCTGGGCGTCTATGCGTGCCGAATTCTGGTTCCGGGCATGTCCGATATTTATCCGGTGGAAGATCTGTGGCTGGCGAACAACAGCATGGGTGCGCACCTGCGCGAAACTTTGCTGGCCCTGCCGGAGAGTGCGTGGGAGAAAGAGGACTATCTGAACCTCATCACCCAACTGGACGACGAAGGCCACGACGACTTTACCCGTGTACGCGAGCTGCTGGGCCTGGCGACAGGCAAAGATAACGGCTGGTACACCCTGCGTATCGGTGAGCTGAAGGCGATGCTGGCACTGGCGGGCGGCGACCTGGAGCAGGCGCTTATCTGGACCGAGTGGACCATCGAATTCAACGCCTCGGTGTTCAGCGCTGAGCGCGCGAACTACTACCGCTGCCTGCAGACGCTGCTGTTGCTGTCCCAGGAAGAGGATCGTGAGCCGCTGCAGTATCTTAACGCCTTTACCCGTATGTACGGTGCCGAAGCGGTAGAGAACGCCAGCGCAGCCCTGAGCGGCGAAGCGCCATTCCACGGCCTGCAGGCGGTGGATAGCGATCTGAAAGCCTTCCCTGCTCACCAGTCGTTACTGAAGGCCTATGAGAAGCTGCAGAAGGCCAAAAGCAGTTACTGGGCAAAATAACGTCACATAACATGACAAACAGTAGGCGTATACAATCACCTACGTTATATTACGGGGCAATTTTATTGCCCCGTTTTTTTTATTCCTGCGGCAATAAATTTAATTGTAATAATTAAGTTAAATATTGGTAGCTATAATAAAGGCGTCCTGTCGGTTATTGTTACTTTTTATATGAAATACTCCATTATAATTAACTGTCTCAGGGAGCCGTCAGAGAAAAAAATCAAATCATTTTGTAACTTTTAAAATTTATTTTTATACGGATAATCAAACACTTATTCCGCATTTGCTGAAAAACCACGCACTTTGCGGGCCTATAAGCCAGGCGAGATATGATCTACATCAATTTCTCTTCTATAATGCTTTGTTAGTATCTCGTCGCCGACTTAATAAAGAGAGAGTTAGTGTGAAAGCTGACAACCCTTTTGATCTTTTACTCCCAGCTGCCATGGCAAAAGTTGCCGAAGAAGCGGGTGTCTATAAAGCAACGAAACAGCCGATGACGACGTTCTTCCTGGCCATCACTGCCGGGGTATTCATCTCCATCGCCTTTGTTTTCTATATCACCGCCACCACGGGTACTGCCGGGATGCCTTTCGGTATCGCGAAGCTGATTGGCGGCATCTGTTTCTCACTGGGTTTGATCCTCTGCGTTATCTGCGGCGCTGACCTCTTTACCTCGACGGTGCTCATCGTCGTTGCGAAAGCCAGCGGTAAGATCACCTGGGGCCAACTGGCAAAAAACTGGCTCAACGTTTACGTTGGAAACCTGATTGGCTGCCTGCTGTTTGTCCTGTTGATGTGGTTGTCGGGTGAATATATGACCGCCAACGGCGCGTGGGGGCTAAACGTCCTGCAAACCGCCGACCACAAAGTACACCACACATTTATTGAAGCCGTTGCGCTGGGCATTCTTGCCAACCTGATGGTCTGCCTGGCCGTCTGGATGAGCTACTCCGGACGCAGCCTGATGGACAAGGCCATGATTATGGTTCTGCCTGTCGCCATGTTCGTTGCCAGCGGCTTTGAACACAGTATTGCAAACATGTTTATGATTCCTTTCGGTATCGTAATCCGTGACTTTGCCAGCCCGGAATTCTGGACCGCAGTAGGTTCCAGTCCGGAGAGTTTCTCTCACCTGACCGTTATGAACTTCATTACTGATAACCTGATCCCAGTCACAATCGGGAACATTATTGGCGGTGGTCTGCTGGTTGGGTTGACATACTGGGTCATTTACCTGCGTGGCGATAACCATCATTAATGGTTTTCTCAGGCAGTAAATAAAAAATCCACTTAAGAAGGTAGGTGTTACATGTCCGAACTTAATGAAAAGTTAGCCACAGCATGGGAAGGTTTTGCCAAAGGTGATTGGCAGAATGAAGTCAACGTTCGTGATTTCATCCAGAAAAACTACACCCCATATGAAGGTGACGAATCCTTCCTGGCCGGTGCTACCGACGCGACCACTGCCCTGTGGGACAGCGTTATGGAAGGCGTTAAGCAGGAAAACCGCACTCACGCGCCTGTTGATTTCGACACCTCCATCGCGTCCACCATTACTTCTCACGACGCGGGTTATATCAACAAATCCCTCGAGAAGATCGTTGGTCTGCAGACTGAAGCGCCACTGAAACGTGCGATTATCCCGTTCGGTGGTATCAAAATGGTTGAAGGTTCCTGCAAAGCGTATAACCGCGAGCTGGACCCAATGCTGAAGAAAATCTTCACCGAATACCGCAAAACTCACAACCAGGGCGTGTTTGACGTTTACACCAAAGACATCCTGAACTGCCGTAAATCAGGCGTCCTGACCGGTCTGCCAGATGCGTATGGCCGTGGCCGTATCATCGGTGACTACCGTCGCGTTGCGCTGTACGGTATCGACTTCCTGATGAAAGACAAATACGCCCAGTTCCTTTCCCTGCAGTCTGACATGGAAAATGGCGTAAACCTGGAAGCCACTATCCGTCTGCGTGAAGAGATCTCCGAGCAGCACCGTGCGCTGGGTCAGATCAAAGAGATGGCTGCCAAATACGGCTACGACATCTCCGGTCCTGCAACCAACGCTCAGGAAGCTATCCAG
Source organism: Leclercia sp. AS011 (assembly GCF_037152535.1). Taxonomy (NCBI): domain Bacteria; kingdom Pseudomonadati; phylum Pseudomonadota; class Gammaproteobacteria; order Enterobacterales; family Enterobacteriaceae; genus Leclercia; species Leclercia sp. AS011. Next base: position 1,931,324 of record NZ_JBBCMA010000001.1, read on the forward strand.
TGGACCTACTTCGGTTACCTGGCGGCGGTTAAATCTCAGAACGGCGCAGCAATGTCCTTCGGTCGTGTATCCACCTTCCTGGATGCTTACATCGAACGTGACCTGAAAGCGGGCAAAATCACCGAGCTCGACGCACAGGAAATGATTGACCACCTGGTCATGAAACTGCGTATGGTTCGCTTCCTGCGTACCCCTGAGTATGATGAACTGTTCTCCGGTGACCCAATCTGGGCAACTGAATCTATCGCCGGTATGGGCGTAGATGGCCGTACTCTGGTAACCAAAAGCAGCTTCCGCTTCCTGAACACCCTGTACACTATGGGGCCGTCTCCGGAGCCGAACATCACCATTCTGTGGTCTGAAAAACTGCCACTGAACTTCAAGAAATTCGCTGCTAAAGTCTCCATCGACACCTCTTCTCTGCAGTACGAGAACGATGACCTGATGCGTCCTGACTTCAACAACGACGACTACGCGATCGCTTGCTGCGTAAGCCCAATGGTTGTTGGTAAGCAGATGCAGTTCTTCGGTGCTCGCGCTAACCTCGCGAAAACCATGCTGTATGCAATCAACGGCGGCGTTGATGAAAAACTGAAAATCCAGGTTGGTCCTAAATCTGAACCAATCAAAGGCGATGTGCTGAACTTCGACGAAGTGATGGATCGTATGGATCACTTCATGGACTGGCTGGCTAAACAGTACGTTACCGCACTGAACGTCATCCACTACATGCACGACAAGTACAGCTACGAAGCCTCTCTGATGGCGCTGCACGACCGTGACGTTGTTCGCACCATGGCATGTGGTATCGCAGGTCTGTCCGTTGCGGCTGACTCCCTGTCTGCTATCAAATATGCGAAAGTTAAACCAATTCGTGACGAAGACGGCCTGGCAATCGACTTCGAAATCGACGGCGAATACCCGCAGTTTGGTAACAACGACGCTCGCGTTGATGACATGGCGGTTGACCTGGTAGAACGTTTCATGAAGAAAATTCAGAAACTGACCACCTATCGTAACGCTATCCCGACTCAGTCTGTTCTGACCATCACCTCTAACGTGGTTTATGGTAAGAAAACCGGTAACACCCCAGACGGTCGTCGCGCTGGCGCGCCATTCGGTCCAGGTGCTAACCCAATGCACGGTCGTGACCAGAAAGGTGCTGTTGCCTCTCTGACCTCCGTTGCTAAACTGCCGTTTGCTTACGCGAAAGATGGTATCTCTTACACCTTCTCTATCGTGCCAAATGCGCTGGGTAAAGATGACGAAGTGCGTAAAACCAACCTCGCGGGTCTGATGGATGGTTACTTCCACCACGAAGCGTCCATCGAAGGTGGTCAGCACCTGAACGTGAACGTGATGAACCGTGAAATGCTGCTGGATGCGATGGAACACCCTGAGAAATATCCTCAGCTGACCATCCGTGTTTCTGGCTACGCGGTACGTTTCAACTCGCTGACTAAAGAACAGCAGAAAGACGTAATTACCCGTACTTTCACTCAGTCCATGTAAGTGGATTTGACTGAAATCACGCCGTAAAACGCGTACAATAAAGGCTCCACGCAAGTGGGGCCTTTTTAACACCTGCCGCACCATAGTCTCTTTTGCCCGCTATCTATAATTAATGGATAACAGCCAAAACAGACTCGACACAGCCGCTTGAGTTGTGCACATACACAGGCCCCGGACGGGCCGAATCTGGAGATATCACCGCAATGTCAACTATTGGTCGCATTCACTCCTTTGAGTCCTGTGGCACCGTCGATGGCCCAGGCATCCGCTTTATCACCTTCTTCCAGGGCTGCCTGATGCGCTGCCTCTACTGCCATAACCGCGACACATGGGATACCCACGGTGGCAAAGAAGTTACCGTTGATGAATTAATGAAAGAGGTGGTGACCTATCGCCACTTTATGAATGCATCCGGCGGCGGCGTGACTGCCTCCGGCGGGGAAGCTATCCTGCAGGCAGAGTTCGTTCGCGACTGGTTCCGCGCCTGCCATAAAGAGAGCATTCATACCTGCCTGGATACCAACGGTTTTGTCCGTCGCTACGATCCGGTGATTGATGAGCTGCTGGAAGTGACCGATCTGGTGATGCTGGATCTCAAGCAGATGAACGACGAAATCCACCAGAATCTGGTCGGCGTCTCTAATCATCGCACCCTGGAGTTCGCGAAATACATCTCCGCCAAAGGCATCAAAACCTGGATCCGCTATGTCGTGGTGCCGGGCTGGTCAGATGATGACGACTCTGCCCACCGCCTGGGTGAGTTCACACGTGATATGGGCAACGTTGAGAAAATTGAATTGCTGCCGTACCACGAACTGGGCAAACATAAATGGGTGGCGATGGGCGAAGAGTACAAGCTGGATGGCGTGAAGCCGCCGAAGAAAGAGACCATGGAACGCGTAAAAGGCATTCTGGAGCAGTACGGTCACAAGGTCATGTATTAACAAAACGCCCGGCTTGCACCGGGCGTTTTATTTATTAGTCAAAGACACCATTAATAATGGTGGTCACAATCGCCGTACTCAGCGCAATTAAGACCAGATCCTTTCCGACCACCCGCCATTCATAGCCCGGATAAGAGGGTAATTGACCCAGCATCGAGGCCGGTACAGCCTTTTTCGCGATGCCCGGAGGCAGCGGTTTACCCCGCGCGAGGTTTTTCGCAATCCCCGGCGGCAGGGAATCATAACCCGTTAAGCCATAATTCAACGCCAGATGCCGGGCATGGTCGTAACTGACGCGCGCATCGACATCGTCTTTAACGCTCTTATTTGATTTGCCAGAGTTCTGGTGACCGTTATTTTGCTTGTTACCATGGTTATCAGAATTTCCTTTGCCGGAGTTTCCGTTGCCATGATTGCCGCTATTACCTTGCCCACCACCATTGCCGTGGCCATTTCCATTCCCAGGATTAGCCATAACAGGCGCAGTTGCAAAGGTTAAAGACAACACTACTGCCAGCGCTGTAGTGGTAAAACGACGAGTAGACATGATCGCTGCCTTTGAGTGGTAGAACGCCTCTGAATTATCGCCTCACGCAATAAACAAACAATGCGTAAAACTCTTAGATGTGACAGAGACAAAAAAGCCTGTCAGCGACAGGCTTTTATTTATTCAGGCATGGGCCACCGGCGTGGGATGTTCGCCCGCTTTGCGCAACAGCATGAGCAAATAAATGAATGACACGCTGGCGATCATAATAAACAGCAGATTGTCAGAATAGTTCTGCATCAGCATGGCGGTAAAGGTTGGGCCCAGCAGACTACCGATGGTATAGCTCAGCAGCAGCGCCTGGTTCATGGCCACCAGCTGATGATGCTCCACTTTCTCACAGGCCCAGGCCATCGCCACCGGATAGAGGGTGAAGCCCGCCGCACCCAGAATAAACAGTGCCGGTGCCATGGCGGCATTACTCAGCATGGCGAGACAGCCCATGATCACCACAAAGACCTGAACGCGCAGCACCAGCAGACGCCCAAAGCGGTCGGCAAGGCGGCCAACCGGCCACTGCCCGACAATCCCTGCGCTGACCATCACCGCCATCCAGAATCCGATCCCGGAATCACTGACGCCCTGATGGTTCAGATAGAGCGGCATCAGACCATAGAGCGAGCCCAGCACAATCCCGGAGATAATACAGCCGTTCACCCCGAGACGCGCATGGCGCAGTCTCAGCATCGGCCAGATATGGGTTGCCTCCTGATGCTCGCTGCTCTGGTTCACAATACGCGTAAAGAGCAGCGGCAGAATGGCGGCCAGCACCATGCCGGTTACCCACGGCAGGACGCTCATCAGATCGGTTGGCAGTTTGCTGACCATCAGCTGGCCAAGCACGGTCCCGACGTAATAGACCATCATATAGGCCGCAAGCAGACGGCCACGGTTGCGGGAGGTACCGCTGCACATCAGGGCGCTTTCCACTACCACCCAGATCATGGCGCAGCCGACACCGGCAATAAAGCGCCAGGCCATCCAGCTCCAGAAACCGACCATCAGCCCTAACCCGGCGCAGCCGGCGGCAAAAATAAGTGATGCCAGATAATAACTGCGGTTAAACCCAAAGCGTTTAATCAGGCTTCCCGTCATCAGGGTGCCCAGCAGATTACCGGTGAAAAAGGACGAGCTGACCATACCCACCTGCCAGGTCGGTAAGTTTTCATGGGCGAGCCACAGCGGGACGAGCGTATTTAACACTGCGATCGCGAGGGTCAGCAAAAGCAGGCCACAGAGCAACAGGAGCACTGGCCGGGTATAGGTCGACATGGGTTAAACCGTGAGGAAGTTCAGATTTCGTGCGCATCATGCCACTGGCAAAAACAAAGTCAATCCACCCGATCGAGCCGCGCGCACAATATGTTGCCTGTCGATTTAAAAAACTCATCCTGCTAATGCAAAGTCTGCTATCAATATTAATTATGTATTTGTTTTTGTTTATTTAAGGCCAAAATTAAAACCAAACGACAGTTGAAAAATTTCATGATTGAAAAAAGAAAAGCCGGGCACTAAGTCCCGGCTTTATATAACAATAATCAGCGTTAACTGGCGATAGCCATTCCAACGGTCATATGCAGACCGTAAAACACTCCGCGCCCAATCATCTCTCCCGCCAGCACTAACAAAAATGCCAGCGACAACAGCGGGATTGCGGGCTGATAACCTTTCAGCTGCGGCACGATCCAGCACACCAGCGCCGCCGCCAGCAGTACCACGCGCCAGGCCATCAGCGAGCCGTAATCCGGTACCAGGGCTGAAGCCTGCTGAATAGAACTGTGGATCGTTGCCAGTTCCGCGCCCTGCATCAGCGCCACGACCGTACTCACCGCCAGCGCCAGCAGGGAGACGGCGGGCAGTAAACGCATTGCCCAGCCATCAACGCCCGCCACCCGCAGGAGCAGGAAGCCCAGCAGCGGCCCACCGATAAACATCGTCAGGAAGAAACTCATCGGCGTCCAGACGCTGTACCAGGTCGGAACCGTGTCGATGGTGTTATAGACCCGCACCATCATCCAGACGAACACCACGCCCAGCACCATGGTCACAATCAGCCACAGAGTACGCAAGCCTGCCGGCAGTTTTTTCATTGCCGCCAGCAGCCAGCCCAGCCCGCCAACGGCAAAGAACAGCGCTCCGCTGGCGATCTCGTTACTGAGCGAGGACGCCCCCACGCGGTTCAGCGAGTTGAACGCGCGCAGGGGTGAACCGAGGTGCAGCGTGGAGGCGATAAACCCGATCCCCATCAGCACCCATAAGCCAAACATGCTCAGCACCAGCCGCTGCTGTTGCTCCCGGTTCAGATTGCCGTTTAACAACGCCAGGGCGAGGACGATAAAACCGCCCGCCACACACTGTCCGAAGACCGTAAAAATCATCAGCGGCCATTCATGCCATCCATTTCCCATCTCACACCTCCTGCGGATTGGCCAGATAGCCGGTGATATCACCCGTGGGTCGGCTGTTGGCATTGGGTTTTATCACGATACTCGGCTTCGTGAAGTGCGCCGAGGGCAGCGGGGCGACGGCGGCCAGCTTGCCGTGTTTCTTACGCAGCTCCTCAATCGGGCCGAAGTCCAGCGCCCGCAGCGGGCAGGATTCGACGCAGATTGGCTTGTGGCCCTCTGCCACGCGCTCGTGGCAGCCGTCGCACTTGGTCATATGGCCTTTGGCGGCGTTGTACTGCGGCGCCCCGTACGGGCAGGCCATGTGGCAGTAGCGACAGCCGATGCAGACCTCTTCATTCACCACCACAAAGCCGTCCTCACGCTTGTGCATCGCCCCGCTGGGGCAGACTTTGGTGCAGGCCGGGTCCTCGCAGTGGTTACAGGCAATCGACAGATAGTAGGCAAACACGTTCTGCTGCCAGACGCCGTTGTCCTCCTGCCAGTCGCCGCCCGCGTACTCGTAGATGCGGCGGAAGCTGACGTCCGGGGTCAGGTCCTTGTAATCCTTGCACGCCAGCTCGCAGGTTTTGCACCCGGTGCAGCGGCTGGAATCAATAAAAAATCCATACTGAGTGGTCATCGGCTACTCCTTACGCCTTTTCAACCTGAACCAGGTTACTGTGGGACGGATTGCCTTTCGCCAGCGGCGACGGGCGCTGGGTGGTCAGCACATTAATGCAGCCCGCCTGATCGACGCGGTTTGCATCCGGGTTGTACCAGGCACCTTCGCCTAACGCCACCACACCGGGCAGGATGCGCGGCGTCACTTTGGCTTCGATATGCACTTCGCCACGGCCGTTGAAGATCCGCACCCGGTCGCCATTGGCAATCCCGCGCTGCTTTGCGTCGAGCGGGTTAATCCAGATCTCCTGACGACATGCTGCCTTCAGGACGTCAACGTTGCCGTAGGTGGAGTGCGTTCGCGCTTTGTAGTGGAAGCCGGTCAGCTGCAGCGGATAGTCTTTGCTCTGCGGATCGTCGTAGTTCTCGAAGCCCGGGCTATAAACCGGCAGCGGATGGATCACATCCCCCTGCTCCAGCTCCCAGGTCGCGGCGATCTGCGCCAACTGGGCAGAGTAGATCTCAATTTTGCCGGACGGCGTGGTGAGCGGATTGGCGGTCGGATCGGCGCGGAAGGCTTTATAGGCCACGTGATGCCCTTCCGGGTCACGCTGCTTGAACATACCCTGCTGACGGAACGCATCAAAGGATGGCAGTTCAGGAATGGCCTGCCGGGACTGCTCATACAGATGGCGCATCCACCCTTCCTGCGTGCGCCCTTCGGTGAACTGCTGTTCAACGCCCATGCGTTTCGCCAGCGCGGTGGTCATCTCATAGATGGTTTTGCACTCGAAGCGCGGTTTAATCGCCTGGTCAGCAAAGATTACGTAGGACATGTTGCCGCAGGAGGCATCCAGGGCGAAGTCCATCTGCTCAGAGGCGGTGCAGTCCGGCAGCAGGATATCGGCATACTTCGCCGAGGAGGTCATATGACAATCCACCACCACAATCAGCTCACATTTTTTGTCGTCCTGCAGAATGTCGTGGGTGCGGTTGATCTGCGAGTGCTGGTTGATCAGGCAGTTCCCGGCGTAGTTCCAGATCATCTTGATCGGTACGTCGAGTTTTTCTTTGCCGCGCACCCCGTCGCGGGTGGCGGTCATCTCCGGACCACGTTCGATGGCGTCGGTCCACATAAACATCGAGATACTGGTCTGAACCGGGTTTTCCAGAGTCGGCATGCGCACAAACGGCAGGGAGTACGAGCCTTCACGCGCCCCGCTGTTGCCGCCGTTGATCCCCACATTGCCGGTCAAAATCGCCAGCATGGCGATAGCACGGGAGACCAGCTCGCCATTAGCATGACGCTGCGGGCCCCAACCCTGGGAGATAAAGGCTGGTTTCGCCGTGGCGATTTCACGCGCCAGCTTAACGATACGCGCTTCAGGAATACCGGTAATGGCCGCAGCCCAGGCCGGGGTTTTGGCAATCCCGTCACTGCCCTGGCCCAGAATCCAGGCTTTATAGTGGCCGTTCGCCGGTGCGCCTTCCGGCAGCGTTTTCTCGTCGTAGCCGACACAGTATTTATCGAGGAACGGCTGATCGACGAGGTTCTCTTCGATCATCACCCAGGCCAGAGCAGAGATCAGCGCCGCATCCGTTCCCGGACGGATCGGGATCCACTCATCCTCGCGCCCTGCCCCGGTGTCGGTGTAGCGCGGGTCGATAATGATCATCCGGGCATTCGATTTTTGCCGCGCCTGTTCAACGTAGTAAGTCACCCCGCCGCCGCTCATACGCGTTTCACCCGGGTTGTTGCCGAACAGCACCACCAGCTGACTGTTTTCAATATCCGACGGACTGTTGCCATCGGCCCAGCCGCCGTAGGTGTAGTTAAGACCGGCGGCAATCTGCGCGGTGGAGTAGTCGCCGTAATGGTTGAGGTAGCCCCCACAGCAGTTCATCAGGCGGGCGATCAGGGTTTTGCCCGGCGGCCAGGAGCGGGTCAGGGTCCCGCCGAGGGTGCCGGTGCCGTAGTTGAGATAGATAGACTCGTTGCCGTAGTCTTTAATCAGGCGCTGCATATTACTGGCAATGGTGTCGAAAGCCTCGTCCCAGCTGATGCGCTCGAATTTGCCCTCCCCGCGTTTGCCCACCCGCTTCATGGGATATTTCAGGCGATCGGGGTTATAGACGCGACGGCGCATGGAACGACCGCGCAGGCAGGCGCGAACCTGATGTAAACCCTCGTAGTTATCATCCCCGGTATTGTCGGTCTCGACGTACTTGATCTCGCCATCGATGACATGCATTCGCAACGGGCAGCGACTGCCACAGTTCACCGTACAGGCACTCCAGACCACTTTTTCATCCGGCTTAACCGCAGCAGCGACTTCAACCGCCGATGCCAGGCGGGAAAAAGGCAAAGACAATGCGCTACTGGCAACCGCCAGGCCACCAATCGCGGTGGTTTTCATCAACCCGCGACGGCTCACCTCGGCAGCCAGCAAGGCTTCAGGCGTTTTTATTTTCATAGACTCTCACTTTGATTGCTCACAAAGATCCCTGTGCGGCAGCAACCGCTATATAGATTTTTATATAAGGAGTGATTGCGTTAGCAGAGGTTTATGCTAACCAACTGCCAGGGGAGTATTACCCCTTTGGAGGGAGGGGGTATTGCCTGATGTCAAAAGCGGGGCATAAAAAAAGCGCCCGCAGGCGCTTTTTTACGTTAAGGCAGATTAGCCGATGTACTGCTGACCCTTCATGTAAGGGCGCAGAACTTCAGGAATTTCGATACGACCGTCAGCCTGCTGGTAGTTTTCCAGCACGGCAACCAGCGTACGGCCAACAGCCAGACCAGAACCGTTCAGGGTATGCACCAGACGGGTTTTCTTGTCAGATTTGCTGCGGCAACGTGCCTGCATGCGACGCGCCTGGAAATCGCCAACGTTGGAACAGGAGGAGATTTCACGGTAGGTGTTCTGCGCCGGAACCCACACTTCGAGATCGAAGGTTTTGCAGGCACCAAAGCCCATATCACCGGTGCACAGCGCCATACGACGGTACGGCAGACCCAGCAGCTCCAGCACTTTTTCCGCGTGACCGGTCATCTCTTCCAGCGCATCCATGGAGGTTTCCGGACGCACGATCTGCACCATCTCAACTTTGTCGAACTGGTGCATACGGATCAGACCACGGGTATCACGGCCATAAGAGCCCGCTTCAGAACGGAAGCACGGAGAGTGGGCGGTCAGTTTAATCGGCAGATCGTCTTCGTCGATGATCTCATCACGCACGAGGTTGGTCAGCGGCACTTCTGCGGTTGGGATCAACGCGTAGTTGCTGCTGTCGGCCTCTTCGTCCAGCGGACGGGTATGGAACAGATCGCCGGCAAATTTTGGCAGCTGGCCAGTACCGTACAGGGTATCGTGGTTCACCAGATAAGGAACGTAGGTTTCGCTGTAGCCGTGCTGCTCGGTGTGCAGATCCAGCATGAACTGGGCCAGCGCACGGTGCAGATGGGCAATCTGCCCTTTCATCACCACAAAGCGAGAACCGGTCAGCTTAACCGCGGCCGCAAAATCGAGCCCCGCGTGCATTTCGCCCAGCGTGACGTGATCGCGAACCTCGAAATCGAACTCGCGTGGGGTGCCCCAGCGTTTCACTTCGACGTTGTCGTTTTCGTCTTTACCAACAGGTACGCTGTCGTCAGGGGTATTCGGGATCGCCAGGGCGATATCACGAATTTCGGCCTGAAGAACGTCCAGATCGGCTTTCGCCTGATCCAGCTCTTCACCGAGTTTGTTTACTTCCAGGCGTAATGGCTCAATGTCTTCCCCGCGCGCTTTCGCCTGGCCGATGGATTTCGATCGAGAGTTACGCTCTGCCTGCAAGTTTTCGGTTTGTACCTGCAGAACTTTACGACGCTCTTCAAGAGCGCGCAGCTTATCTACATCCAGTTTAAAGCCCCGGCGTGCCAGTTTTTCAGCGACTGCGTCTGGCTCGTTACGCAGCAGATTGGGATCGAGCATGCTTATCCTGTGCTTATCGAATTAAAAAATAGGAGGAAATGACCGCAGCCTGCGGTCATCAGATACATTGCCAACATTACCGCAACGATCGCCCTAACGGTAGCGTTTTATAGGGCTATTTTGATCCTGTCCGGCAAGCCAGGTGAGCTTTTCGCCAATCTTGCCCTCAAGGCCTCTGTTTGTCGGGCGATAATAGCGCGTTTGTGCCATTTCCTGCGGGAAATACTCCTCCCCGGCGGCGTAGGCGTTGGGCTCGTCATGGGCGTAGCGGTATTGCTGACCGTAACCAAGCTCTTTCATCAGTTTGGTCGGGGCGTTGCGCAGGTGGTCAGGGACATCGTAATCAGGACGTTCGCGGGCATCGGACATCGCCGCTTTGAAGGCGGTATAGACCGCATTGCTTTTCGGGGCACAGGCCAGATAGACAATCGCCTGGGCGATGGCGCGCTCGCCTTCGGCAGGCCCGACGCGGGTGAAGCAGTCCCAGGCGGAGATCGCCACTTGCATCGCACGCGGATCGGCGTTGCCGACATCTTCCGAGGCGATCGCCAGACAGCGACGGGCCACGTACAGCGGATCGCCCCCGGCGGTGATAATGCGCGCATACCAGTAGAGCGCGGCATCGGGTGCGCTGCCGCGTACCGATTTATGCAGCGCCGAGATCAGATCGTAGAAACGGTCGCCTTTATTATCAAAACGCGCGCTGCGTTCGCCAGCGATTTCGGTCAGCAGTGCCGGGAGTAGCACCCGCTTGCCGCTGTCGTCGGCTTCGGCCATATCGGCCATCATTTCCAGGGTATTCAGCGCCCGGCGGGCATCCCCGTTTACCAGTTCGGCAATGGCGCGACGCGTTTCGTCAGGCAGGACAATATCCTGGCCGCCATAGCCGCGGGTCTTATCGTCCATTGCCTGGGTCAGCACCTGCTCAATGTCTTCGGTGGTTAAGGATTTCAGCAGATAGACGCGGGCGCGGGACAACAGCGCGGAGTTGAGTTCAAACGAAGGATTCTCGGTGGTGGCACCGATAAAGGTGATGGTGCCATCTTCAATGTGCGGCAGGAAAGCATCCTGCTGGCTTTTGTTGAAGCGGTGCACCTCATCGACAAACAGGATGGTGCGGCGACCGGCGTTACGGCTCTGGCGGGCACGCTCAATGGCTTCGCGGATCTCTTTCACCCCGGAGGTGACGGCGGAGATGCGCTCGACGTCGGCATCGGCATAGCGGGCAATCACTTCTGCCAGCGTCGTTTTACCGGTGCCCGGCGGCCCCCAGAGGATCATGGAGTGCAGATGCCCGGCCTCAATGGCGCGCGGCAGGGGTTTGCCCGCAGCCAGCAGATGCTGCTGGCCGATATACTGCGCTAAATTTTCTGGCCGCATACGGGCGGCCAGAGGTTGAAACGCATTATCTGAAAAATCGAGCGACAGGTTGCTCACGCACGCCTCTTACTTATTACGTTGGTCATCCACCGTTACGCCCTTCGGCGGGGTAAAGGTGAATTTAGATGCATCAACCGCCCCATTCTGCTGGGATTTCAGCTGATAGCTGCTGCGCTGATCGTCCTGCTCAACCGCACCGAACTGATTGATGGTCCCGTTCGTGCTCACGTTAATGGTGAACTGCTTCAGGTTGCCGTTGTTGCCTTTCGGGGTCAGGACGAAGTCATCGCCGTTCTGTTTAATGTTGTACTGCTGCCAGTCACTGGACTGGTTACGGGCGATCAGCATAAACGGCGTGTTGCTGGCGGCATCTTTCAGCCAGGTCGCCGTGGCCTGCTCAACAAACGGGTTGAAGAACCACAGGGTTTTCCCGTCGGAAACCAGGATGCTCTCGTCCGGCTGCGTCATGTGCCAGTTGAACAGATTTGGACGTTTCACCCACAGGTCACCCTGACCTTCCTGCACCGCATTACCGCTGCCATCAGTCACTTTCTGGGTGAAGCTGGCGTGGAAGCTGCTGACCTTGTCCAGACGGTTTTTCAGGTCGCTGGCGGCATCAGCCCAGACGCTGCTCGCCACAAAGCTGGTCAGTAATGCACAGGTGATAGCAATTTTTTTCATTGGTAGTCCTTACAAAGCGTCATCCCGAAATGGGGGTTTTCTGTCAACCATTCTGGACCTGCCCGCAGGCAGGCGACAGAAGAAAATGCTTAATTATTGCTGATTTACCCATCTTTGCAATCGAGGGGCATTATTCAAACGGCGGTGGGGCAAGCACTTCACGGTTGCCGTTATGCCCCTGCTCGCTGACGATGCCCTGCGCTTCCATCTGCTCGATGATACGCGCCGCACGGTTGTAGCCGATGCGGAACTGACGCTGAACCCCGGAGATGGAGGCTTTGCGTTTTTCGGTGACGAAGTTAACCGCCTGATCGAAAAGCGGATCCAGCTCTTCACCGCTATCTGCGCCGCCGCCACCGCCGCCTTCGCTTTCGCTGTCGGAGGTGATGCCATCGATATATTGTGGACGACCGCGCGCCTTCCAGTCCTGCACCACGGCATGGACTTCCTGGTCACGCACAAAGGCACCGTGGACACGCACCGGCGAGGTGGAGTTCGGACCGGAGTAAAGCATATCCCCCATGCCGAGCAGCGATTCCGCGCCGCCCTGGTCGAGAATGGTACGGGAGTCGATTTTGCTCGACACGGTAAAGGCGATACGGGTCGGAATGTTGGCTTTGATCAGGCCAGTGATCACATCCACCGATGGACGCTGGGTAGCCAGCACCAGGTGGATCCCCGCCGCACGCGCTTTTTGCGCCAGGCGGGCGATCAGCTCTTCCACCTTCTTACCGACGGTCATCATCAGGTCAGCGAACTCATCCACCAGCACCACGATGTACGGCAGTTTTTCCAGCACCGGATGCTCGGCATCCATGCTGTCGCCTGGCTTCCAGTACGGATCCGGGATCGGACGTCCCATCTTCGCCGCTTCGGCGATGATCTCGTTATAACCGGCGAGGTTACGCACGCCCAGCGCGGACATCAGCTTGTAGCGACGCTCCATCTCATTGACGCTCCAGCGCAGGGCGTTGGCGGCATCTTTCATGTCGGTCACAACTTCGGTCAGCAGGTGCGGGATACCTTCGTATACCGAGAGTTCCAGCATTTTCGGGTCGATCATGATGAAGCGCACATCTTCTGGCTGCGCTTTATACAGAATGCTGAGGATCATGGCGTTCACACCGACGGACTTACCAGAGCCCGTCGTACCTGCCACCAGCAGGTGCGGCATTTTCGCCAGATCGGCCACCACCGGCTCACCGGCAATATCTTTACCCAGCACCACGCTCAGCGGGGATGGGTTATCACGGAATTTGGCGTTATCCAACACTTCGCGCAGGTAAACGGTCTGACGTTTTTTGTTCGGCAGCTCCAGGCCGACATAAGGTTTGCCCGGAATAACCTCGACCACGCGCACGGCCACGGTGGAGAGGGAACGCGCCAGGTCGCGGGAGAGGTTAGAGATACGCGCAGCTTTCACCCCCGGGGCAAGGTTCAGCTCGAAACGGGTGATCACCGGGCCTGGGGAATAGTTCACAACATCCGCTTTAATACGGAAATCGGCCAGGCGGAGTTCAACCAGACGCGCCATCTGATCGAGGGCGAAGGTATCCACCGGTTCGACTTCCGTTGGCGGCGGTGTTAACAGATCGAATGACGGCAGCGGCGTAGTCGGTCTTTGCAGCGGACGGCTGTCGCCGTTACGCATCAGCAGCGGATGGATCAGACTCTGCTGAGCCTGAGGCTGGGCCGGTGGCTGCTGCGGCTGTACGGGCTGCTGCGGCTGAGCATATTGCTGTGGCTGAACAGGCTGCTGAGGCTGAGCATATTGCTGCGGCTGAACAGGCTGCTGAGGCTGAGCATATTGCTGCGGCTGAACAGGCTGCTGAGGCTGAGCATGCGGCGGCGGCGTATAGGCCTGGCGCGGCGGCTCGGCTTCCGGCATCACGCCCGGCGTGAACAGCGGTTCGCTTGGCGTATCATCCACCAGATCTTTCATCGGTGAGAATTCAAAATCCGCCAGCGAGAAGGGGTTCGCCCCTGTCGGCTGTTCACCGGCATAACGCTGTTGCTGCGTGGCGGCAAACTGGCGAGCCAGCTCCGCTTCGGCGGCATCATCTTCGTCATCCTGAGTCTGATACTGCTGCGGCTCAGGCTGATATTCCTCGCCGTAACGCTGCTGTTGCTGTTGGGCGAACTGGCGGGCCAGCTCGTCCTGCTGCATTTCATCAGCATCATCTTCGTACTGATCGTCATCATACTGCTGACGACCGGCTTTACGTGCTTCCTCTTCTGCCATTCGCTGAGAAGGCAGCTTGATGCCATACGAGGCCAGTTCACGGCGGGTAGGAACACGCACGCGGTTAGGACGCGGCAGTTGCGGACCAATGCCCTCTTTCACCTGCGGACGCGGAGCGCCGCTGGTTGCCAGGCTGAATAACGGTGCGGCAGCGCTGGCCGCAGCGGCGCCCGCGGTCGTTGCCTGCTGCACGTTCGCCGCAACCGGTGCGACGACGGACGCAGGCTCAACGGCCGGAGCTGGTACAGATGGGATTTCCACCGCTTTGACCGGGGCAGGCTCTTGCACTGGCTCCGGTACCGGCTGATACCAGGCCGCGAGCTGTTCGCGCTCACGGGCACGTTTCTCTTCCACTTCTTCAAAGTAGTAAAGCGGCGGGCGGGACGGTTTGACCTCTTCAGCCGGCGGCGCGTCGACGACCGGCGGAGTGACCACCGGCTCAGGCTGATAGACGGCCTGCTGCGGTTCATACTGCTGCGGCTGCTCATACTGAGGTTGTTCGTACTGAGGCTGCTCGTACTGAGGTTGCTGATATTGCGGTTGTTCGTACTGCGGCTGCGCGTACACCGGTTCAGGCTGATAAGGCGGCTGCCACTGCTCCTGCGGCGCGGCGGCGGCATAAGGCTGTGGCTCCGGCGCATAGACCGGCGCTGCGGGCGCGGCAGGTTCCGCATGCCATTCAACCGCAGGCGGCTGCAGATGGGCATCCGGCATCGACGGAGTGGGTGGCGTCACCGGATCAACCGGGGCAGCAAAGGCCTGCGTGGCGGTAGTCGCCGCGGCAGCAGCGGCAAGCGGCTCTGCTACCGAATGGCCGTTGAGCAGCGGATCGTACTCATCATAGTCGGAGGCCAGGGCGCGATTGCCGGAGAACAGCACATCATCCGGATCGGCAGCCACGCCACGGGCGCTGTAAGCCACCTCTTCGTCGTCCATCCGCTTCCCGGAAAACAGGGCTGCGTCTGTCTTGCGTCCTAATGGATTGGCAAATTTTTCCGCTACGCGC
Organism: Leclercia sp. AS011; assembly: GCF_037152535.1. NCBI lineage: Bacteria > Pseudomonadati > Pseudomonadota > Gammaproteobacteria > Enterobacterales > Enterobacteriaceae > Leclercia > Leclercia sp. AS011. The sequence continues at coordinate 1,946,618 of NZ_JBBCMA010000001.1, forward strand.
TTACGGCGCGCCAGTGCCCCGCGCATAATGCGCGCGCGACGGGATTCACGGCGCTCGGCGACCGGCTCAGCGTCGTCGTAGTCGTCGTCTTCATACTCTTCGTCAACCCAGGTGTCATCGCGACGGGTACGGTTGCTGGCAAAAGTCAGCACGTTGAGGATCACGCTGCCGATTTTTTCAGCAATGCTGACCCAGGACCAGCCGGTAAACAACGTCAGCCCCGCGCCCCAGATGCAGAGCAGCGCGATGGTGCCACCGCTGCTGTGCAGCATCGGTTGTAAGGCGGTACTCAGCAGGCTGCCGATCACGCCACCGGAGGCAAAATACCAGATGTCATCGGCGTTAATCGCCGCCAGACCGCAGGATGTCAGGATCAGCGCCAGCGCGCCAATCAGGCGCAGCGAGACGGCAAAATAGTCGATGTAGTCATCGTTCTGGCGATGACGCCAGGCAAACCAACAGCCACCAATAATGATGACGGGAAGGGTATAGGCCATCACGCCAAAGATGAAGAACAGCGTATCCGCCAGCCAGGCGCCCGGTACGCCGCCTAAATTATGGATAGGCTCGTGCCATGCGGTCTGTGACCAGCTGGGATCGGAGGGATTGAAACTGAGTAAGGCTGCCATCAACCAGACGGCAAAAAGAGCAACAAGGATCAGTAACGCCTCAAGGAGTCGGCGCCCACTGCTGAGCTTGGTTAAATTGACTTCTTTGTCTTCGGTATATTCCTGGCTCAAAACAGGCTCTCCAGGTATCAGGCAATTCCTGCCTGAGTGCTAAACGGACAACAGTGCCGGGAGGCCCGACACTGTTGCTGTATGGATTACCAGGAGTGTAATCAAAGTACGCTGATAATGCACCTGTTCCGTGTTAGCGCGTCTTAATAACCAGACGATTGCTCTGTTTGACTTCTTCCATTACCACGTAGGTACGGGTGTCGTTCACGCCAGGCAGTCGCAGCAGGGTTTCGCCCAGCAGCTTACGGTATGCAGACATATCAGGTACGCGGGTTTTCAACAGGTAGTCGAAATCACCGGAAACCAGATGACACTCTTGAATTTCTTCAAGTTTTTGCACGGCGGAATTGAACTGCTCAAACACATCCGGCGCACCACGATTCAGAGTAATCTCAACAAAAACCAGAAGTGAGGCATCCAGGTAATGCGGGTTCAGCAGCGCTGTATAGCCCTGAATAAAACCCTGTCTTTCCAGTCGGCGCACACGCTCGAGGCATGGCGTCGGGGAAAGTCCCACACGTTTTGAAAGCTCGACGTTGGAAATACGCCCATCCTTTTGCAATTCATTAAGAATGTTACGATCGATACGGTCGAGATCTTTGCCAGGGCGCTTCTTGCTATCTACCATTATTATTGTCTCTCTGTATTCCTTCCCTAACTCCTGCCAGGACCCTGTGCACTTCACTGTTCAGAGTCTTTCCCCGCGGTTAATCGCATCGCCTGTTTTTTAGTTTGCGCGATCCGATTGGGGTTATGTGGTATGAAGACCGTTGCCCAGAGGCGGTCATCAACATCACGTATGGCATCTGTCCACACCATGCGTAGATTTCGCTGACCCGGTAAAAATGGTGATTTTGTGCATGACTATGCGTTACACAAAGACCGTTTTTTTTCTTCCTTGAATGTTTTCGCAAAAGCGCAGGGGATTGTCAAAGCAAAACATCGATTTTTAGTACAACATGCCGGATATTCATTACGACCGGCGATTAAACCTCATTTTATCGCCGTCGTTTCGAGCGATTAGCCATGATTATTGTTATAAAATCACCTTCTCTGCTCCGCCGTTGATTGGCGAATTCTATTACACACATCGTTAACAAAATCGCTACGCCCTTTTTTTACGACCGCAAATTCCCTACAATCCGGGAAAATGTCTGCCAACAACAATGGGGATCTCATGGGCACGGCCAAACACAGTAAGCTGCTAATCCTTGGTTCTGGACCTGCGGGATACACCGCAGCGGTCTACGCTGCACGCGCTAACCTGCAACCGGTACTGATTACGGGCATGGAAAAAGGCGGTCAGCTGACCACCACCACCGAAGTAGAAAACTGGCCAGGCGATCCTGAAGGCCTGACAGGGCCGCTGCTGATGGAGCGCATGCACGAGCATGCCACCAAATTTGATACTGAAATCATTTTTGACCACATCAACAAGGTCGATCTGCAGAACCGTCCGTTCCGCCTGACCGGTGATAACGCAGAATACACCTGCGACGCCCTGATCGTTGCCACCGGTGCTTCTGCCCGCTATCTGGGCCTGCCGTCCGAAGAAGCCTTCAAAGGTCGCGGCGTTTCCGCCTGCGCCACCTGCGACGGTTTCTTCTATCGCAACCAGAAGGTCGCGGTCATCGGCGGCGGCAATACCGCCGTAGAAGAGGCGCTGTACCTGGCGAACATCGCCTCTGAGGTGCATCTGATTCACCGCCGTGATACCTTCCGCGCGGAAAAAATCCTGATCAAGCGTCTGATGGATAAAGTGGCCAGCGGCAACATCGTGCTGCACACCCACCGCACGCTGGAAGAAGTCACTGGCGACCAGATGGGCGTGGCGGGTCTGCGCATTCGCGATACGCAGAACACCGACAACGTCGAAACGCTGGAAGTGGCCGGTCTGTTTGTTGCCATCGGTCACAGCCCGAACACCGCCATCTTCGACGGTCAGCTGGAGCTGGAGAACGGCTACATCAAAGTGCAGTCGGGGATCCACGGCAATGCCACCCAGACCAGCATCCCGGGCGTGTTCGCTGCGGGCGATGTGATGGACCATATTTATCGTCAGGCGATCACCTCTGCGGGCACCGGTTGTATGGCGGCGCTGGATGCAGAACGTTATCTCGACGGACTGGCCGATCAGAGTAAATAATTTTTACAAATCAGCAACAAACGTAAAAAAGGCGGCGATAAGTCGCCTTTATTGTCTCTGCGTTGTAACATTGCCGTGCCCAATACCTAATAACATCACCTGCTAAGCACGCAATGGAAAAAACCCGTCAACAAGAGCTAACACGCTGGCTGAAACAGCAAAGCGTTCTTTCCCGCCGCTGGCTGAATATTTCCCGTCTTTTAGGGTTTATCAGCGGTGTGTTGATTGTAGGCCAGGCATGGCTGCTGGCTCGCATTCTTAACCATATGATCATGGAAAACATCCCACGCGAGGCCCTGCTGCTGCCTTTCATCGTGCTGGTTCTGGTCTTCATTCTGCGTGCCTGGGTGGTCTGGTTGCGTGAGCGCGTGGGTTTTCACGCCGGACAGAACATCCGCTACGAAATACGCCGCCAGGTGCTCGACAGGTTGCAGGAAGCCGGTCCCGCCTGGATCCAGGGCAAGCCTGCCGGTAGCTGGGCGACGCTTATCCTCGAGCAAATCGACGATATGCATGACTACTACGCCCGCTATCTGCCGCAGATGGCGCTGGCGATCTTCGTTCCCCTGCTGATCGTGCTGGCAATCTTCCCGTATAACTGGGTCGCGGCGCTGATCCTGCTGGGTACCGCGCCGCTGATCCCGCTGTTTATGGCGATGGTCGGCATGGGTGCCGCCGATGCTAACCGCCGCAACTTTCTGGCATTGGGTCGCTTAAGCGGCCACTTCCTCGACCGCCTGCGCGGCATGGAGACGCTGCGCATTTTTGGTCGCGGTGAAGCCGAAACCGACAATATTCGCCATGCCTCTCAGGACTTCCGTCAGCGCACCATGGAGGTGTTACGCCTGGCGTTCTTATCCTCCGGGGTGCTGGAGTTCTTTACCTCCCTGTCGATTGCGCTGGTCGCCGTCTATTTTGGTTTCTCTTATCTGGGTGCCCTCGATTTTGGTCACTACGGCACCGCCGTCACTCTCTCGGCGGGCTTCCTGGCGTTAATTCTGGCCCCGGAGTTCTTCCAGCCGCTGCGCGATCTGGGCACCTTCTATCATGCGAAGGCCCAGGCCGTGGGCGCTGCCGACAGCCTGAAAACCTTCCTTGAAACGCCGCTGGCGCATCCGCAGCGTGGCGACGTGACCCTGAGCACCAGCAAGCCGGTCAGCATTGACGCAGAGAATTTCTGCGTGCTGTCGCCGGAAGGTAAAGTGCTGGCGGGGCCGTTAAACTTTACCCTCGCTGCAGGTCAGCGCGTGGTGCTGGTCGGCACCAGCGGCTCGGGCAAAAGCTCGCTACTGAATGCGTTATCCGGCTTTATGGCTTACAGCGGGTCGCTGCGCATCAACCAGGCCGAGCTCTCCGCGCTCGATCCTGACGAATGGCGCACCCATTTAAGCTGGGTGGGTCAGAACCCGCAGCTCCCGGCGGCCACGCTGCGTGAAAACGTGCTGCTGGCGCGCCCGGATGCCAGCGACGAAGAGCTGCAGTCGGTGCTCGATCGCGCCTGGGTCAGCGAGTTCCTGCCGCTGCTGCCGAACGGCGTGGATACGGTGGTGGGCGATCAGTCGGCGGGGCTTTCCGTCGGCCAGGCGCAACGTATCGCCGTGGCCCGCGCCCTGCTTAACCCCTGTCAGCTTTTACTGCTGGATGAGCCCGCAGCCAGCCTGGACGCGCACAGCGAACAGCGCGTGATGATGGCGCTGGATGCCGCCTCGCAACAGCAAACCACGCTGATGGTGACCCACCAGCTGGAGGGCATCTCCCGCTGGGATCAGATCTGGGTCATGGACAACGGACAGCTTGTCGAGCAGGGTGATTACGCCACGCTCGCGGCGGCACAGGGGCCCTTTGCGGCCCTGCTGGCGAACCGTCAGGAGGAGATCTGATGCGCGCTTTACTGCCTTATCTGGCGCTCTATATGCGCCACAAATGGATGCTAACCCTCGGCGTGGTGCTGGCGATCGTCACCCTGCTGGCCAGTATCGGCCTGCTCACGCTTTCAGGCTGGTTCCTCTCTGCCTCGGCGGTGGCCGGGTTTGCCGGCCTATACAGCTTCAACTATATGTTGCCCGCCGCAGGGGTACGCGGCACGGCCATCACCCGTACCGCCGGACGCTACTTCGAGCGTCTGGTCAGCCATGACGCCACCTTCCGCGTGTTACAGCACCTGCGCGTGACCACCTTCAGCAAGCTGCTGCCCCTCTCCCCTGCCGGGCTGGCACGCTATCGCCAGGGCGAACTGCTGAACCGTGTGGTCGCGGACGTCGATACCCTCGATCACCTCTACCTGCGGGTTATCTCCCCGCTGGTGGGTGCCCTGGTGGTGATCGTGGTCGTTACCCTCGGCCTGTGCCTGCTGGACGTTAACATCGCGCTGGTGCTCGGCGGGATCATGCTCCTGACGCTGTTTCTTCTGCCGCCACTGTTTTACCGCGCCGGGAAACCGACCGGTGAAAACCTGACCCGTCTGCGTGGCGAGTATCGCCAGCAGCTGACGGGCTGGCTGCAGGGACAGGCAGAGCTGACCATCTTTGGCGCCAGCCGTCGCTACCGCGCGCAGATGGAAAACACCGAGCTGAACTGGCACGAAGCCCAGCGCAAACAGTCGGAACTCACGGCTCTGTCTCAGGCGTTGATGCTGTTGATCGGCGGGTTCGCCGTGATGGCGATGCTGTGGATGGCCTCCGGCGGGGTGGGCGATAACACCCAGCCGGGCCCGCTCATTGCGCTGTTTGTCTTCTGTGCGCTGGCGGCGTTCGAAGCGCTGGCCCCCGTCACCGGGGCCTTTCAGCATCTGGGCCAGGTGGTGGCCTCCGCGCTGCGTATCACTCAGATCACCGGTCAGGAGCCTGAAGTGCAGTTCAGTACCGCCGATTCCGACGTGCCTGAGCAGCTGGCTCTCCGTCTTACGGATGTGAGCTTTGCCTATGACAGCCAGGCTCAGCCCGCGCTGGACCATATTAACCTGACCATCCCCGCAGGCGCGCACGTTGCGGTGCTGGGACGTACGGGCTGCGGTAAGTCAACGCTGCTGCAGCTTCTGACCCGGGCCTGGGATCCGGCTCAGGGCCAGATCCTGTTCAACGACACGCCGCTAACAGCGATGAGCGAACCTGCGCTGCGCAAAACGGTGAGCGTGGTGCCGCAGCGGGTCCACCTTTTCAGCGCCACCCTGCGGGATAACCTGCTGTTAGCTGCGCCAGGTGCCGCCGATGACGTGTTAAGCGCAATGCTGGAGAAGGTCGGCCTGCACAAGCTGCTGGAAGACGAAGGTCTGAACAGCTGGCTCGGTGAAGGGGGGCGTCAGCTCTCCGGCGGCGAGCTGCGTCGTCTGGCGATTGCGCGCGCGCTGCTGCACAACGCCCCGCTGATGCTGCTGGACGAACCTACAGAAGGTCTCGACGCAACGACTGAGCGGCAAATCCTTGATTTACTGGAAAAAGAGATGCAGGGCAAAACGGTGCTGATGGTGACGCACCGCCTGCGTGGACTGGCGGATTTCGATCAAATTATTGTGATGGACAACGGACAGATTATTGAGCAAGGTAGTCACGCAGAGCTGTTAGCAAAACAGGGTCGCTACTACCAGTTTAAACAACGTCTGTAGTCTATATTTGAACCGATCCCCACTTCGCGTACTGGAGTTTTGTTGTCATGCGCTTGGTCCAGCTCTCTCGTCATTCTCTTGCGTTCCCTTCTCCGGAAGGGGCGCTGCGTGAACCTAATGGTTTGCTGGCCCTCGGCGGCGATCTGAGCCCGTCGCGTTTATTAATGGCGTACCAGCGCGGGATTTTTCCGTGGTTTTCCCCCGGAGATCCGATCTTATGGTGGTCGCCCGATCCCCGCGCCGTACTGTGGCCGGCACAGTTTCATATCAGCCGCAGCATGAAGCGCTTTCACGCTCACTCCCCCTATCGCGTCACCCTTAATCACGCCTTTGGTCAGGTGATCGAGGGGTGCGCTGCCGATCGCTTTGAAGGAACCTGGATTACCCCCGAGGTGATCACCGCCTATCACCGCCTGCACGAACTGGGTTACGCCCACTCGATTGAGGTGTGGGATAAGGACGAACTGGTGGGCGGGATGTACGGCGTGGCACAGGGCACCCTGTTTTGCGGCGAGTCGATGTTCAGCCGCGCGGTGAATGCCTCGAAAACCGCTCTGCTGGTTTTCTGCGACCGCTTCACTCGCAGCGGCGGCCAGTTGATTGATTGCCAGGTGCTGAACGAGCATACCGCCTCGCTGGGTGCGGTCGAGATCTCCCGCCATGAATATCTGGCTCAACTGGCGACGCTGCGGATGCAGAAATTACCGCAGAATTTCTGGGTCCCCGGCACGTTATTTACGCCTCAAAGATAAATGTTTTCCGCATATTTTTCCTCAAGGTGCTATAATTCTGCCGCAGAGTAGGTTCTGCCTGTTGCCCCGCCGCCGTTTGGGAATAGTTCGCATCCGATAACGCCCTATCGTTTATCCTGCCACCTCCCCTTTACGTATGCGCTTTTCGTACGGTCGAACCGTGACGTCCGGGTAATACGCTGAAACTGCTTTGCTGCGTTTTAAACGCGCAAATCTTTACTTAATTGATGAATTTCGGCATTATCTTGCCGGTTCAAAACTTGGTAGTGATACCCCAGAGGATTAGATGGCCAAAGAAGACAATATTGAAATGCAGGGTACCGTTCTTGAAACGTTGCCTAACACCATGTTTCGCGTAGAACTGGAAAACGGTCACGTTGTTACCGCGCATATCTCCGGTAAAATGCGTAAGAACTATATCCGTATTCTGACGGGCGACAAAGTGACTGTTGAGCTGACCCCGTACGACCTGAGCAAAGGCCGCATTGTCTTCCGTAGTCGCTAAGAGTTTTTCGCCGCGAATGGCGTAGTGTAGTAAGAATAATCAAGGCCGGGATATCCCGGCCTTTTTGTTTTTCTGAACGGTCTTAGTGAACATGCACCACGGTCAGATCGGCCAACATTGCATGGCTGATCTCGTGCAGCAGGCCGGTGAGATGCGGGAGCATATCGCGGTCGAAATGCGACACCAGCAGCACATGGTTTAGCGCCCGGCAGTAATCGCACTGGGCTTCGGTGCTGTCCAGCAGCCACTCCTGTTTGTGCGAAGGTGGGATCTCATCCTCCTCAAGCACGCGAAAATCGCTCATCGATTTTTCCAGTTCACTTCTGAATGCGTCCAGGTATGCCGCAAGACAGCGGCAGACGGGCTGCGTTTGCGGTAGCGAATTACAATCGACCAGGATTTCGGTGAGCAGATTGCAGCGCGCGGCAAGGATGGAAAGATCGAGCGTGCTGAGTTCGAGTTCGCTATAAAGCTGGGTGATGCTGTCATTATCCATAATCATAATCTCCGAAAGTAATTTTTTGCTGACCACCCGAACGCCAACTCAGGCGGTGGACTGAACCAGGTTGGCGTACCGATTACCCTCGGAAAAATCGGCGCTTCAGAGAAGCCCGGGCCCAGCCCACCATATTCTGAACATGCGGATTATATCCGCAGCTTTCAAAAGAGTGAACGAAACCGCTGATGGTTGCGCATGCAACATCATTTCCGAGGTTTGGTCAGGACGCCAATCCTGGCACCTGATTTTGCAGGTGCATCGCCATTCTATTACTGGGGTTTTATCCAGCAATATCTTCATTCAAATTCTGGATAATGACTCGCAAAGTTTTGATGTTGGGTAAGGTGAATATGCGGCTTAAGTAGTCGTTCCGTTCACCTTACGTTCCTTGCTTCTCTGATACGCCTGAACCGGTGAACGTGCCAGGGGGGCTCGCCGCCTCCCCCATGGCAACCCCGGCTCCCGGCAAAGAAAATCGCCGCTTCGCGGTTCCCTCAGCTTATTCCTCCAGGCTTTCGGGTCGGGCACCAGCCTGCATCCATGCAGGCTGGTGCCCTCTCGGCGCGTCCATGCGCCTCGCCCCGGCCTTCCGGAAACGCTTCGGCGATTTTCAGCCGGGCCTGGTCATCGCTGTAACTATCAATTCACCTTTAATAACTTTATCGCTTCAGGTACCCAAAATTACCAACCCGGCCACATCGGTAAAAAACCATAAAAAAACCGGGCTTTCGCCCGGTTTTTATCATCACTCGACAGACTTAGTGAGCCGCTTCCGGCTTGTGCTTCGCCGCACTCTGGAAATCGTACGTCAGCTCGTTCTTCGCCTGATCCAGCGCAACGGTCACCTGACCGCCGTCCACCAGCGAGCCAAACAGCAGCTCGTTAGCCAACGGTTTTTTCAGGTTGTCCTGGATGACACGCGCCATCGGACGCGCACCCATCGCACGATCGTAGCCTTTCTCCGCCAGCCAGTCGCGGGCTTCCTGACTCACTTCCAGGGAGACCCCTTTCTGATCCAGCTGAACCTGCAGCTCGACGATGAACTTATCCACCACCTGATGGATCACCTCGGTAGACAGGTGATCGAACCAGATAATGTTGTCCAGACGGTTACGGAACTCCGGCGTAAAGACCTTCTTGATCTCTTCCATCGCATCGGTGCTGTTATCCTGGTGGATCAGGCCGATGGATTTACGCTCGGTTTCACGTACCCCGGCGTTGGTGGTCATCACCATCACCACGTTACGGAAGTCCGCCTTGCGCCCGTTGTTGTCGGTCAGCGTCCCGTTATCCATCACCTGCAGCAGCAGGTTGAAGACGTCCGGGTGCGCTTTCTCGATCTCATCGAGCAGCAGAACCGCGTGCGGATGCTTGATCACCGCGTCGGTGAGCAGACCGCCCTGGTCAAAGCCCACGTAACCCGGAGGCGCACCGATCAGACGGCTAACGGTGTGACGCTCCATATACTCGGACATATCAAAGCGCAGCAGCTCAATACCCAGCGCTTTAGAGAGCTGCACCGTCACCTCGGTTTTCCCCACGCCGGTTGGACCAGCGAACAGGAAGGAACCAACAGGCTTGTGCTCATGCCCCAGCCCGGCGCGGGCCATCTTGATGGCTTCGGTTAAGGCCTCGATGGCCTTATCCTGCCCGAAGACCAGCATTTTCAGGCGATCGCCGAGGTTTTTCAGCGTGTCGCGGTCGCTCTGAGAAACGCTCTTCTCAGGGATACGCGCGATGCGGGCCACCACGGATTCAATATCCGCCACGTTGACCGTTTTCTTCCGCTTGCTGACCGGCATCAGACGCGCACGCGCGCCCGCTTCGTCGATCACGTCAATCGCTTTATCCGGCAGATGACGGTCGTTGATGTATTTCACCGCCAGCTCCACCGCCGCACGCACCGCTTTCGCGGTATAACGCACGTCGTGGTGCGCTTCGTACTTCGGTTTCAGGCCGTTGATGATCTGCACCGTTTCTTCGACCGACGGTTCAGTAATGTCGATTTTCTGGAAGCGACGCGCCAGAGCACGGTCTTTTTCGAAAATATTGCTGAACTCCTGATAGGTGGTCGAGCCAATCACCCGGATCTTGCCGCTGGAGAGCAGCGGTTTGATCAGGTTGGCGGCATCCACCTGGCCACCCGAGGCCGCACCGGCACCGATGATGGTATGGATCTCGTCGATAAACAGGATGCTGTTAGTATCCTGCTCCAGCTGTTTCAGCAGCGCTTTGAAACGTTTTTCAAAATCACCACGATATTTGGTACCCGCCAGCAGCGAGCCGATATCCAGCGAGTAGATGGTGCAATCGGCAATCACTTCCGGGACATCGCCCTGCACAATGCGCCAGGCGAGCCCTTCGGCGATGGCGGTTTTCCCGACGCCCGATTCCCCCACCAGCAGCGGGTTGTTCTTGCGGCGGCGGCACAGTACCTGAATCGCCCGTTCCAGCTCTTTTTCGCGGCCAATCAGCGGGTCAATACCGCCGACGCGGGCAAGCTGGTTAAGATTGGTGGTGAAGTTTTCCATACGTTCCTCCCCGCCTGCCTGCTCTTCGCTGTTGACCTGATGGCCGGAATCCGATGCCTGATTCGGCTCGTCTTTTCGCGTTCCGTGAGAGATGAAGTTCACCACGTCGAGGCGGCTGACTTCGTGTTTGCGCAGCAGGTAGGCGGCTTGCGACTCCTGCTCGCTGAAGATGGCAACCAGCACGTTGGCACCGGTAACTTCGCTACGTCCGGAGGACTGGACGTGAAATACCGCACGCTGGAGTACACGCTGGAAGCTGAGCGTCGGCTGCGTGTCGCGCTCCTCTTCACTGACGGGCAGTACAGGTGTGGTCTGTTCGATGAAGGCTTCAAGTTCCTGACGCAGCGCCACCAGATCCACGGAGCAGGCTTCAAGCGCTTCGCGGGCGGATGGATTGCTGAGCAGTGCAAGCAGCAAGTGCTCGACCGTCATAAACTCATGTCGGTGCTCACGCGCTCTGGCGAAAGCCATGTTTAAACTGAGTTCCAGTTCTTGATTGAGCATAGGCACCTCCCCCAATTTTCATTGCCTTATTCAGGCTTTTTCCAGCGTACACAGCAACGGATGCTCGTTCTCCCTTGCATACTGGTTCACCATCGCCACCTTCGTCTCTGCGACTTCTGCAGTAAAAACACCGCAGATGGCTTTGCCATGATAGTGAACGGTAAGCATCAGTTGCGTTGCACGTTCTACATCATAAGAAAAGAACTTTTGTAGCACGTCAATAACAAATTCCATCGGCGTGTAGTCATCGTTCATTAACATAACTTTATACATAGATGGCGGTTTTAGCGCGTCGCGCACTTTATCTTCCGCCAGCTTGTCGAAATCGAGCCAGTCGTTCGTCTTACCCATTGTCAGTCGTCATCTTCGTTTACGCTCTCCGGTCGCGGTGCTGATGCTGACAGGAGGCTATACATAACCTGAATCTACCTCAGATGTCAGATAACTCACATCTATTATTGCCATCCGCGATGTCTGTCACAATACCCATCAATAGCGTTAACTGCTTCAAATTTTGACGCATTTTTACCCTCACTTCCCCGGCAAATGCTTGACGCTGCCTTTGGTTTATCTAAATTGTACAGGCGTGAGTTGGCGAGGTTTTGAACAGCCCCCACTCCAGCACCGGTTCATTACATCTAACTCAATAAGATTTACGAAGGATGTCGAAGCATGGAAACGGGTACAGTTAAGTGGTTCAACAACGCCAAAGGGTTTGGTTTTATCTGCCCTGAAGGCGGCGGCGAAGACATCTTCGCGCATTACTCCACCATTCAGATGGATGGTTACAGAACGCTGAAAGCCGGACAAGCCGTTCGGTTCGATGTACACCTCGGGCCAAAGGGCAATCATGCCAGCGTTATTGTGCCCGTCGAAGCAGAAGCGGTGGCGTAGCCCTCTGTTTCATTGTGTACACCCCGCACTCAAAATGCCAGCCCGATGCGCTGGCATTTTTATTTGTGGGCTTCCGTAAGGCCTGTTGTCCGGCGGCGCTGCGCTTGCACGGGCCTACAAATATTTGTGGGCCCACAGACTTACTCCCGGGCTAACGCATCCACCGGATCCAGCCGCGCGGCATTTCTTGCCGGTAACCAGCCAAACAGCACCCCGGTAAAGGTAGAACACAGGAAGGCCGTTAACAGCGCCATCGGTGAAAAACCAATTTCCCAGCCGGGTAAAAACAGCTGCAACGTAAAGGCGATCAACAGGGAGAGCGTAATCCCCAGCGCGCCGCCTACCAGACAGACCAGCACCGCCTCAATTAAAAACTGCTGCAGCACGTCGCTGGCCCGGGCACCGACCGCCATACGGATGCCGATCTCGCGCGTACGCTCCGTCACCGACACCAGCATGATATTCATCACCCCAATCCCCCCGACCAGCAGGGAGATGATCGCCACCAGCGTGAGGAAGAGTTGAAGAGTACGTGTGGTCTTTTCCGCGGTTTTCAAGAGCCCGTCCATGTTCCAGGTGAAGAAATCTTTCTTCCCGTGGCGCAGGGTCAGCAGGCGTTCGAGCTGTTGCTCCGCCATGGCGCTGTCGTAGCCCTCCTTCACCCGGACGGTAATGGAGTTCAGCCACGACTGCCCCATAATGCGCCCGGAGATGGTGGTGTACGGCAGCCAGACGCGCAGAATCTTGCTGCTGCCAAACATCGACTGCTTCTCTTCTGCCACGCCGATCACCGTCGCGGGCATGTTACCCACCAGCACGATCTCGCCCACTACCTTCGCTTTATTGGGGAACAGCTGTCGCCGGGAGTTGGCATCCAGCACCACCACCTGTGCCCGGCCTGCGAGCTGTTCTGCATTGAAGGTGCCCCCCTCGCTGAAGGTCATGCCGTAGACGTTAAAGTAATCACCGCTGACGCCGTTGGCGCTGGCGGCCACGTCGATACTGGCATAGCGCAGACGCAGGTTCTGCGATACCGCCGGGGTGGCGGAGTTGACCCACGGCTGCTTCTGGATCGCCGCCAGATCGTCATACTTCAGCGCCTGCTGATACTGCGGCTCATCGTCGCCAAAGTCTTTCCCGGGATAGACGTCGATGGTGTTGGTGCCGATGGAGCGGATATCCGACAGCACCAGCTGTTTGGCGGCATCCCCCACCACCACAATCGACACCACCGAGGCGATCCCGATGATGATCCCGAGCATGGTCAGCAGGGTACGCATCTTGTTGGCGGCCATCGCCAGCCAGGCCATAGTCAACGCTTCACGGAAACTGCTGGCAAACTGCCGCCAGCCGGACGGCGGAGGCAGCGCTACCTCCTGGCGCCGGGTGGCGTTGAGGGTGGGCGGCGGGTTGCTGACCAGCTCGCCGTCGTGGATCTCCACGATCCGCCCGGCCTGGGAGGCCACCTGCGGATCGTGGGTAACGATGATCACCGTATGCCCCTGATCCCGCAGCTGGTGGAGGATCGCCATGACCTCCTCCCCGGAGTGGCTGTCCAGCGCCCCGGTCGGTTCATCGGCGAGGATCACCTGTCCGCCATTCATCAGCGCCCGGGCGATACTCACCCGCTGCTGCTGGCCGCCGGAGAGCTGCGAAGGCTGGTAATCGACCCGCTCCCCCAGCCCCAGCCGGGTCAGCAGCGCCTGCGCCCGCTCAAGGCGTTTTTTGCGCTCCACGCCGGCATAGACCGCCGGCACTTCGACGTTCTGCGCCGCGCTCAGGTGTGAGAGCAGATGGTAACGCTGGAAGATAAAGCCGAAATGTTCCCGCCGCAGTTTAGCCAGCGCGTCGCTGTCCAGGGTGGCGATGTCGGTCCCGGCCACGCGGTAGGTGCCGCTGGTGGGTTTATCCAGACAGCCGAGAATGTTCATTAGCGTCGATTTACCGGAACCTGAGGCCCCGACAATTGCCACCATCTCCCCGGCCTCAACTCGCAGGGTGATGCCCTTCAGCACCTCCACCGGTCCGTCGCCGGAGGGGTAGCTCCGGCGAATATCATTCAGCTCCAGCAGGGCCGTCATTTCGCCGCCCCGGGCTGGCTCTCGCTGATGACGACCTCCTCACCCTCTTCCAGCCCTTTTACCACCACTACGTCGGTGTCGTTGCGCGAGCCAAGGCTCACCTCACGCTCGCGGGTCTCGCCGTTACGCAGCACCTTCACGTTGTAGCGGTTGTCGCCCACCGGTTCACCCAGCGCCGCCAGCGGGATGGTCAGCACGTTTTTCTCCCCGGCCAGCTGGATATGCACTTGAGCGGTCATGTCCAGACGCAGCACCCCCTGCGGGTTGGGGACTTCAAATCGGGCGTGATAGAAGATGGCGTCGTTCACCTTCTCCGGGGTCGGGAGAATGTCTTTCAGCACCCCTTCATAGCGGGTTTGCGGATCCCCCAGTACGGTAAACCAGGCTTTTTGGCCGGGCTTAAGGTGGATCACATCCGCCTCGGAGACCTGGGCTTTCACCAGCATGGTGCCCATATCCGCCAGGGTCAGGATGTTCGGCGCCTGTTGGGCGGCAATCACCGTCTGCCCCTGCAGGGTGGTAATTTGCGTCACTTCCCCGGCCATCGGGGCGACGATTCGGGTGTAGTCGAGGTTGGTTTTGGCGCTGTCCAGCGAGGCCTGGTTGCGCTTGATCTGCGCATCGATGGTGCCAATCTGCGCCTGCTTGACCGCCAGTTCGGTGACGGAGGTATCCAGATCCTGCTGCGAGATGGCCTGAGTGGTGGCAAGCTGCCGCTGACGGTTCAGGGTCACCTGAGCCAGCTTACGCTCCGCTTCGGCCTGGCTGCGCTGGGCGCGCAGCTCCATCAGGGTCGCCTCTACCTCTTTGATCTGGTTTTCGGCCTGCTCAGGGTCGATGACCCCCAGCAGTTGCCCTTTTTTCACCTTATCGCCAATCTCCACCGACAGCGTTTTCAGCTGGCCGCTGACCTGGGCTCCCACATCCACCTTGCGCAGCGCGTCCAGCTTGCCGGTGGCGAGCACGTTTTGCTGCAGCTCGCCCGGACGGACAATCAGCGTCTGATAGTGTGGCACCGGGGCATTAAGCACCCGCCACAGCCAGAATCCAGCCACCAGTACAATCAGCACCAGCAGCAGAAACAGCTTCCTGCGTTTTCCCTTAAAGTTCATAAATATTCCAAATAGCTATTCTGGCTTACATAACTGTTGATTCTAACTAAACCGTTCCTCAACGGAACCCCTGCTTTCCAGGATGGATGAAAATCGTTGAGGAGAGGTTGATAAAGCCCCTGCTGAAATGAAGATCTGGCAACAAGACCGGAATTTATTATGTCATCCATCGCAGAATCATCCTTTACCCATCAGCCACAACCCAAATCGGGCTGGCAGCTGTTTCAACGCCTGGCCTCCGGAACGCTAACCCCGGGACTTGCCTGGCGCAATCCGGCCTACCGCCGCAAGTTTATGCTGCGATCGCTGATGACGCCATTCAGCACCGCCCGCCTGCTGTCAAATCTGGCCCAGCAGCCGCAGCTGCTGCAGCTATTGCAGGTTCAGCCGGGGTTGCCCTGCCGCCTGCACCGTCCGTGGCTGTCCGTTGCCATCAACCGTCAGCAAACCCTGCAGGCGCTAAGCTGGCACTATCAGACCCTGCAGCGCCAGCTCCCGGTCGCGCTGATGAACGGCTACCTCTCCCGGGAAGGGGTGACGTTGCTGACCCTGACCGGCAAAGACGATCGGCAGTTTACCCTGCGCCTGTGCGCGGATGCTTTTCTGGATAAAGAGGGTGAGGCCACGCTGGCGTTTTGCGACACCGACCAGACGGTGCTGGCGGAGATAACCTTCACACTGTGTCAGATTAACGGCACCGCGACGCTGTTTATCGGCGGGATGCAGGGGGCGAAAGCCTTTGTGCCGCACGAGGCGATCCAGAGCGCCACCAAAGCCTGTCATGGCCTGTTCCCGAAACGCCTGCTGGTGGAGGCCGCCATGACCCTGGGCAGCGTCCTGGCCGTGGAGCAGATCGTGGCGGTCAGCAACAGCACCCACATCTACCGCAGCTGGCGCTATCGCAAGAAAAAAGAGGGGAAACTGCTGGCGGATTACGATAGCTTCTGGGAGTCCCTCGGCGGCGAGCGCACCGACGAGGGCAACTTCCGTCTGCCGCTGGTGATGCCGCGTAAACCGATGGAAGAGATTGCCAGCAAAAAGCGCGCCGAGTACCGCCGCCGCTTTGCCCTGCTGGACAGCCTGATTGAGCAGGTCAACCAGGCGACCCGCCGTTAATCGGCTCTCCCGCGCGCCAGCCACAGCACGCGGGAGAACATTTTCCGCAGCAGGGTTGGCACCGCTTCTACCCCGCGTCGACCGGCCTCCATCGCCACCTCAATCGCCAGATCGGGCTTCGAGGAGCGGTGAATGGCTTTCATGATCACCCGCCGCATGTTCATCGGAATATCGTCGGGCACCATCGCCACCCGATGAAAGACGTCCGCGAAGCCCTGGCGGTACATAAAGTGCTCCATGTCCATGGCGGGCAGCGCCGTCAGGTGCTCGCGCTCCTCCTCCCGGTCGTTATTGATCAGGCCTCGCACGGTGGCGGCATATTTCTTGCCCGCCTCGTCGCCGTCCACCAGCACGTGCCACTCGATGCCCATTCGCCGGGCAAATTTGATCAGCGGTTTTAAGCCCGACTGGGCGAACTCAATCACCTTGATCCCCTCGGCATCGAAGTGGTGGCCGCACTGGCGGGCCAGCTCGTTAATCACCCAGGTTTCGGTCTCTCCTTCCACCAGCAGCCAGCAGCGGGCGAACAGAGAGGAGGCGCGATTAAAGCGAATATGGAAAGCTATCCGGCGGCTGTCTTCGGCGTTCATCCCCCCCGGCCCAAGGCGGAAGGCCGTCACGCGCGACGATTCGCGTACCAGGCGGCAGACGTGCTCCACCGGGGTTAAGGATAAGAGTTCGCCGGAGTTGGTGGTGGTGATGCGCTGTAACGGCAGCAGATTCAGCAGGTGCCACGCCACCGAGAGCATAATCGGGTGCAGGCGCGTCTCGGGATCTTCCACCAGCAGCAGCGGGCGGGCATCCTTGTCCAGCCGGACGGTGCCTTTGGCCTGCAGCAGCGTCGAGAAGAGCCCCAGCAGGATCACCCGGTGCGAACGGCCGCCGGGCCTGTCGATCATTCGGTTGATGATATCGAGATAGCGCCAGCTGCGCTGCTCGTCGTGGGAGCGTCGCCGCATCAGCCGGTTGCGCACCGGCGAGGTGCCCTGCTCGGTAAAGTAGTGCTCCAGCAGCTGCACCATCGCCGACAGCCCCTGGCGGATCTGGCCGTCGGTTAAGTTTTGCGGACGGGCCACCAGCTCCCGGGCCAGATAGTCCAGCTCGCGGGCGGTGACCTCCACGTCGGGCATATTGGGCACCGTGCCGTTGCGGATCCGGCGCATAAAGCGGGCATCGCGCAGGCGCAGCACCGGCATCAGGCGCACCAGATGGCGCGCCCGCTCGTCGATATCCGCCAGCGGCAGCGGGTTGCCGTCATTGTCGAGAAAACCGCGCAGGGTCAGTACGCTGTCGTCATCCGCCAGTTCGCCCTCCAGCCGATAAAAGATGCGCTGGTAGTCGTCATGGCACGGCACCCAGCAGTCGGCCAGCGGGCGATAGCGACGGACGCGATGACGGCCCGGCTCAGATTCACGAAAGGTAAGAATGATATGCAGATGGTGCTCGCGCCCCAGCAGATCCCCGGGGGGAAACCAGAAATCTTCCCGGACAAAATGGTACAGATCGGATTCCGGGGAGAGCAGCAGCGTCAGGGCATCCAGCAGGCTGGATTTACCCCAGGCGTTTTCCCCAATCAGCACGTTATTATGCTCGAGCATCAGCGACAGACGGTTAATGCCGCGGAACCCCACGATTTCCACACGTTCAAGCAACATGTACCCTCCGGGAGAGATGAACTTTTTCCTTTAAGTTATCAGGAGTATAACGTCAGCGCGCCCGGACGGACACCCGATTGTCGGTGGAATAATAAAAAGCAGAAGCCATAAATTAAGAATTGGATGAGTAAGTTTCATTTGAAATAACCGTTCCCGCCGAATACGCTTGCTGCCGGATATTTAAACCGGTTTTGGTTGCCTTAATTTTTAAGGAAACGCAACACATTGCCCTAAATCAAACTTACCTTATTTATTTAACTGGTGAGGAGGAATATTCATTTTAGAATAGGGGCGTTTTAAAAATCATCGCCCCTGTTGGCGATAATAACAATGGCGCAGGATTGCGCGCTTTTTCTTTGAGGTGGTTATGTTCAGAAAATTAGCAGCTGAATGTTTTGGCACGTTCTGGTTGGTATTTGGTGGCTGCGGCAGCGCGGTACTGGCAGCAGGTTTCCCGGAATTAGGTATTGGCTTTGTCGGTGTTTCCCTGGCCTTCGGTTTAACGGTATTAACCATGGCGTATGCCGTGGGGCATATTTCCGGCGGGCATTTTAACCCGGCGGTAACATTAGGGTTGTGGGCAGGCGGTCGTTTTCCGGCGAAAGATATTCTCGGCTATATTATTGCCCAGGTGATTGGCGGAATTATTGCTGCCGCTATTTTGTATCTTATTACCAGCGGTAAAACCGGCTTTGACGCTGCGGCTAGCGGTTTTGCGTCGAACGGGTTTGGCGAACACTCCCCGGGCGGCTTCTCTATGCTGTCTGCCATCGTAATTGAAATCGTGCTGACCGCCGGATTCCTGCTGGTGATCCACGGTGCTACCGACAAACAGGCCCCGGCCGGTTTTGCCCCGATTGCGATTGGCCTGGCCCTGACCCTGATCCACCTGATCAGCATTCCGGTGACCAACACCTCGGTTAACCCGGCGCGCAGCACCGCGGTGGCCATCTTCCAGGGCGGCTGGGCATTGCAGCAGCTGTGGCTGTTCTGGGTGATGCCGATTGTCGGCGGTATTCTCGGCGGCGTGCTGTACCGCACCCTACTGGAAAAACGAGATTAAGATTGTGCGCGTTGTGGTGCCGGGTGGCGGCTACGCCTTACCCGGCCTACGGGACAGTATTTCGTAGGCCGGGCAAGCGAAGCGCCGCCCGGCACTGTTTTCACCTTTACTGAACCGCCTGAATTGGGTAGTGTCACAGCGCCACTCATATAAAGGACCGGTTGTTCATGTTTTCAGGACTCTTAATCATTCTGATCCCGCTGATTGTGGGTTATCTCATTCCTCTTCGTCAGCTGTCTGCTTTAAAACTGATCAACCGTTTACTGAGCTGGATTGTCTACGTCATTCTGTTTTTTATGGGCATCAGCCTCGCCTTCCTCGATAATCTGGCGACCAACCTGCTCTCGATCCTGCATTACTCCGTCATTACGATGGGGGTTATTTTGCTCTGTAATATCGCGGCCCTGTTCTGGCTGGAACGCGTTATTCCGTGGAAAAACCACCATCATCAGGAAAAATTACCCTCGCGTATCGCCATGGCGCTGGAGTCTTTAAAACTCTGCGGCGTGGTGGTGCTCGGTTTTCTGCTGGGGCTGACCGGGTTCGATTTCTTACAGCACGCCACCGAGGCCAGCGAATATACCCTGATCTTCCTGCTGTTCCTGATTGGTATTCAGCTGCGCAATAACGGCATGACCCTGAAACAGATTGTTCTCAACCGGCGCGGCATGATGGTCGCCGTGATCGTGGTGGGGAGCTCGCTGGTGGGCGGGGTGATTAACGCCTTTATCCTCGGCCTGCCGCTCAATACCGCCCTGGCAATGGCCTCCGGGTTTGGCTGGTACTCTCTGTCCGGCATTCTGTTAACCGAATCCTTTGGCCCGGTGATTGGCAGCGCCGCCTTCTTTAACGATCTGGGCCGCGAGCTGATCGCCATTATGCTGATCCCGGGTCTGGTGCGCCGCAGCCGCTCCACGGCGCTAGGCCTGTGCGGTGCCACCTCGATGGACTTTACCCTGCCGGTGCTGCAACGCTCGGGCGGCCTGGAAATGGTGCCAGCCGCCATCGTCCACGGCTTTATCTTAAGCCTGCTGGTGCCAATCATGATGGCCTTCTTCTCCGCCTGATACTTCTTTGGCGGTAGCCTGCTGCCGCCAAAATTGCGCTAAATCAATAACCCTTTCGTTTGTAGCAGAAAGCCCTTTTCTCCGAATCGTCACAGGCATAACCTTAAACATGTATCTAAAATATAACTTTAACAGGTGTGATTATGTTTTGTGTGCAATGTGAACAAACTATCCGTACTCCAGCCGGCAACGGCTGCTCTTACGCACAGGGCATGTGCGGTAAAACCGCCGAAACCTCCGATCTGCAGGATCTGCTGATTGCCGCCCTGCAGGGTTTATCCGCCTGGGCAGTAAAAGCCCGGGAGTACGGCATTATCGACCACTACGTTGATAACTTCGCCCCGCGCGCCTTTTTCTCCACCCTGACCAACGTTAACTTCGATTCACCGCGTATTGTCGGCTATGCCCGCGAAGCCATTGCCCTGCGCGACGCCCTGAAAGCCCAGGCCCTGAATGTGGATGCCAGCGCCCGCGTCGATAACCCGATGGCCGATCTGCAGCTGGTGAGCGACGATCTGGGCGACCTGCAGCGTCAGGCGGCAGACTTTACCCCGAACAAAGACAAAGCGGCGATTGGCGAGAACATCCTCGGCCTGCGTCTGCTGTGCCTGTACGGTCTGAAAGGTGCCGCGGCCTATATGGAGCACGCGCACGTTCTGGATCAGTACGATAACGACATCTACGCCCAGTACCACAAAATCATGGCGTGGCTGGGCACCTGGCCTTCCGATATGAACGCCCTGCTGGAGTGTTCTATGGAGATCGGCCAGATGAACTTCAAAGTGATGAGCATTCTGGATGCCGGTGAGACCACCAAATACGGCCACCCGACGCCTACTCAGGTTAACGTCAAAGCGACCGAAGGTAAGTGCATCCTGATCTCCGGTCACGACCTGAAAGATCTCTACAACCTGCTGGAGCAGACCGACGGCACCGGCGTTAACGTCTATACCCACGGCGAGATGCTGCCTGCCCACGGCTACCCTGAGCTGCGTAAATTCAAACATCTGATCGGTAACTACGGCAGCGGCTGGCAGAACCAGCAGGTGGAGTTCGCCCGCTTCCCGGGCCCAATCGTGATGACCTCTAACTGCATCATCGATCCTACCGTCGGTGCGTATGACGATCGCATCTGGACCCGCAGCATCGTCGGCTGGCCGGGCGTGAGCCACCTCGAGGGTGACGATTTTGGTCCGGTGATTACTCAGGCACAGCAGATGGCGGGCTTCCCGTACAGCGAAATTCCGCACCTGATCACCGTTGGTTTTGGCCGTCAGACCCTGCTGGGCGCGGCGGACTCCCTGATTGATCTGGTGAGCCGTGAAAAACTGCGCCACATCTTCCTGGTCGGCGGCTGCGACGGCGCACGCGGGGAGCGTAACTACTTCACCGATTTCGCCACCAGCGTGCCGGACGACTGCCTGATCCTGACCCTGGCTTGCGGTAAGTACCGTTTCAACAAGCTGGAGTTCGGGGATATCGAAGGTCTGCCGCGTCTGATCGATGCCGGTCAGTGTAACGACGCTTACTCAGCCATCATCCTGGCGGTCACCCTGGCCGAGAAACTGGGCTGCGGCGTGAACGATCTGCCGCTGTCGCTGGTGCTCTCCTGGTTCGAACAGAAAGCGATTGTGATCCTGCTGACCCTGCTGTCGCTGGGCGTGAAAAACATCGTCACCGGCCCGACCGCGCCAGGCTTCTTCACGCCGGATCTGCTGGCCGTCCTCAACGAGAAGTTTGGTCTGCGTTCCGTGACCACCGTTGAAGAAGACATGAAGCAACTGCTGAGCGCGTAAGGAGTAAAAGTATGACGATGCCAACCCATCAGTGCCCATGGCGGATGCAGGTTCATCACATCCATCAGGAAACGCCGGATGTCTGGACGATTTCGCTGCTGTGCCACGACTATTACCCGTACCGCGCCGGGCAGTATGCGCTGGTCAGCGTGCGTAACTCAGCGGAGACGCTGCGGGCGTACACTCTCTCCTCCACGCCGGGTATCAGCGAGTACATCACGCTGACCATTCGCCGCATTGATCAGGGGGCAGGCTCTCAGTGGTTGACGCAGGATGTGAAGCGAGGGGATTACATCTGGCTGTCGGATGCGCAGGGTGATTTCACCTGTGACGATAAGCCGGACGATAAATTCCTGCTGCTGGCTGCCGGCTGCGGCGTGACGCCGGTAATGTCGATGCGCCGCTGGCTGGCGAAACACCGCCCGCAGGCTGACGTACAGGTGATCTTCAGCGTGCGCTCGCCGCAGGATGTGATTTTCGCCGACGAATGGCGTAACTACCCGGTCACGCTGGTGGCCGAAAACAACGCCACGCACGGCTTTGTTGCCGGTCGCCTGAACCGGGAACTGCTGCAAAGCGTGCCGGATATCGCTGCACGTACCGTGATGACCTGTGGTCCTGCGCCCTATATGGACATCGTTGAAGAAGAGGTGAAGGCCCTCGGCGTGACCCGCTTCTTTAAAGAGCAGTTCTTTACCCCGGTCGCGGAAGCTGCCACCAGCGGGCTGAAGTTCACCAAACTGCAGCCCGCGCAGACCTTCTTTGGCCGCGTGGGCAGCACGCTGCTCGAGGCGCTGGAGAGCAATAACGTGCCGGTGGTGGCTGCCTGTCGTGCGGGTGTCTGCGGCTGCTGTAAAACCAGGGTGGTGGACGGGAACTATACCGTCTCCAGCACCATGACGCTGACGGATGCCGAAGTGGCGGAAGGCTATGTGCTGGCCTGCTCCTGTCATCCGCAGGGGGATCTGGTGCTCGCCTGATAAAACGCCCGGTGGCGCTACGCTTACCGGGCCTACATAATCAACATCCCCGATGCGACATCGGGGATGTTTTATTTCCACGCCGGATCGCTCACCACCGAATACCGCCCTGCCCCTAAGCATGCCACCGCCAGCGCGCCCACGAAGAAGTAAACCAGGCTCTCAATCGCCCATGCCCCGACCGCATCCAGCGCGAAGGTTTTGCCTGTACCCACCATCAGCCACGCCACCACCATGGTAAAGGCCAGCACCAGCGCCGCCGGACGGGTAAGGATCCCGAGGATAATCAGGATCGGGGCCACCACTTCGCCAATCAGCACGCCATACGCGATAAAGCCCGGCAGCCCTTTTGCCACCAGCATACCGGCAATGCCTCCCACCCCGTCGATCGCCTTATGCATGCCGTGAAACAGCATTAAGCCCCCCACCGCCAGACGCAGCAGCAGCCTGCCAAAATCCTCATGCGTTAGCGTTTTATTAACAGCCATTAACAATGATTTAACCATCTGAATTTACTCCGTTTTTTATGGGATACCTCACCACAATATGACGAAATGTTGCACATTGAAAGCAACGATTAATGAGGGGGATTAACCGGCATGACGGTCAGTTTCATCTAAGCTTGAAAGCGTTATCACATTCAGGAGACGGACTACCATGAAACAAACCGTGGCGAACTACATTGCAAAAATGCTGGAACAGGCCGGAGTGAAACGGATCTGGGGTGTCACCGGAGATTCCCTCAACGGCCTGAGCGACAGCCTGAACCGGATGGGCACCATCGAGTGGATGCCCACCCGTCATGAGGAGGTCGCCGCGTTCGCCGCCGGGGCCGAGGCGCAGCTTACCGGCGAGCTGGCGGTGTGCGCCGGTTCCTGCGGGCCGGGCAACCTGCACCTGATCAACGGCCTGTTTGATTGCCATCGTAACAACGTCCCGGTGCTGGCCATCGCGGCGCATATTCCGTCGAGTGAAATCGGCAGCGGCTATTTTCAGGAGACGCATCCCCAGGAGCTGTTCCGCGAATGCAGCCACTACTGTGAGCTGGTCTCCACGCCGGAGCAGATCCCGCAGGTGCTGGCCCTGGCCCTGCGTAACGCCATTTTAAACCGCGGCGTTTCGGTGATTGTGCTGCCCGGCGACGTGGCCCTGCAGGCGGCCCCGGAAAGCGCCAGCAGCCACTGGTATCCGGCCCCGCTGCCGGTGGTGACACCCGCCCATGCCGAACTGAAAAAGCTGGCGCAGCTGCTGCGCTACTCCAGCAATATCGCCCTGATGTGCGGCAGCGGCTGCGCCGGAGCCCATGACGAGCTGGTGGAATTTGCCGGCATGCTCAAGGCCCCCATCGTTCACGCCCTGCGCGGCAAAGAGCACGTAGAGTACGATAACCCCTATGATGTGGGGATGACCGGGCTGATCGGCTTCTCGTCCGGGTTCCACACCATGATGAACGCCGACACTCTGGTGCTGCTCGGCACCCGCTTCCCCTATCGCGCCTTCTACCCCACCGACGCGAAAATCATCCAGATCGACATCAACCCGGCCAGCATCGGGGCGCACAGCAAGGTGGATATGGCGCTGGTGGGCGACATTAAGGCCACCCTCGCCGCGCTGATGCCGCTGCTGGAGGAGAAAACCGACCGCAAATTCCTCGACAAAGCCCTAAGCGATTACCGTGACGCGCGCAAGGGGCTGGACGACCTGGCGAAGCCCAGCGACAAGGCGCTGCACCCGCAGTATCTGGCCCAGCAGATCAGCCACTACGCCGCCGAAGATGCCATCTTTACCTGCGACGTAGGGACGCCGACCGTCTGGGCGGCACGCTACCTGAAGATGAACGGCAAGCGCCGTCTGATTGGCTCGTTCAACCACGGCTCGATGGCTAACGCCATGCCGCAGGCGCTGGGCGCCAAAGCCACCGCGCCGGAGCGCCAGGTGGTGGCGATGTGCGGCGACGGCGGCTTCAGCATGCTGATGGGAGATTTCCTCTCGGTGGCGCAGATGAAGCTGCCGATCAAAATCATCGTCTTTAACAACAGCGTGCTGGGCTTTGTGGCGATGGAGATGAAGGCCGGGGGCTATCTGACCGACGGCACCGAGCTGCACGATACCAACTTCGCCGCCATCGCCGAAGCCTGTGGTATCACCGGGATCCGCGTGGAGAAAGCCTCCGAGGTGGACGACGCCCTGCAACGCGCCTTTGCTACCGACGGCCCGGTGCTGGTGGATGTGGTGGTCGCCAAAGACGAACTGGCGATCCCGCCGCAGATCAAACTGGAGCAGGCGAAGGGCTTTAGCCTGTATATGCTGCGCGCCATTATCAGCGGCCGCGGCGACGAAGTTCTGGAGCTAGCCAAAACCAACTGGCTCAGGTAAAACAATCGGCATCGCCTTTAAAATAATAAGGAAATGCCATGATTGATTTACGCAGCGACACCGTTACCCGTCCGAGCCGGGCCATGCTGGAACAGATGCTGGCCGCGCCGGTCGGGGACGACGTCTACGGCGACGACCCCACCGTTAACGAACTCCAGCGCTATGCTGCCGGGCTGAGCGGCCACGAGGCCGCTCTGTTCCTGCCGACCGGCACCCAGGCCAACCTGGTGGCGCTGCTCAGCCACTGCGAACGTGGCGAAGAGTATATCGTCGGTCAGGGGGCGCATAACTACCTGTACGAAGCCGGTGGCGCAGCGGTGCTCGGCAGCATTCAGCCGCAGCCGATCGATGCCGCGCCTGACGGCTCCCTGCCGCTGGACAAAGTGGCTGCCAAAATTAAAGCCGACGACATCCACTTCGCCCGCACCAAACTGCTCAGCCTCGAGAACACCCATAACGGCAAAGTGCTGCCGCGCGAGTACCTGAAAGCAGCGTGGGAATTTACCCGCGAGCGCAAGCTGGGGCTGCACGTCGATGGCGCACGTATCTTTAACGCCGTGGTGGAGTATGGCTGCGAGCTGAAAGAAATAACGCAATATTGCGACTCGTTCACCATTTGTCTCTCCAAAGGGCTGGGCACGCCGGTGGGCTCCCTGCTGGTGGGCAACACCGACTACATCCGGCGCGCCAACCGCTGGCGTAAAATGACCGGCGGCGGCATGCGCCAGGCCGGGATCCTCGCCGCAGCCGGTCTGTACGCCCTGAAAAATAACGTTGCCCGTCTGAAGGACGATCACGACAACGCCGCGTGGATGGCAACGCAGCTGCGCGAGATCGGCGCAGATGTGATGCGTCACGACACTAACATGCTGTTCATCCGCGTCGGGGAAGACAACGCCGCGGCGCTGGGTGAATTCATGAAGGCGCGCGGCGTGCTGATCAACGCCTCGCCAGTGGTGCGTCTGGTAATGCATCTCGACGTCAACCGCGAGCAGCTCGCCGAAGTGGTTGCCCACTGGCAGGCTTTTTTGCAGCGCTAAGGAGCCAACGTGCCGCAACGTATTCTGGTGCTCGGTGCCAGCGGGTATATCGGTCAACATCTGGTGGCCGCCCTCAGCGCGCGCGGGCATCAGGTACGGGCGGCGGCACGCAACGTTGAGCGTCTGCAAAAGCAGGCCCTGCCCAACGTGACCTGCCATACCCTCGATCTCAACTGGCCGCAGGAACTGGCGGCCCTGCTGGAGGGAGTGGATACCCTCTACTATCTGGTGCACAGCATGGGTGAAGGCGGCAACTTCATCGCCCACGAGCGTCAGGTGGCGATGAACGTGCGCGATCTGCTGCTGGAGCACCCGGTTAACCAGATTATTTTCCTCAGCTCCTTGCAGGCCCCGGAGCATGAGCAGTCCGATCACCTGCGCGCCCGGCAGCTGACCGCCGAAACCCTGCGCAGCGCCGGGATCCCGCTCACCGAGCTGCGGGCCGGGATCATCGTCGGGGCGGGCTCTGCCGCCTTCGAGGTGATGCGCGACATGGTCTATAACCTGCCGGTGCTGACCCCGCCGCGCTGGGTGCGCTCCCGCACCACCCCCATTGCGCTGGAGAACCTGCTGCACTATCTGGTGGAACTGCTCAATCACCCGGCCACCGGGCACCGGGTGCTGGAGGCCGCCGGGCCAGAGGTGCTGAGCTATCAGCAGCAGTTCGAACACTTTATGGCGGTGAGTGGCCGTCGCCGTCCGCTGCTCCCCATCCCCTTCCCCACCCGCTGGATTTCGGTGTGGTTTTTAAACGTCATCACCTCCGTGCCGCCGACCACCGCTAAGGCCCTGATCCAGGGGCTGAAGCACGATCTGCTGGCCGACGACCGGGAACTGCGCGCGCTGATCCCCCAGGATTTAATCCGCTTCGATGACGCGGTGCGCAATACCTTGAAAGAAGAGGAGAAGCTGGTCAACTCCAGCGACTGGGGCTACGACGCCTAGGCCTTTGCCCGCTGGCGTCCGGAGTATGGCTACTACCCGAAACAGGCCGGGTGCACGGTAAAAACCGCTGCCAGCCTGAGCGCCTTGTGGGAAGTGGTAAATCAGCTCGGCGGCAAAGAGGGCTACTTCTTTGGCAACGCCCTGTGGCAGACCCGGGCGATGATGGATCGGCTGGTCGGGCATAAGCTGGCGAAAGGCCGCCCGGCAGCGCCATACCTGCAAACCGGCGATGCGGTGGACAGCTGGAAGGTGATTATCGTCGAGCCGGAGAAACAGCTGGCGCTGCTGTTTGGCATGAAAGCCCCGGGCCTCGGGCGGTTGTGCTTTACCCTGAAGGACAAAGGCAGCCACCGGGAGCTGGACGTCCGCGCCTGGTGGCACCCGCACGGGATGCCGGGTCTGTTTTACTGGCTGCTGATGATCCCGGCGCATCTGTTTATCTTCCGGGGCATGGCCCGGCGTATTGCACTTCTGGCAGAACAAAAGACAGAAAAAGTCTGATTAAAACTCCGAATCTTTCACGTTTCCCATTGCATACAGGCGTAATTCACGGAAGAATGCGCACGAAATTCTTTTCAAACAGTGGATCGATATGAAGGTACTGGTTACCGGCGCCACCAGCGGCTTAGGCCGCAATGCGGTGGAGTTTTTGCGCAATAAAGGCATCAGCGTTCGGGCCACCGGTCGCAATGAAGCGATGGGTAAATTGCTGCAAAAAATGGGCGCAGAGTTTGTCCATGCCGATCTGACGGAACTGGTCTCTTCCCAGGCAAAAGTGATGCTGGCCGGGATCGATACGCTGTGGCACTGCTCCAGCTTTACCTCTCCCTGGGGCACCCAGGAAGCCTTCGACCTGGCGAACGTCCGCGCCACCCGCCGTCTGGGCGAGTGGGCCGTGGCCTGGGGGGTGCGCAACTTTGTGCATCTCTCCTCCCCGTCGCTCTATTTCGACTATCACCACCACCGGGACATCCAGGAAGACTTCCGTCCGGCGCGCTACGCCTGCGAATTTGCCCGCAGCAAGGCTGCCAGCGAACAGGTAATCGATCTGCTGGCCCAGTCTAACCCGCATACCCGCTTTACCATCCTGCGCCCGCAGAGTCTGTTTGGCCCGCACGACAAAGTGTTTATTCCGCGCCTGGCGCAGATGATGCACCACTACGGCAGCGTGCTGCTGCCGCGCGGCGGGGATGCGCTGGTGGACATGACCTATTTCGACAACGCCATTCACGCCATGTGGCTGGCGAGCCAGAGCGAATGCGACAGCCTGCCGTCCGGGCGGGCGTACAACATCACCAACGGCGAACCGCGCTCCCTGCGTAGCATTGTGCAGAAGCTGATTGACGAGCTGAACATCCAGTGCCGGATCCGCTCGGTGCCCTACCCGATGCTGGATATCATCGCCCGCAGCATGGAGCGGCTGGGGAACAAGTCGGCAAAAGAGCCCGCCCTGACCCACTACGGGGTGTCGAAACTGAACTTTGATTTTACCCTCGATACGCAACGCGCCGAGAGTGAGCTGGGCTATAAACCGCTGGTGACGCTGGATGAAGGCATTGAGCGCACCGCTGCCTGGCTGCGGGATCACGGTAAGTTACACCGCTGATTATCCCCTGCGGCCGGATTTAAGCTGCTGGTACTTCTGCCACACCTTACGGGCGTACAGCATCCGCTGGGGGTAGTTCTCTTTTTTTAATCCGGCGTTATAGGCTCCCACCGCCTCCCAGCGGTAGCCGTAGACCCGGATCATCCCCGACAAAATCGCGGCCCCGACCCGGATCGAGGTGCAGGGCTCGGTTATCAGGCGAGACTCGTCGATCCCGGCGCGCCTCAGCGCGGCGAAGTGAATGCTGTTAATTTGCATCAGCCCGACATCCCGGGTGCCGTCATGATTCCAGCCCACCGCAGAGGGGTTCATCCCCGACTCGACGTTGGCAATGGCATACAGCAGAAAGGGATCGACGTGATAGCGCTGCCCGGCGCTGTCCCAGCAGTTAGCCAGCGCGCCGTGGCTGAGCAGCACCAGCAGAACAAGTAAGCGTTTCATTTTCATACCCACCAGACGCAAAAAGACGGGGGCCATGCCCCCGTCATCTCAGGTGCGGAAGATTATTTACAGTCTGGTGCCGCGCCCACTTTCACCCAGACGTCGTTCTGGCCCGGTTTATCACCTTTGGTCCACCATTTCGCGCGGTACTCGTTCCCTTCGAAGGTGGTGGTGTCGCCGCCGTTGTAGACCATGGTCGGCATCCAGCCCATTTTCACGGTGCTCATCAGCTCCCAGGCGTCCACGCCGAAGCCCGGCTGGTTGCCCTGAGTCCAGTACTTCGCTTTCCAGACCAGGTTGTCGAAGCTGACGGTGTTGCCGCTGGTGTAGACCTTGCTGCTGCTCCACGCCGGATAGCTGCTGGCGCTGGCATCAACCGGGCTGCTGTCGCAGCTGGAGGCCTCATCCGCAGGCGGTGTCACCTCGTCGGCAGGCTCCTGCGCTTTCGGCGTCACGGTGACCTGGACATTGGCCTGCACCGCGGTTTTACCGTCGCTCACCACCACGCTCAGGGTGTAATCGGTGTTGCTGCTCACCTGCGGGGCGGTAATGCTCAGGTTGGCGGTGTCGGTGCCGGTGGCGTTCATGTCACCCGGTACGCTCCAGGCGTAGCTCAGGGCGTCACCGTCCGGATCTGCCGCCTGGGCATGCAGGGTCAGCGGCTGACCCGCTTCAACCGAGACCGGGGCGATAGCGTTGATCACCGGGGCCTGGTTAGCTTTCGGCGCTTTGTTGACGACCTGCACGTCAGCGGTGCTGCTCAGCCCTTTGCTGTCGGTCACGGTGAGGCGGAACACCAACGTCTGGTCATTCGCCACCGCCGCCACGCTGAAGCTGGCCTGCGCGCTGTTGCTGTTGGACAGGGTGACAGAAGGGCCGGAGATCTGGGTCCATTTGTAGGTCAGGGTATCGCCGTCCTGGTCGCTGGAGGCAGAACCATCCAGGGTCACATTCGCCGGGCCGGTGACCGTCAGGTCGCTGGCGGAGGCTACCGGCGCGTGGTTGGTTGCCGGCGGTACGTCAGAGGAGGAGCCGCTCAGCAGGCTTTCGTTCATCGCATTGAGGATGTCGCCGTTATCGGACTCCAGGGACCAGGCAAACAGGCCGCCCAGGTTCTTGTTGAGCACAAACTTGCCTTTCGCCTCGACGGAACGGGCATCGTCATAGGTGATCAGGGTTCCGCTGGCCTTGTTGAACAGGTATGGCGCTTCCGCGGTAGCGTCATATTTATATTCCCAGCCCGCTTTGCCTTTGTATTTGTTGACGATGTCGCGGTAGTCGACGATACCCGCTTCCCAGGAGCCCGGGATCGCGCCGGTGGCGGTGCCGGTGAACGGGTTGTCGCCGGTGTAGCCGTGAACCCCGGTCCAGCCGCGACCGTACATCGCCGCGCCAACCACGATTTTGCCCGGCTGGACACCCTGGGCCAGCATGGCGTTAACGCTGCCTTCGGTGGTCACACTGTCCGGTTTCCAGGTTGGAGCGTGCAGCCCGGTCTGGTGGCCGAGGTCGGTCATGCTCCAGGAGCCGTAGAAGTCATAGCTCATCAGGAAGATGTAATCCATGTACTTCTGCGCCGCGTTGTAGTCCACGTTGGCGATTTTGCTGGTGCCCGCGCCAATGGCGGAGGTCAGTTCATAGGTGCGGCCGGTCTGGGCGGAGAGCTCGTTGAGCATCGCGCGCAGATCGCGCATCAGAAGGGTGTAGGTCTCTTTATCCACCTGCGGGTTACCCAGCGCCGGGTTCTCACCGCCGCCGCCCGGGAACTCCCAGTCGATGTCCACGCCGTCATAGAATTTCCAGGTTTGCAGGAACTCTTTTACCGAGGAGACGAAGCGGGCGCGGATGGCGCTGTCGTGCATCTGGAAGAAGGGATCGGAGAGGGTCCAGCCGCCAATGGATGGCAGAATTTTCAGGCCCGGATGCGCTTTTTTCAGCGCCATCATCTGACCGTAGGTGCCTTTATAGGCGTCGTCCCAGTTGGACACGCCGGACTGCGGCATCTGCAGCGCGGCCCAGGGATCGTGGATCGCCACGGTGTAATCCGGACGGCCCTGACAGGCTTTCTTCAGCGCTTCCAGCGCGTTACCGGCGCTGGCGTTGATGTTGTCGCCGCAAATGGGAATGAAGCCATAGATAATGTGGTTTACGTTGGCGGCAGGAATTTTATCCACCGGGAATTTGCGGTCGTAGACGCCCCATTCCGGGTAGTAGGCCGCCACCACTTTATCGGAGTGCTGGGCGAAGGATTTATTGTTCTCCTGCAGCGGAGCATTCAACGGCAGCAGATGGCTCCCGTCGGTATCGGCGACGATGATCAGCTTGCTGTCGCTGGTGCTGCATCCGCTGTCGTTACAGAGCTGGACCTGCTCCTGATAGCGACCGCCTTTTTTCACCTTGAAGGTGGCTTTGCCGGAGGCGCTGCCTGCCCCGCTCCAGACTTCCTGACCGTCCAGGAGCACTTTGGCCGTCGTCGGCACATCACCGCTGTAGACGTTCCACTCCACGGTCACGTCGGCACCGTCCTTAACCTTAATCAGCGAGTTATAAACCTGCGCTGACTGATCCACCTCGACAATGGAAAATTTATCATTTCCACTGCTCAGGGTCGGCTTTCCCGGCACCGCGGCAAATACCGGGCTCACCGCCGCAGCGACAAATAAAGCCAGATATTTAGGCTGCATGATTTTCATTATTCATTCCTTTTGCTGTACGTGAACTTAAATAACCATGCGATCCATTCGGCATGGTAAAAGGGTTATTTAACCCGGTGTCACGATATCGCTCGCCGTCCATTTTTTCGCGTTTTCGCTTTCACGAAAAAAACTCAGGAAAAACTTGACCGGCGAATTAAAAGGTGAAAAACGCGTGCTGCAAAATAAATATCGTCAGCCCGGCTAATGCCAGAAACGGACCGAAAGGAATAAGGGTATCATCTTCCTGATGACGAAAGCAGAGCACCCAGCCGAGGATCCCCCCCAGCGCCGCCAGCAGCAGGATCGAGGGTAAGGCCTGCCAGCCGCACCAGGCACCCAGCGCCGCCAGCAGCTTAAAGTCGCCGTAGCCCAGCCCCTCCCGCCCGGTAGTCAGCCGGTGTCCCTGGTAGACCAGCCACAGCGCCAGATAGCCCGCCACCGCGCCATACAGCGCATCGCTGAGCGGCAGCAGGTGAACATGCAGATTCAACAGCAGCCCGGCCCACAGCAGCGGCTGGGTCAGACAGTCCGGCAGCAGCCGCTCCCGCAGGTCGATCATCGCCAGCGGCAGCAGGCCGCACCACAGCAGCCACAGGGCCAGCAGCACCGGCAAACCGGGTATCAGACAGGCGCTGAGGGCAAAAAACAGCCCGCTCAGCAGCTCGGCCATCAGCACCCGCAGGGGGATCCGGACGCGGCAGCAGCGGCAGCGTCCGCCCAGCATCAGCCAGCTCACCAGCGGGATATTTTCCCACCAGCGCAGCCGGTGCTGACACGCCGGGCAGTGCGAGGGAGGATAGAGCAGATTCCCGGCCCCCGCCTCTTCCCGCATCCATCCCGGGAGACGTTCCACCACCACCCCGAGAAAGCTGCCGAGGATCGCCCCCAGCACGCCGCTGGCGGCGCAGATCCCCGGGCTCATCATGCGCTTTTTTTCCAGCTCAGCTGGAGATCCGCTTTCACATCGCTGAGGTGATCCACCGGCGTCAGGGTCATCTTCTCCAGCCGCACCCCGGTGGCGAGATTCATCTCCCGCAGCCAGTTTTTCAGCACATAGACGTTGACCCGGTTAATGGCGAAGGTCAGGGATTGTCCGTCCTGACGCACGTCGCTGAGCGTCAGGTTGATCTCATGGGCGCTGTTTTCCACCGCGCTGCGCGGATTGTTGGTTTTCAACTGCTGAACCTGTAGATGATTTTTGGCAATTTCGTCGCGCATCCAGCGCAACGTCTCCTGTTGGCGGTTGAGCGTCGACTGGCTGCGGCCAATCATGGTGTCCAGCGGCACCATGCCGCCGTAGTAGACCGCGGCACAGCAGAGCGCCGCCGCGCCCACCTTGATCAGGTTGCGCTCGCGAAGGCTGTACTGCTGATAGCGGGTTTTTAACTGCGCTATTTTTGTTTTCATTTATATTTCCCCGTCACAAGCGCGGTATAAGGTGCCGCCGTGGAAACAGGCTCCAGGGCAAAGGCAAACTTCTCGCTCGCCTGCTGCACAAAGTCCTGTAGCTGCTGCGGGTTTTGCGCTTGCACGCTGAGCGTCAGGTTATTTTGCGCGCTGTCGTATTCGATACCCTCTATTTCCATCCCCGGCACGCGGCGTTTAATTTGCTCCAGCGCATCCAGCTGCTGAAATATCCCTTTCTTCTGCTTTTTAATATTCTGACCAAAATGGTATTTGATGTTGCTCTGCTGGCGCAGGCTGGGGAAATGGTGCTGATAGAGCTGCACGATTGCCTGCTGAAGCTGGTTCTCCTCCTGAACCAACATCCAGGCGGTGGCGGCCCGCGGTCCGATCAGCAGCCCGACGCAGAGCAGCGCCATCACAGCGGTCGCCATGCGGCGCTTTTTCGCCGCGCCGCTTGCGGCCTCCCGCAGGTCGAACTCGCCGTGCAGGAGGTTCACCCGGCAGTGTTTCCAGCGCGGCTGGATCAGCACCAGCGGATGCTGCCACGGCAGGGTTTCGCTGCATGTCACCCCGGCCGGAGCCTCCCCGTAGCAGAGGATCTCCCCGGGGCTTTTCCCCAGCAGCAGCGGCAGCATGGCCGGCTCCACCGTACAGGCGCTGGCCTGTCCAACGCGCAGCCAGACCTGCGCCTCCAGCGGCACCAGGGTGTTGCTGTTGGCCTCGCCCGGCAGCAGCCAGCTATCCGGCAGCACCTGCACCACCTTTAGCCCGGCGTCGTGGCAGCGCGCCAGCCACTGATGCATGCGCGGAGCGTCAATCGCCACCGCATCCACCTCGCGCCCGGCTTTGCCCAGCACCGTCCAGTGGAGGGTGTCCACATCGCCGATCAGCGTCTCCTCCGCCATCCAGGAGAAGGGGATGTTGTGTGCCAACTGCCTCTTTTTCGCCAGCGTGAAGTGGCGGAAGATCATCTCGCTCGCCGGTAACAGCAGACAGACCCGCGACGCCAGAGGATGAGTCGCCAGCTCGCGGAGGGCCTGATGTCCATTCAACGCCATCACCTGCTGACTGCCCGATTCGCACCACCATACTTTTGCGTCCTCGTCACTGTCGGGACGCACAAAAATTACCTGTTTCATAGACTCAGACTTGTGTTATTCAATCATTCGGTAACGGCGCTGCCAGGTTCTGACCTCGCCCGCCTCGCGCTCTGCCCGCAGCTGGCTGACCACGCGCAGGGTTAACTCATCGGTGTTGCCGGTGTAGTTAACGCGGAAAAAGCGGCTGTTGACGTCGAGCAGATCGGCGGCCTGTTTCAGCT